>NZ_JACJRF010000011.1 GCF_014697105.1 Anabaena subtropica FACHB-260 | reverse complement strand
GATATCGGGCATGGGCTGATTGTGGTTTTTGAGTTGTCGTTGTGAGAGACAATAACTCTACTACATCGGCCCTCTCTCTTCATCCTCTTATTTTGGCTAAGGTATTGATATAGCCACAATATATTTAGACACCTGGGGGAGCGTAGGCTAAAAGTTCTTGCTTGGATTTATCGCCTAAAATGCTTTTCCATTCCTTATCGATATCGATCTCCTCTAAGTCTTGATGATCGCTCTCAATGGGATGATCAACAGACCCTTGCTTCAAAGACTGCTGCTCGGTTGTAGGAGAGAAATTATAGTTTTTTGACCGTGGCAGGATCTCTATCACTAGTGTAGATGCAGCGATCGCACAAACACTTAGAAACGTGAACAAAGGAGAAGACTGGTTCTGATTGGTTGAGATGTTTTTGTTAGGTTTCATGGTATTTTCCTCAAGGTTTTCTTTGACGATTGGGTTGAAAGCGTTTGAGTCAGGTTCAGGATTACCTCAGCACGAGGCGATCGCATTCGTCCTGTTGATGTGGATGCAAAGCTAAGGGTCTTAGTATCTGCTGGAGTTCTTCATCGGATGGATAGTTTGTCTGGGGTGAACTGAAATACAACAGTGCGGTTTCATAACAGGCAATAGCAACACGAGTTCGTTCGTCTGGTGTTAGATTTGCCACTAATTCAACAGTCTCCTCCACATGATCCATATCACTGCCGATACCACTGTGTACACGCAGACATCGGGTGGCATTCGTGCCAGACGGCAACAGTGCTTCTACCGCCTGGATGTACTCCTCGTCAATCGCGGTTGCGAGGCGTTCCATCGTGTAAGAATAACCTATGCAATTGAGTGGATTGGAGGTTTGCACACTATTAGTAAAGTAGTCTAATAAGACCTTGGCTGATGGAGGGACGAAGACTTCTACTACCGCCTCAGCTTTGTATCCCAGTGATTGAATATCAAGCAGGGCAAGTCGGTCGTGACCGCATTCTTCAATAGCTTTTTGCTTTGCCCACTGTGACAAGCTTTCGTGACCAGCAGCAGCAAATATCTGGGCGGTTTTCTCCATCAGTTGCGGCGTGGAGTGAGTGAGATGATATTGACCCGCTAAATGCCAAATCCAACGAGTACTGCTCAAGATAGGGGGGTGATGGCTTGACAAAACTGCTCGCTTGGCCAGCACGATAGATGTATCAAGAAGTTTTTGGGTTGTAGCTACACTGCCAGCACCGCTTCTCGGTTGGGCTAGGAAATCGCTGCTATCCTTAGAATTAGGTCGGTACAACCAAACGCGATCGCTCGTTGCCACCACTACTTTATCAGGTGCAATACGTACCCATTCAGTGTTAGTTAAAAAGTCGTTACACATAGTTCGTTTCCTCAGGTACGGTTGCTATAGAATTGGGGAAAGTCACCTGTGGCAAGAATAGAGTTGTTGCTAAATCAGCTAAAGAACTTATAAGGCCCAGTCACATCAAGCATTCCCACCTAATAGTCTTGAATAGTGAAAACGCAGATATGACAAGGTGGAGCCACTTTAGGCGTTATTGAGCAACAATTCCCAAAAATTACCAGTGAAGTAAATGGATTGAACTGTATTACAGCTTATATTGCAAGGATACAAGAGGAATGTAATAGGTATTTAGCAAAAGACTAAATGTCTATTGCATTTCTATGTCTTCCTGCATTTTGACCACCACCTTGGTTAGCAAGATATGAGTTTATGCAGAGACAATATAGAAGAATCAAAAATTTCGTATCATTGCTGATTGCTCATCTTATGCACCCTCATCCATTTAGTTGATTGACAGATGCCTGTTGAAATTAAGTTTGCTAACTTTACAAAACTTTTGCAACTCAAGATAAGAAACTTAAGATAAAGATAAGTTCTTTTTTCCCGTGAGATTCTTTTCTGCAAATTTAAGGGTGTCCTTCCAAATGTACTACCAGGTTTAAAAGGCTTGCCAAATAAGCGCTAGCACGATTTCAGTCTTCAATAGCTCATATATATAAAAACTCTGTAGACCAAAAAATTTTGCTATGACCGACTGTCAGTCGGAAACCATCGTCTCGGATGGGACGTAGCTCATCACTCTGGGTAGTGACTATTTTCCGTTGATTTTTATTCCAAAACTAGTATTACTTGATACAATCAATACCCAGGAAAATATATTCCTGACAGTTGTTTGGGTTGGTACAAAATTTCATTAAAATCTACCCTGGCCAATATTTCATGATAACGAGCGCGCAATTGGGGTCTACCACCCAATTCCCAGAAATTTGCCCATCGTTTCCGTGCAATTTTCTTAAAATAGCGATTTGCTTGAACATAGTGCAAGATGCAAATTTTAGCAAAGTTAGCAAAACCTACTATCTACATTCATATCGGCTAAAAGACCTTTACATCGGAACTTTGCCTAAGCTCCAATTAAAAAACACAAACTTTTCCACTTAAGTTTTCTATCTTAACTGGTTAAAACCTATCGTCAGATAGACAATTATACGCAAAGACCTTGAAAGAATTACTCACTCTCATGGACTCTTAACACTAACTTACCCGGCGAAACCCCCGAATGATAGACGGGGGCTTCCCCTTTAATTTTGGTGACTGCTACACGTACACTCTATGAACAAGAACGCTTTTACTTTTTGATTTATTTTGAGTAAGAAGCACACAGTTACCAAAATCTTAGTCTATTTCATACAAGTATATCATTGCTATGACTACATATCATAGCAAAGCCAAGAAAAAAGTTAAAACTTTCTAATAATTTGGTTCACCCATGTTGATGTTTCTATGACCAGCCCTTTCAATAGCATCTAAAAAAGGGGATGCGATCGCAGCATGAAAAAGTAACAAAGTCATCGGTTGAACAACTTCTTGCAGCCTTGCTTAGTCGTCATTTTGACAACTAGCGTTGTGCAAACAACCCCATCCTAATATCGATTCTGTCTAAGGTTGCACAGAAAATGGATTTGCCAAACTCTTATGACACAAGGGTTATGCTCATTCAGGATTAAGTGCAGACACATAGACAATTGATTGAAGATTGTAAAGGCTTGAAATGACGAAACAAACCAACTACTACAATGATTTGTTAGTAGATTACTCTAAGCCGGAGCTAGTTTCTAATGAATTAGCAGTAAAACTGCTCAGGGACGCAGAGACATATATTTCTCTCCGTAATGATACTTTACCTGAGATAACTATAGAATACAGCTTAGAGCAAGTAGAGCAAGAAAATAAACATTGGTGGCCATCTCACTGTGAAGCATTGCGGCAAGGACGAGGAGATATTTTAGCAAGTGAGTATACAGATGATGTCGTCTATTTTTGTGCTAAAAAACCTTTTTATGGCAGGACTACGGTAATAAATGAAGAAGTAAATTGGTGGGCAATAATTGCTCAACCAAATGTAACAATAGCTTGGCCGATTGTTATGTTCAATAACGAAGTAGTCTACTCTGAATGGAGTTGTTTTGAAGGTGAAGCAAACGAAATCATCGCTGAGGGAAATGAGACTTTACTTCGACGTGGGCATAAAGGTGGGTGTTACTTAAAATCCCAACAAATTAACTTATTTCGCAATATTTATGTTTCTGATGAGTTGTTATATTGGATCAGACGTTTACCAAATCACCTATCGGTGAAGAGTGATCAATAAATCAAAAAAATTGTGGCAGTAAGTGAATTTGTTTGTAAATATTAACTGACGAGTGATTTAAAAGGAGAATATTTAGACTCTAATCTAGTTCCCAAAAACTGACATGAAACCTAAGTCTATTTAATACAATGAATGAAGCTAAAGTGATGGATTCTAATTACTTATTAAATGGCATTGACTCTTATAACGTTAACATTGCTATTAATACGGCAATACTGACCAGTTTTGAAAAGTTCTTGCTTCAGTCCCAACCTTTGTTAAGCCATGTTTTTCGGTTTATTGAGACTAATTATCATAATTCAATTAGTCTTCGAGAGGTGGCTGAAGCAGTCAGTCGTTCTCCTGCCTACCTCACAGACCTTGTCCGGAGAGAGACTGGAAAAACCGTACTTTGTTGGATTGTTGAGCGCCGCATGGTAGAAGCACGCCGTTTACTTCTCGAAACAGACCATTCGGTAGAGCAGATTGCTGAAGCTGTAGGCTATCTGGATAGACGCCATTTCGGTCGCCAGTTTCTCCGGTTCCACAATACAACCCCTCAAACATGGCGTAAGTCACATCGGAGTAAGAACATCCCACGTTGGGAAAGAGTCCCACAAAAGGCAAACTCAAGTGAGTTCATTAACCAGGAACCCACAACTACAACTGTGACTTTTGCAGAAGCTCAACGATTGCAGACTTGTATCCAAGAGATTGCTGCGATTTTTAATAAGAATACCCTGGCTGATGAAGTGCTTATGTTGAAAAGCGAAAATGGTTCTGTTGCAAAAATAGATAATGGTTCGATACAAATTACCTTAGTATCGACTTGCGAATTGTGCTGAAATTATTTTTGAATTTGCATAGGACTAATCTAGATGTTTTTGTACATTTTGTGTGGTAAACATGACAGAAAATAACGACTTAACTACAAGCTTTGGAATACCGATTAGTGATAATCAAAATTCCTTGACAGCTGGAAGTAATGGCCCAATTTTGTTGCAAGACTTTCACCTGATTGAAAAACTCGCCCACTTCAATCGGGAGCGAATTCCGGAACGAGTCGTTCATGCTAAGGGTGCAGCCGCTCATGGCTATTTCGAAGTAACTAATAACGTTACCCAGTGGACAAAGGCAAAGTTTTTGGACAGAGTAGGCAAGCAAACGCCCGTTTTCGTGCGTTTTTCAACTGTTGCTGGGGAGAAAGGCTCCGCAGACACCGTGCGCGACCCTAGAGGGTTTGCCGTGAAATTTTACACTGAAGAAGGTAACTATGATCTTGTTGGTAACAATACGCCTATCTTCTTCGTGCGTGATCCGATAAAGTTTCCAGATTTTATCCATAGCCAAAAGCGTAATCCCCAGACTAATTGCAAAGATCCAAACATGGTTTGGGATTTCCTCTCCCTCACACCAGAATCTACCCATCAGGTGACAATTCTGTATTCAGATAGAGGTACTCCGAAATCCTATCGGCATATGAATGGCTACGGTAGCCACACTTTTAAATGGATTAATGCCCAAGGTCAAGCTGTTTGGATCAAGTATCACTTTAAAACTGAACAAGGCATTCAGAATTTTACTAGAGAAGAAGCTATTCAACTGGCAGGAGTTGATCCAGACTACACAACGCGAGAACTGTTTGAAGCGATCGCTAAGAATGAACAAGCCGCTTGGAAAGTTTATGTCCAAATTATGACGCTTGAAGATGCTAGCTCTTACGACTTTAATCCCTTTGATATTACCAAAGTGTGGTCGCGTAAAGACTATCCCCTTATTCCCATTGGCCGTTTAGTTCTTAATCGAAATCCTGATAACCACTTTGCGGAAGTAGAACAAGTTGCTTTCTCTCCTGCTAACGTTGTTCCAGGAATTGACTTTTCACCAGACAAGATGCTACAGGGGCGTTTGTTTGCCTATGCAGATGCCCATCGCTATCGTCTAGGAGGTAATTACGGGCTACTACCCATCAACTGTCCTCATGTACGAAAAGCCATGAATTATCAGAGGGATGGTGTTATGCGCTTTGATAACAACGGTAGTAGTAGCGTCAACTATGAACCTAATAGTTTTGGTGGACCAAAAGAAGTGCCACTATATAAAGAACTACCCTATAGTCTTTCAGGTGATGCAGACCGAACAGCATTAGAACACAATAATGATGATTTTATTCAGGCAGGAGACCTCTATCGGCTGATGAAAGAAGAGGAGAAAGCCCGTCTAGTGGAGAATTTGGTTGATAGCTTAAAGTCTGCAAAACGGGAATTTCAAATGCGACAAATTCCTCATTTCTATAATGCAGACGTAGAATATGGCAATCGTGTTGCTCTAGGTCTCGGTATCGATATTGAAGAATTACTCCAAAACAAGTTAATTGAACTAAAACAAAACACTAATCAGGAAGACAAAAAACAAAATGAACAGGCTGATCTGAGCGTCCGTGCTAAGTACTAGCAATAAAAGTTTTCATAACTTACACGTGAATGTTATGAAGAAACAGTAAAATCTTCGATATGTAGAGATTTTGGGATGTAAGCATTTAGGGAAATTAGTTGATTTTTCAGTTTTCTCTGATACTCTTACTCCCTCACACTTACACCCGAAAACTAGTCATTCGTTATGAGAATCTGGCAAAAAAGAATTTTGCCAGATTTAGGGTAAGGATAATAAAAAATTGGTTAATGAGACTGGATTTTTCTTAAATCTTGAATCTTTATCCTTCCTCCAACTTCTGTAATAAGTCTATGGATTTTTTTGAAAATCCATAACTCACTAAAGCTTGAGAGCAATCCTTAATCAGGAATAAAAAGTTAACTTTCAACCAGCAAATCATATGAAAAATTGTCCTTGCTGCTCCCATCCAATTCTACAACACATTAGTAATAACCAGGTGTACTGGTTCTGCCGAAGCTGCTGGCTGGAAGTACCTTTACTGAAATTAGAAAATTCCACTCAAGAAAAAGCTGAAAGCTTAGTTAATTTTATAAAATTGGAAAGAAAAGAAATAATTCAGTCACATTTAGGTATTTCTTTTCATAGTTCTTTCAACAATAACAAGCGTAGCTCAAAGAGTACAAATTTACAAAATTAAAATTGAGCATTACTACAAAAATGTTTGCTAATTAAAGTTATTTATATCTATCTCAAGTGGTTTTTTATAAATCAAATTTAGATATAAATTGTGGCTATTTCATATATTAAAACAACCGCATTCTAATCATAAATATATGTGAATTCGGTTGTTTTAATATATCGCTTTATTTCCTACGCTTTACATTTCTGGAAAAATAATCTTTAAACCCTTAACCCTACTAACATGAGTAATAATTTAGTTGATGCGGTAATTCATAACAACCTTAAAGATGCTAAAAAATTAATTGAAACTGGCGTAAATGTTAACCAAACAGACAGTAATGGAAATAGTCTCTTGCTCGTTAGTTCTGCTAACGGTCAATCCGAAATGGTAAAACTACTCCTTGACGCTGGTGCTGATATTCATGTAGTTGACTCAAATATGAAGGCCACTGCACTCCACGCCTCTGCCTATTTGAGACATCCAGAGGTCATGAAAATTCTGATTGACTATGGGATTAATATAGATGCTCAGGGCCCTTATAATGGATATACGCCCCTACACGATGCAGTTTGGCAAAACAATATTGAAGGAGTTAGGCTTCTAATAAAAGCAGGTGCGCGCTTAGACATTAAAAGTAATGACGGAGACACTCCTTTAGATATTGCCAAAAAAAGTGGGCGTAAAGAGATTGTTGCCATGCTTTCTAGCTAGGAAGCTAACACTGCTTGATTCTTGTACCAATTTTAAAAAAGAATGCGACAGATACACACTTCTAAACCTTGTGGTTTCTAGCTTTCTCCCCTGTGGGACGCTACGTTTACTACTTAAAAAAAGTTAAAAATAATAGACCTACCTTGATAATAAGGCAGGTCTATTGATTAAATGTTTAAGATATTTTATTCTTTGCTGTAGAAGAGAAAAATTTTAATCCTTGAAGTAACTGTAAGCTGAGATTTTATTTGGCGTATTTCTAGTGCGAAAAAAGCCTGATTTGACAGGCTTTTTTGCACATAGACAAACTTCAGGATACTATTGCCATTCTAACATTGAATATCATCTCTACCTGATTACTTATCATCAAAACTTTTGCCATTAGTCTTAGTTATAAGTGTTCATTCGGATTTGATATTACCTGCTATTGACTAACATCAAACTGAAGTACACGTTTACCAAGGTAAAGGAAATGGCCCGCCAAACTTTCTCATCTCTGCAAAAAAGCCCCCTTGAGAACCACCATCTGGCAATGTAGCTAAATAAACAGCTGTTTCTGCACCTTCTTCTGCTGTCAGGGGCGCATTTGCTCCTCCAATATCAGTTTTCATCCATCCAGGAGAATAGTTATTGACTAAAATATTAGTGCCTTTTAACTCCTTTGCCAATAGAGAAGCCAATCCATTTAAACCAATTTTTGATAATCGATATGAGGGAGCAAGGGGATAAAAATCATTACTGATCAAATTCAAAGATGCCATTTCAGTGGATACATTAACAATACGTCCATAATTACGCTCCTTCATTAGGGGAATTAGTGCTTGAGACACACGTAAAGGACCAATCGTATTGACTGTAAATGTCGAGAGAACAGTATCTAATTTAGCAGTAAGAAGACTGCTTTCTTCAGGTTCTCTTGCAGGGTTTACTCCTGCATTATTGACTAAGATATCTACTCGCCCATACTGTTTGCGTATTTCAGCTACAAAATCTTCGACACTTTTTTCATCAGTGACATCAAGAGGTAGATAGTCTACTTCTAGACCTTGCAAAGCCAATTTTTCGCGAGCTTCCAATCCTTTTTCTTTGTCTCGGCCAGTTATAATCACTTGAATATTGTCAAACTTTGCCAATTTTTTAGCAATCTCAAAACCAAGACCTTTGTAACTTCCTGTAATGACTGCGACACTTTTTTCTGTACTCATGATATATCCTTTGTATCCTTTTTGAGAGTGTAAATTAAAACTTACTCATCATAGTTTTATACTGGTTCAGCAGCTGGAACTACCAAGAGCCTGGGAATCAGAACGTTACCTGGCTGTTCTAAGATGAAACGAACGCAACGGGCGATGTCTGCCGATTGCAGTACACCTCCGGAATAGATGAAATCCTTTTGTTCCTCACCCCACTTCTCATATAAGCCTGTATCAACAGTACCTGGAGCAATGCTTGATACACGAATGTCGGTTCCTGCAAGTTCTACACGCAGGGAATCTGTAAAGGCCTCAATTGCAGATTTAGTACCGCAGTAAGCAGCTAATTGTGGTGCTGTTTTTAGACCAGCAATACTTGAAGTATTGATTAAAAACCCACTGCCGGATTGCTTAAAGTGTCTTAATGCTGTGTAAGCTATTCTATAAGCAGATTCCACATTGACTCGAACCATCTGGCAGATTTCTTCGATATCAACACTTTCAATCGGCCCTACAGTCATTACGCCTGCATTGTTGAAAACTACGTCAAGTTGACCAAACGTTTGGATAGCAAAATCTACCAATTTTTGGGGCAATTCAGGGTTTGTGATCTCACCAGGAAAGACTTTGGCGTTTTTTAGCTTAGAGGCTAACCGTTCAAGTTTATCTTGTGATCGCCCTGTGAGTACTAGACTCATACCTGCTGCATCTAACTCCTTGGCAACAGCCTCGCCAATCCCACCACTAGCTCCAGTGATAATAACAACTTTATTTTGTAAATCCACGCATTTCTCCTTTGAATCTGTCATTCAACATGTGACTTCAGCTGTTCTAGTGTTTTCTCCCTAATACCTGGATTAATAGTGGAAAAAGTGTGGTTAGTTAGTTGTTTCGCCGGTGTGTCAAAGTAAGATCAAGCGTAATTAGTAAAAAATAAAACTGCAATGGCCAAATTTTAGGAAGAAGTTTGCATTTTTTCGGTTGTACTGTCTGCCAAGCTAGCTTTTCAACCAGACTTAATTCAAAGCGTTGTTGCGTGAATAGGCAAAATGGTAAATTTTACCTATCGCCTATGTTCGCTCGCCACCTAGCCCAAAGATGAAGACAAAAGCCCAGTACAAAGTTAAAAATTGGAACGCTTATGATGATTCCGTTATAGCCAATAGGCTATACTTCAGTAATCTGACTTAGGGAATGCAGCGCGATCGCTAACACAGTCAGGGTGTATTAAGCAATTGATATGACTTAAGTAAAAAAGAATTGGTGAGTTATACCCTAGAATTTCTCTACTTTAGTAAAATACAAAAGACAAATGCAAGGGTTGAAGTTTGGGAGGAAGTTTGATTTCTTTTAGTTGTGCTGTTTTTTAACCTGTATAACTATGCGATCGCCCTGGTATAAAAATTGCTATCTTCAGTCATGGCTCTATAATCATGAGAACCTAAATAATCCGAACTTCCTCCAAAATTTTAACCCTTGTAGTCCTGTTTTGTGTTCTCTACACTCTGGAATGTTGTTGAGTTTTCACACTGTGTAAAAAGTTTTCTAAGGCAAAATTTAAAGTCAAAAAGAGAAGCTTTATCTTTTTGCTTTTGCCCCAAGCAGTCTTGATAACTTACTGTAAATATTTAATGGAATGATCGAGATCTATTTAATGTCAAAAAATTGACATCACTTTAGCTAATTAATTTTAGCAGACCAATTAATCAAACCCCTAATATAGACGTTATCATGCAAAATTTTTGCTCGCTCGATAGGGGGTAACTCGCTATATAATCTCAAGCGATTCTAGATAGGTACATACTATTAATCTGAGGGAATTATGGTTCATATGCGTTCTGGGCGTCGTCGATTTCTCCAAAACAGCGCTCTATTTACTGGTGGTCTTTTAACAACTTCACTACTTGATACTCGTCATAGTATGGCTCGTGACGAACCCATAGAAGCAGTTGTTATCGGTAGTGGTTATGGTGGGTCTGTTGCTGCTTTACGTTTGGCACAAGCTGGTATCAATACATTAGTAATAGAGCGTGGTCGTCGCTGGCCTATTACATCTGCTCAAAACACTTTTACTACTTTCCGTAATCCTGACGGTAGAGCTGCTTGGCTGAGTCCAACAACTTTTGATGGGGTTCCTGTAAATATATATACAGGAGTTTTAGAGTCTAACAATGAAGACGGAATTCTTGTTTTACGTGGTGCTGGCGTTGGAGGAGGATCGTTAGTTAACAACGCTGGTATGGTACAACCGAGAAATCGTGGAGTATTTAATCAGGTTTTTTCTGGTTTGTTAAAGTATGAGGATTTTACTAATATTTACTATCCTCGTGTTCGTTCAATAATTCAACCATCACCAATTCCTAATGACATTTTGTCAACTTTTTATTATGATTCAACCCGATTATTTGTTCAAGAGGCAACTCGCGCAGGATTTTCCAATTATTTGTTAGATTTGGCTGTTGATTGGGATATAGTTCGGGAAGAAATAGCTGGAAGAAAGACACCTTCTACTATTAACGGCGAAATTTGGTATGGCTGCAATAGCGGAGCTAAAAGAAGTCTAGATCATAACTACTTATCTTTGGCAGAAAAAACTGGATTAGTAGAGATTCTTCCTCTCCATGTAGTAACCTCAATTAATGAAGTTGGTGGATATGGATATAGAATTACATGTGATCAGATCAACGAATTTGGAGAAGTTATAACCACAAAATATATTACCTGCCGCTATTTATTTTTAGCAGCTGGTTCTTTGGGAACTTCTAAACTTTTAGTTAAGGCAAAAACAAAAGGCACTTTACCTAGATTAAACGATTATGTCGGTAAATTTTGGGGCACTAATGGAGACGCCATTGTTAGTCGCTCGAATTTACCAGTAGCAAACGGTAAAGGTGGATTTGCCGGCGCTATTCTTGAAGATTTCAATAACCCTAAAGGCCCAAATATTATCATGAATTATCCAGATTGGAATGGTTTGCCAGGAACACAAGAATATCTTGCTATAGGTTTACCTAAACAATATGGAAGTTTTAGATACGATGCATCCTTAGATGATGTCAGATTACACTTGCCTAGAAACACTCCAGGAGATAAAGCTTTAATGTCATCTATTGAGAGTACCTTGGGAGTCCTTGATGAAAGAAATAGTACTTCGACTCAAATCAAGTCGGAAGTTAGTTATGCAGGAACAGCCCATCCCCTTGGAGGATGTCGTTTAGGGAAAGCGTGCGACGAATACGGACGAGTACTTGGTTATCGAGGACTCTATGTAGTTGATGGTGCGCTTCTTCCTGGCACCGCAGCATGTGCAAATCCGGCGTTAACAATTGCAGCTTTAGCAGAACGTTGTGTCGAAAAAATTATTGCCGAAGATATTAATTTCGGACAATTTCATCGCCGAAAAGGTCGGTACAATAATATCCCTGGAAGAGCTAGATAGGCAGCCCAATAAAGGGAGTTGACAAAATACTATAACCTGAATTACAGCAGAATTCCGAATTATAATAGGCTCTCTGGCTAGCTTTGAGATATATAGGGTACTGTACTTTCCTGGAAATCTGCTGTATTATTGATTGCTAAAATTTTTGTGTCTACTCTTCGACAATTGTATTTGCGAATTTGCCATCAATGATTTCATTGATTATGTTTCAATACTCTTCGGTTAAGGGGAAAGGAAAAAGGACAAATATTCACCTCTTTTCCCTTAACCCTTAAGTTTTTTCCATAATCTAAAAGCAATGAAAAAGTTTTACTTGTGCCTTGCTGGAAGTATAAATATCCTTGGTTTGATTTTTCAAATCACTTCTGTACTGGCTCAAATTTCACAATCTTCTACCATTATTCCTGAGCCAGTTGCGACTGGTGAGGTTAGCTTTACTATAGATACTACTATCAGTAAAGAGAATAGCCAAACTATTGAACTACTGGAACCTACTCCAGTGAGATCTTCCCCACTAGCTCAGACTGAAAGCGTTCCTCAAAAGCAGACTGTTCCCATAGATACGTTTAATAATCCGGTTACCTCAACAAGTCAGCTTTCAGATGTGCAGCCTACTGACTGGGCTTTCCAGGCACTCCAGTCTTTGATTAAGCGGTATGGAATAGTTGCAGGCTACTCAGATGGTACTTACCAGGGCAACCGAGTTATGACCCGTTATGAGTTTGCTACGGGAATATATGCAGTACTTGAGCAAGTCAATCAGCTAACCGCATCTGGACTGGCAACGCAGATATCCGATCAAGATTTATTAATTTTGCAAAGACTCAGGAAAGAGTTTGCAACAGAATTGACAAGTTTGAGCGATCGCGTAAAAACTATAGAATCTCATACCGCACAGCTAGAAGCTAATCAGTTCTCGACTACCACTAAACTTACAGGCTTACTAGTCGCTGCTGTGGCAACAGGAGGCTTCAGTGGCGATCGCATAATTGACCCAACAGGTGCAGAAATTACCAATGAAAATCCAGATGCCACCGTCGTTTATCGAGCTTCCCTAAATTTAAACACCAGCTTTAGCGGTACAGATATGCTGCTAGTCCGTTTAGAGATGGGTAGCGCTCGCGGTAGGGATAACGCCGCAGGATTCTTAGAACCAAACTTTGGTAGTGCTGTGGACTTTTCTCTTCGTTCCGCGATCGATGAAGAAGTTCAGCTTGCTCGGTTACAATACACCTTTACGCCGTTCAATGACTTCACAGTAACCTTCGGACCAACATTATCTGTCCAAGACTATCTCGATCAGAATAGTTACGCCAACCGTGGCTATTTTGACTTCACATCTCTGGTATTTAATAATAACCTTATTGCCTTACCTTTCTTGGACTTGGGAGGTGGCGTTGTTATTAACTGGAATCCGAATTCAGGGCCATTTACAGTGCGGGCAGGGTATTTGGCTCCTCGTGCGGCTGCTCCCAACCCCAGTAGGCAGGGTTCTGCTAGTGGGTCACCTCTAATCAACTTGCTATATCCCAATGGAGATAGTAGTAATGGCTTGTTCGGATCTCCTAATCAGACTAGTGTTGAGCTAGAATATACCCCATCTAAAACTTTTGCTCTACGCCTCCTGTACAGTCACGGCAATGTATTTGATAATCAGTTTGATGCCTTCGGGGTTAACTTAGAACTGGCTCTCTTAGAACAATTGGCTGTCTTTGGTCGCTACGGCTATGCCAGCTACAATGACACGATTTTTGGTGACATTCACCCCAACTACTGGATGGCTGGTATTGCTTTCAGAGACCTATTCAAGCCAGGTGCTTTAGCTGGTATCGCCGCAGCTCAGCCATTTATTGATACTAAAGTGGGTAGCGCGACACAAACTAACGTTGAAGTATTTTATAATTTGCCACTTAGCGACAACATTCGGATCACACCTGCTATCCAGATTATAACTAATCCTGCCAACCAGGAAAGCAACGGTACGATTATCACTGGTACTTTGCGAACCAGTTTATTTTTCTAAAAAAATTAGCAGAGGGTATTTAATATTATGTTAAAGCAAAGTCAACAGTCTTTGCAAAATTTCTTAGCATCTAATATACAGGAAAAATGGAAGTTAAATGTAAATCAGATGATTTACATTTGTATGAAAAAGACCACTAAAAATAAATGTTTTTCTGTTATACCGAACTTTCATTTAATGGTTTTTAGCTTTGTAAATCTCTTGCTGCTGACCTCCTGTAGTTCTTTTAAAGAGGACAGCACATCTACCTCGTCTGAAATAACACTCCCGCCAGCATATTTCGTCTCACCAATAAAGGTTGTGCAAAGCGACAAATATACCGAAGGAGTTGTTTTAGACAATGATGGCAATCTCTACTTCTCCCAAACCCAAGCCGGGACAATTACAGTTTTAACTCCCGACGGTATCCAGCGAATCTGGGCTAAAGTCCCAGGTGCTAATGGTCATAAAATAATGCCAGACGGCACTCATATTATCGCTGCCAAAAACTCAGTGGTGCAGCTAGATGCCGATGGCAAACTCCTGAAGGTGGTGGCGAAGGAATTTGACGGCAAGCCTTTACAATATCCTAACGACATCACCATCAATCCAGAAGAAGGCGGCTTTTACTTCACAGATTCCGGTAATTCAAACCCGCAAATCCCAAACGGCGCAGTCTACTATGTAGATACTGTGGGGAAAATCAACTCAGTCGTTACCGGATTGGCTTTTGCCAATGGCATTCTTCTGACGCACGATCGCCAGAGGCTTTTTGTCGCCGAGAGTAATAGAAATCGAATTCTAGTCTACGATTTGATTTCACCAGGAAAGGTAGGGGCGCAGAAAGTGTTTGCTGAACTCCCTGTCAAACAGAGAGATCAAATCGACAATAAGCCTGATGGAATATGCCAGGATGCCGTAGGAAATCTCTACGTAGCTCATTATGGTATGGGTCAAGTGGAAGTTCTCAATCCAGAGGGCAGACTAATTCGGCGATATTCCAGCGGTAACTTAACTACTAGCAACTGTGCTTTTGCAGGCTTGAAGTACGACCAGCTATTCGTCACCGGTGGGATAAAAGCAGAAAGTGGGTTTGGGGGGATCTTCCGCTTAAATCTTGGCGAACCTGGGTTAGACATTAGCGGTTCTTCAGGAACTTTTATGGAGCATTAACAGAAAAGTGCCAGTTTAATAAACTGCGTAATCTAAAATTACTAAAGTTACGAAAGCCATAACCAAGTCTTTTAATTAACTTGAGTTTATTATTAATTCCCTCTACAGTACCACTGGTAGTTTTTCCGTCAAAATAACCAACTATTTCACCAAACCATCTCACCATTGTACCTAGAGCTTTGGGAAAATATGTACGTGCTTCATACATCCAATCTAGTAATCTTGTTATGCTATCTCCCCAAGATTTACTCGTTTCAAATATTTGACGAAATTCTTCTTTAAGTACGTGCATTTTAGCTAGATTAGGCGACGCTTTCAGGACATATTTTAATTTAATTGTCTGCTTATCACTTCATGAATATTTATTTTTTAGTAAGCTATATTTACTTTGATTTAATGCCGCTAATTTGAGTACTTTTTCTGATGAATCTTCTAACGATATAGCTGCTTTTTTTCAGCTTTCCGCATTGTATCTAATTCGTCCGTAACTTGTTTCATTATATGGAACAATTTAGCCGTGATATTAGCATTTGGCATTAATTATTCCACTAATTTTCTATAAGGCAACCAGAGATAAATACTCACTTCTTCTATTTGATTCAGTACATCAACTCCCCAACCAACTTCGTAGGTATACAGTGCTAATTTGTGCTTTATAGCGCGGGTTTATATACCATCAAAGAATGATTCATCAAAGCCGTGGACGGACTAATTTACTGAATATATACCATGATTAATTTGTACATCAAGCCAATTTCGTTTTTATTTTTTAAAAGCCAAACAATAACTACTATCTGATAAATATTAACCCTTGTAATTGTGTTTTAACTTTACTAAAATTTTTAGCAAATACTTCAAAAAGGTTACTAGCATTCCAGTTCAACATTTAGTAGATTATCGAGTTTAAGTTGATGGGTAAAGATGCTTGAGCTTAATATAAGCCTCAACTGATATGTTTGATGAAACAATCATCTTTTTACCGTACTAATGTCACCTGATTTTCACAAGAAAATTCAGAATTAACATGTTAATCACTGGGAATTTGATAATCTTCGTTAACCAAGATCTGAATCAAAGTTAAAAATTATGAGCAATCAAGCATTTGACTATATTGTGATTGGGGCTGGTGCAACAGGCTGCGTGGTTGCCAGTCGTCTGAGCGAAAACCCAGGTATCAACGTTCTTGTGCTAGAAGCAGGAGACACAGATGACAAACCTGCTTTCCGCAATTCCGACTTGCGTTCTTTTTTCACAGGTGCGTGGAACACGGATGCTGATTGGCAGTATCTCACTGAGGAAGAAAAGTATCTTGGTGGACGTAAGTTACCCATTTCACAGGGTAAGGTAGTAGGCGGTGGCAGCTCGATCAATGGTATGATCCATGTACGAGGCAGCAGACACGACTACGATTACTGGAACTACCTGGGCTGCGACGGTTGGAGCTATCGTGAAGTTTTGCCCTACTTTAAAAAATCGGAAGACTATGCTGGTGGAGCTTCAGAATATCACGGGATTGGTGGTCCAGTTCGCGTTGTTGACCATACGAACCCCACGCCCGTCTCCCAGGCATTTTTAGAAGGAGGAGTTGAACTTGGTTACAATCCCCCACCTTGGGATTTTAATGGTGCCCAGCAAGCAGGAGGTATGGGTATCTATCAATACGCCCACACGAAAGATGGCAAGCGCTGTAGTGCTGCTGTTGCATACTTATACCCAGCCTTAGAACGTCCTAACCTGACGCTCCAAATCAAGGCATATGTAACCCGCCTCCTGTTAAAAGGGACACGTGTAGTAGGTGTCGAATATCTCCAGGAAGGCATTTTGCATACTGTCACGGCAGAGCGTGAAGTCATTTTAAGTGCTGGGGCATTTGTCTCACCCAAACTACTAATGCTTGCAGGGATTGGCCCAGCTGGCCACTTGGAAGCACACGATATTCCAGTGGTAGTAGATTTACCAGGGGTTGGGCAAAACTTGCAAGATCATGTACTACTCGATATGGGCTATGAGTGTCAACAAGAACAACCTATACCACGGGTAATTACTGAAGTTGGCTTATTCACTCATAGTCGCAGTGGTATGGAAAATACTGCGCCTGATTTGCAGTTCTCGTTTAGTCCTTTTTTCTTTGGCAAAGAAGAACTTTTTATTGGCGGTACGCATTTCAATTGCTGCCCGACGCTGATACGCCCCCAGAGTACAGGCAGTGTAACACTACATTCTAACAATCCATTGCATATGGCGATCGTCAGAACCAACTATATGCAGTGTGATGCTGATATGGAAGCACTCATGAAGGGAATTGAAATCGCCCGTGAAATCATGAATACACATTACTTTGACGAGATTGGGATTAAAGAACTGTCGCCTGGACTACACGTTAAAACAAAGCAAGAGTTTTATCAAAGCATTCGTCAATTATGTAGAACCGAGTGGCATCCTTCATCTACCTGTAAAATGGGGCGTGATAGTTTGGCGGTAGTTGATCCGCAGTTGCGAGTTTACGGAGTTGAAGGACTACGAGTGGCAGACGCTTCTATCATGCCGGCGGTTGTGAGTGGTAACACCCATGCTCCATGCCTGATGATCGGTGAAAAACTGGTAGATATGATTTTAGAGTCTGATCGCATTGTAGTGAATCATTTAATTACTCAGACTGAAGAAATTCAAGCTCCTCCTGTTCGACAAGTACTTGCAGGCAAAATCTGATTGGAGATAAATTTTTGAAGTTGGCAAATGGTGAAGGCAAAGTTAAAGTCCTTACCACAGGCAAGGAAATAACAGCTTCAAGATTGCGACAAACTATCATATCAAGTCCGGCTAATCACTTATCATTAAAATCTCTGTGCGTCTTTGCGTTCCGATGTCCTCCCGTCAGCCTAAATGATAAGTCTTTAGGCGGACATGATATTACTTTCCCTTCCTCTTTGCTTTTGTCTAATTAATTCTGCCCAAGTACTTACCAAAGTATAGTTCTCTCAATAATTTAAGGACAAGTCTATGCCAAACATAGATGCAACTGTGACAATTCCTGCGGATGCGACCTTTGATAACACACTGCAAGCTTTACGCCGCAGTCCTCTTGACTTCGTGAGCAATCTCGTGCAAACTCACGACGATGATATTGTACGCCTACCTTTTGGCACACAAGACATCTACTTGCTTAATCATCCTGACTTTATCCGTGATGTATTCGTTACTAAATCTAGCTATTTTGCAAAACGGAAAGATATAAGTGCAGAAGGATCTTATTTACAGCAGATGTCTGGAGTATTACCCCTGTTTGAAGGTCAGTTGAGTACAACTTATGCTCCGATAATGACTGAGGCTGCTGTCAACGCACATATGCGCTGGGATACCATGCACCAGCAGCGTGACTTCCTGAAGGTAGATATATATAAGGAGGTAATGCAGATTACACTGGACATTGTTTTTAAAACATTGTTTAAGGTTGATATGCAAGCAAAGGCAGCAGATCTTGTTGATGCCATTATCACAATGGACGTTGGCTATGGCTTTGATCCGATCGCGGCATTGCTAAATGATTTAGCACCTCCTGTAACTGTATCTATGACATCAGAGGCACAAGCAGCTCATTCTTATTTGTTAAACTTCATGTTGGGTCTGGTAGAAGCTAGCCGTTCTGCCCCTCTTGATTCAAGGTCTTTGTTCTCCTGGTTGCTCAAACAACAGGTGAATGGGCAACCCATCAGTGATGAGCAGATAGCAGATCAAGCATTAAAAATAATATTTTCAATGCATGAAGTGACCGCAACAACATTGTCATGGGTGTGGTATCTGCTTGCTGAATATCCCAACGTTGAGGCACAGTTACACACCGAGTTGACAAATATCTTGGCAGGACGGACACCAACGTTTGAAGATTTACCATACTTGCCTTATACAGAGATGGTACTCAAAGAGGTGCGACGATTATATCCCTCCGTGTGGATTGTCGGACGCTTTGTCCGCGATAATATATCGTTTGGTCGTTATCTGGTGCCTGCTGGTTCAATTGTTGTGTTTAGCCAATATCTAATGCATCGCGATCACCGCTATTTTGTTGATCCCGACCAGTTTGACCCTTTGCGTTGGACTCAAGAAGCACAAGCAGCACGTCCAGAATTTTCCTATTTTCCCTTCAGTGCTGGTCCTCGACAGTGTGCTGGTCGAGACTTCGCACCAACAAAAGATGCGCTAGTATTAGCAACTCTTGCACAGCACTGGCAAGCGCGATTAGCGCCCAATCAGACACTCGAACCTTACCCTCAGAAATCGTTTACACCTCGCTACGGCATCCAAATGACATTACATCGTCGATAGAAGGCTGTTGAAGCACTAGTTATTTACTTTAATTACTGCCAGAAGCCAGTTACTTTTACTTTTTGATTGACCATCTTCACCTGTTTATAAGTGCTTGAAGGAGAAAGTATGAACACTACACTAAAGACACAAACTGATAACCTCACTATTGCCCGTCGTTACGTCGAGAAATTCCTCGCTGTAAACGACGGGAGTGTAGCCGACGAAATTCTTGACCCAAACTTCATTTACTACACCGAGATTACTCTCGATGGAAAGCCCATCATTGGACCCGAAACTACTAAAGAAGCAATTAATAACATACACCAATCCTTTCCCGACATTAGCTTGAATATTGACGACATCTTCGCTGGAGAAGACCGGGTAGTTGTGCGCTTTAAAGTCACTGCTACTCATTCCCAAACAATGTTAGGTGTTGCTCCAACTGGCAAAAAGATAACATTCATCGAAACCCATGTCTTCCGATTCCGCAACGGTAAGATTGTTGAGGATAACGTTAGTGTTAATAACTACAAATTAAAGTTCTTATTCAATCCTAGCTTTCAAGAACAGTGGTAGCCTTCAACACAAAAAACTACACATTGACAGCAAGCTTTACTGGAAAAGAGATGGTATCTCTGGCAACATAAAAATATCAAACTTTTGATTGCCACTTTACCAAGACATTTAAAAACTGTGGCATTGCACAGTAGATGACCTCAATTCATCTACTGTGCAATGTCCATACTGCGGCTCTACGGAAATCAGAAAGAACGTTACCGAAATTTTTAGATAATTTCGTAATTTTATGCTATCGAGTTATGTCGATTGATTGATCCATTTTTATTATTTGTTAGATGGAGGTTTATTATGCCTTTTTCCAGAGCTAGTGGTATTCTGCTACACCCTACTTCTTTGCCAAGTCAGTTTGGCATTGGTGACTTTGGGCCGGAAGCTTATCGCTTTGTTGATTTTTTAGTAGAAAGTAAACAGCAACTTTGGCAGATATTGCCATTGGGACCTACTGGGGATAGCAATTCTCCTTATGCTTGTTATTCAGCGATCGCCGGCAATCCTCTGCTAATTAGCCCAGATTGGCTGTATAAAAAGGGCTTGCTAGTTGAAGATGATTTGGCTAATTTACCCAATTTATCGACTGAAAGGGTAGATTTTCCCCAGGTTATCCAAACAAAGATACCAATGTTGCAAACAGCCTGCCAGAACTTCAAGACTAGCGCAACATCAGTTCAGCAACAGGAATTTAAAGAGTTTTGTAAGAATCAAGCTGATTGGCTAGATGATTATGCCTTGTTCATGGCACTCAAGGATACCCATGAAGGCGCTAGTTGGAATACTTGGGAGATGGCGATCGCCCAGCGCAAACCAGAGGCGATCGCACAATGGCAACAACGACTCGCCGATGAAGTTTTCTACCATAAATATTTACAGTTTGAGTTTTTCTGGCAGTGGTCACAACTGAAGCGCTATGCTAACCAGCGCGGAATTGAGATACTGGGAGATATCGCTATTTATGTAGCTCATCATAGTGCTGATGTGTGGGCTAATCCTGAAAACTTTTGCCTTGATGAACACACAGGTGAACCAGCACTAATGGCAGGAACCCCGCCAGATTACTTCAGCACTACTGGGCAACTGTGGGGGAACCCTGTTTATAATTGGACGCGCCTCAAGCAGGAAAACTTCAAGTGGTGGGTGCAGCGCTTCCAATCTATGCTCAATTATGTAGACTTGATTCGCATCGATCACTTTCGGGGATTTCAAGCTTACTGGGCTGTCAAACAGGGCGAAACAACTGCGATGAATGGTGAGTGGATGGAAGCGCCGGGAGAGGCTTTTTTTGAGGTACTCAAACGAGAGTTAGGTCAATTGCCAATCATCGCTGAGGATTTGGGAGAAATTACACCAGAAGTATACGCTCTGCGAGATAAGTTTGATTTTCCCGGTATGAAAATTTTACAGTTTGGCTTTGGTGAAGGTTCACAAGCTGAAAAGCGTTTTTTACCGTTCAATTATCAATCTAATTGTGTTGTGTACACAGGTACTCACGATAATGACACGACAGTTGGTTGGTTCGACCAATTGTCACCCCTAGAAAGAGAACAAGTCTTGAGTTATTTAGGCTGTAATAGTCCATCTGGAATCCACTGGGATGTGATTCGATTAGCACTAAGTTCCGTCGCTAATCAGGCAATTATTCCTCTACAAGACGTTTTGGGTTTGGGTAGCGAAGCTCGGATGAATTTTCCTGGCAAAACTGTAGGGAGTTGGGGTTGGCGATATCAATCCGCAGCTTTAACACCAGAGGTCAGCGATCGCCTCAAAGGGATGACTGAAACTTACGGACGGGTGGCTCACTACCACCCATAGAAGTAGCCAGCCGCAAACCTGTTATATACAATCAGTCTGGCGGCTGGCTCCATTTTAGTCAATTTCTAATGGTACGGGGCGATCGCGTCCTTCAACTTTGATACTTGGCCATTTTGGATCGAAAGTCAGGTTTTCTAGCCCTCCATCCTTGAGAATGATGAAAGTATCTTCCACCTTAGCTCCTGGTAAACTTGGATTCCAGGCGACAGCAGTGTTTTCCATTAAAATCTCACTAGTGGTTGGATTGGCAATGATTTCACGAGATAGATAGCCTGTAGTTCCTCCTTGATGATGTTGACGAATTGCGTCTGGATAACCATGCTGCTTATAAGCCTGACCAAGGGCATCATAAATTGCACTGATAGGCGTATTAGGAATACACAAATTCAAAGCTTCAGCTTCAATCTGATGGACTTGAGAATGCAAAGAAGCTAAATTTCGGATCTCTGCATTGGCCTGCCCCAAACCAAAAAAGACAAATCTCGTTAGATTCGCATATAGACCATATCCCCGCGCACAAAAAACCAGCATTGTTGCACGTCCTAGCTTTTCTTGCTTGGGTGTGGCATGACGGTATAAGGGGAGACGCTTTTCTCCAGCAACTAGCGTCAAGGCTGGATGTAGTCCTCTTGACCACAATGCTTCTGCACCTGCTCCGGCTAATTGGCATTCTGTCCACGTAGGCTGGGCTTGCAAAAGTACCTCAGTTATAGCCTCACTGGCTAAACGCCCCACTTGCCGATAACGCTCCAATTCTGTAGGCATTATCACTCGCTTTTGATTGATGAGTGACATCGGTAATGGGCTTTCATGAGCGTTGGGAATGTCACTCAAAATCTTTCCTCCGTTTGTGACTTCACGCACGAAAGATTCACGAGCAGCCTTATCAGCCCAAGGATTAATGTGCATCTTGTAGACAGGATTTGATGACTCATCTCTACCCGGAAGTTCTTCATCCTGTAAGCGTTGGGCTTCAATCTCATCAGTCAATATCCAGGCTTCTTCAGCAGTTACGAGAACTTCTGCTACTCCAGTCTCGGAAGCAAGTAGCACCGTGTTAGAAGCACCAGCAGTAGACCAAGCAAACCAATCTGAACGGTACAATCGTATACCCATCGCACCAGTTTCATTTAAGGCGTTGCGGATTAACTTTAATTTGTCAGATATTTCTTGGTTGATTGAATTCATCATTTACATCAAATTAAGTGTGTAAAAATAGCTAAGTAGGTAGAAACAATTAAATATGAATTTTGTTTGTAGTGAGCGATTTATCACTCATTTACCAGGTTTTAAAGGGCTGTTAGCATAGCGTTCCCGTAGAGTAGCCCTGATTACAAACTTTTATTTTATTCAGCCTTTCTACTTAACAACGGTTTAACTTAGCTATTGATATTTTATAAAATATTATTTAAATTATAAAGAGAATTTCAATTATTTGTTGAGTGTATATTACCAAAAAAAAGAGGTTATATAACGAAAAATAAACCCTTGTTATTTCTGATTTGCGCTTTGAAATTATCATAAATATTCTAAAAAAAGAATATAGCCTTTTTGCCAAAGATTCACCCTTGTAATTATTTTTTCTCCTCTCTAAACTCTTTAATTAAAGACTTAAAAAATAAGTCACATACATTCCACATTAATAATCTAGTACAGCACAGCGTGAATAAAAATATCATTTCTAATAGAGCAAAAGCTCGGAATACAATTCTTTTGACTTTTGACTTCACGGCAGTACTAGTGACCTTAAGAATATTGAACCAATATGATACCTAGATCCCTTGGTGGGAAAAAAATCGCCATTCTTGTAGAAAGTGAGTTCATTCCTGAAGAAATTGAAGCCTATCAAAAGCGCTTCTCAGAACTAAAAGCAACAGTACATCTGATGTCTAGACTCTGGGATCAGCCGAGCGTTCGTTTTTTCAGTGATGAAGATACAGGTAATACACCCCAAACAATAGATGTAAACATTGATTTCCAAAACGTAGATGTTAACGACTACGCAGCTGTAATTATGTCTGCGAACTATACTAGCGTGCGTCTACGTTACTTTGAGCCACCAACAGGTCAGCCCATTAGTGCGGAACAAGTCTGCACTTCACCGGCTGTACAGTTTTACGCTCAGGCGATGGCTAATCCGAGGATTATTAAAGGCGCACTTTGCCACGGGTTATGGATATTGACACCAATACCTGAATTACTCAAAGGGCGACAAGTTATCTGCCATGAAGTAGTGCTTGCAGATATTATTAATGCCGGTGCAATTTACACACCATCACCTTCAGGCGTGGTTGTAGATGGTGACCTGATTACTGGTCGTTCAAAACACGAAGTTGAAGCCTTCATTGATGCGATTACTGAACAAATCCAAGAATTATCTATTGCTACTAATCGTTTCTCAGGCAGAAGACCTACAACATCTGTTTCTAGACTAAGAGCAGTAAGCTAATTATTTCCAAATACATTCATGATTAGGAGACAATTTTGTGAGAAAAATTCTAACGATTTTATCTGAATATGGTTATTGGGGCGAAGAACTAGTAGGGCCTTTAGAAACTTTTGATGCTGCGGGATATCAAGTTGACTTTGCTACTCCAACAGGAAAAAGACCAGTAGCACTTCCTCCTAGTATGGACCCTACATATATTGACCCACCTTTAGGTAGGACAGTAGTCTCTCAGGAGATGGCTGAAAAAGTCAAGCGTTTGGAAGATCCAAGGAACCCCAGATTAGACAATCCCATCGTCTTATCACAATGGTTGCCCGATCGCCCTTACTGGAGTGCGGAAAAATTCCTGCGGGAAATGGAAGCCTACAATAACGCCCTTGACGAGGTACAGCAGGATTTGGAACAATACGATGCTTTATTGATTGTGGGCGGTAGTGGCCCTATCGTTGATTTAGTCAATAACCATCGAGTTCATGACCTCATCCTCAGCTTTTACAGAAAAAATAAGGCGATCGCCGCAGAATGCTACGGTGTAACTTGTCTAGCTTTTGCTCGTGACCTAGCAGACCGCAAGAGCATTATTTGGGGTAAGCACGTTACTGGTCATTGCAAAGAATATGACTACAAAGATGGTACAGGATTCGTCGGCGCTGACATTAACATGGGGCCACCTCCCTATCCTTTAGAGTATATTCTTCAAGATGCCACAGGCCCAGATGGCGCATATCACGGTAATTTTGGCAAAGAAATCTCTGTGATTGTTGACTATCCATTCATTACAGGTCGGTCTACCGCAGACTCTTATACAACTGGTCAAAAATTGGTGGAAGCTTTAGATAAAGGATTGAGGCGGTACGGATGGTAAGCTTGACCAAACAGAGTAGCGAGAAGCCTTTGATCGCTAATAGAACAGGACGCTTTGCCATCATCGAACAACTTCTAGCCGATGGCATACATTATATGTTCGGCAACCCTGGCACAGTTGAGCAGGGGTTTCTAGATGTACTAAAGGACTATTATCCAGAGTTTGAATATATCTTTGCACTGCAAGAAACAATTGCAGTCGGTGCAGGTGACGGTTATGCCCGTGCTACCAAAAAGCCTACTATTGTGCAACTTCATAGTGGGGTTGGTTTAGGGAATGGCATCGGCATGATTTATCAGGCTATGCGTGGTCATGCACCATTGGTTGTGTTGGCTGGCGAAGCTGGTATTTGCTACGATGCGATGGATGCCCAAATGGCAGCAGATTTGGTCAGCATGGCCCAGCCTGTCACCAAATGGTCAACAAGGGTGGTTGATCCTTCTTCTTTATTACGTGTGCTACGCCGAGCCATCAAGATAGCGGCTACACCGCCTATGGGGCCTGTGTTCGTTTCCCTACCGATGGATATCCTCGATGCTGCTAATTATGAAGAGGTTGTGCCAACTTCTTTTCCAGTAACCAGGGTTGCTCCTGAACCAGAACAACTAGCAACAGCAGCAACCTTATTAGCAGGTGCTAAACATCCCCTAATTATTATGGGTGATGGTGTAGCTTTTTCCGATGCCCAGGCTGAATTGACATCTGTAGCCGAGTTGGTCGGCGCGCAGGTATGGGGAGCAGATTCATCAGAAGCGAACATGAGTGCTACCCATCCTCTGTTCGGAGGGCTACTAGGTCATATGTTTGGCGATGATAGCCGTCGTGTCACTTCACAAGCAGACGTAATATTGATTACTGGAACTTACGTTTTTCCAGAGGTATTCCCGGCGCTGTCTGGAGTTTTTGCTCCGTCAGCGAAAGTGATTCACATCGACTTGAATACCTATGAAATAGCGAAAAACTTTCCGGTGGATTTAGGATTGCTTGGTGATCCAAAAACTAGCCTGAGCAAATTAAGCACCGTCCTTGAGTCAACCATGACACCTGAACAGAAGCAAGAAGCTTTTGCCAGGACTACTCGGATCACTGAGGATAAGAAGCGGGAAACAACTGCTAAATTTGAGGCTGACAAAGCAGTCCGGGATGCAGTACCTCTGCACATGACTCGTTTTGCAGAAGAATTAGCTGCCCATTTGCCAGCAGATGCGATTATCTTCGATGAAGCCATTACCAATTCTCCAGAACTTTGTCGGTACATCCCACCGACAAAACTAGGACAATATTTCCAAACACGAGGCGGTTCTCTCGGTGTTGGTATTCCTGGAGCAATCGGTATTAAGCTGGCTAATCCAGATAAAACCGTGGTTGCTTTCACTGGTGATGGTGGGAGTATGTATACTATCCAAGCCCTCTGGACTGCGGCGCACCACAATATAGATGCCAAGTTTGTCATCTGCAATAACCACAGCTATCAAATCCTCAAGCTCAACATTCTCCACTATTGGGGTGAGCAGCAAATACCAGAACACGACTACCCATCTTCTTTTAACCTGTGCGATCCAAATATTAATTTTGCTGAATTAGCCAAGTCTTTGGGAGTTGAGGCGATTCGGGTGGAGAAGCCAGATCAGATTGCTCCCGCTATCCAAAAAGCTTTGGATCATAAGGGGCCATTTTTGATTGATTTGATCATAACTAACGAAATTGTCGGCACAAAGATTGGTGTCAAGTGTGGTCAATAGTAGGCACAAATTTTTACTAATTTACAAGGAGAAAATTCATGACCGTAGCTAATGTAGCACCTTTAACAGCTTCAGAAATTCAGCAACTAGCAGCAGATTGGTATTTAAAATTAGACGTTCACGCTCCGCTAGAAGATTATATTCCTTTCCTAGTGGAAGATGGTCTAGAAATGCGCTTTCCTGAAGCTACAGTTTATGGTTTTGAAGGATTTCAAGGTTGGTATGATCGCGTGATCCGGATTTTCTTTGATGAAGTCCATACCTTAAAGCAAGTTAATGTGGAAGCTTCAGGAGATGAGGCCAAGGTGCAAGTTGTTGTCAAATGGGAAGCTAGTGTGTGGAACCCACCAGCAGCTAAAAGCGATCGCATTGTTTTAGATGCTTATCAAACTTGGATCATCAAGCGATCGGCTAATACAGGTAAGCCAGTAATCGCCACCTACATTGTTGATTCCCTTAGTTATTATGAAGGATCTGCCCGTCTTTAAAGACGATTGCAGACATCTGTAAAGCAATAAAATTTTGGGGCGCAAATGACCTCTGCATCAGTAATTAGTTATTAGCGCTCCATGCTGAATAAATTCCATCACAATTACAGGAGATATCAAAGTGGTAACTTCAACCGTTTCACCTGCACGTCAATTCTTCGACAAACATCTAGAGACTATTTCTGCTGGCAAAATCGATGAAATGGTAGATAGAGATTATGCAGAAGATGCTGTATTAATTACTTTCTTCAATGGCTTTGAGAATACACCTGCACCCATCACAATTAATGGTCGGGAAAATATCAAAACATTCTTTCACGATTACTTGAAAGCAATCGAATATATTGATATCAAATCTCTAGACTTCACTGAAGCCGAAGACGCTATTTTTTTCCAAGCAAAATTTAACTGTAAACTCGGTTTAGTATCAGTTGGTGATGCCTGGACTATGCGTAATGGACAAATTGTTTATCACTTTGGTTTTTGGGCTTAATCGAATAACCATAATTTTCAGCTATGCCTAACAAGTTGTTTGTAGTTAGCAATAGCTACTAACTACAAACACAAATTTTCTTGCCATCTTCATACCCTACATAAAGGATTACTATGAGTACACCAATCGAACAATTGCTGGTATCTCCCATCAGCCAACTCTACAAAGAGCATATCGGTTTCATTAAAGCTAAGAATCTTGATGGTTTACTTAACCAATATGCTGATGATGCTTTACTAATCAGCACCTTAACAGAAGACCGCCAACCACTTTATGTACAAGGTCGTCAAGCACTCAAAGAATTTTTTGAAGGTCGTATTTTCGGTTTAGAAGATTTTGAAATCAGACTCAATCAATGGGCTGAAACTGAAAACACACTGATGATGGTAGAGGAGTTAACAACCACAAGTAAAACTGGTGAAGTCGGTAGTGTGGAGTTTTATGATAACTGGTTTTTACAAAATGGAAAAATCACCATTCATTTTGCTGGTGTAATTCAGTATCCAGATAAAACTTATGTAAATGCAGGAACAATTAAAACAGAAGTACCTGCATCTCCCTTAGGCAATTTTTATAAAGAACATATCGGCTTCATTAAAGCTAAGAATGTGGATGGTTTACTTAACCAATATACCGAAGATGTCCTGTTAATTAGCACCTTGACCGAAAATCGCAAACCACTATATGTCCGTGGTCGTCAAGCACTGAAACAGTTTTTTGAAAGTCGCATCTTTAGTTTAGAAGATTTTGAAGTCAAGCTTGACCAGTGGGCTGAAACCGAAAATACATTGATGATAGTCGAAAGCCTCAAAACCAGAAGTATCAATGGCGATGTTGGTGAAGTCAGTTTCTATGATAACTGGGTGCTGCGCGATCGCAAAATTGCTGTTCACTTTGCTGGTGTAGTTCAGTACCCAGATGGTACATACGCGTAACTAAACTCCCTATCTCATTAAGGAATTAAGTAATGACTTTGCTAAAAGTTTCTCAAATGGCAATCAGCTGCAAAGATCCGATTGCAACTGAAAAATTCTACACCAAATATTTCGGCTTTAAGCGGGCCAGGGTGGCACCAATTGGCAATAATGAACAGATTGTCTTTCTAAAGTTGGGCGATATGTACCTGGAACTCTTCCAAGCCAAAGGAGAAACCCCAGGCCCTCTAGCTACCCAAGATGGGCCTACCTATCCAGCTTGGCGGCATTTTGGTTTCCAAGTTGATGATGTTGATGCTAAATTGGCTGAAATTGGCAATGATGCAAACATAACTCTTGGACCACTCAACTTTGATAGCTTTATTCCTGGGTGGCGCACAGTGTGGGTAGCTGATCCCGATGGCAATATTGTGGAAATTAGCCAGGGATACGTTGATCAGGATAATCCACCACCATTACAGGTCAATTGAGAGTAATTTCCACTTAACTATATACAGCATTTCTCAATAGAAGATGAACAAACTCAAAATCTTTCTTCACTAGCTAATTTTTGTTCAAAACCTATATGAAATTGCTGTATACAGTTTAACTGTTGTTCAGATGAAAGAAACCTATGAATGCTTTCACTAATTGGAAAACTCTTAACTGGTCTGAATATGGTGCAGAGTTGTTGGGAACAGCTTTCAATATCTTGGTGGGATTTAGTATAATCACTTTCAATTTTGGCAAAGGTTTGCCTATGGAGCATTTCATCCCAGCAGTGAGTCCCCGTTTATTAATTAATGGTCTCATATTTGCTGGAAGTGGTGCATTATTTAGTATTTCTCCTTTGGGAAAACTGAGTGGTTCGCACCTCAACCCTTGCTTATCATTTGCATTCTGGCTGCAAGGAAAGATGCACAAACATGACTTGATTGGATATATTTTTGGTCAATTCATTGGTGCATTTTTAGGCGCGTCGCTAGCATTATTTTTGTGGAGAAATTACCTTGTTAGCGTCAATTATTGTATTACTTTACCGGGAATCGGTTATCCATTATGGTATGTATTTATAGCTGAAGTTTTCATGACATTTTTGTTATTCTTGTCTATCTTCATGTTCTTAAGCCATCATCAATTATTGCGCTGGACACCTTTAATGGTATGGCTTCTGGCTGCAACTATGGTTTGGTTGGGAGCGCCCATTTCTGGCACTAGCTTGAATACAGCACGCAGCATTGGGCCTGCTTTACTAGCATGGTCTTGGCAAAACCAGTGGATTTATTGTATTGCATCTCCACTAGGGGCATTGACTGCTGTAGGAGTTTTTCAACTGATAGCTATGGGTGAACGTGAAGTTTTAACAGGCAAACTTTTTCATGTTCCAAATTATCGTTGTATTTTTAAAAATGTTAAAGTCCCACATCTGAAAAAGCATGAATAAATTTAATTTCGGTATCTAGACCGATAAATTTTCTGGAATTTTTTCTTAATTCACTAGTTGCTGTCACAGCACAATATGCCTGGAAGTGAGATTAAGAAGGCAGAAGTACGACGGCAGAGGGCAGAAGGGAATCCCCATAAATAAATTTAGGGGATTTAACAAGGACACAGTATTTCTTGCTCTGCGCGTCTCGAAATACATATTTTCTGATTTTTTCATAAGTAAATTTAGGGGCTTGTGTCCCCTTTAGCAGAGGGCAAAAATGTATTTCTTCCTTCTGCCTTCTGCCTCCTGCCCTCTGCCTTTCTTCGGTCATTTATCAGATCCAAAATACATCAAATACTCTAGAAGGATAAAATCAATGAAGAAATTAGAAGGTAAGGTAGCTTTAGTCACTGGTAGCAGTGGGGGAATAGGTCAAGCTATTGCTGTACATCTTGCTGAACAAGGTGCGGATGTTGTCATAGACTATCGCTCTCATCCCGAAGGCGCTCAAGAAACTTTGTCTAAAGTGGAAGTGGCTGGATGCAAAGGTTTGATTATTAAAGCTGACTTAAGTGTAATCAGCGATATTCGCCAGATGATAGACCAGGGTATTCAATACTTTGGCAAACTAGATATTCTTGTGAATAATGCTGGAATTGACGGTCGAAATGCTGACTTCTGGAATATTACCGAAGCCGACTATGATGCAGTAATTAATCTCAACCTCAAAGGCACATTTTTCGCCACTCAAGCAATAGTGCAGCACTTCATCGAAACCAAGCGAACTGGCAAAATCATCAATATTAGCTCTACCCATGAAGAAATAGCATTTCCTCACTTCACTCCCTACTGTGCTAGCAAGGGTGGTGTCAAGATGATGATGCGTAATCTGGCCGTTGAGCTTGGCCCTTTGGGAATCACAATTAACAACGTGGCTCCTGGAGCAATTGAGACACCAATCAATAGTAAACTATTAAACGACCCTGAAAAATTGGGAGCGTTGCTCAAGAACATTCCTTTGGGTCGTTTAGGCAAACCGGAAGATATCGCCCCCATAGTTGCGTTTTTAGCCTCAAAAGATGCCGACTACATCACAGGCGCAACCTTCTATGTAGATGGAGGACTGAGCCGAAACTATCATGAGCAGTAAGCTATTTGTGTTGGCTGTACCATTCAAGAGTTTTTTTGATCTCGAGAACAGAATGTACTGTTCCTTACGAGTATCAACACGGAATGCTTACTGCAATACAGTGTCTCTAAAATCCGAAATCCAAAATCGCCATGACCCAAGAAGAATCAAGATTAGCAGCAGACCGCGATCGCACAGCCTACTGGAAACGATGGGGTTCCTACCTAAGTGAGCGTCAGTGGGGAACAGTGCGGGAAGACTATAGCCCTGATGGTAAAGCTTGGGAATTCTTTCCCCACGATCATGCCCGCTCCCGCGCCTATCGCTGGGGAGAGGATGGAATTGCCGGAATTTCCGACAATCATCAGCGACTATGTTTTGCGATCGCTCTTTGGAATGGTGAAGATGCAATTCTCAAAGAGAGACTTTTCGGACTAACAGGGAATGAAGGGAATCACGGGGAAGATGTCAAAGAATATTACTTCTACCTGGATAACACCCCGACTCACTCCTACATGAAATATCTTTATAAATATCCCCAGGCTGCTTTTCCATACAACCAGCTAGTAGAAGAAAATCAACGCAGAGATCGCCAAGGGCCAGAGTTTGAATTAATCGACACGGGTATATTTGACCAAGACCGTTATTTTGATGTATTCGTTGAGTACGCCAAGGCTTCACCCGACGACATTTTGATTGAGATCAGTGTAATTAACCGAGGCCCAGAAGCAAAAACGCTGCATTTGCTACCAACCCTCTGGTTTCGCAACACTTGGTCTTGGACTGCAAATCAAGAAGAAAAGCCGTGGCTGAAAATTAGCCAATCTAACTCTGACCTCAGCACCATCGAAGCTTATCACCCCTCTTTAGAAACTCGATGGCTGTACTGTAATCAAACCTCAGAATTACTTTTTACAGAAAATGAAACTAATAGTCAAAAATTGTTTGGGGTTAGCAATTCTTCGGATTATGTTAAAGATGGAATTAACAATTATGTCGTAAATGGGCAAAAAACAGCCGTCAATCCCAATCGCATTGGCACTAAGTTCGCAGCTCGTTACGAATTACACATTGGTGCAGGTGAAACCAAGACAGTGCGGTTGCGATTAAGTGACGCGCAAAATTTAATTGCACCATTCGGGACTGAATTTGACACAATTTGGCAACAGCGCCAGCGCGAGGCGGATGAATTCTATCAGAAGATTTGTCCTCTCCCAATGTCAGAGGACAGGCGGAATGTGCAACGACAGGCATTTGCTGGAATGTTGTGGAGTAAACAATTTTACTATTATGTAGCGGAGAAATGGTTAAAAGGCGATCCGTCCGGCCCGCCACCACCAGCATCACGGCTGAATGGCAGAAACCATGAATGGTTTCATGTGTTTAACGATGATGTACTTTCCATGCCCGACAAATGGGAATATCCTTGGTTTGCAGCTTGGGATTTAGCTTTTCATGTAATTCCCCTCTCAATGATTGACCCAGACTTTGCTAAGTTGCAACTCACTCGTTTGACACGGGAGTGGTATATGCACCCTAACGGTCAGCTACCAGCTTATGAATGGGCTTTTGGTGATGTAAATCCGCCCGTTCATGCTTGGGCTGCATGGCAGGTTTATCAGATTGAGCAGAAAATCTATGGTCATGCGGATAAAAAATTTCTGGAGAGTGTTTTTCAGAAATTACTGCTGAACTTTACTTGGTGGGTTAACCGGAAAGATTTAGAAGGCAGAAATATCTTTCAGGGTGGCTTTTTAGGTATGGACAATATTGGTGTCTTCGACCGGAGCGTTCAGCTACCGACTGGTGGATATCTGCAACAAGCAGATGGCACAAGTTGGATGGCGATGTATTGTCTGAATATGCTGACGATCGCCTTAGAGTTAGCAAAGGAAAATTCTACCTATGAAGACATCGCCAGCAAGTTTTTCGAGCATTTCCTCTATATTGCTGATGCCATGAACGGCGTTGGTGATGCGGAAATAGCATTATGGGATGAAAGTGATGGTTTTTACTACGATGCGCTAAATTTACCAGATGGTCATCAGTTGCCGATGAAAGTGCGATCGCTTGTAGGATTAATCCCATTGTGTGCCGTGAGCATTTTAGAACCAGAAACCTTAGAGCGACTCCCAGGCTTTAAGCAACGGACGCAATGGTTTTTGCAAAATCGCCCTGATCTGACCCGAAATATCGCTTGTATGCAGAAACAAGGGATTGGTGAGCGCCGACTGCTAGCGATCGCTTATCCAGATAAACTCCGTCGCATTCTAGAAAAGATGTTAGATGCAACGGAATTCTTCAGTCCTTATGGTATTCGCTCTGTTTCTAAAGTTCATGCGTCCCACCCTTACGTTTTAACAGTGGATGGACAGCAGTATCGAGTTGATTACGAACCTGCTGAATCTACTACAGGGATGTTTGGCGGTAATTCTAACTGGCGTGGCCCAATTTGGTTTCCCATTAACTATCTACTCCTAGAATCGCTGCAAAAGTTCTATCGCTACTTCGGTGACGATTTCAAAGTTGAGTGTCCAACTGGTTCTGGGCAAATGATGACCCTCAAGGAAGTCTCAATTGAATTAGCTCAACGGCTAATCCAAATTTTTCTCACAGATACTTCTGGTAAAAGACCTTTTTATGGTGGAACCGAAAAATTCCAAACTGACCCAAATTGGCGTGACCTGATTCTTTTCAATGAATACTTTCACGGAGATAACGGCGCTGGTATTGGTGCTAGTCATCAAACTGGTTGGACGGGTTTAATCGCCAAATTAATCCAGCAATGTGCAGAACAGGTGTTGTCAGATTAATTTGGCTAGATAACCTTTTCTAAGTGTTGACAATATTAACAATACGCAAAAACAGCAAGTTAAGATTGATGATTAATTAAGGGTATAGATTATTAATTTATCAAAGCAGCTAAAACTTTGTTGTAACTTGCCTAATTTTATTGTTCCGATTAGGATGCGTTAGCATGAGCAAACGCATCTTATAATTTGAATTTATTCAATTATTAAAACCAATACTTCTTATCTAAAGACCTATTATCAAAACAATACAAACATATCCCCAAAATTTAACCCTTGTAATTATGTTATACACTCATTTATATTAATTAATATAACCTACTTAATAGGCAATTGAATTACCGAAATGAGTGGATTTATTTTTTTGATTTTAGTCGCAAATTGACTCAGTAATTACTAAATACTAATGAATAGAAGATGAATGGGTAAGCAAGACAACCGATAAGTCTTTTTCAAGATAATGGCATTACAGAAAAACAGTATAATAAGGAGTAACAGTTACAAAATATCATTTCTTATTCTCCAGATTGCCTCGAAAAATAACTATAATTAATGCCATTATTTTTTAGAGCAATATTGTTTGTGATCAACAAGTAATGGATAATTAAACACAAATTCAGCCATTAATAAATCGTTAAAAGTATCATCCTGAAACATCATTAATAATTTTATTAATGGCTAAAATCGTGCTAAATGACCCACTAATTCAATGCCGTAAGGACAGCAAGACAAAATGACTTTAACTACAGATAGAAATCAGGTTGAACTAGCAACACCTGATTACCAATTAGAACCGGGATGTTCACATCCTTTCGGTGCAGTGCCAGACAAAGAGGGAGTAAACTTTTCCATCTTTTCAGAACACGGTACTTCTGTGGAATTATTGTTGTTTGATCGGGATGATTCTCCACAGCCAGCAAAAATTATTCAGTTAAATCCCAAGATCAATAAAACTTTCCACTTTTGGCACGTCTATGTGAGAGGCTTAAAAGCAGGCGCTCACTATGCCTATCGAGTGCATGGTAATTCTGACTTACACCAAGAAGGACACCGCTTTAACGAAAATAAAGTGCTGCTTGATCCTTATGCTAGAGGAAATACCAACACTCTTTGGCAACGCAACGATGCTCTAGGATCAAAAGATAACATGGCTACATCTATGCGTAGTGTAGTTATCGATATATCTGATTATGATTGGGAAGGCGATCGCCCCCTCAATCACTCCATGAATGACACCATCATTTATGAAGTACACGTTGGCGGATTTACCAGATCATCATCTTCTGGCTGCAAACACCCAGGTACTTTTTCTGGACTTATCGAGAAAATTCCTTATTTGCAAGAGTTAGGAATTACAGCTGTTGAACTGCTACCAATCTTTGACTTTGACGAAAAGAATATTCTCCGAGAAGTCAACGGCAAACAACTAAAAGACTACTGGGGATATAATCCACACAGTTACTTTGCTCCAGAAGCTTCATATTGTGCTTTTCCTGATATTGGCAATCATATCCGCGAGTTCCGAGATATGGTCAAGGCATTACATAAAGCAGGGATTGAAGTCATTCTGGATGTAGTCTTTAACCATACCGACGAAGGCAATCATGAAGGCCCAACCATCAACTTCAAAGGACTATTCAATAGTATTTTTTATCACCTAGTACATTGGGATAAGCAGTACTACATGGACTACTCTGGCTGTGGTAACACAGTCAACTGCAACCACCCCATAGTAGAAAAATTAATTGTAGATTGCCTGGAATTTTGGGTCAAAGAGATGCACGTTGATGGTTTCCGCTTTGATGAAGCCTCCATCTTATCTCGTAGCCAAGATGGAGTACCAATGCTCCATCCCCCAGTAATTTGGCACATTGAAACATCCGAAACCTTAGCTGACACCAAAATCATTGCCGAGGCTTGGGATGCTGGCGGGCTTTATCAAATCGGGGAGTTTCCTGGATATCGTTGGGCAGAATGGAACGGACGTTTTCGAGACGACATTCGGCGCTTTGTCAAAGGAGATCCAGGAATAGTTGGGGCGGTTGCTTGGCGACTTGCGGGAAGTGCCGATCTTTACCAATCGAGCAGACATTTACCAATTAATAGCATCAACTTCATTAGCTGTCATGATGGATTCACCCTCAATGATTTAGTTTCGTATAACCATAAGCACAATGAAGCAAATGGGGAACACAATCGAGATGGCATCAATGACAATTTAAGCTGGAATTGTGGTGTTGAAGGAGAGACTGATAACCCAGAAATCGACGGATTACGCCGACGACAGATTAAGAATTTTGCTGCCATTCTTATGCTCTCTCAAGGCGTACCCATGCTGGTGGCTGGGGATGAAGTCAGACGTACTCAAAAAGGCAACAACAACGCTTACTGTCAAGATAACGAGATTAGTTGGTTAGATTGGAATTTGGCAGAGAAGAATGCTGACATTTTCAGGTTCTTCAAGCTGATGATTAATTTCCGCAAATGCTATTGTCATTCTGCTTTACGCCGTAGTTATTTTTTCACTGGTGAAGTTAACGAGCGTGGCTTGGCAGATATTGCTTGGCATGGCTGCAAGTTGTTCAAACCAGGTTGGCACGACTCTCATGCCAGAGTTCTCGCGTTTACCCTTGGGGGCTTTAATGGAGAAGCAGATATTCACGTCATGCTCAATATGTACTGGGAGGATCTCGATTTTGAAATTCCCCCTATTAAAGGTAGAAAATGGTGCAGAGTCATAGATACGGCTCTTGCTTCTCCAATGGATATCGCCGAACCAGGGGAAGAAACTGTAGTTTCAGATAATGTCTATTCTGTTAAAGAACGTAGCGTTGTTGTTCTAGTTTCTAAATGGTTTCCAGTTAATGAATTTCCAATTAGGAGTGAATTCAATGAGTAATATAGGTTTTTCATTTTCAGATTTAATCGCTGGATACGTTACTGCCTTTGATTCAAGTAAAGGAGATTCTGGTACTTTTGAACTCAAAACCTCAGATGGTAGGAAATTTGAAATAGCATTAACTTCAATGACCTACGCTGAGTTAGTACGCAATTTAGATGAGCCTTTCTTTGATTGCACTAGCCAAATAAATTCGATGCTCGTGCCAAATTGCTATCTCTTTGTGTATGGCATTTTTTATCCAGAAGCAGATGAGCAGAAGTTTGAAGCTAAACATATAGTTTTTCTGGGTAGAAACGAAAATGAGTATCTTTTTGAAAGACCAGATTGGTGGGTCAAACAGATACGAAGCCTGGGCGATTTTTACCTCAAAGCCCAGTTTGAAGATGGCGAAATTGATTATCGCAAATATCGTACTGGTATCGGTTTAGTTGGTTCTAAAGAAGATAGTAATCGTCAAGAAACTGATACTATTTCTCGCCTTGTTTATGGTTTTGCCACAGCTTACATGATGACTGGGGACGATCGCTATCTTGAGGCTGCGGAAAAAGGCACTGAATACCTGCGCCAACATATGCGTTTTCTGGATGAAGGCGAAGGAATTTGCTATTGGTATCATGGTGTTGATGTGAATCCAGGTGGCAGCGAGCAGAAGATATTTTCCTCAGAATTTGGGGATGATTATGACGCTATTCCAGCTTATGAGCAAATTTATGCTCTGGCTGGCCCCACCCAAACTTATCGGATTACAGGTGATCCACGCATCATCAAAGATATCGATTTGACTATCAATCTGTTTAACAAGTATTTCTTGGACAAAACAGAAAAAGGAGGGTTTTTCTCCCACATTGATCCGATTACTCTTAGCCCCCACTCCCAGACTCTAGGCCACAATCGCGCCAAGAAGAACTGGAACTCTGTCGGAGACCATGCCCCAGCTTATTTGATCAATCTTTGGCTGGCGACTGGTAAAGAAGAATACGCCACTTTCCTGGAGTATACCTTCGACACCATTGAAAAGCGATTCCCAGATTATGACAATAGCCCATTTGTCCAAGAACGCTTTTACGAAGACTGGAGCCACGACAAAACTTGGGGATGGCAGCAGAATCGAGCAGTTGTAGGTCATAACCTGAAAATTGCTTGGAACCTCATGCGGATGAACCATCTGAAACCAAAAGAGAACTATGTCACTCTGGCAGAAAAGATTGCCGAAATCATGCCAGCCGTGGGTAGCGACCAACAGCGTGGGGGGTGGTACGATGTCGTGGAACGTACCTTAAAACCAGGACAAGAAGTACACCGCTTTGTCTGGCATAACCGAAAAGCTTGGTGGCAGCAGGAACAAGCTATCTTAGCCTATCTCATCCTGACCGGCTCACTTGATAAACCTGAATATCAACGCCAGTCCCGTGAAGCCGCAGCTTTCTATAATGCTTGGTTCCTGGATTACGTAGCTGGGGGTATTTACTTCAATGTGTTGGCAAATGGGATACCCTACTTGCTAGGAACAGAACGAGGCAAGGGTAGTCACTCCATGAGTGGTTATCATTCTTTTGAACTAGCCTACTTGGCTTGTGTTTATACAAATCTGTTGATTACTAAACAGCCAATGGATTTGTACTTCAAACCCAAACCAGGCGGCTTTTCAGACAATATCCTGCGAGTTGCTCCAGATATCTTACCACCAGGCAGTGTGAGAATTGGCGATGTTTGGATCAATGGACAAAAGTATACAGATTTTGATGCTGCAAGCCTGACGGTTAAACTGCCAGTTACGCAAGAGGATCTGAAAGTTAGAGTCAGACTGCTTCCAACTCAAGTATCTTTCGATGCAACAGTGCTGGAAGTAAATAATGGTATTGCCAAAATCTCCTTGACTGGGTTATTGGATGCCAATGGTGTCATACGTTTTCAGGAAGCAGTTAGCAAAGCAACAGAACAGCCAATCAATCGTCTAGTCTTACTACTACAAGACCTAGAATGTATTACTACTGCTGGTTTGCGGGCTTTGATTTTCACTAAGCAGAAACTAGGTTCTCATGTTGAACTCTATATCGTCGGCGCACCGGAGAACGTGAAACAATTCCTGATGACGAGTGCATTTTGCGATAGTGTGACTGTTTTAGATCAGTATGAAACACTGGAAATGGCAAGTGTGTAACTTGCTTTAAACACATTAAGCAGTTGTTGAAAAGAGTAAAGAAAGCAGGGAGAGCAGGGGGTGGTGGGGGAGTAGTTCTTTTCCACTGCCCTTAGCCTCCCTTACTTATTAAATGCCTTATTTGGGACTTCCAGATAAAAAAATATCCAAGTAGGTTGGGTGCGTCAGTGCCAGAAAACCTAGCCGTACCAAGAAATTATTCATAAGTAGCGCACCCTACTAACTGTCCATTTGGAATAATTTATTTTTTGGTTTTCCCTTTACACAATCATGAAGAATATCATCCCCAGAAAGGAGTTATTTTGGTTAATCCTGTACTACTTACTGTTGACGATGACCCCGGAGTTTTACGAGTAATAGAGCGAGACCTCCGACACGAGTATGGCAATCGCTTTCGGATTCTCAGAGCTGATTCAGGTGCAAATGCTTTAAAAGTATTGCAACAGGTAAAATTACGTAACGAGACAGTTGCACTCTGTTTAGTAGATCAGAGAATGCCACAAATGTCCGGTGTGCAGTTCCTAGAACAAGCTATGCAAATATTTCCGTCTGCAAAACGAGTTTTATTAACGGCTTATGCGGATACTGATGCTGCTGTTTCAGCTATAAATACAGCGAAAATTGATTACTATCTTCTGAAACCGTGGGAACCGCCGCAAGACCTTCTATACCCAGTTCTGAGTGATTTACTAGACGATTGGGTTTCGTCATACCGCCCACTCTTTGAAGGTATTCGCGTTATTGGCTCCCGTTGGTCTCCTAAGAGTCATCACATTAAGGATTTCTTGGCTCGCAATTATGTGCCTTATCAGTGGTTGGACATCGAGGCAGAGGAAGAAGCACGTCAGTGGGTTAGTTATGCTCAATGCAACACCTCACATTTACCATTAATAATATGCCCTGACGGTTCTTATCTCACACAACCAACGCACGCTGAAATTGCTGAAAAAATCGGATTGAAGATGCAGGCCGAAATGCCCTTTTACGATTTGGTGATCGTGGGGGCTGGACCGTCTGGTTTAGCAGCAGCAGTCTATGGTGCATCTGAAGGTTTACGCACAGTATTGATTGAAAAAGAAGCTCCAGGGGGGCAAGCTGGAACAAGTTCCCGTATTGAGAACTATTTAGGTTTTCCTCAAGGAATTGCTGGATCAGAATTAGCTCGTCGCGCCGTTACTCAGGCAAAAAGATTCGGGGTAGAGATTCTCTCGCCTCAAGAGGTAATGGAAATTCGCTTGCAAGATTCTTATCGCATCATCAAGCTGAAAGACGGGACAGAATTAAGCTGTCACGCATTACTGATTGCCACAGGTGTGTCATATCGCAAGCTTAATGTCCCAGGCATTGAGAATCTGACTGGAGCTGGTGTGTACTACGGTGCAGCAATGACCGAAGCACTCTCCTGTCAAAATGAAGATGTTTATATAGTGGGCGGGGCTAACTCAGCCGGACAGGCTGCGGTGTACATCTCTAAATATGCTCGCCATGTGAATATCTTAGTGCGTGGCGACTCACTTGCTACCAGTATGTCTAAATACTTGATAGATCAAATCGCAGCAACAAATAATATCACAGTACAGTTTCACTCCAACATCGTCCAGGTTCATGGTCAGACTAACTTAGAAGCAATTACGATCGCTAACCTTAAGACCAACGAAAAGCAAACTATTCCCACAAAATTGCTATTTATCTTAATAGGTGCGAGTCCTAACACTGATTGGCTGGGTGGCATTGTAGAGAGAGACGAACAAGGGTTTATCTTAAGCGGCCAGAGCCTCATGCTCAATAAACAATGTTCCAAGGCATGGAAATTGGATCGCCAACCCTTCCTACTTGAATCCAGTGTACCAGGCATTTTTGTGGCTGGAGATGTACGTAAAGGGTCTGTGAAGCGAGTTGCTTCAGGAGTCGGAGAAGGTGCGATCGCTATTCAGTTTATCCATCAATATCTAAGTAAGGTGTAATTATGTTAGACGCTTTGTGCCAAGTGTCGCTTTTTGCACAATTGACCAAAGAGCAATTCCAATGGCTTTCTGAACACGGCCGTGAACTATGGCTAGTTCCAGGAGAGTACATAGCCCTTGAGGGAGAACCACTAGATAATTTCTACGCGGTGATAGAAGGTGAGATTGAACTAACAAAAAAGGTTGGTAATGCAGAAAGGCATTTGATGAGCTGCGGCCCTGGAACCTATACGGGTCATGAGTTGATTTTACTAGATGCACCTAATCATATAGCCAACGCCCGCGCTGCTAAAAAAACCTATCTGTTGAAATGGGACAAAGAAACTTTCTGGGAAATGCTCACAACTTGTCCTTCCATTACAAGGGATTTGTTAATCATCACCGCACAACGATTGCAAATCCTGGAGTCGATGTCACGACACCACGAAAAGCTAATTGCTCTAGGCACTTTAGCTGCTGGTCTTGCCCACGAGCTAAATAACCCGGCGACAGCAGTTGGTCGGAGTGCTTCACACTTGCAGCAGATTTTTCATCGCTTGCCATCTTTGGGACTCAAACTGAATCAAAAGCAGATGACAAAAGAGCAACTGCTGTTTCTGGAAAACTTGTTAGAAGAGGCAATCACGCGTGCTGCAACACCATGTTATTTAGATCCTCTAACACAGAGCGATCGAGAGCAAGAGGTCATAACCTGGTTGGAATTACATCATATAACTGATGGCTGGAAAATTGTTTCTTCCTTAGTCCGAGGAGGACTGGACACTCAATCACTAGCTAAGATTGTGGAGTATTTATCAACACAATCGCTTGAGGAAATTTTGACTTGGCTGGAAGCGACTCTAACAGGAATTGAACTGTTGGATGAGATTGACCAAAGCTCAAAGCGTATTTCTGAATTGGTAACAGCAATTAAAGAGTACTCGTATATGGATCAGTCTCCTATGCAGGATGTAGATATCCATCAAGGACTCGAAAGTACTTTGACAATTCTTAGTCATAAGCTCAAAAATGGTGTGACTCTAACCCGCAATTATGACCAAAGTCTACCTCTGATTTGGGCTTTTGGTAGTGAACTTAATCAAGTTTGGACTAATTTAATTGACAATGCCATTGATGCAATGAATGGTCAAGGACAAATCTGTATCCGTACAGCACAAGACCATAACTGCGTACTAGTGGAGATTACTGACAATGGCCCTGGCATTCCTTCAGAGATTAAAGAGCGTATTTTCGAGCCATTCTTTACGACTAAGGGAGTAGGGAAAGGAACAGGCTTAGGCCTTGTAATTAGTTACCAGATTGTTGAAAAACATAAAGGTTACATCCGCTTGTTTTCCGAACCAGGAAATACCCGTTTTCAGGTTATTTTGCCCACATCTTTGGATGAAACAACATTTGATTGCCATCAATGCGAATTCATGCCAACTGAAGAATGTATGGGATGAAACAATAACAATGGTAAAACTTTTCCGAGTTACGTATTGATAAAAACAAAGGGCTTTATCGCCCCTTTGAAGCAGATTATCTTATTTTGTCATCAACTATCCATAAGAATGAGAAAATGCAGTGTCATAGTTCAACATAAGTCAGCAATAACTAAGCAGGGAGTTGCCCTCAATGCCTATGGAAACTAGTATGACATTTAGTACCATTCTTGCATTATTTAGTGCGATGGTTGTTCTCGCTTCTATTCCCAGTGTGAGTGTATTGACTGTCTCCACAAGAGCAGCTACATCTGGATTTATTCATGGTGTTTTCACGACTATAGGGATAGTAGTTGGTGACATCATTTTCATAATCATATCTATTTGGGGTTTAGCGTTTCTTGCTGAAACGATGGGTAGCCTATTTTTCCTCATAAAATACCTTGGCGGTGCTTATCTGATTTTGTTGGGAATAGGGTTATGCAGGTCAAAATCAAAAGGTGTGGAGACAGAGGAGATGATGAATACCTCTTTGCTGTCCAGTTTTCTTACTGGACTGTTTATCACATTGGCAGATCAAAAAGCCACCTTATTTTATCTTGGTTTTTTTCCGGCTTTTCTTGATATTTCTGAGGTATCTTATTTTGACACTAGCATTATCATAGCGATCGCCATAGTGGCCGTAGGCGGTGTAAAACTTGGTTATGCTTTCATGGCAGACAGAGCTAGATTGTTGATTAATTCTACAATCAGGAAGAAAATAAACATTGCTGCTGGCTGTGTAATGATTGCTATTGGAGTATTTTTAATACTAAAAACTGTCTAAATACGGACAGTATAAATAATTAAAGGTTTGTAGCCAGGACTTTAGTCCTCAAAGAAGGGCTATTAGCACAGCGCTCCCCTTGGGATTGGATTGAGTGGGAGGCGATGACCTCCGACCGGAGGTCATCGCCTCAAGTGAGGTAATTAATGGCAATATTCACTAAATGTTGCATTCTCTTAAATATCTGTTACATTACGTTACAGGCAGATAAACTGCACAACGCAATACATTGGAGTTTTATTTATGTCAGGTTTCAAGAATCCTAAAACTACTGTTGCTGACGAACCTAATGCTGTGCGTTTTGGGTTCACTACTCAGAGCGAAAACTGGAATGGTCGCTTTGCCATGATTGGGTTTTTATCTGTCGTTTTGATTGAAGCTTTTTCTGGTCAAGGCTTCCTTCATTTTTGGGGCATCCTGTAAATTCATATTTGAATATGGCACGATAATTCGAGTTTTTGACGATAGCTTTTACACTGACCACTGACAAAATCTCCATCCCTGGTGGGTGGAGATTTTTAATAGATAAAAATTACTGGGAGTTCCGTTATTGTGTAAATGGTTCATGTTTTCTACTGAGTAGATTCTCACAGCGTTGAACATGGGACAGAATGTGATCAATACCAACACTTTCTTAGTTTGTGGGCTGGGCAACCTGGGACAACATTGTGTATCTGTATTGAAAGAGTTTGGGGTCAAGGTAAATGCTATTGAAATCGCGCATACTCAAAAATGCGAAATTCCTGACATACCGGACTTAGTAGACAAACTAGTAATTGGTGACTGTCGGCAAACCAAGATATTAGAACAAGCAGAAATTAGCCAATGTCGAGCTATATTGATTGTCAGTAGTGATGAGCGAATCAATATAGCCGCCGCATTTGCAGCGCGATCGCTTAATCGTGATATTCGTCTAGTCGTCCGTTCTTCCCAAGATAACCTCAATGAATTACTCCGCGAAAGTTTGGGTAATTTTATCGCTTTTGAAGCTACCCAATTATCAGCTAACAGCTTTGCCATAGCAGCTCTGGGCTGCGAAACCAAGGGATTTTTTCCCTTGGAAAATCATCTGCTGCGCGTCATGAGTATATCTATTGATTTTGGACATCGTTGGCATAACTGTCACCAACTCCATGAAATCAATAGTAGCCACCGCCGCATACTCAGCCACAACAGGGTAGGAGAACCCCTACCGCAAACGTTCTATCAATGGAAACCCGATGCCCAAACCCTGCCAGGCGATACCATTGCATACATTGAGGCCACAGAAAACATAGTCACTCTTCCAGAGCCACCAGTCAAAAATACCAGAAAATTGTGGCAACTTACCACTACCATCAACAAGATAAATCTGCGTCAGCTATTAACTCAATTTTGGGCAGAGAGTGGCCAAACTCAACGTGTAGTTTTTGCCAGTTGTCTTGTTATGGTAAGCCTGTTTTTATGGGGAACCTTACTATATAAACTGCAATATCCGCAAATTAGTTGGCAAGAGGCCTTGAATGTTTCTTTAGTTCTCAGCCTTGGTGGTTATGATGAACTTTTTGGTGGGCTAGAACTGCCGTTTCCGGTTTCTTGGTGGCTACAATTATTTAGTATTAGTCTGACTGTAGCAGGTACAGTGTTTGTCGGTATTCTCTATGCTGTCATGACTGAACGCATTTTAGCTGCCAGATTTCAATTCTCTCGACGACGGCCGACACTACCCAAAGCTGACCATGTTGTACTAGTTGGTCTAGGCAGAGTAGGTAGGTTGGTAGCACAAATACTACAAGAACTTAAGCAACCTTTGGTAGGAGTTCATACCCATGACTTGGAATTCGGCACTTTACCACAAATGCCGTTAGTTATTAGTAACAGTAAAGATGCTTTGACTAGAGTCAATATTAATACTGCTAAAAGCGTGGTTGTAGTTACCGATGATGAAGTGGCAAATTTGGAAATCGCCTTAAGAGCGCGTATTACTAATCCTCAAGCCAACTTAGTGATTCGCACCTTCGATCCGCGTTTTAGTGAGAATGTGGGGCAAATGCTACCTTATGCCAGAGTTTTAGGAGTTTATGCACTGGCGGCAGAAGCATTTGTGGCGGCGGCATTTGGCGAAAATATCATCAATTTGTTTCGCTTAAATAACCAAACCACACTAGTAACAGAATACCAAATTGAAGCTAACGATACCCTCAATGGGCTATTGTTGGCAGAAATAGCCTACGGATATGAAGTAGTACCAATTCTTCACGCCAAAGCAAAGCAAAAAAAACCTAAGTTTATGCCCTCGGATGATATTAGACTGACTGTAGGCGATCGCTTAATAGTTCTAGCCACCATCGAGGGATTACAAAGAGTGGAACACGGCTCTATGTTACCTCGCCCATGTCTAGTCCGTGTGAAAAAAGCTGTGTCATCACAAGCAGCTTTTGAAGGTGCTGCCGTTATCTCACGGGTTTCTGGCTGTGATATGTTGATTGCCAGAACGTTAATGAATCAACTACCAGCTACTCTCCAGTGTCCCTTATACAAACATCAAGCCCATCGTTTAGTCAGTGAATTAAGTAAATGCCAAGTTTCTGCTCATATAGAAAATTAGGGACTTGCAAATAAAATTAGTAATTCTTAATACGGTTCCAAATTAAGCTACGCAATTAGGCAACTGAGGATCATTCTTGACTTTTAGCTTCCTGCACAGACTACTCAAAACGCCCCTCAACCCCCCGCTACCGCTAACAGCACTCATTACTACCTTGATCCCAAGATACCAATCCAAGATAGGATGGACGTTGATTTACGTGTTGTTTTACATAATGCTTATGAAGCGCTATTGGTCACGTCTGCTTGCCCTTGTCCTAGTTGTAGCTATTGGTCTAGTAGGCTGTGGTAGTCCAGATAGTTTAACAGGTGATTATCGCCAAGATACTTTGGCTGTTGTCAATACATTGAGACAAGCCCTAGAAATCGCCGACGATTCACCAGAAAAAACTACAATCCAAGCAGAAGCTCGACAAAAAATTAATGATTTTTCTGCTCGCTATCAACGGGTTAATTCTGTTTCTGGTCTTAGCTCCTTTACTACTATGCGAACAGCTCTTAACTCTTTAGCTGGACACTACAGTTCTTACCCGAACCGCCCCGTACCACAAAAACTGAAGAATCGTATAGAGCAGGAGTTCCAACAGGTAGAGTCAGCACTCAGGCGGGGTGCTTAAACTATCCACTACCCCAGTTTACACAGTCAAGAGTCAAAACCAAAGGCTCTTGACTCAAACAATTCAAAATACAAAATTTAAAATTAACTAAGTAGGCATATTCAGGTCTTAAGCCTTTGATGGCGATCGCTCAAAATATTCACAAGCGTTATAGTGATAAAGCTAACAAATATCCCTTTGGTAGGATGTTGTTGCTTAAGTAATTTTAATAATTTTACAGAATAAAGAATTTGATCACACAAACATAGATTTTAGCATTCAAGCTGGAAATCTTTGTTTTTGGCGTATAAAATTTGATACATATTCATCCTGATTACGGAAATTGGGATGATGATTGCTTTGTTCTTTTCATGTCCAGTATGTCTAACCGTCCCTTGAAATATGTGAGAGTGAAATTACTTTGCCAACAGTTGGTAACAGCAATTTTCAGTGGTAGCCTGTTGATTCCCTACTTGGTGATACAACCTGCACAGGCGCAGGTAACGGAATTTTGTCAGTTATCACCAGCCGCAGCCCAAACAAAAGAAAATTTACGCTTATCTGCCCTCAAAGGCAATCAAGATGCCCAGAAAAGCTACCAAGCGCTCATCAAAAAACACGCTCAGGAGCTACAAAAATGTCGTAGCAGTACATGGCCAAACATCCAAGCCCTTTGGATACGTCTATATCCCTGCGATATGAAAGCAGGAGTTATAGACCAAATTATGGATCGGATGGTCAATCGTGGCTATAACCACGTTTACCTAGAAGTCTTTTATGATGGGCAAGTATTGTTACCTGCATCGGCTAACCCGACAGTTTGGCCATCAGTGATTCGCACCAAAGGAGCAGAAAAAGTTGATTTAATGGCTACCGCAATTCAAAAAGGGCGACAACGTGGTTTAAAAGTTTATGGTTGGTTGTACACCAAGAACTTTGGTTATAACTATGCGCTGCGGGGAGATCGGGATGGAGCGATCGCTCGTAATGGCAAGGGACAAACTAGCTTATACGTTGTAGATAACAGTTCTCAAGTCTTCATCGACCCTTACAACGAACAAGCAAAACGTGACTACTACCGCATGGTACAAGAAATCGTGCGTCGTCGTCCTGATGGTTTATTATTTGACTATATTCGCTACCCACGACAAGCTGGTAGTGATTCTATCGCCACCAAAGTCTCAGATTTGTGGCTATTTACTGAGGCTACCCAACAGGCTTTATTTCGTCGCGCCCAGAATAATAAGGGACTGGATTTGATCCGGCGCTTTTTGAGTCAAGGTTACATAACCGCAGCCGATATCAGCAATGTTGATAGACTTTATCCTCAAGAGGCTGAACCTATGTGGCAAGGTCGTGTCATACCTCCACAGCAAAAGTCACTACTTTCACCTACAGCCAGGCAACCAATATTACAAATGGATTTATGGCTTTTGGCAGTTGCCCATTCCATGCAAGGTATTATAGATTTTGTCTCTTTAGCTACTCATCCACCCAAACAAGCAAATATTCCTGCCGGTGTTGTCTTCTTCCCTGATGGCAACCAAACGGTAGGACAAGGTTATGATTCACGCTTGCAACCTTGGGATAAGTTCCCTAATTCTTTACAATGGCATCCCATGTCTTACGCTACCTGCGGCAATGCTAATTGTATTGTGGAACAAGTAAAACGAGTCTTGAGCATGGCTAAACCAGGTACACAGGTAATTCCTGCTTTAGCTGGGAATTGGGGACAATCAGTCAGTAATCGTCCCCCATTAGAAGTACAGATGCGGGCGTTGCGCCAATTTGGTTCCAAGCTCAAAGGAGTGAGCCATTTTGCTTATTCATGGCAATATCCAGAACATGATAACGATCGCAAATTTTGCCGTAATTAATCCAGGGAATAGGGCAAAAGATTTAACTGCGCCAATCACCTAATTGTGTGGCGAGGAAATAGCGCACATGATCCACAAATGAAACACCTGATTGTCTGGTTCCGTGTCCCATACCTGGGACAACAAAACAATCGCCATCGGGGAATTTTTCAGCGCAAGCACGAGCATCTTTAATATTGACAATGGAATCATTAGCACCAATCAAAAACCGGACTCGACGATGTCGCTGGACTTGCTCAATATAGTTCATGGGGTTGCAGTCCCAAGCATACTCATCCTGGTATTTGAGATTTTTAGTTAATTGTAAAAGCTTTACTAAAGGTTTCAAATCAGGCTGTAACCTTTGCAACAACGCTTCTGCTAATCCTCCCAAGGGCGAAGCTGCTAAGTCAGGTAAAAATGAACGACCCCAACTTTTAGCGAAGGATGGGAGATCAGCATGACCAATAGTTCCCAGTAACCTATCTCCCAGACTATTGGCTGTAAAAGCATAAGCAGACAGCAGCACTCCCATACTCACCCCAAATAATCCCAGGCGTGAATCAGTGAGTCCGTAGCGATCGCCACAAAATTCTCTGATTTTGGCGATATCACGGGCGGTTGTGCGAAATATAGACAAAAATAGTGCCGTATCAAAAGGAATACCCCGGTCTATTAATGGCTTAATCTCGTTCTGCACTAAAGTTGTAGAGGTACGTACTAAACTGCGTTCGCCTCCTAAGGGTGAATCGAATAAAGCTACCGCGATCCCCATTTCTATTAGCGTTGGCACTATAAAGGCGTTCCAACCATAGGGCGCACACATCCCTTGCAAACCAATGACTAGCGGTGTTTCTTGTCTCGGTCGATGATTTGGGAGAAATACAGCGACTGGGAAGCCACTTAAGCATTCATCAATATCAGCTACTCCAGTGTAGGGAAAAGGTTCATAGAACCAATAGCGATCGCCACTCACACCGTCAAAAGTAATTGCATCCGGCCCGTAAATTGGCATGGCATATCTATAAAATTTACTAATTGGCAACCTTCTAAATTAAGTTCTAATGGCACGTATATAACTCACCGTTCGCGCAATCGAGGATAAGTTTGGTAGTGGTGTGCAGGTTTAAATTGTCTATAATGTTGGCGGCAATGCAGAGCACCGGAATCCTCCACCAAAACCCATTCCGAAAAAAAAGCCCCCTTTGGTTAAAGGAGAAATAGATTAATAGCAGTCTTCAGTTGTCGGTACTTAGCGTAACCACGCTTCCTGCAATCACTTTCCAGTTGTTTTCAAATAGCTTCCAAACCCTGAGATAGCGGAATTTGCCATTAATTTCTTGCCCTAAATAGTTTCCTTGTATCTCTACCGTGACGGCAACAACAACATCGTCTCCGACCACACTTAGTATTAGATCACTCGATTCAACTGTATGCAGGTTGATGTTTCCCGAACGGTAATTTTTCAGATCCATCGCTTTGGTTGCCGTTTCGCCACTAGGCCCGTTAAACAAAAGCTCATCGTGAAGCAGTTTATCCAAAAGTTCCACGTTATTAGTTTTCATCGCTGAGAGGAGATTTTTCTCGTTAGCAATGACCTGGGCTTTGTGGGTGGCATCCATGATGTTTTTTGTTTGATTTGACCAAAGATGAGTTCATGGTACAGGGTATGCAGCAAGCGATCAAGGGTGGCTAGTAGTTCACCAACCCAAAATTGCTAGGCTAAGGCAAGCAGGGGGAGCAGGGGAAGCAGGGGGAGAAAGAGATTTTTTTGCTGCTATTAACCTTGCAAACTTAACTTGGCAGACTACTAGACCGTACCTGCAAGCATTGTTCACAATCAAGCGATGCTAATGGTGTTCAATGATTGCTGGCGAACGCTTGAAGTTATTTCCCTGGATGGTGAAGTTCGGTTTTAGCGTTCCATTCTCACCCCGTATTCATAGGATATCGGTGGCGCAACCACAATATAAAGTTATGAAAACAAAACACTTGCAATATTTTTAGTTACACAGTAGTTTGTTAAATAATTGTGTTTATATTGTCAAATTTCAGCAGTCATCTATTAAGTAAATATTAAACTTAACTCAGTCTTAATTCCGTGCAGATAAGACTTACAACTTGTATATTCAGTTGATAAATTACATCTGAAAATTTTCTACGAAAAAATTAATAACCCAAATCAATAACTATGTCTCAAATAAATACTCTCGTCAAACCACTATATCAATTAGTTTCTGGGAATAAAGACAATAGCATTGTCTTTATGGATACTGCCGTAGAAAACTACCAAAGTTTAATCACGGGAGTTGTAGCAGGAATTGAAGTCATTATTCTCAACTGCAAACAAGACGGAGTAGAACAAATTAGTCAAGTATTGGCACAGCGTCAAGGAATTTCTAGTATCCATATTGTTTCTCATGGCAACTGTGGTAGTGTGCAATTAGGGACAGCCAGCCTAAATGTAAATACTTTATTTTACTATGCCAGTCAATTGCAAAACTGGAGTCACGCACTAACAAAAACTGCTCAGATACTGCTGTATGGTTGCAATGTAGCAGCAGGAACACAAGGCAAGGTATTTGTAGAGAAATTAAGCGAGTTAACCAATACTATAGTCGCCGCCTCCAAAGACTTAACTGGGAGCGCGTCTTTGGGGGGTAACTGGAACTTAGAAGTACAAACGGGTAGTGGTGTGTTGGAACTAGCATTTAGTTCAGCAACAATGAAGGCTTATGAGTCTGTGTTAACTGCACCATACTTAGTTAAAGATATCAATCCAGGGCTTGCTTCTTCCTCCATCTCCAACCCACTCAACGTTGATGGCACGCTTTACTTTACAGCTAATGATGGTATATATGGCAATCAGTTATGGAGGGTTGACAATACTACAGGCGATGCAGTCCGAATCACAGATATCAATTCTGGGTCTGGGTCTTCTTTTTTGAATGAACTGACTAACGTCAATGGCACGCTTTACTTTAGAGCAAATGATGGCATCAGTGGTTATGAGTTGTGGAGGATAGACAACACTACAGGTAAAGCTGTGCGAGTCACGGATATCAATTCTGGGTCTTGGTTTTCCTCTCCCAATAACTGGACTAATGTCAATGGCACGCTTTACTTCACAGCGAGTCATAACACTAACGGCAATGAGCTGTGGAGGATAGACAACACTACAGGTAATGCTGTACAGGTGGCAGATATTAATCCAGGGTTTGACAGTTCCTTTCCCAATAACTTGATTAACGTTGATGGCACGCTTTACTTCCGAGCAAATGACGGCAGCAATCGGGCAGACTTGTGGAGAATTGACAATACAACAGGCAATCCTGTGCTAATCGAGGGTGCATCCAATGCTGACTTCCTGACCAACGTCAATGGTATCCTTTATTTCACAGTATATGAAAGCAATATTTATAGATTGTATAGGATAGATAACACTACAGGCAACGCTGTGGAAGTGGCCGGTATCGATGCGAGATTAGAAAATCCTTTTATTAGCAACCTAAGAAACTTCAATAATACGCTTTACTTCAGAGTAACAGACGACACTACTAGTGATGAGTGGTATAGGATAGACAACACTACAGGTAATGCTGTACAACTCACAGCAATGAATCTAGGGTCTGGGTATTCTAATCCTTATATCCTGGATGATGTTAACGGCACGGTTTACTTTTATATATATAACAACACTAACGGCGCAGAGTTTTGGCGAATCGACGACACCACGGGTAGCGCAGTCAGAGTCACGGGTAGCTATCCGGGGTCTATGTTCTCTAATCCTGGCAATAGTCTAACCAACATCGATGGCATACTTTACTTCACTGCATCTGACAACAACCACGGTTATGAGTTGTGGAGGATTGACAATGTTACTGGCAACGCAGTCAGAGTCACAGATATTAATCCAGGGTCTGGTAATTCTTTTCCCCATAATCTAGTTCATGTCAATGGTAAGCTCTACTTTACTGCTGATGACGGTATCAATGGTCAAGAACTTTGGGCGTTATCTATATCTGATATTTTAGCTAATCGTACCCCCTTTGCAGCCAACGACAGTTTTAATACTGACCAAAATACACCCGTCATTATCAGCACAGCAGCACTCTTAGCCAATGATGCAGACTTAGACGGCGATAATCTGGTAGTTACTGCTGCCACCCAACCAAAGCAGGGCAATTTAGTAAATAACAATGATGGTACTTACACATACACCCCTGCTGAAGATTACTACGGTGTAGATAGATTTACTTACACTATTAGTGATGGTCAGGGAAATACCAGTACTGCGATCGTCAATCTAACAGTGAACCAATTTCCGGCGGTGTCAAAGCAGCCGTACTCACTCACGGCTACAAATTCCATCTTGAAGTATGCTAACTCCAGCAATCTGACTATTATCAATGACGTACTTTACTTTACTGCTGATAATGATAGTGGTAGGACGCTCTTATTAAGTATTGATAGTACCACTGGCAAAGTTTTTCAAACGGCAAGTTTTAATCTAGTTGGGTATTCTCAACCTGAAAATCTGACCAATGCTAATGGCACATTTTACTTCACTGCATACGGTATTTATGGTCAAGGGTATGGGTTGTGGAGAATTGACAATAATACTGGTAATGCGGTCGAAATCACAAATATCAATCAAAATTATGAATTTTTGGATATATCTTACCTAACCAACGTTAATGACACACTTTATTTCGTTGTTAATAACAATTATACTGGCGAGTCAAAGTTATGGAAGATTGATAATAACACCGATGATGCAGTGACAGTCACGGGGATAAATCTCAATCCCTCCAACCTCATTAACGTTAATGGCACACTTTACTTCGTTGCTTATGAGGGTATCGACGGCAGAGAGTTGTGGACAATTGACAATAATACGGGTAATGCAGTGAGAGTCACGCTTATAAATTCGGTTTCTATTTCTGCCAATCCCTCCAGTCTGATCAATGTCAATGATACACTTTACTTCGTTGCTAATAACGGTATTAGTGGTGATGAATTGTGGAAAGTTGACAATGCAGGTAACGCGGTCTTAGTCAGGGATATAAATCCGGGTTCTGGTTCTTCAAATTTATATAACCTAACCAACGTTAATGGCACACTTTACTTTACTGCTAATGACGGTAGCAACGGCATAGAGTTGTGGAAAATTGACAATACAGGTAACGCGGTTTTAGTTAGGGATATAAATCCGGGTGCAGGTGATTCCAATCCCTCCCATCTCATCAACGGTGATGGCACACTTTACTTTATTGCTAATGACGGCAGCAATGGAACTGAACTATGGCAAGTTGACAATAATACTGGCAAACCAGTAAGAATTACTGATATAAATCCTGGTTCTGGAAATTCTTATCCTGATGACCTCGCCTACGTCGATGGCATTCTTTATTTCACATACGTGAATCCTGACAACTACATCAACAATAGAGAGTTGTGGGCATTGCCTGTAAGTAATTTGACTAACTACAATCCCATTGTGGGAGACGACACAATCATCACAGCAACCAATACACCCGTTATTATTAGTGTTGCTACTCTCTTAGGAAACGATGCAGATGCAGATGGTGATGTTCTGTCAGTGACTAGTTTGAGTCAACCTGGTCACGGTACTTTAGTCAATAATAATGATGGAACATATACTTACACACCCGACAATGGATACTATGGCTTAGACAGTTTAACTTACACTGTTAGTGATGGAAACGGAGGTATAAGCACCGCTACTGTTAACCTCAACATTTCTGCACCATATCCTGTTCGAGGTATTTATCTACAATCCCCTTTCGATGATGGTGTTAGCGATCTATTTAGCTTCAATGATACTTTATACTTTTTTGCAGCAAGACAAGGGTCATATCCGTTCGGGGGAACAAGTGCTGAACTCTGGACAATTGATAGCAACACAAATGAAGCAGTAGCACTTTCCCCCTCTGAAGAGATTCCTGACAGGTCTTATGATTCTCCGATTATTCTGAACAATAGACCTTATATCATCACCCGAGGTCGCTTTAGTTATGATGTTTCAATCCGTCAAGTTGATATATCTACAGGTCAACCAATCGAGCCATATATTTATGGGGTTCGATTTGATGAAGATACACCTCCCAAGAACATCAATGGCACAATTTACTTTACATCTTTCAACTTTGGGGATTTCTCTACGACGTTGTGGAAGATTGACGAAAATACAGGGGAATTTGTACTGCTTGTCACTGCCAATCAAGAGTTTCCCAGTTTCAGTTACATTGGTGAATATGATGAGATTGATGGCATATCCTATTATGTGATTGAAACGGCAACTTATGAAGTCGATGAAGAGGGCAACCAGACTGGAGTTGTTTACACGTCTTCACTGTGGAACATTGACTCAACCACAGGCAACCCAGTACAAATAATAGAAATTAGTTCTGCTCTAGATTATCCCTCCATTAGTAATCTGACTGATGTTGATGGCATTCTGTACTTCACTGCTAATAATGACAACTTTGGTAGAGAATTATGGAAGATTGATCATACTGATGACCCAGTGAGGTTAAGGGATATCAATCCGAGTTTTGCTGATTTATCACCAGAGAATCTGACCAACATTAATGGTACGTTGTACTTTATTGCCAATGACGGGATAACTGGTAATGAGTTGTGGAAAATTGACCCCACCAATAACCCAGTACGGTTAACAGATATCAATCCTGGTTCTGGTGATTCCTTAGTCAGTCAACTGTTTATCTTTAATGACACGCTTTACTTTACTGCCAATGATGGCAGCACTGGAACAGAGTTATGGGAAATAGACAGTAATACAGGCAATGCAGTACTTGTCTCTGATATTAATCCAGGTATTGGGTCTGCCAATCCTAGAGATTTTAATAATATCGATGACACTCTTTACTTCATCGCAAATGATGGTAGTAGTAATGACGTGTGGAAGATTGATGCAAGTACAAGTAATGTTGTACGACTCAGAGATATCTTTGCAGAATATGAATTTACCTCTATCGGTATGCCAGTTGATATCAATGGCAGGCTGTATTTTACTGCATCTAACCCGACTTATGGAAATGAGTTGTGGACAATTGACGAAAGCACGGGAAGCTTAATAGTACTGACGGATATTGTCAATCCGGGTGCTGAGTCCTCCAATCCTAGAGAATTGACCTTTGCCGATGATACGTTGTATTTCCTCGCAAATAGCAATATTGGCTATCAACTTTGGGCTTTGCCTGTATCTAATATTCAGGTAATTAATGGTACAGATAATGCTGATAACTTAGTTGGCACTGACCAAAATGAAGTCATCAATGGTGGAGATGGCAACGATTTTGTTGATGGTGGTGGCGGCAATGATACTATTGTTGGTGGTAGAGGTGATGGCGATCGCCTGTTTGGTGGCGATGGTAATGATGTTATTACTGACCCAGACGGTATTTTTGCTGCTCACGGTGGACTTGGTAACGACACAATCACTATTACTTTTGCCCCCAGTTGGGATAACAACACCAACCCCAACGATGCACCCCGCTCAGATGGTAAGATTACGGGCGGTTATGGAGATGATATCATTACCGTCACTATGAATAATCCTCGTTTCTTCATCAACTTGAAGGGCGACGAACCCATCAGTAACGACCCCCGTGATGGCAATGATGTAATTACCTTGCTGGGTAATTATGCCAATTCCGTGGTTGACTTAGGCGGAGGTGATGACACCTTTAATGGGGGTGTGGGTGCTGATAATGTCTCTGGTGGCGATGGTAATGATATTTTGCAAGGTGGAGATGGGAACGACAGGCTAAATGGTGGTCAAGGTGATGACATACTCATTGGTGGTCAGGGTAAAGATATATTGATTGGTGGTGCTGGCAAAGATAGCTTTCATCTGAGCTTACCTTTGGTTGGTGACTTTGATACTATCAATGATTTCAATGTTCTAGATGACACAATTTTCATCTCTACATCTGAATTTGGATTGAGTGAACATTGGGGTGTACAACTTGACTCCCAGTTGTTCCGACTAGGTGCGAGTGCGACAACAGCAAGCGATGGGCTACGCCCCGCCGGAGGCGATCGCTTTATCTATGATCAATCCACTGGTAATCTATTCTTTGATGCTGATGGTCTGGGTGGCACTGCACAAATCAAGATTGCCCACCTATCTAATCAGGCTGCCCTGAGTAATACTCATATTTCTCTGTTGTAATATTAATAATCTAAAGAAAATGAGTAATCAAAATTCAAGTAAGGTAGATTATACACAATTACAGAATTTATTAGCAGAAAGTAAATGGCAACAAGCAGATGAAGAAACGATGGATCTGATGCTAGAAGTTGTTGATACAGGCGGAATTGAGAAAGATGTACTAAATAACGACGACATAAAAAACTTTCCTTGCGCTGACCTTGATATAATCGACCGACTTTGGATTAAATATAGCAATGGGCGCTTTGGTTTTAGTGTGCAAAAGCGCATTTGGGAAAGCGTCGGTGGTAATCCTAATGCTGATTATGAAACTATTTTCAGTTTCGGTGAGCATGTGGGCTGGAGATTAAAACAGAAATGGATAAGTTTTGAGGACGTAATCTTTGACATAGAAGCACCAGAGGGGCATTTTCCGTTTAGTGTAAGGCGTTTTGCGCTTGTAGTTACGCCTGCTGTTTTTGCTGTGATTTCTTGTATTACATCGGCCTTGGCAAGATGTAATATTTCAAATGAATAACTTGACTACCTGCTTGCTTTGCTCACCAAGTTTTCAAATCAGCAACCGAAAAAAATCTAAAAAACTGACGAATAACTATTGTAAGAAAGATGTAGCATTTTGAGTAAGTCGATGCTTCCAGCACAAGTTACCAAGCCTAAAAGTTTTGTCATTTGCCAGGGTTAATCAATCTCAGTTACTAACCTTGAGGGGGCTGCTGTTCGCAATAAGCAGGCATTTTATCAGCAGGGTGTAATGGCTATGATGCTTATACAGCAGCCTCTTTAACTTCTTTGTCGCCCCCTCAAATTTTTCTCCCTGGTTATAGTTTTCACTCTGGGCCTTGCTTCCTGTAGGCAAGCAGAACAACGAGATCGCACAGGTTTCGATAATGCGTGGTGACAAGATGGCGATCGCTCTCTCTGTGATGGCATTGATACTAATGGGACTTAGACCAAATCTGAACATCCTCATATACGCTTTCAGTATCATCGTAGGAGGATGCGATCGCATCTTTGTCGCACAGCAGAACTTTCTAAAATAATTCTGAACTTATAATATTACTCAAAACCCTTATCAGTAAAGGGTTTAAAGAATTATTTAACCGTTTTATTTTATCGACAACGGCAGATTAACTATTTGAACGGTAAAAATTATTTAACCGAATTATTTGTCTACAGCTCAATCGTGATTATTTAATTGTGCTGTAAAAACTCTACTCTAGGTAATAAAGGATCAGTAACAAGTGCGACACCAGTAAAACCCCAGCGTTTGAGTAAGCTTCCCAACTGTGTACCTGGAATCGATTCAACAGTAAAACGGTGTGCTACATCTGCTGCATGGGTGTTGAGATAGCTTAAAGCATCAAAGTTTTCTCGAAACAACAACAAATAACCTGATGCGTTCTCATTGGGACGAGCAGTCAGATAACGCCCGTCAGCTGTTGAACGTACTAGATAATGAATTTCAGAAAGCATGGAGTGAGGAGTAGGGGAGTAGAAGCAGGGAGCAGGGGGAGAAGAGAATTATTGACTAATGACTAATGACTAAATTATTCCAAACGGATGCGCGGGTCGGCTACTTTAAGTAATAAGTCAGCTAGTAAGTTGCCTACGTTTAGTAAAACTGCGCTCATGACTAGACTTGCCATGACTAAATACTGGTCTTGAGCGATTACAGCTTGCAAGGTTAATCTGCCTAAACCTGGCCAATTAAAGAATTGTTCGGCGATGAATGCACCACCTAATAAACCCGCTAACTCAAAACCTAACAGAGTAATCAGGGGGTTAATGGCATTGCGGAGTGCATGAACGTAAATCACTCGATTTTCTGGTAGTCCTTTGGCCCGTGCTGTTTGGATGTAATCTTGTCGCAGTACGTCTAACAATTCACCACGAGTGATGCGTTGTAAGCCAGCAAAACTGGTGATGCTCAAGGCGATGGTTGGTAAAATCATGTGCCAGCCGACATCGATAATTTTACCAAACCAAGATAAATCAGAATGATTTATGCTTGTCATTCCTCCTACTGGGAACAGAGGCGAGGTGATTTGAGCAAATACGAGTAGAACCAGCACAGTGATAAAACTGGGAAAGCCCTGCCCTGTATAGCTAATCACCTGTAAAATTCTGTCAGTGGCGCGATTTTGTTTCACAGCCGCAACGATACCTAAGGGAATAGCGATCGCCCATGTCATGATTAAAGAAGCGATCGCTAGTACCAATGTTGCTGGTATTCTTTCCCATAACAAAGATGCTACTGAGCGCTGGTAAACGAAACTCGTCCCAAAATCTCCTTTGGTAAGAATACGCCATATCCACAGCGTATATTGTTCTAACCAAGACCTATCTAAACCAAACTGTCTTCTGAGTTCCTGAATGCGTTCTGGGGAAATTTTCGGATTTTGCGTCAGTGTGGTTACATAATCCCCAGGCGCTAGTTTTATGATGAAAAACGACAACGCCGAAGCTAAAAACAATGTCAACAGCGCCTGCAATGTCCGTTTAACTACATAAACAAATGTTTCGCTCGTAACCAGCCTAATCAGCCAATCCCAACTGCTTTCCCAAGTAATTCTTGTAGATGTCATGATTGTTAGTCAATGGTCAATGGTCGATGGTCATGAGTCATTAGTCAACAGTTTTGGACTATTGATTATTGACTTTGGACTATTACCTAATACTGCACTAGGGAAATAATGGGTACATCGGGGAGATGTTTTCGCCCTTGTAAATCCCGTAGCTCGATAATAAACCCAAAACCCACTAATTCGCAGCCAATCTGCTGCACTAACTTGGCTGTAGCGCTGGCTGTGCCACCTGTAGCAATCAAATCATCTACAATTAAAACTCGACTATCTGGATGTAAAGCATCTTGATGTACTTCTAAACAGTCAGTGCCATACTCTAGTTCATATTCAATCGAGTGAACTGCTGCTGGTAATTTACCTTTTTTGCGGACAGGAATAAAACCAGCCCCTAATTTATAAGCTAGGGGAGTACCAAAAATAAACCCCCGTGACTCCATGCCAATGACGTAATCTATATTTAAATCTACTTCTAAGCATTTTTCAGCAAAAAAGTCAATAGTATATCGTAATCCTTGGCGATCGCGCAGTAGAGTAGTGATATCCCGAAATAAAATTCCGGGCTTAGGAAAATCAGGAATGTCACGAATGAGAGATTTTAAATCCATAGGTTGGGGAGTGGGGAGTGAGCGATTCTTTAATTTTGAATTTTGCGGAAAGTTACGGTGCGGTGAACTACTTGCGGTGGACGGCTTCCCCCCGTCGAAGTACACTTTCCCAGACGAATTTTGAATTGATTAGCCGCCAATTCCTTACACCTGAAAAATCGTACACTATAATGTCATACGCTTGGAATTAGCGCTACTGTCTCGTCATCCATTGACGATATAGAGAATCTACACCAAGCTAAAGATGGATTTATACACACAAACCAGGAGAATAAAATTATGCTTTGAAAGCTGAGATATACTTATAAGTTGACTTTTGAATACAACAAGTTAAGTAATGTATATATCAAAGAGCTAGGCTGATACAGCAAGTTTAATCTTGTTATTTGGCTATTTATCCTAAATTAGTTGTACTAGTTTTACCTAGTCTATTGGAAATGCACAAGGTATTTTAGAGAATGAATGCTTCTGCTAGTTTAACCCCGTTTAACAGTCCAACACCCCCATCACTGCCGATGATTTTGGACACTTTACCAGATCCGGCGATCGCTGGACAGGGATGTCCTGCTAGAACCAGGGTGCAAATTGATTTAATTTTACTGGCAATAGAAGCTTTAGAACTCGGTGGTTCTGAAGCTATCCTGACTTTTGCACAAGAATTGGAATTGAAAGGAATCGTTAAAGATAGGGTGAATTTGTGGCGAATGCGTTCTTCTAACCCGATTAGACGAGCGCATATTCGTCGCCCTCTAACTATCATGGAAGCAAAGGCTTTAGTAGTCATTGCTTGTTACATAGCGCGGCGTTTAACAGTAGTTATCCGCCAGATGCTGATGATTTGTCAACAAATGAATGACAAGCAGATTCCCCTAGAACAGAATTTACGCCTATCTAATTATCTAGAAAGATTTAGAGCGCATTTTAAGAGTAGAATGAATGCCCGCCGTTTTGGTGCATTAGCATTAAATTCTGATGAAAAATTAGACGAACTAGCGATAAATCTGTTAGGACAATTACTATTTTGTACTGGTACTGCTGGAATGCAGCGATTTTGGATCAGTCTATTTGACGGTGAAGTGGAATGAATATTCAACGGAAGTACAGTCTACCTAATTGTACATTGCTTTTAGAAGGATTAAGTGATGCTAGCAGAGGCACAAGTTTTCAGGAACTGCGCCCTGAATTGTCAATCTTGGTAAATGCAGAATGCTATTTATCTGGACACAATCAACCTTTGGTGGGAGGACGAGAATTTTTTGAAAGTCTAGTTAGAGCAGTTAGTGGTTATGCTCAAGAATTTTTGAGTAGTGTGCCAAATCCACAAGCACACAATCAAGATTCAGAAATAGTCGAAATCCAAAAAATTGACACGAACCACCACAAGTTAATAGTACATTCAGAGAATTCACCAGAGGAATTTAATACAAACACTAATTATAATAAACAACCAATTGAAATAGATTTGAATACGGTGCAGTTGTTTGATTTGGTGGAAGCTGTGGATCAGTTTTTCGCTGACACGCAAACTTTACCAGAGTTATCACTAGAATTACAACCAGTGACCAGACGTTATGGGGGTGCTAGTCAAGCTCTACTCAAACAGGCAGTACCTGCAACTATTGGTGTTTCCAGTTTAGCTGTAGCGGCGATCGCCTTTAGCTTTATTCCTGCACCAGAGGTACGTGTACCAGAGCCAAAGCCAGAGGAACAAAGTAGTTCCACTGCTCCTACTACAAGTCCTACCCCGGCATCAACAGCCGCCGCCGCGACTCCCACACCCATATTAGAACCTATTTCCAACGCCACAGCAACACCCATAGCAGAAGCCACACCCGCCGCCACAACACAACCCACAGTCAGAGATTTAGAAGCGCTTTTAAATACAGTTACAGAAATCACAGATCCTTCCCAACTACGTGCGTTGAATCGGCAAGTTTGGAACCAAATCGATCCGGCGTGGAATAGCCGTGCAGCAGTCAAGCAAAATTTGATTTTCCGTGTGGGTGTGGCTGCGGATGGCGCAATTGTTGGTTACAAAGCAGTTAACCAAGGAGCCAATGAAGGAATTGAAGGAACACCTCTACCCAACCTACTTTATAATCCTGCTAACCGTTCCCCCATCCCTAATGAACCAATCGCCCAATTTAAAGTAGTATTTACCAACAAAGGCGTATTAGAAGTCAGTCCTTGGCGTGGGTATGTGAGAACACCAGAAGTAATCGGGGCAAGAATCACCGATGCTAACAGTATCAAAGGTTTAAACCAAAAACTTTTCGATACAGTGCGTCAAAACTGGAGTGGTACTCCCACCTTTACCAAAGATTTAAAGTATCGAGTCGCCATTAATAAAGAAGGCATAATCGCTGACTACGAACCCCTAAATCAAGTAGCCTTTGACCATTTCCGCGAAACACCTTTACCCAAGATGTTCCAAGAAGTTTACGGTTCCAACGCAGCTGCTGCTAACAACAAAGAACCGCTAGCCCACTACCAAGTAGTATTTCAACCCAGTGGCAAATTAGAAGTAACTCCTTGGCAGGGATACCAGAGATAATTTGTAATTACTAATTTGTAGTTCGTAATTAAGAGGATGTTGGTAAATGTTCAGACTTTATCAACATACCCCTTGGGCGGCATCATCAGGAGGGAGAGAGGTCAAAGTGTATTGCATACAAACAAGAAGCCCTATATTACGAATTATCTTGTAATTCTCCGCATATAACTTCCCCACAACTGGGCGGCTTGAGCGCTGCTACCAGATGTAGGAGAATTGTTGTCATTTCCTAGCCAAATACCAGTGACTAAGCGACGGTTGGGGATAAAGCCAATAAACCACAAGTCAACGTTTTTATCTGTTGTACCTGTTTTCCCTGCTTCCCCTAAACCAATAGCGGCACTACGTCCCGTACCTCTTGTGACTACCTGTTGCATCAAATTAGTCATCTGATCTGCTATAGGTTGTGGTAAAACTCGCTTGTTAGCTTCACGATTGTTGTCGAAAGAATAGATAACACGGCAGGTTTTTAAATCGTTGCGATCGCTACAGTCACTACTATCTAAAATTCTATTAATCGCATGGGGAGGATTCCACACACCACGATTACCAATCGCCCCAAAAGCCCCGGTCATTTCCAACACATTAACTACACTCTGACCCAAAACTAAACCAGGTACTGCGTCAAGTTGAGACTTTACACCCAAACGCTGTGCCATTGAAACTACCTTATCTAATCCAACGTCCCTGGCAATTCGCAAAGCCACGGGATTTTCTGACAAAGCCAATCCTGTGGCGACATCCATACTCACATCAGCACCAGCACGACAAGGCCTGTAAGTAAATCCTTGCCAAGGTAAAGGAGCGCAAGAATATGTTTTCGATGTTGGGATACCCTGCAATAAAGCCTGGGCAAAAGCAAAAATTTTAAAGGTGGAACCTGGTTGTCTTTGAGCTTGCACTGCCCGATTAAATTGGCTAGTGCGATAATCAGTACCCCCTACCATTGCTAAAATGCTACCAGTTCTAGTATCCAAAGTCACCATCGCTCCTTGTCTAAAGCCCAAATTTGAACCCGCACTACTGACGTAACTCCGTAAGGCTGTTTCCGCCTGAGTTTGCATGGCTGGATCTAACTGAGTCTCAATGATGTAGTTACCTTCCCTAGCAGCCCCTTCCCCTAAAATTGTTTCCAGTTCTTGGAAAACATAGTTATAAAAATAGGGTGCAATTGTCTTTGCTTGCTGTTCACAAACTTTGGGGCTAACTTGGACAGTGGATCTTCTGGCGCGGTTCGCTTCTTCTTGCGTAACCTTACCCATCTCCAACATCCGCTTCACCACGCGATTGCGATAGTCAGCAGCTTCTAGTCTATTGGGCCCACTTCCACAAAAATCAAACGCGTTGGGCGCTGGTAAAATTCCTACTAAAGTAGCAGATTCCGCCAGAGTTAATTCTTTGGCTGACTTATCAAAATAAAACTGTGCTGCATCTTCAAAACCCGAAGTATCTGCTCCCAAAAACACCCGGTTCAAGTACATCAACAAAATTTCATCTTTGCTGTAAAAGGCTTCTAGCTTCAGAGAAACAATGGCCTCTCGTAATTTTCGCCCTAAGGAGTCTTGCCTACCTACGTAATCACGAAACAAACTACGGGCGACTTGTTGGGTAATAGTACTGGCTCCTTGTTGGACATCACCACTGCGAGTATTGATTAATACTGCTCGTAAAATCCCCAAAGGATCAACCCCAAAGTGCCAATTAAAGCGGCTATCCTCAGAAGCTACTACCGCCGCCGACAAATAGGGGCCAAAATCTGCTAAACGCTTCATATCTACGTGAGAAACAGTCCGAGGCTCACGTAATGGCGTGCTACCATCGCGGGCATAAACAACTACTGGAGCGCGAGTGGCTGTAGGCAATGGCCTAACAGAAAAATTCAGCCATTCTACACCGATAACCACTCCTAATAAGGCGCTAGCGCCTCCGACACCGTAGCCTACCCAAGTTGCCGCCTTGATATACCAAGGTGGTGGATCGACGTATTGTAGGCGCACAGAAGCTGCTAATTCTGGCGGTCCCAAGGTCAGAATATCACCGTGACGCAGTTCTAAGGTATTAACCCGCCGCTTGCCACGATAGATGCCATTGGTAGAGTTTTCGTCTTTAATGACAAAAACTGGGGTACGCTGACTAGAATCCCGCGATAATGACAAATGAATTTGGCTAACTACTGGGTTACGAATGACTATATCGCTGGATTTGGAACTGCGACCTAGAACGTAGCGATCGCCCAGTAGCGGATATACCTCTGCTTTATCCGCCCCCGCATCCTGCACCCAGAGTTCCGGTACTTTGGCATTAGGCTTGAGCGCTAGCTTGGAAAAATCAACCCTAGCTTGAATTGTATTTACTGCTTGAGTCAGTTGACCAAGTAACGTTTGTGGCTTGTGAGGGGGTTGGGGGGCATTCATCGGCTATTTACATCACAATTTATTAGCTAAGATTCGGGCAAATACCAATCTCAACATTGGTCTTTTATCATTATTTTACTCTTAAGCCAAAAATAATTTGACTGTACGGTATTCTTCATGAATTATCTTACACCAATGTTATATCTAGACCGTAATTTCACTTTGTTGACTGGATTACTGTCTATCTACAGAGACAAGATTTGACAACTCATTGGTAACGCTCATTTTATCTAATGTTTAACACTTGAACACAAGATTTAACACATTTGCTTTTGTACTTTTAAGAACCTCTCATTAATAAATTACTAATTCAAATTTTACTGCTTGAACATATCCACCTCATAGACAAGTAAGACAAACATCTTCCTAAATGAAGATTTTCTAAAATTACATTGTCTGGTTTAATGATGCGAGTGTTCCGTTTCGTGTGAGGTTAAGTTCAGAATGAAGGGAAAATCTCTGACTTTGATTGGTACAGCTTTAACTCTAGCTCTTACAGCTAATGTTGCTGTTGCTCAATCTAGTAAATCCCAAATTGCCCAATCGGGTGATTCATCCACCAGTTCACCAACGGAAATCCAGCTATCACCAGAAGGATTTGAAATTCTGTGTAAGCGTTTCCCCCTCAATTCCCGTTGTGCAGGCAATAGCTCAGTTGAACCCAGCAGTTCTAGCAATACCACTGTAGAAACTCAACCTACTGAAAGTACTACCCCATCTACAACTGGTATTCCAGAAACTACGACTCCAGCGCCAAGTAGCAGCGATCTAATTACACCCGGTAACAGCCCAGAAACCACAATCACCGTACCAGACGACAGCAATCTACCCGCACCCGGTGACAATCCACAAACCATAACTCCAGCACCAGGCGATACCACTCAACCTGGATTAGATAATCCTGGCAGCTTAACTCCAGTACCCAGTAGCAATTCTCCTAGCACCGTTCCCAATCCTGGTGTAATACAAACTCCTACTACTGGTAATTAGGGTTCAGTTTCAGGTTACTGAAAGACTTTAAATTCAAGGTCTAGAAATAACTACGATAAAAGAAAAAGGCTAGGGAAAATTAACCCTAGCCTTTTTCTCTATCTAAACCTTTGACTAGAAGTCGGTGGTTTTTGTAAAGAAGCAATCAGCAGGCAAACAATACCGATACTAATGAATGAATCTGCCATATTAAACACGGCAAAGTTAATTAAGCGAAAATCTAGAAAATCAACTACATAACCTAAAACAAAGCGATCAATCCCATTACCCATAGCGCCACCCAGGATCAAACCATAACCCAGTTGATCCCAACGATTTAAGGCTGGGCCAAACAATGCCAGTCCTATTAATAATAAACTCACTCCCAAAGACAGCCAACGTAGCCACTCTACTTTCCCACTGAATAGACTAAAGGCTGCACCAGTATTTGTCACGTATGTAAAGTGAAATATCCCCGGTAGGAGTGGTAATGTCTCTCCCAGGGCAAAGGTTTGGACTACCCAGTATTTGGTCAGTTGGTCTAGAAAAAAAGCAATAAATGCAGCTATCCAGAAAAGGCGATTTTTGAAACGCATAGTTAAGTTTAGTCAATGGTCAATAGTCCATAGTCAACAGTCAAAAGTCCATAGTCCAAAATAGTCATCATTAACTAATGACTCATGACCAATGACTCATGACTAATAAAACATCAAGTGTCGCAACACATATGCTACTACAGACACAGCACACACTACAGCTAACTGTCCTGGAATTGCCCACCAAGAATATATGAGGATAGTTTGTATTAAGGATAGACCTTCTGTGCCTTGCCAATGAAAAAAAGACCTGATCATCAGATAGGTAATTCCGCACAGGTGTACGCTTAATAAGCCACAAATACAACTAAATGTGAGAGTTTCTATTTTAGGTCTAGCTTGAAAGGCAAAAAAGCCACAAATCCAAGCACCAGGAATAAATCCGAGCAAATAACCAAACTGTGACGCTTTCACATAACCGATATTACCGCCACCATCGGAAAATACAGGGTGCAGAGTCAAACCCATAACTAGATAAGCAATTTGTGAGAGCGCACCAGCATTTTTGCCCCCTAAACAACCTACCAAAAGCACGGCACCAACTTGATAGCTGACACCTAAAGAAAAAGTTTGAATTCCTTGCTGACTCCAATTCCCAGGTAAGGTAATGCCATAGGCTTCTAAAAAAGTACCACCCATTGTTAGGAGTAAGCCAATCATAGACCAAAGTAATTGATTTGAGGCGGCGATCATTTATCAGGCACAAGGGGAAAGCAACAGCAACCAGTATAGGCATTAAATTAGATGACATATTTTTCTGACTTATTCCGGCAAGTTATAGAAAAAGTCAAATTGTGTAAATTGATAAAGATATATTGCGTCTAAGTATTAAGTATTATTTGTAATTGTATTCCCTGGATTTGGGTATAAAATTTATCTAGTAACAAAAAAATACCATAGAAGAATTTATCAAAAAAATACCTACTTTTTGATTATATTAACCTTTCGTTAACCTTTCGTTAACCTTTGACTCTATACATTAGGGGTACTTTTAGTGTAGCCCACGTGAATAAATTCACGAAGAATTGACAGCAATGCTATCACGGCTACCTAGATGTAATGAAAAAGAGTCGCCTAGCAGCTACAGAATCGGTGTTATATCTGACATCGAGCCTAGCGGCTGGTGGTGGACAGCAAACCGAGACATTTCCGACGGTACTGCTACAACTGTAGACTTTGGTGCCAGTGATATTGCCATGACCGATAAAGTAAGGTCTTTTTGATCTGAATCCGTAGTCGTTTCGCAAAGTGAATATATTTTTCATGATTCTCAATCGTAAAGTCCTGTTAGCAGTTGCCTCTCTACCCATAATGTTGGTAGCAACAGCCTGTGCGCCTAGCTCGGAGCCTACTGGCACTGGTAACGGTGGTGGACAAAATGTATCTACTACTCAAAGGGTAGCCATTAGTGGAGCTGGGGCGACCTTCCCTGCACCTATTTTTCAACGGTGGTTTGATGCCTATAATCGCCAAGTCAACCCCAATGTCCAAGTAAGCTATCAGTCTATCGGTAGTGGGGCAGGTTTGGAGCAGTACATCAATGGCACTGTAGACTTTGGAGCCAGTGAAGCACCCATTACTGATTCGGCAGATCGGCTAAAATCTTTCAAAGGAAAGTACAATTACGATCCGATCCAAATCCCCATGACTGGAGGTTTTTTATCTTTTTCCTACAACTTGCCAGGAGTTAAAGATCAAGAACTCAGACTGTCTCGCAAAACCTACTGTGGTATTGTCACAGGTAAAATTAATCGCTGGCGTGATCCAGCGATCGCAGCTGATAACCCTGGTTTAAATATTCCTGACTTACCCATTACTTTTGCCCACCGTTCTGATGGCAGTGGTACCACCTTTGTATTCACCAACCACATTCAAACTGTCTGCCCAGACTGGACTGCTGGTGCGGGAACCTCAGTCAACTGGCCTGTGGGAGTTGGTGGTCAAGGTAACGAAGGCGTAGCTGCCAGCATTCAGCAGAATCCAGGTGCCATTGGTTACTTATCCTATGCCTATGCTGCCCTCAACAAAATTGACTCAGCTTTAATTCAAAACAAAGCGGGAACCTTTATAGCCCCATCTCCGGAAGCAGCAGGCAGAGCTTTATTAGATCAGCCAGTACCCGATAACTTTGCTCTCTTAGTCCCCGACCCAGCAGGTAAGGATTCCTACCCCATCGTCGGTCTAGCATGGGTAATGATCTATCGAAATTATGAAGATGATGCCAAATGGAAAGCCATGCGTAATGTCTTTGAATGGTCTTTAGGCCCAGAAGGCAAAAAGCTGGCAGAGGAACTTCTTTATGTACCCATTCCTGAACCTCTAGTAGAACGGATTAAAAAAGAATTTGATACCGTGAACGCTGCCGCCAAGTAAGGAACCGAGATGTTTGGGAGTGTCCATTGATCATCAAACACTCCCAAAATTGATCCAGGATACCTGAGTTGGGGCATAACCATGTAACAAAAATCTCTAATGGAGCGAAAAATGTCATGACGACGGTTGATCAATCAAATCCATTCCAAGGGCCTGGACTGGAAAAGCAAAACAGTAAAGCTAGAGTTCTCGATGTCGGTTTTTGGGGACTAACTCTGCTACTAGCTATCAGTGCTGGGGCAGTTTTACTTTGGGTAATCATCCAGACAGCGCTAGAAGCTGTACCAGCCATTCAAGAATTTGGTTTTGGTTTTATACTCGGTACAACCTGGGATCCTGTCGCCAATGTCTATGGAGTACTGCCTCAGATATATGGAACTTTAGTCACTGCCTTTATTGCCCTAGTAATTTCCGTCCCCTTGGGCATCGGAGTAGCAATATTTTTAACCGAAGGATTTGCGCCTAAGTGGGTGACAACTCCGATCGCTTTTGCTATTGAGTTAATTGTCGCTATTCCCAGTGTGGTTTTAGGGATTTGGGGTATTTTCGTCCTCATTCCCTTTATTAGACCAATTTTCGGCTTTATAAATACCTATTTAGGCTGGATTCCTATTTTTAGTGGCGATGGAGCCTTAGGCAATAGCCTGCTGCTAGTTGGCTTGGTACTGTCAATTATGATTGTGCCTATTATTATCTCTATTACCCGTGGCACTTTAGAAGTTCTACCTAAAGACCTCCGGAACGGTTCCTTAGCCTTGGGAGCAACCCGTTGGGAAACAATTCTCAGAGTAATGATTCCCGCAGGCTTGTCAGGCATTGTTAGTTCCGTCATGTTGGCTATGGGTAGGGCGATGGGGGAAACAATGGTCGCTGCTATGCTAGTTGGTAACGCTAACCGCATCAACATATCATGGCTTCAGCCTGGTTCAACTATCACGGGTTTGATTGCTTCCCAGTTCGGAGAAGCTGGACGTACCCAAGTTGCTGCTTTGATGTATGCCGGTTTAGTGCTGATGATCTTGTCCCTGGTGGTGAATATTTTAGCTGAGTTGATTATTCGTCGATTCCAGAATATTGAGTGAAGTTTCAGGTTTTTTCTTCAGCTTTTAATAAGAATGGATGCAAGATTAAGTTTACAAAAGATCAATTATGAATACTCCAGGTAATCAGCCTTCCTTTGCCTATGAAGGCGATGACTTTGATATCAGTGCTAAGGCAATGGCTCCCCATCGCCGTATTCTGGAACAGGTGTTGACAGTTTTAACTATGGTCTTCGCCGCCGTAGTAATTGTCCCTCTGATATGGGTTCTGGCTAGTGTGTTTCAAAAGGGCGTTGATTCTCTAATATTTCCCGATATTTTTACGAAGCTCCCCCCACCACCTGGTTTATCTGAAGGTGGTTTTGGTCATGCCATTGTAGGGACTTTAATGACTCTGGGAGTGGGTACAATAATTTCAGTTCCTTTTGGTGTCATTGCTGCCGTTTACTTAGCTGAGTTTGGCCGGGGAACTAGGTTGGCTTACTTAGTGAAATTTTCCTGCAACGTACTTACTGGGGTACCAGCTATTCTCTGTGGTTTATTTGCCTACTCCATTGTGGTTAGGCCTACGGGAACATTTTCAGCTTTTTCCGGTGGGGTAGCTCTGGCTGTGTTAATGCTACCTATTATTATTCGGTCTACGGAAGAAGCTTTGTTGTTAGTACCTAACGATCTAAGGTTGGCATCAACGGGTATTGGTGCGACCAGATTTGAAACCGTTGTCCAAATTGTCTTACCAGCAGCTTTGACTTCAATTGTTACTGGTGTTGTTTTATCTGTTGCTCGTGCATCTGGGGAAGCGGCTCCGTTGCTGTTCACTGCCTTTAATAATAATTTCTGGGCTGGGAATGTTTGGGAACCTGTGGCAACTCTACCAGTGTTGATTTACTTTTTCTCGATTATTCCTTATAAGGCTTCCCAGTCTTTGGCTTGGGCCGCAGCTTTGGTTTTATTATCAATTGTGCTGTTGTTTAGTATTACGGCTCGGTACTTCAGTCGGCAGAGAAAGTTCTAGCATCAGGGAATTTGCCAGAATTTTTCTGCTAGAAACTCACCGAAAATCTTAGTGCAACTGTATCTCAAATACAGTTCTTGATAGCAAAAATCTACACTACACTAAATTATGGCTACTAACACTAGTACAGTGAATGACACCCAAACTGTTTTACGGACAGAAAACTTGAACGTTTACTACGGTAAGTTCTTGGCTTTGCAGAATATCTGGATGGACATACCCAAAAATAAGGTAACAGCCTTTATTGGCCCTTCTGGTTGTGGTAAAAGTACATTGCTGCGATGCTATAACCGTCTCAACGACTTAATCGAATCATTCCGGGCAGAAGGTAAAGTTTTCTTTTACGATAAGAACTTATACGCACAAGATATTGATCCGGTAGTAGTGCGCCGGAGAATTGGGATGGTGTTTCAAAGACCAAACCCATTTCCTAAGACAATTTATGACAACATTACTTTTGGTGCCAAAATCAATGGCTACAAAGGTAATTTTGATGAATTAGTCGAAAGGAGTTTGCGACAAGCTGCTTTGTGGGATGAAGTTAAAGATAAATTGCGCCAAAGCGGTACATCTTTGTCTGGTGGACAACAACAACGTTTGTGTATTGCGCGGGCGATCGCTGTTCAACCAGAGATTATACTTATGGATGAACCTTGCTCTGCGTTAGACCCTGTATCTACCCTACGTGTAGAAGAACTAATTCACGAACTCAGAGAGCAGTACACTATTGTGATCGTTACTCACAATATGCAGCAAGCTGCCCGTGTCTCTGACATGACAGCCTTTTTCAACGTCAAAACTTCAGAAGGAGGCGGTCGTACAGGCTATTTGGTAGAATACGACGCCACAGAATCAATTTTCAATAATCCCCAACAAGAAGCTACCAGAGATTACGTTAGCGGCAGATTCGGTTAAACATTTTTCATAGCTCAATTTCTAGAATTAGGAATGCAGCGCATACCTAATTTTATTTTTTTGTAGGAGACTTAGCGTTGCTAAGTCTCTACGTTGATTAACGTGAGTTCGACGGAACCTAACCCCAACCCCTTCCCTTGTAGGGAAGGGGCTAAAAATATATAACTGAGTACCAAAGATTTAGGGTTTTAAGCCTCTCCCCGCGTCGGGGAGAGGTACTCTACGAGAATGAGTGCAAAGCACACGCTACGCGAACGCTCTATGGAGAGGGGTTATTCCGAATTTATCGAACTCACGTTGATTACGGGAACACCAAAAAATCAATTATTCCAAATTGACGGTTAGTTGGGTGCGTCAGTATGAATAATTTCTTGGTACAGCTAAGTTTTCTTGCAAGTAGCGCACCCAACCTACTTGGATATTTTTTATCTGGAAGTCCCTACAAATACTTCTGTAACAATAACCCCAACTTCTCTTTTGTCAACTCTGGTGCTTTCTCTAAATTTGTCAAAATCGCATATTTCAAAGCCGAATGAGCCTCACTAGGTGGGGGATTTTTACTTAAACGCTGCACTGTTTCTTGAATCACTTTTTGAGCATTAACTGCATTGCGCTGCAAATTAGCAATTACCATTTCCACAGTTACACTATCGTGACCTGGATGCCAACAATCATAATCTGTCACCAGTGCCAAAGTTGCGTAGGCAATTTCTGCTTCTCTAGCTAACTTGGCTTCTGGTAAATTAGTCATGCCAATAATTGTGGCATCCCAACTGCGATAAAGATTTGATTCTGCTTTCGTGGAAAATGCTGGCCCTTCCATGCAAACATAAGTACCGCCTCTGTGGAGTGTAACATCTGGTAAATTTAAGGATGCGATCGCATCAGCCAATACTCCAGCTAAACTTTGACAAATTGGGTCGCCAAAGGCAATATGAGCGACAATACCTTCACCAAAAAAAGTAGAAACACGATTTTTTGTCCTGTCAATAAACTGATGCGGGACTACCATATCCAGTGGTTTAGCTTCTTCTTTCAAGGAACCTACTGCACTAGCCGAAATTAAGTATTCCACGCCCAATTGTTTCATTGCGTAAATATTGGCACGGAAGGGCAACTCTGAGGGTAACAACGTATGATTACGACCGTGGCGTGCTAAAAAAGCTACTCTTGTTCCATCTAGCGTTCCCAAAATTAACGCATCCGAAGGCGAACCAAAGGGCGTTTGAATTTCTACTTCTTCTACATCTTTAAGGGCTTCCATTTTATAGAGGCCACTGCCACCAATAATCCCAATCTGTGCATGAGCCATAAGACTTAAACTGTTGCTTACTGAACTGCCAAGTTATTTTACCGAAAAGGCCAGTATCATAGGAGGCATTAAACTCACAAGTATTAAGCATTAGTCATTCCGTATGGCTACGAATGTCAGACTTCATAGAAAATTGTTATTTTGAAAAGTATAAATTTTAAAAAAACATAAATTTTGGTGAGGAATATGCAAATTACTAGCCCCTCTACCCAAATCTCTTTAGAAACAGTTTTTGAGCGTATATTTGCTATTGGCAGAATCTCCCGCCGTGACCAGCAGTTATTAATGTCTACATTACTCTCAAAAGAGGGCTTAAACGAAGCTGAACGACAGCAAATCAGCCGAGTATTTACTGCTTTGCAAAAGGGACTACTGAAAGTGGTAGATTAGATGAGCAAGATACCCATCCCACAAGAACTATGTTTTATGTGCTATTTAAAGTTTGCTACGCCAGTAGGCTCTGTGGGGAAGTAGTCAAAGAACTTGAGTAGGATAAACATTTATCTGCTTGTATCTACTTATTTTTTGCAAGTATTAATACGGAAGTTTTAGTATAAAATTTTTGGTAAATTTTACATAGAAGCTTATAGGTGCTTTTATGTCAGGTTTGCTTTTTCAGTGTGACAATTTAAAAGAACAAGTCGAGGTCATACTAAAACTTTTACAGCAAGAATCATCTTTGCGATCGCAAGAAGTTACATCTGTACAAACTTCTCTAGCTAAAGCGATTTCTCCTAAGTTTGAAATTGTGTTTGCTGGTGCGTTTAGTGCAGGTAAATCAATGCTGATTAATGCGCTGTTAGAACGGGAATTGCTATACAGTGCAGAAGGACACGCTACAGGTACAGAGTGCAAAATTGATTATGCAGAATTAGATAAGGAACGGGTAGTTTTAACTTTTTTGAGTGAGGTAGAAATTCGAGAACAAGCAACTTCCCTGTGTCAACAGTTAGGATTTACAACAGTACTTAATATTAATGAGGCTGAAGTCGTTAGCTTATTACATCAAGGCTGTGAAGCGATTATTCAGCATGAGGGTGGTGAGAGTAAATCAGAACGTGGAAAACAAGCTAAAGCATTAATATTATTGCTGCAAGGATATGAGGCGAACCGTCAATATATTCATACGGTAAATAATGCTACATATTCGATGGAACATTTTAATTTTTCCAATCTCAAAGAAGCGGCTGGATATGCACGGCGTGGTAGTAATAGTGCAGTTTTAAAGCAGATTGAATATTATTGCAACCATCCTCTGTTGCAAGATGGGAATGTGATTATCGATACCCCTGGTATTGATGCACCAGTGGAGAAGGATGCACAACTAACCTATACAAAGATACAACATCCTGATACTTCGGCGGTGGTTTGTGTGTTAAAACCTGCTTCGGCTGGTGATATGACGAAGGAAGAAACGGAACTTTTGGAAAAGATGCGGCAAAATGGGGGAATACGCGATCGAGTGTTTTATGTCTTCAATCGCATCGATGAAACTTGGTATAATACCCAGCTAAGGCAACGATTGGATGATTTAATCAATGGGCAGTTTCGGGATACCAGCCGAGTTTACAAAACCAGTGGATTACTCGGTTTTTATGGGAGTCAAGTTAAACAGACGAGTATTCAAGATAGATTTGGTTTAGATTCTATCTTTGGAGAAAGCGCCAAAAGTTTAAATGGGAATGAAGAAACACCACAGTTTGTTTACGCATTTAATAACTATTGTGTAAGTTCCGGTAAGTTAGCCTCTAGCCATTTTCGGATTTCTCTTAATGGTTTTGAAACACCAAATCAAAATTATGTGCGGATTTTAGGTGAACAGGGAACGCCTTTAATTAATCAATTGATTCAAGATAGTGGAATTGAGGAATTTCGCGCAGCTATTACACGTTACTTAACTGAAGAAAAGCGTCCACAGCTTTTTAAAAATCTAGCTGATGACTTGGAAGATATTTGTATTAAACTGAAAAAACATTATCAGACTTTGCATCGTGACTTAGATAGTCAGCCGCGTGAAATTGAGATGATGAAGGCACAGGAATTACAACGTCTAAATCAGCAGTTACAACAAGTTGGTAAGGATTTTAATCAACATATTACAGAGGAAATTAATCTTGTAATTAATAATTCTTGTGATGAGTTTGAAGCTGATTTTCGGCAATTACAATCGCGGATGATTCGTCGGTTAGATGAGTTGTTAGATACTTTTTCTGTAGCTGATGCTTATCGCCGTGCAACTCTCAGTCATCCACGCAATGCTACAGCACCGTTATTAGCAATTTTAGTAGAAGCGTTTTATTATTTAGCGAATCAATTAGAAGATATTTTAATAGTTTCTTCTCAGGAAGTAGTTAATAATTTCTTCCAAAGATTCATGACCAAAATCCGCAAATCAGAATATTATCGTCAGTTGTATCGTTTGCTGGGTAATGATGCGGGGATTGAACAAGAGCTAAAAGCTTTAGAAAAACGTGTGACTCAATCTTTAGTAGATGCAGCTAGTGTAGAATGCGATCGCTTTGTCAGAGAAAGTCCTAAATTTTATGATGAGGACACTTTTTCTATATATCAATTTCGTCAAACTTTGCTGCAAACTTCTCAAAGTTATGATAGTGAAAGTATGGTGGAAGCAGAACCAGCAATTAGGCAATTATTAAAGTTAGATTTTGAGCCAAAGGTTTCTCATACTATCCGCAAAACTTTTCGTCAAACTATTAATCAGATACTCAAAAATCAATTGTTACCGATGGCGGAAAAACAAGGAGATGAGATTTTACAGCAATACTCACAAGCGAGGGTTTATTTAGAGGAAACTTTGCAACAAGAAGCGGAGGAGAAAATTGCTAATAATAACCGTTTGCTGGATGTGATAAAAGGAAAGATTGATGTGTATAATTCGGCGGTTGCTAATATTAATAGTTGCTTACAAGCCATGCAGTTATATGACCATTTATTACCTTTGATTAATCTTGGTGAGTTAGGTGTTGTTGATCAGATTGCGGCTACTAATGGTGTGATTATTTCTGATGGGTTGTTAGATGGGGTGGTACAGGTTTAGGATGTAGGGTTTTGTAAAGTCCGCGCGGGCGGGCTTTTTTGTGATTATAAGATACGTTTGATTACCTATGCTGTGATGGAAGAAAATTTTAATCTTAGTAATTGTAATGATAATGATGCTTTATCTGTTAAAGATAAGGTATTTAAAATTGTTCAGGTGAAGGAAGGAATTAAAAAAGCTTTTTCTGAGCAGTTAGCGCAGGAATTACATAATGCTTTAAATTCCTATGGTATATCTATAGACACTGGTGGTTATTTGGTGGGAAATAAATTTTATAGATATACTCATAAATGGTTTGATGAAGGTGTAGATTGTGAAGTATTAAAGCCTGCTTCTAAAGGTTGGCAAACAGGAAAATTAAGAATCAAAGTAACTATAGAATTTATTCCTGATGAATCTATTGTTAATGAAACTGAATCGCCGCTTGATGATTTACGTCGCATGATTAATGAATAAAATCATGAATAAAACTCCTCGGATTCGCATACCGCCAGAAGTTAGAAAATATGTATTTCAACGGGACAAATATCAATGTCAAAGTTGTGGTAAAACAGGTTTGGAAACTGACTTAAGTATTGACCATATAATCCCTCTGGCTCGTGGTGGTCAAAATGATATGAGTAATTTACATACTTTGTGTTTTACCTGCAACCAACGCAAGACTGACAAACTTGACCCACGCTTCCGGCGACATTTTGAGATTTAAGCTAACATGAAGGCTTGGATTAACTGTCAGTTTTAGACTTATGCCTCAAAACCGTAACAGCAACTCCCGTAAACCCCACAACTTTAAAACCAGAGTTTTTTATTCTTTCGCTATCATAGCTGCTTTAATAGCAGCCTTCCCTTGGCTATATGAGATTAAAACAAAAGCAGGCATAAATATATCTAAAAGTCGTCATGCTGGGACATTTTTTGAGAAAAAATCTGGTGGACTATTTAAGTGTGAGTGGCTTTATCCTTACCATTGTGAAGAACGCCCAAATATGAATTAATTCGTAATTGTAAAAAATAAACTCCCGGATTTATTGAATAAATTCGGGAGTTGGGAATTTTTGGCTTTCTTACTTTAATTGACTCAGAATTGCACTGACATCAACTGCTAATTTCTGCCCTAATTTAAGCAGTTGTAGACACTGATGTATGTCTTCTTTATTAGCTTGAGTAGTTAGACACAGAGGTACTATTTGACTTTGCAGACAACTGAAGTACAGTTCTTGAGATTGATGTAAAGAAATGCCGATATTTAATTCATAGCTAACATTAATTAGCCGTTCTAAGCATTGTATATCTGTGGCAAAACTGCCGTTGGCATCGTGTAGTAATTTCCAGAGTAGGCGCAGAATTAGCTGCTCTAGCATCTGCTTACCTTCAGGAATATTTAAGCGACAACGCAGATGTTTAGCTTCAGTAGCGATCGCTTCTAATTCTACTACGTGATTCCAACTCAGTTGCGGTTCGGTGATGTCTTGCTCTAGCGATCGCAATGTTGTCATACAGCGATATCCTAAAGCAATCTCCGCCGCCACTTGCAGTTCTTGCGGTACGGCGAGTTCATCCCGGTGAAACGCCATCAACACACCATAATTATCACGGTATGCCTGAGTATATAGCTGGTCTAGCCGTGTCAGGGTTTCTTGACTTAGTAACCGCATGATTCGATGACGTTCTTCAGCAAATAGATTTTGCAAGCTTAAAGTTTCGTTACCAAATATCTGTGTCATCGCCAAGATAGTTTGGGCGGCGCTAGCTTGTTGTAGTGATGCAAACAGCTTTTCTTTCAATTGGCTGTAGTCACGTCGTCCGGTAAATAATTGAATGCAGCAGTGGAAATCCCAACCGCCTAAATGCAGCACGGCAAATACTAAGTTTTCGCTTTCCCAGGTAATTTCCGACACGAGTTTTAAATTACCAACTGCTAGAGTTAATGATCCCATCCGTTGCAGTTGGTAATCTATCTCATTGACGGTGTAGCAATAAACCCGCTTTTGGTGAGTGTTGAGTTTTGGTTGTTGTGAAGCCGCGTTTAAACGTGTCGGGACAACAGGGTTAGGTTGGGAGTTTTGATTGTTGAATAGGGAAGAAATGGCGTAATGGGCGGCTACTTGTTTAAAACTGATTTGGGCAGTTTGTACAAGTTGACGATAAACTTCTCCACCGTGTTTGAACGAGTCTACATTACTAGGGGCTAAACCCAGACGTTTGAGGAAGCCTTTTTCTAGCTGCACACCGGCGACATCTCCAGCCAGTTCCAAGGCGCGGGCGGCGTAGCGGAGAATCTGGGTTCCTTCGGGGCGTGATAGTTCTTCAAAAAACCAACCGCAACTGGTGAACATAAATAAGGCGTGACGCTGCATTTCTAACAAGCGCAAAGCGTCTACTTGTTCGGCGGCGGTGAGTTTATGGGTTTGATGACGGGAGAGAAAACGGCTAATATTGGCAGGAGAGCGATCACGGATTACTTGAATATACTCGTCTCTTGCTTGCCAGGGATCGCGGAATAATTGATTACCATATTCCTCAAATACCTCTACTAACTGATCCCGCAGCCAATTTAAGGCATTCCGCAACGGCCGCCGCCATTTTTGATGCCAAATACCACCTTCGCCACCGCAACCACAGTCTTCTTGCCATCTATCCACACCGTGGGCGCAGCTCCAAGCTGTTACAGGCTTGATTTCTACCTCCCAAGTAGGAGAACTTAGGCTGAGGTAGTGAGCAAAGTTTGTGACTGTCCAACCTTGGCTGGGAAACTCTTTGATAAAGGCATAGGCGATAGTTTTTTCTGTGCCTTTTTTGTGATGTCCGAAGGTTTCTCCATCTGTACCTACAGATATCAATTGTGATTGACGATGATCCCCACGCACTGCTGAACCAATCCGTCCGGCAAAGTGGTGAGAGTTATAGACAACATCACTAAAGCCCATGTCTCGTGAGATGGGGCCATCATAGAAAAATATGTCTATATAAGGTAATTCTTGCAGAGATTGGGGATTGGTCTCTGCAATCGATTTGTCTTTTATTGAACTAAGAAGTGAAGATTTAGCGCTCAGTCTAGACTTCAAATAGCAACGATAAGGACGGGTGGGATCAATCTGACTACCACCAACTTCGTACCATTCTGGCTGGGGATCATTTTCTGAAGGGAAAGGACGACATCTTTGCGCTTGTGATGGTGCCAAGACAATAAAGCGAATACCTTCGGCAACTAAAGCTTCTAAGGTTGCATAATCTACGGCTGTTTCTGCTAACCACATTCCTTCGGGATCACGTCCAAAGCGGCTGCGGAAGTCTTCTTTACCCCAGCGAATTTGGGTACGTTTGTCCCGTTCGTTCGCCAAGGGCATGATGATGTGATTATAGACTTGCGCGATCGCATTCCCATGACCTTGCAGACGTTGACAGCTTTTCGCGTCCGCCTCCAAAATCCGTTGATAAACCTCCAGATCATACCGTTCGAGCCAAGACATCAGCGTTGGGCCGATGTTAAAGCTCATATATTCGTAATTATTGACGATCCCCGTCACTTCGCCTTGGTCATTCAAGATCCTGGCAAAAGCGTTGGGACGGTAACATTCCCAGTGGATGCGCTCATTCCAATCATGGAAGGGCGCAGCGCTGGGTTGGCGTTCAATTGAGTCTAGATAAGGGTTTTCTCTTGGTGGCTGGTAAAAGTGACCATGCACCGTCACATACACACCTGTAGCTAGATTTCGGGGATCGCTTTGGTGAGTATCTTTGGCTGTTATCTGGGCTGTTGATATTGCGCCAGGGGTAACTGGCATTTCAGCAGATGTCATGTATATTTATTCCAACTCAAAAAACTTATACGTATGCCGGAGATACTTGAGTCAAATCTTTCTACAACGATTTGAATACAAAATCCGGTATAGAGAAAAACTAATGGATACAGGATACAGCTGAATTCTGAAAAAAACTGTCTCACTATGGTAATAAATCTGCGTTATTTTCAAGCTGTATTTTCAAGGTAACAAAATTGTCAGCCATTGAACAACGCCTCGTACTATTTTAGATTGTGGATTTTGGATATGGTAATTAATTCCTATAGCTGGGTTGTGCGAATCAAACTGTCGCATTTTTGTTTCAATTTGGTATTCAGTTAAGGGTTTTGTCTTTGGGAATGCCAATGAAAAACTTAATTGTCTTTTAATATTTAAACCTATTTTCGGGTGTAAAATTACGCTGCCATTTAATAGTTTTGCAACAAAAGATTGCGGAATATTGATAAATTGCAATCTTAGTTTACAAATGTCGAACCAAAGCACGAACGGTATAATTCCTGAGCAAGTTTACACACACTTGAGAGTATCCTAGAGTCTGATTGTCAACTCTTTGTATATTTTGATTTATCACAGAACAATGTGAGCGATCGCTCAACTAAAAGTAACAAATGTCAGGCAAAAACCTTTTTTTTCTCGTCCTATTGCTATTTATCCCCGTTTCTCTAGCAGCACACTATTTAGAGTGGGGAGACTTGATTGTTTTCATCACCGCAGGCTTAGCAATTCTGCCCTTAGCGGCCTGGATGGGTGCAGCGACCGAAGAAATCGCTGTAGTTGTCGGGCCGACGCTAGGGGGATTGTTAAATGCCACCTTTGGTAACGCAACGGAATTAATTATTGCTTTAGTAGCCTTAAACGCCGGGCTAGTGAATGTCGTTAAAGCCAGCATCACTGGTTCCATTATTAGTAACTTGCTGCTGGTCATGGGTCTTTCCATGTTGTTAGGTGGACTGCGCTACAAAGAACAAACTTTTCAGCCAATTGTGGCTAGGGTAAATGCTTCAGCCATGAATTTAGCAGTCATTGCCATGTTGCTACCCACGGCAATGAACTACACAGCCAAGGGAATAGGGGAAGAAACCCTACAATATTTATCTGTAGCTGTTGCTGTAGTATTAATTTTGGTTTATGCCCTAACGCTGTTATTTTCCATGAAAACCCACGCCTATCTATATGATGTGGGTATCGCGGAAATAGAAACAGAGGAAAATCCTCACCCCAAACCCAATATGTTTTTGTGGTCTGGTGTGCTGTTAGTTTGTACTCTGCTTGTAGCTGTGGAGTCAGAATTATTAGTCGATGCGCTAGAAGTCGCTACATCCCAGTTAGGTTTAACAGCACTATTTACTGGGGTGATACTAGTTCCCATCGTCGGTAACGCCGCCGAACACGCCACAGCCGTTACCGTCGCCATGAAAGATAAAATGGATCTCTCCGTTTCCGTGGCGGTGGGTTCAAGTATGCAGATTGCCTTATTTGTCGCCCCAGTATTAGTTATTGCTGGGTGGATACTTGGTCAGCCAATGGATTTAGATTTTCAACCCTTTGAGTTAGTGGCTGTAGTCGTATCGGTGCTAATTGCCAACAGCATCAGTTCTGATGGTAAATCCAACTGGTTGGAAGGCACATTACTTTTAGCTGCTTATGCAGTACTAGGGTTCGCTTTTTACTTTCACCCGGCTATCAGTGGAATTGGGTAGCATCTAGCCAAAATTAAGCTTACCAGCGATCGCTATGATCTTTTACTTGATGGATAGCGATCGCTTTTTATTTCTATCTTCCTCTTTATCTGGCAAAAAGTAGAATAAAGTACTAAATTTGACATTATTTTTATGACTAAAAGTACTTATTAATACCTTGATTGCAATATAAGTAATTTGTACATCTCCAATTGCCAAATTCCCTCTGGATATATACCGCTTAGGGTGGAATAAATTTCTTTGTATCTAGAGTTTATTGTTCTTGAACATCTAGATAAATGTCCTTTTCTTTTTTTAAACCCTATGAAGTAGCAAAACAAGACTTAAAACAGATTAAAACCTGGTTCATTAACCAGAGTAATGACTCAGAAGACAGAAGGGATAATATATTCAGAATTTAGCTATAAAATTCTGAATTATTTGCTATGGCTCCAAATTTAACTCATGACATTTAAGTACGTCTTATTCCGGAATAATTATTTTTTTCCGTGAAAGGAATTATGGGTGATAGTCACATCAATTACCATGAATGAAATTGTCTTGCTGATGACGGGCGTATTAGCAACAAAACAAGCTTCTACGTCTATTGTACTGAAACAGCCTGCAATTCAGCTCGACAATGGCGTGAAAAACTCAACACAGGGTGAATCGTATCAGTTAATATCAAATGCAAAAATCACGCCACCTGAATTCACGCAGCTTAATGAAAGTTACTCAACTATTAAAGCGAATTACAAACCGGAAAATTACAAATTTCTCATAAAAAAAACACAAAAGGTTCTAGCAAAAGACTTATATAGCGTGGATGAGTTCAAAAATTTTCAAGCCGTCAAGGTCAAATTTCCCCGTGAACCAGGTCTTATAGCCCAGCAGTTTCGTAACGATATTGTGATTGCTAGAAGGTCTACTATCCGCCGAAATTTACCAACATTACGTTTTGGTAATTCTGGTGTTGCTGTGCGGGCTTTACAACGGTTATTAGTAGCTAAGGGTTACGCTATTAGAGTAGATGGAAATTTTGGTGCGCTGACAGAAACTGCTGTCAAAGCTTTTCAAGTTCAGCGCAATCTCGCAGTAGATGGGGTAGTAGGCTTCAATACTTGGAACTCTTTGACAAGATAGGTAAAAGTCCATAGTCAATAGTCAAAAGCAAAAAATAATGACTAATGACTAATGACTAGTTACCGATACTTGTGCTGTTCTAGTAGTTGTTGCGCCCTGGGTTTGTAAATTAAGTAAAACAAAGACTCAAGATAGCGCAACAAATCCTCACGGTTTTCTTTGGAGGTAAAGTTCCAGAAGCCATAAATTCGGGCTAAGGTTAATAGCTTGGTTGTATGAATTTTCCAAGTATATGTACTATATACTCGGTCAATAGCTTGCTGAGAAATTGTATTCCAATAGTTGGGATTTTGCTCACATTTGGTGACGAAATCAATAATTTTTGTGGCGGTTTCTTCTAAATTTGTGGGGTTAATGTAAAAGCCATTAACTTTATCTTGAATAATTTCTAATGGCCCCCCAAATTGAGTGGCGAATGTTGGTAATCCAGAAACCATTGACTCCAGAATTGTCAAACCAAAGGCTTCAAATAATGCTGGTTGCACAAAAATACCCTGGTGATCAGCAATGACACGATAAATTTCACCGGAGTCATTTTTGGATAGGCGTACACCTAGCCAGCGAATTTTGCCATGTAGATTGTATTCATCAATGATGTGGTAAAGTTTGACGATTTCATCCCGTTCTTCGTTATCGCCTGATTCTTCAACACGCAACTTACCTGCAACTAAAATTAAGTTGCAATGTTCTTGCAATTCTTTACTTTGACCAAAACATTCTGCTAAACCTGTGAGGTTTTTAATGCGGTCAAGTCGCGCCATTGAGAAAATAGGGCGCTTGGTTGGATCGTCGAGTTTGCCGAAGATTTGGCTAGAATCTTCTAAGGTAAACAGCATTTCCGCCAGGCGATCGCGATCGTTTTCTACTCTATCTTCAGTGCGTGTGAAGGGGAAGTAGGAATTTTCATTCACCCCAGGCGGTACGACATTAAATTTGGGACTAAATAATTCAATCCCGTTCACTACATGGTACAGTTCCGGCATGGTGAAGCATTTGTAAGACTCATACTGTCCTACACTATCCGGTGTACCAACAATTTCTTGATAGGTGCTGCTGACAACGAAATTAGCCGCATTCATCGAAATTAAATCAGCAGTGAACTGTAAAGAGAAGTGATATTTATCTTCCAAATCTTGCCAGTAAAGGTTACTAAACAAGTATTTGGATTTTTCTAAAGCATGGGCGATGTTGCATTGGGTAACTTTCATCCGTCGCGCCAACAGAAACGCGACTAAGTTCCCGTCAGTATAGTTACCCACGATTAAATCTGGTCTGCCTTGAAATTCTGCCAATAATTCTCGTTCTGAGTCAACGGCGAAGGTTTCTAAGTAGGGCCAAAACTCAAATCGGGAAATCCAATTTTGCGTCATATTGGGGTTGAATTCCCGCAGAGGTACACGCAGAATCCAGGCGTTTTCTGTACCGTGGACTTTTTCTAACCTTTGGTTACAAAGAGTACCGTCACTGTTGGGTATCAAGCGAGAGAGAATAATGACTTTGGGTTGGACGTTCAACCCATCTAAACCAGCGAGTATGACATCTTCTTGCAGTTGCTTTTCTAGATTCTTCGCTTGGTCAAGAACGTAAACCACCTGACCACCAGTATCAGGACGACCCAAAACCCCTTCTTGTCCAAACCAACCGTGAGCTGACACTAGGACGATTCTAAAAATCATCGGGACACGAGAGATGAAGGCTTCTAGGGTTTGGGGGTCTGGAGAGTCAATCAATTCATCCAAAATGTTTAAGCTATCCCGTACACGAGAAGCTGTGTTACCCCAACCAGGCTCAAAACCCATAGTTTGCAATTGCAGGCGAAATTGTTCGTAGGGTTCGTCGTTGGGGCGATCGCTGACAAAATTGAGCGCTTTTTTAACTTGTTGGGATAATTGTTGTTGTGATTGAATTTGATAGTTTATGAGTAGCTGAATGCCATTGTAATTATGCAGGCGCAAGAAATTGAATAAGCTTTCCAGCCATTGTTTGGGGTCTTGAAAGAGTTTGCTAGATAGATAACGATTGAGAAACTGCACACCCTTACCAATATTCTTGGGGTCGCGGATGGTTGGGGTGTAGTCATAGAAGGGGCCGAAATCTAATTCTAGTAGGTCACCATCATTGGGATGAAATTTGTTGACTAGGCGATCGCGCAGGTCTAGCAGTTCCTCCACTGTCATCGATTCCACATCTAAATCTGCGGTGAGTCGATATACTTCTTGATCAGCAATCTTAGGACGAATGATGAAACAAAAATTGGAATCTTCTTGAATGATTTCTTGAGTATAGTAAATTAGTTTACCAAGATTGGAAAACTTATAAAACGTCTCTGGTTTCTGGGACTTAGAGCAATATTCACCATACACATTCAAGATATCATTACGTAGCAAGTAATTTTTCTCCTGCTGACGTAACTCACTAATAAAAGCACGCAAATCATTCTTTTCTTCACTATTTAAGATTGCTTGAATCAATTCTGACATATTCACCCCTTAAATGAAGGTTTAACCTATTTGCCTTCTAGGGTAGCGCAAGCTTACAACCTAGAATATGGAAACGTCCAAACACCAAAAAACACAGATAAACTAACTACCTGTGTTTTTATCAGATGTATTAATTCGTCTCCTTATTTACTTAGAATATCGATAACTAGGTATTATTGGCTCTAACTAAAGACAGACAATCTTTTATACCCTGGGCATACTTTATACATTTAATAATTTCCTGAGAAATAATAGTATTAGCATGACTTAAAAGAGTTATTGGGACTGAGTGAGAAATTCTCACATCTATTCCCTACACATTCTTTCTGTAAATATTCTAAAAAAGTATTAACAATAGGAGACAACCACTTATTCTTGTGATAGATTATCTTCCACTGCTGAATAATTGGAAATCCCTCCACATTTAAAACGGATAATTGATTTTGTTGTAATTCAGGATTTAAACTATGTATCGATAAAACTGTAATACCTAAACCTCCTAACACGGCTTGTTTAGTTGCATTATTGCTATTAACCTCTAATTTAATTTGCATTTTCATTCCATGTTCAGCAAACAACATCTCTACAGCCATGCGAGTTTCTGAACCTTGTTCTCGCATAATCAATTGTTCTGCTGCTAAACTTTCCAAAGAAATATGAGATTTATTAATAAGAGGATGATTTGATGGAGCAACTACTACCAGAAAATTATCGAGAAATGGTTTGACTTCCATATCTTCTTTTGTTGGCGGATAGCCAAGAATATAGAAATCATCCAAGTTTTTTTGTATCCTTGTCAATAACGCTTCATGGTTGGTAAATTCCAGGGAAATTTTGATATCAGGATAAAGTTCGCAAAATGGTAGCAGCAACTTCGGAATAACATACTTAGTTGTTTTGACAGCAGAAACCTTTAATTGACCATGTTTTATATCTTTTAAATCAATCACCTTGTTTTCAAAATTTTCTAAATGCTGAAATATTTCCTGATAAATTACTAAAAGTTCCTCTCCAGTTTTTGTTAAATGAATACGGTTGTCTACATACTCAAATAATGGCAGACCAATTGTTTCAGTTAGCTGTTTAATATGACGTGATACCGAAGGCTGCGTAGTGAATAATTCTGCGGCTGCACGGGTAAAACTTCTGTGTCTTACGGTTGCTTCAAAAATTCTCAGATGTTCTAAACTCAATGAATTTAAAAGGCTATCTCTGTGGATTAAATCTAGATAACTGTCCATATCAATTAGTTGTAGAATCAACCTGTAAGTAGCTATACCTAAATACTAAAATAATAATTATGAGGAATTTGTGAGGAACCAATAGTAATACTGACTAACTTTCTCATCTCTAATTCTTTAACCTCCACAAAAAAGCGATCGCTTGATTTAGAGTTGGGCGATCGCTTTTTGTTGATAACTTTTATTACCGAAAATAATGTTACTTGTTATACCAATTCTTTTGCCACAGTTGCATTTGCTTAATCTCACCTTCCTGCTCTTTAATAATTGCTTGAGCTAAGTTTTTAATTTCCGAGCGTTGAGACTTCTGCAAAGCATCTTGCGCCATCACTACAGCTCCTTCATGATGGGGAATCATCGCGTTAATAAAGCGTAAATCAAATTCGGCATCAGCATTACCTAAGTCCAGACTCATCATCATGGCTTGTTGTTGCTGAGATGACATTGCCATCATGTGACCCATTTTGGCATCATAAGCCATTGGCTGATCTCCTGCTTGGGGATACCAAGCTGTTCGCCACTGCTTCATTTGAGAGATTTCTTGGTTTTGGGCTTTGATAATATCATCTACTAGCTTTTTGACTTCTGGGCGTTTGGACTTCTGTTGTGTGTCCTTTGCCATGTCCACTGCCCCTTGATGGTGCATAATCATGGCATCGATGAATCGCAAATCGTAGTTAGCATCTGCTGGCCCTAAATCCATTTCCATGCTGTGATGGGAATGCTGATGATTACTGATATCAGTTGTAGTAGTTTCGGGGTTTTTGTTTTCGGCTTGAGAAGTTGTAGAACAAGCAGTCAAAACTCCACCTGTTAGGGATGTCACCACTACAAAGCTAAACGCCAAAAAGCTATTTTTGAGAGAAGGGAGTTGCATCTAGATATCATCTCCAAAATGATTTTCTAATTTCATTGTGAACTCTCCAGTCAGCTAGAGAGTCAACCCCTTTCTTGCTAAACATGAATTAAATAAACCTTATTTCCCTGTAATTATTTATCTTCTTGCATACTTCTGACAATTTTAGTGACTAAATTTCTGGGGATAAATCTTATGCTTTTGGCGAATATTTTATTGATTAAACCAGGAATAACGATAGTTTTGCCCTGCATCAAAGCATCATAACCAATATGAGCTACCGTTGCTGCATCCATCATCCTTTTACCCTTGACCAGCTTAGAATCAGCCATCCCCGTTCTTTCATGAAAGGCAGACTGTGTTGTTCCTGGACAAAGAACTGTTACAGTGACACCTGTACCATTCAATTCATTAGCCAGTGCTTCTGAAAAAGATAAGACATAGGCTTTAGTAGCAAAATAAACTGCCATCAAAGGGCCTGGTTGAAAAGCCGCAGCCGAAGAGACATTTAAGATTTTACCGTCACCTTGCTTAACCATATTCTTCAGGAATAGTTTAGTTAAATGGGTAGTACATACCACATTTACCTGGAGCATTTCCAACTCATCCGTCAGGTTAGTTTCATTAAATAATCCATAAGTACCAAATCCAGCATTATTAACCAGCACATCAACTTTAATATTTTCTTGTTGTAACTCTAGAAAAATTTCTTCAGGAGATGTTGGTTTAGATAAATCTTTGACAATAGATTTGACAAAAATACCGAATTCTTTTGGGAATGTCACCGCAATTTCTTGAATTTTTTCTTCTACCCGATCTACTAAAACAAGGTTGTAATTATTTTGAGCAAAAATATACGCTAATTCATAACCAATCCCACTAGCTGCACCAGTAATGAGAGCAAACTTTTTGTACTGGTATTCATGTGTTTTGTTCATGTTAGATGTTGGGTGATTTCAATAAATTAACTGGGTCTGTATTACCAAAAAAATGAATTGATGATTACGGAGTATACTTATGTTCAAAAAATGAAGTGATAACTCTAGAATTAGAATTCAGTAGATTAAAAGTCTCAGTGTAGATAGAGTTGAGAAAAGAGAATTAATTACTAGGTGACTTAAGCCCAGACATTTATTCACAGTTCATACATTATCCATGCTGCTTTTTTTGATCAACACGAGCAAGCCGTCCAAAATTATATCTAATTGATAGTTTTGATTTTGTATAAAGATACGCTATCTTAAAAATAATTTCTGCTCATTATTGTGTTGATTGTAATGAGAGCATATCTATTCCTAAAATCAAAACTCTAGCTATTTCATAATAACCTATATATGACGGCAATATTTATTAGCATAATTTGCTATAATATCCTGCTTAATTATTGAAAATCTAAGTGTCCGTAGAGTGTTTGTTACCCATCGCCTCATGATTTAGTGGGCTACTAAGTTTATTCAGACTCTCTTAATTAAACATACTTTTGTAAAATATCAATTATGAATAAAGTTACAAATTCATCTATTACTTTAGTTACTGACTGTTCAAAATAACTACCAAACTCAGAATTTTATTGACTTATAACTATCTCCAATATGGAGATTTTTTTAATACATTTTAATTTGTAAAAATACATATACAAGAGTTAAATGGTAACTCAAGAGTTAATTAAATTCGGTCAATGTCTATACAATAGTAATCACAAGCCATAAATCATACCCACCAGTGAACGCACCCACTAGCAACTCGGCTCAAACCCAATCACGCAAAGCAGATCATATCCGTATCTGCTTAGAAGAAGACGTACAGTTCCGTGAAACTACCAATGGATTAGAACGCTATCGCTTCACCCATTGTTGCTTACCAGAAATAGACCGCAACGATATTAATCTCAGCACGACTTTTTTCGGTAAAGACTTAGGCGCACCATTGTTAATCTCTTCTATGACTGGGGGAACGGAACAAGCAGGAATTATCAACCAGCGTTTAGCCGAACTCGCCCAACACTACAAATTGGCGATGGGTGTGGGTTCCCAACGGGTAGCAGTAGAGAAACCCCAGGTGACTGAAACTTTTGCTATTCGCAAGTATGCAACCGATGTGTTGCTGTTTGCTAATGTGGGTGCAGTACAGCTTAACTATAAGTATGGTTTAGATGAATGTCTGCGAATCATAGATATGCTAGAGGCAGATGCTTTGATTTTGCATATCAACCCCCTACAAGAGTGTATTCAACCAAGGGGTGATGTGAATTTTCAGGGATTACTTGACAAAATAAATAATTTGTGCAGTAAATTATCTGTGCCGGTGATTGCGAAAGAAGTAGGCAATGGTATTTCCGGGGCAATGGCAGAAAAATTAATTGCTGCGGGAGTCCAAGCAATTGATGTGGCTGGTGCGGGTGGTACTTCTTGGGCAAAAGTAGAGGGGGAAAGGGCAGAAACCGCGATGCAACGACGGTTAGGCAAAACATTTGCAGATTGGGGAATACCCACAGCAGAGTGTATTACCAGTGTCAGAGCGATCGCCCCCCATATCCCCTTAATAGCCTCCGGTGGGTTGCGTAATGGACTTGATGTCACCAAAGCGATCGCCTTAGGAGCAGATATGGCTGGTTTAGCTATGCCTTTCCTGCAAGCAGCCGTAGAATCAGAAGCCGCCTTGCATGACTTAGCTGAGGTATTAATCGCAGAAATCACTACAGTATTATTTTGCACTGGCAACGTCAGTTTACATCAGTTAAAACACTCTGGCAGTTTACAGCACCTACAATAAATGAGTAGTTAGTCTGTCATGATTTTTATGGACTAATGACCAGTGACCAATGATTAAATAACTAATGGCTAACTTCCTTAAACAAACCCTTGCCAGCTTACTAGGTACTTTATTAGGACTGTTTATATTCGCTGGTGTCAGTACTACAGGACTTTTATTTTTATTATTTGCTGTTGCTAGTTCTAGCAATACAGGCCCAGTAGTCAAAGATAAATCAGTGGTGGTGTTTGACTTGTCGATGAATATCACCGATAGGGAACCCAGCGCTGGCGAAGAACTGCAAAACAGACTCTCCGGTGTGACACAAGAGAGGATGACACTCCGCAATGTTCTCGATAGTATAGAAAAAGCACGACGCGATCGCCGGATTGTTGCTATCTACCTAGATGGTAGTCGTGGAAGCAATAATCTAGGTTTTGCCTCCCTGAGAGAAATCCGCAAAGCTTTAGAAGAATTTCGTAAATCAGGGAAAAAGGTAATAGCTTATGGTGTGGGTTGGGGAGAACAGGAATATTATCTGAGTTCAGTAGCCGATACCGTAGCCCTTAATCCCTTGGGTAGAATAGAGGTCAACGGTTTAAGTAGTCAACCAATGTTCTTATCAGGAGCATTACAAAAGTATGGTATTGGTGTTCAGGTTGTGCGCGCCGGTAAATTTAAGGGAGCCGTCGAACCGTTAGTATTAGATAAACTCAGTCCAGAGAACCGCGAACAAATCCAGAAATTATTAGACGATGTTTGGGGAGACTGGCGGACTACAGTTGGCAATAGCCGGAAAATTAGTCCACAAAAACTACAAGCGATCGCCGATAATGAGGCACTCTTAGAGGCAGCAGCAGCTAAAACCAATGGCTTAGTTGATCAAGTAGTATATAGCGATCAAGTAGTCGCCGACCTGAAAAAATTAACAGGTAGCGATGGAAAAGAAAATACATTTACTCAAATTAGTCTACGTCGATATGCCCAAGTACCTGGACAATCTCTAGGTGTAGAACGTAATTCCCAGAATAAGATTGCTGTAGTTTACGCAGAAGGGGATATTGTCGATGGTAAAGGTGAAGGTGGACAAATAGGAGGCGATCGCTTTGCCCGAATCTTGAATAAAATCAGGCAAGATGAGAATGTCAAAGCAGTCGTCTTGCGAATCAATACTCCTGGTGGTAGCGCCACAGCATCAGAAGTCATGCAGCGAGAAGTCCGCCTGACTCGTGAGGTCAAACCTGTTGTTGTATCTATGGGTGATTATGCCGCCTCTGGTGGTTACTGGATAGCCACAGACTCCAATCGCATTTTTGCTGAACCTAATACAATTACAGGTTCCATTGGTGTATTTGGCGTGCTAGTTAACGGGCAGAAGCTAGCAAATGACAATGGTATTACCTGGGATTCCGTCAAAACTGCACGTTATGCTGATAATCAAACCGTTGCCCGTCCCAAATCACCCCAAGAGATAGCAATCTACCAGCGCAGTGTTGACCGCCTTTACAATATGTTCGTCAACAAAGTTGCCCAAGGTCGCAAATTACCCACACAAAAAGTAGCAGAAATTGCCCAAGGTAGAGTTTGGTCTGGTGTGACAGCGAAACAAATAGGTTTAGTCGATGAAATCGGTGGTTTAAATGCTGCTATAGAATATGCTGCCAAGGAAGCGAAACTAGGTCAAAATTGGCAATTACAAGAATATCCCAGAGAAAGTTCCTTGGAAGCTCGCCTTTTTGGTGGAGCAGTTGAAGAAATTAGTAATAAGTTAGGGGTGGAAAAATTAGTAAGTAAACCAAATGATCCCCTAACAATAGAATTTCAAAAACTGCAACAGGAAATGGCTATTTTGCAGAGAATGAACGACCCCCAAGGCATTTATGCACGGTTGCCTTTTAACCTAAAAATTGAGTAGTTGTGAGTTGTATCTGACGTATGAATTACGTAATTCGTCCACTGATACAAGAAGAAGAGCCTTTTCTTTGGCAAATGCTTTACGAAGCAGCGCACCTGGCAGAAGAAGGTAATTTAACTGTGCAGGATGCAATGAATCATCCTGATTTGACAAAATATGTAAAAAACTGGGGATTAAAAGATGATATGGGTTTTGTGGCTACCCTAGTCAATACTAATCAGCCAGTGGGAGCCGCATGGTTGCGGTTGCTAACGAGTGAACATCAGGGATATGGTTACGTAGACGATCGCACTCCTGAATTGGCGATCGCCGTTCTCCCAGAATACAGAAATCAAGGTATTGGTACTCAGTTACTCAAACATTTGTTAGCAACCGCCAGAACCGTTTATCCTTCAATCTCACTCAGTACCAGAAGTTCAAACCCAGCCTTGCGTTTATATCAACGACTTGGCTGGGAAAAAATTCCTGGTAGTGAAGTTATTAACCGAGTTGGTGGTATCTCTTACAAAATGAAACTCTGTCATAGTTTTATTACCTGTAAAGCTGTTCAATCCACATAGATATGTCAACTTCCGAACCTGATGCAAAAGATTTACCTGTTACAGGGTCGTATGCGTACCAATATTGATTGCCGTAACGGTCTACTTTTTTGCTGACTTGTATTTCATTTGGGTTTACTCGTATTATTTTTAAGAGATTTTGCCAAATATTATGTAACTTTCTCCAGCAAGAATTATGTCCCAATAGTATGCTGTTTGGTGTTTCTATGTCTTTAGATTGTAGACATCTGATATCATCTTGCATAAGATTACTCGTGACATTCGCTCAATAAATAGAACTTTAACAATGTCTCAATTAGTAATCAAATTATGGCTTATATAGTTTCTATAAATATGATTTATATAATATCAAAAGTGTCAGAATAAGAAATATAAAGTCCAAAATATTCAAACCATGAGAGAACAAATAGGCAACCGAATCATTTTCTATTTCTACAATTAAATGCCTATGAAAATTTCCCAACTTCGCGCCGTCATTGCAGTAGCAGAGTGTGGTAATTTTAGTGAAGCAGCATTAGAATTACAGCTTACACAACCGGCAGTCAGTCATGCGATCGCTACCCTAGAAGAAGAATTGGGTGTACCTTTATTTGCTAGAGGCCGTCATGGTGCTGTGTTAACACCAGCAGGCGAGAGAATTTTACATCATGTCCGCCAAGCGATGCAGCATTTAGAAATGATGCAGCAAGAAGCCAACCTACATAAAGGGTTACATGGTGGTCATGTGCGAGTAGCGGCTTTTCGCAGTGTAGCTACTCATTTATTACCAAAAGCGATCGCTCAGTTTCACGAACAATTTCCCGAAGTGGGTGTAACAATTATTGAATGTCTTTCTTATCTAGATGTCGAAAATTGTTTGCGGGAAGGACGCGCTGATATTGGTGTCACCTATTTACCCACTAGCGATGAATTTAAAACCTGGGAAATTGTGCGGGATGAATACGTTGCTTTATTACCACCAAAAGCCAAAATTAATCATCATCAAATTACTTGGGAAGATATCGCTGAATATTCACCAGTAATATTGTCTTGTCTACCTTGTGCTAAATCTCTTCATCAGCATTTGAAAGATTTAGCATCTTTTATTAACACCACCAGCAACATTCAAGAAGATTCAACTATTGTCAGCATGGTCAATCAAGGATTAACAGCAGCAATTCTGCCTCGTTTAGCAGCTGTACCAATTCCTTCAGAAATACAAGTTTATAGCTTACCAAAGCCTTTAGAAAGAGTCATGGGTGTAGCTGTTCTATCTGATTCTTTACATATTCCGGCTGTGTTCAAATTTCTGGAAATGCTAAGGGATTTTGACTTTCATACTTTAGTTAAATGTACATATTAAATAAATGTTTAATTCCTGGCGGTGCGTTGTCCTGCGCGACAACACACCCTACACTTAATTTGTCTTTACATAGTTATAAATATTTGCGCCTAACTAATTACTTATTTCAAAGGGGTAAGTTCCTGAATTGAGGATTGAAAATCAGGTAGTATCACCACTTCCAATGGGTCATAACCTAACTGTTGAGTAATTCTTTCTCTAGCTAAAGTACGGTATTCCCAAAAATGTTCTCCTGCGGCGCATAGACCTAAATACATATTGAGAACTTGGGGCTTTCTTCGTAAAATCGTCCATAGTTGTTGCCAGAACTGTAAACGAATTTCTGGTCTTCGTAAGCCCTGGAGCCAAATTAACTGAGCAACGAGGCGCAACCCCTTACCGGGAGAAAATTGCATGGTCTGCTTTCGTTGTGAGGGCGAGTTAATGCTGAGACATTGCTGAAAACAGCGTCTGAGATAGTTTTTAGGTTCATATAACGTCCAGAAGCCTTCTGCATATTCCCTCGCAACTTCAGCAACGGGACGGGTAGGGACAAAATTCATCAAAGTGTTTTGGTCTCCCACCTCAGTCACGCCAACACCCTCTATTAAACGCTGCTCTTTTTGCAGACGGTTCCATAAGGCTGTGTTGGGTAGAGCTTGGAGGATACCTAGCATTGGTTGAGGAATGCTGGTTTGTTCTACAAAAGCTTGAATTCTTTCTCCTGCGCCTGGGCGTTCTCCATCAAATCCCAGGATAAAGCCTGCATAGATGAGCATACCAGCGTCGTTGATCTTGCGGCAGGCTTCAGCTAAGGGATTGCGAGTATTTTGTAGTTTTTGGGTTACTTGTAGGCTATCTTGGTCAGGGGTTTCAATACCGAGAAAAACTGCATAGAAACCTGCTTCACTCATTAATTGCAATAGTTCATCGTCTTCTGCCAAATTCACAGAAGCTTCAGTTATGAAGGTGAACGGGTAATTGTGCTGCTTCATCCAAGGAATCAATTCTCGCAAGAAGCGTTTGACGTTACGTTGATTGCCAATAAAGTTGTCATCAACGATAAAGAGTGAACCTCGCCAGCCTAAATCATAAAGATTCTGTAGCTCGGCTATGATTTGGTGAGGCTCTTTAGTCCGTGGTTTACGACCGTAGAGAACAATAATATCGCAAAATTCGCAGTTAAAAGGGCAACCGCGAGAAAACTGGACAGCCATCATCAAATAAGCATCCCGTTGCAGCAAGTCAAAACGCGGCTTTGGGCTTTGGGTGACATCAGGCTTTTCCGAAGAGCGAAAGATTCCTTGCTCTTTCCCTTGGGTTAGTGCTGCTAAAAACTTAGGAACTGTCAACTCTCCTTCATCTAGAATTAGATAATGCGCTCCAGAGTCGAGGGAATCTTGGGGGACAGAAGTAGGGTAAGGGCCGCCGACTGCTACTTTTTTGCCTAAACGTATCGCTTTTTGAATCAGGGCGTGGAAATCTGGTTTCTGCACCAACATTGCTGAAAGGATTACCAAATCACACCATTCCCAATCAGCGTCAGTTTCCAGATTAACATTGCGATCGCAAAATCTAATTTCCCAGTCTTGTGGCAAGAGGGCTGCAACTGTAATAATCCCCAATGGCGGTAGGACGGCTTTAAGTCCAGCAATTTCCATGAAGCGATCATAAGACCAAAACGACTGAGGAAACCGAGGGTAGAGCAATAGTGCTTTCATGAAATCCTTGATGCGATTTTGGTTTACTCTGTAGGACTTACGCAAAGTACTTATGTACTCTAGTTAGTACTCATACCTAACTTGATACTCCATTGCTTCATTTATACCACCTATCTGTTGATAGATATCGTTTTGATTCAAGTAGATATCTTTTTGTTTTTCTGTAGAAGATTCCAATTCCTCAAAATGTAGACATATCTCTTTACTATCTGGATTTAAAACTGTTTCCAGGTATTTTAATCGCCATAAAACTCGCAAGTTATTAATATCAAACATTTCATAAATCTTACCCGGTTCAAAATTTAGTTTAGTCATAACAACTCTGAGAAAGTTTACAGTTAATTCTAAACTTTTAAAAATTGCCTAGACCCTATCTATATAGGTAAATAGGTAATTATGGATATTTGCAATCAAAGATTAATCTTAATTCAAAAAAAATTAGGTGGGGTTTTGTATCGCCACCTAATTATATTTCGTCTTTTGTTGGTGTATATCTACGGTATTCATTCCATCGCAGCTTGTAAACTGGCAAAAACAGGAACTGAGACTTCCTCTGTCACCATTGCCATTGCTGCTTCTTGTTGTAAATCAAACTCATACAATTCATTGCGCCATTGCAGCTTAAATTTCAGGCGTTTCCAACTTGGAGGAAGATTAGGACAAGCCATTGGGCCGAACTGAGTCATTCTCACACCTCCAAACCCTAAAACTACAGCTTGCCAAATTCCCCCCGCGCTAGCGGCGTGAATTCCTTCAGCTGCGTTGAGTCTGACATCTTCTAAATCTACTAATGCAGCTCGAAGAAAGTGATTGTAAGCTTCTGTGGGTTGATTCAGGTCACAAGCTAAAACTGCGTGAATTGCTGGGCCTAGTGAGGAACCATAGGTGTGGTCGGTGCGTTGAGTGTAATAGTCCCAGTTAACCTTGAGGGTATTATAGTCATAACCCTGACGCAACAAGTAAAGCAGCATCAACACATCAGGTTGTTTGAGTATCTGCTTTTGGCTGGTGGCTTCAATACCTAACAAACCTTGCAAAGATTTGGTACGGGGTTCATAATCAGCTAAGTTGACATCTTCTAGTTGAAAAAATCCCTCAAATTGCTCAATCAAACCTGTGGCTGCATTTTGATTAACAAAAATACGCTCTTGAATTTCTGCCCAACAGTGTAGACGTTCTGTTGTTAAGTTGAGTTGTTCTACCAGTTGGGCGGCTTTTTGGGGATAGACGTGTTTGAACCAATCCCAAAGTGCTAAAGCTGATTGTAAATGCCACTGTACCATCAGGTTGGTAAAGGCGTTATTATCGACGCGATCATGATTTTCATCAGGGCCGATCACATCCAGAATATCGTAGCTGTGGCGTTGTTGGTTCCACTGCACCCGACTTTCCCAGAAAACGGCAGTATCGAGAATTATTTCTGCACCATAGTCGTGCATCCATTGATCATCGTCGGTAGTTTGCCAGTAATGCCAAACGGCATAAGCCACATCAGCCGTGATGTGTACTTCAATATCACCGCACCAAATTCTAATTAACTCACCATTAGCACCAGGAACCCATCGGGGAGTGACTTCATCACCTGTAGTAGCACTTTCCCAGGCAAACATCGCTCCTTGATAGCCGGCTTCTTGGGCTTTGCGTCTTGCTCCTGGTAAGGTGTGGTAGCGATAGGTGAGTAAGTTACGGGCTAGGGCTGGTTGGGTGAAAGTGAGGAAAGGCAGAATAAATATTTCTGTGTCCCAAAAAATATGTCCGCTATAGGCAAAGCCAGAGAGGGTTTTGGGTGCTATACTGACGCGGTCGTCGTGACGTGGTGCGACTGCTAGTAACTGAAAAAGATTGTAACGGACACTGACTTGAGCTTGGCGATCGCCTTCAATAATAATGTCGCTATTTTGCCAGACTTGCTCCCAGGCTGCAATATGGGCGGCTAATAAAGTAGTATATCTCGGTTCATCAGCTAATCTCTGTAGTGCGGCGGCAATTGGGCTTTCTGTTTCCCGTGAAGTAAATACAGTCACAATCTTTTCCACAATGACTGTCTTTCCTGGGTTAAACTCGCAGGTAGTCGCCAACATCGGAGAACCAGCCTTCTCGACATACACGGGTTGAGTATCATCACCCTCAACTATCAACTTGGCACTCATTCCCAAACTAATACCAGAATGCAGAGTTTGACTTTCCAACCAAATAATCTGGTCTACTCCACCTTGATTTAAAGTCCGCCAATGGGGAACACCTTGGGTAGTTGGTTCAGCATCAAATCCAGCTTCTACAGTAATCTCACCAGTAAAGTCTACAGATGTGATTTGACAACGAATGGCTAAAACGTGTTGGTCTGCCAAACTGGTAAAACGCTCAAAGCGTAAATCTACAGTATGACCTTTGGGAGAACGCCAGCGCACATCACGACTAACTAAACCCAAGCGTAAGTCTAACCGACGCTCATAATGGAGAATTTCCCCAGTATTCATCTTAAATTGTTCACCTGCTACCTCCACTACCAATGGCAGCCAGTTAGGACTATTTACAAGTTCTGTATGGGAAATTTTGACATCATCATAAATGCCATGAATCATAGTTGCGGAAAAATCGCCTGGATAGCCTTCCTCAAAACTTCCCCTTGTTCCTAAATAACCATTGCTGAGAGTGAAAACAGTTTCTTTGTGGTGCAATTTTGTAGGATTAAACTCTGTTTCGCTCACATTCCATTCGCTAGAGTCTAGCAATGGTTCAAGAGAATTATCAATAGATACAGATACATCAACGTCGTCAAGCATGAGTCAGAAAACCTAAATTTTAGGGCTGGCTATTGGTAGGATGAGACCTAATCGGTAGGATTTTTCTATCTTTAAATCCCGGCTTTCACTGTTAGCGAACCTTTATATTTCCACTAATAGGAATTTTACCGATTTCATCTCTCTGTAGTTAGGTTTTATTAATAGCTTATATAGGAGAGGTAAAACAGCAAGACTCGATAATTGATACATTTTGTTATTAAAAATGTAAAACATTATAGATTTACTAAATCAATTTAAAAAATAAACTAATTGCAGTCGTGCTACCATTTCGGCTCTTGCAGACACGCCAAGTTTACGAAAAATGCGTTTTAACGTCTGTTTAACTGTATTTTGACTAATCCATAATTCGGCGGCAATTTCTGCATTTGTTAGACCTTTTCCTACCAAAGTCGCAATTTGCAATTCCCGTGGGGTTAAACAAATCTCGTCTTTAGGTAAATATAATTCCGGTTGGGAGCGCAGGAGTGCTAATTTTGCAGAAATATGAGAGCAGACGGCGCTTAATCGTAACAAATCTTGCGTGTTATATGCTGGGGTTCCGCTAGTACGGGCAAATTGAACTGTACCGATGAGCTTTCCTTCGCCAACAATAGGTCCAGTCATAATATGCTCATGGTCATATATCTTGCCACAACCAATTCGATATAGTTCACTTTGTTTCCAAGCCTCTTCAGTGAAAATAATTTGTTCGTGAGCAGGTGCATGATGGGAAACAACATACTCCATCACTTTATCCATAGCTGCACCAACATTAGAGTAGTAATCAATAAAACTATCAGGTAAGCCTTTCATCTGAATAATGCCGCGTTGTCCTTGCTTGTTTCGTATATGAATACCCCAATGTTGGCTACTAAACAACTCTCCTGCTGTATCCATGTAATGGCCACATAGTTGGTTTACTGATGGAGCATTTCCGATTTTTTGAATCAACGCTTGTAAAGTCTGAGACATGATAAAAATGTACTCAACTGGGTAATTGGCAACCAAAATATTCAATTCTAGGATAGCTGTATTCGTTACAGTGTCTAGGATTTAAGTATGGAAAGTCAGTCTAAGCATACAATTGGGTTAGTAATTTATCCTGATATGACCCAATTAGATATTACTGGGCCACATCAAGTGTTCTCATCTATACCTAATACTCAAGTTTTGTTGTTGTGGAAAACGCTGAAACCTGTTGTTAGCAATGGTGGACTCACAATTTTACCGACTACCACCTTTGATGAATGTCCGCAATTAGATGTCTTGTGTGTCCCTGGTGGTGTTCTTGGGGGAGTGAAGATGATGCAAGATATGGAAATGTTGACCTTTCTGCAACAGCAAGCACAGATAGCTAGGTACGTGACGGCTGTGTGTACTGGTTCTTTAATTTTGGCAGCTGCGGGATTGCTGAAAGGATATCGTGCAGCCTGTCATTGGGCATTTCGAGAACATCTGATACTAATGGGTGTAGAAGTAAGTAACGAACGAGTGGTAATAGATGGCAACCGGATCACAGGTGGCGGCGTAACAGCAGGAATTGATTTTGCTTTAGCGATCGCTGCTATATTATGTGGAGAAGATAGGGCTAAATTTATCGAATTGATGCTGGAGTACAACCCTGTACCCCCTTTTGGTGTTGGTTCACCAGAAAAAGCTGGTTCTCAACTGGTACAAACTGTTTTAGATGTTGCCAACCCCTTGATTCAAGCATCAAATGCAGCCAGCCAAAAAGCCGCTTCTCATTTAGGTTATATCTGATACCAGTCATAATTTTCATCAGGCGATCGCCTCTAAACTTAATGGAGATGATCGCCTGGCTTGTCTATTTGCTGAATCAAAGATTGCATCTTGCCGTGAAATTTTGTGTAAAGTGCCAGGTTCCGCTATCTTAAGTTTTGAGATAACAAATTGCGCTTAACATGACTTCGCTTACTCCTCACCAAAAAGCCAAAGCCTTAAAACCCGGTAGCCGTCGCCCTGCGAAAGAACTATGCAGCGAATGCGGACTTTGCGATACATACTATATTCATTATGTCAAGGAAGCCTGTGCTTTTATTACCCAGCAGATAGACACACTAGAAAAACAAACACACACCCGTTCTCGTGACCTTGATAATCCCGATGAACTCTACTTTGGTGTTCATCAAGACATGATCGCTGCCCGAAAACAGCAACCCATCGCAGGCGCACAATGGACTGGTATTGTCAGTAGCATTGCCATCGAAATGCTCAATCGCGGCTTAGTTGAAGGTGTTGTCTGCGTCCAAAACAGCAAAGAAGACCGCTTCCAACCCATGCCTGTAATTGCTCGCACAGCAGAAGAAATACTAGCAGCACGAGTAAATAAACCAACACTTTCTCCCAACCTTTCCGTACTCGAACAGATAGAAAAATCGGGGATGAAGCGACTATTAGTCATTGGTGTTGGTTGTCAAATTCAGGCATTACGAGCTGTAGAAAAACAATTAGGCTTAGAAAAATTATACGTTTTAGGTACACCTTGCGTAGATAACGTCACCCGCGCCGGACTACAAAAATTCCTAGAAACCACCAGCCGCTCGCCTGATACAGTCGTACACTATGAGTTCATGCAGGACTTCCGTATTCACTTCAAACATGAAGATGGCTCAATTGAGAAAGTACCTTTCTTTGGCTTGAAAACCAACCAACTCAAAAATGTCTTTGCCCCTTCCTGCATGAGTTGCTTTGATTATGTCAACTCCCTAGCCGATTTAGTCGTCGGTTACATGGGCGCACCCTTCGGCTGGCAGTGGATTGTTGTCAGAAATGATACAGGTAAAGAAATGCTGGACTTAGTGAAAGACCAGTTAGATACTCAGCCTGTGATGTCTCAAGGGAATCGACAAGAGGCCGTACAGCAGGGGATACCTGCTTATGACAAGGGTGTGACCCTGCCAATGTGGGTGGCAAAAATTATGGGTGTAGTGATTGATAAGATTGGCCCTAAGGGGTTGGAATATGCGCGATTCTCGATTGATTCCCACTTTACCCGGAATTATTTGTATGTGAAGCGGAATTATTCTGAGAAGTTAGCGGATCATGTACCGGAGTTTGCTAAACGCATCGTTGGGCAGTATAAATTACCGGATTGATCACGCAGAGGCGCGGAGAGTTTTTAGAGGTTATTCCCTACGCGGGAGATCCCGTCTTTGATGAGTATGACGTTGAAGTTGATGAGTAATCCGACTCGTTTATCAGCAAGAGCCACATCCACCACAGCCCCCGCAATCTCATTCTTCGTCATCACCCTCTTCCTCTCTGCGTCTGGAGCTTCTCTGCGTAACACAATCCTAACTCATGTAACCAGCATTACTACCCTCATACACCCCCCACAGCCTCAATCGCCGCTTCTAGAGCGATCGCCACATGAGTCCAATGAGTCCCCCCCTGGCAATACACCACATAAGGCTCACGCATTGGCCCATCCGCCGAAAATTCCAAGGTACTCCCTTCAATAAATGTCCCCCCAGCCATCACCACCTGACTCTCATACCCAGGCATATCGTCAGGAATAGGGTCTAGGTAAGAACCCACAGGAGAATGCTGTTGTATGGCTTTACAGAAAGCGATCAGCTTTTTGGCAGAACCCAGTTTAATTGCCTGAATCACATCCCCACGAGGTGCTAATGGTGCAGGATTCACCGCATAACCTAGTTTGTCAAATACATAACCAGTCAGGTAAGTTCCTTTCATCGCCTCACCCACCATCTGCGGCGACAAAAATAACCCTTGGAATAATAGGCGATTTTGGTCAAAGGTAGCACCACCATAACTACCTATACCAGGAGCCGTCAGGCGACAGGCAGCTGCTTCTACTAAGTCAGCGCGTCCAGCCACGTAACCGCCAGCTGTGACAATAGTTCCACCAGGGTTTTTAATTAGGGAACCAGCCATTAAATCAGCACCAACGTGGGTGGGTTCCTGGGTTTCAATAAATTCGCCGTAGCAGTTATCCACAAAGCAAACAGTATGAGGATTTTGCTGTTTGACTAAATTAACAATTTTTTCAATATCGGCAATTGATAAGCTTGGTCGCCAAGAATAACCGCAGGAACGCTGGATTAATACTAAGCGAGTCTGATCAGTAACGCTAGTGCTTAAGGTTTGCCAATCGATAGAACCTTGGGAAGTTAACTGCAATTGGCGGTATTTTATGCCAAACTCAATAAGGGAGCCTTGACCTTGACCCCGCAAACCAATAACTTCTTCAAGCGTATCGTAGGGGGAACCGACCACTGCTAACATTTCATCACCAGGCCGGAGTACACCAAATAGGGCGCAAGCGATCGCGTGAGTTCCCGAAACAAACTGCACTCGCACCGCCGCAGCTTCAGCACCCATTACTTCGGCAAAAACTTTGTCTAAAGTTTCTCGACCTAAATCATCGTGACCGTAGCCACTTACACCAGCAAAGTGGTGCGCCCCTACACGCTGATTGCGAAAGGCTTCCAGCACTTTTTTCAAATTCTGCTTGACCTGAGCGTCAATTCCAGAAAAAATCTCTAACAGTGCCTGTTCTGCTTGCCGCAGCTGTTCCAAGCTGTTCATTACTTCCTCGTTAACAAAAAAACTATAAATATGCGAATTTAGCGCTCGCACAGACTAGGCTGAACCATTTTAATTTCGGATGACTGCATGACAATTGCTACTTCAACTAAACCTCAAATCAATTGGGTAAACACCCTATTTTTTCTTGGGCTACACATCGGCGCTTTGTTCGCTTTCGTTCCTAGTAACTTCAGCTGGCAAGCAGTTGGTGTAGCTTTATTGCTTTACTGGATAACTGGTGGTTTGGGCGTTACCTTAGGTTTTCATCGCCTTGTCACCCACCGCAGTTTCCAGACTCCCAAGCTGTTGGAATACTTTTTGGTGCTTTGTGGGACTCTTTCCTGTCAAGGAGGTCCAATCGAGTGGGTAGGAATACATCGCATTCATCACTTACATTCTGATAATGACCGAGATCCCCATGATTCCAGTAAAGGTTTCTGGTGGAGCCATATTGGTTGGCTGATTTATCACTCTCCCTCCCACGCTGATGTTCCTCGTTTCACCAAAGATATTGCCGAAGACCCAGTTTATCAGTTTTTAAGTAAATATTTTATTTTGATCCAGATTGCTCTGGGTTTATTGCTGTTATATCTGGGTGGCTGGTCTTTTGTTGTTTGGGGAATTTTCGTCCGCATTGTCTGGGTTTACCACTGCACTTGGTTGGTAAACAGCGCCACTCATAAATTTGGCTATCGCAGCTATGATGCTGGTGACAGATCAACTAACTGCTGGTGGGTAGCTGTACTAGTGTTTGGTGAAGGCTGGCACAACAACCACCACGCTTTTCAATATTCGGCTCGTCACGGATTGGAATGGTGGGAAGTTGATTTGACTTGGATGACTATTCAACTGCTGCAATTATTTGGTCTGGCAACTAATGTGAAATTAGCAGACAAAAAGCAGTAATTGGTCTATTATATGTCATTAGTTATTTGTCTAAAAAATGACTAATGACTTAGTAATTTTTTCGTAATCAAATATCTACTCGTCAGTTCTTAAATAGCTTCTGAAAGTTAGTTACAGCTGCGCTTGGCTAGCTTAAGTTGTTATGATTCAGAACGTTATCGTAAGGGACTTTGCGGCAAGTTACTTTGTTTAGTGGCTTGGTAGAGGAGTTTGTTGTTCTTCAGGTTTTCATGACTACATCAATAATCAAAAATCAGGACATAAATAATCACCTTAGTAATTCCGAACTGAGGCTCAAAGATATTATCAAAACTCTGCCAAAGGAGTGTTTCCAACAGAACCGTCGCAAAGCATGGACACAAGCAATACTGAGTGTTGTCATGGTTGCCCTGGGTTATTGCAGTTTGGCAATAGCTCCCTGGTTTCTCTTACCCATCGCCTGGATTTTTACAGGTACTGCTTTAACAGGTTTTTTTGTCATTGGTCATGATTGTGGACACCGTTCATTTGCCAAACGTCGTTGGGTAAATGACTTAGTAGGGCATATATTTATGATGCCGTTAATATATCCCTTTCACAGTTGGCGAATTAAGCATAATCATCACCATAAACACACTAACAAGCTAGATGAGGATAATGCTTGGCATCCCATCAGACCAGAAGTGTTTGCAAGTTGGGATAAAACTCGTCAGTCTGCCTTTGAGTTGTTTATGCGTAAACGTCTCTGGTGGGTAGGCTCCATTGGACATTGGGCTGTCGTCCATTTTGATTGGCGTAAGTTCAAAACTAAAGACCAAGATGATGTGAAACTTTCTGTAGCTGTCGTAGTTTTATTTGCAGCAGTTGCTTTCCCTACTCTCATCGCTACAACTGGTATTTGGGGATTTATCAAATTTTGGTTTGTGCCTTGGCTCGGTTATCATTTCTGGATGAGTACTTTCACCATCGTTCACCATACATTCTCCGATGTTCCTTTTGAAACGGAGAACAGATGGCATGAAGCGATGGCACAGTTATTTGGTACTATTCATTGTGATTATCCTAAGTGGGTAGAAGTGCTGTGTCACGATATTAACGTTCATGTTCCTCATCATCTGTCTACAGCTATTCCCTCTTATAATTTGCGACTAGCTTATAGCAGCATCAAAGAAAATTGGGGTAATTATTTACATGATGAATGTCATTTTTCTTGGTCTTTAATGAAGCAAATTACCGACCAGTGTCAACTTTATCAAACCGATGTTGGCTATCAGACTTTTGATGAATATTACTCAGGACGATAAGTTAGTTTAGCCAGTAGCATTAGCTAGGTAATAGCCTATGCCTCTCATGCTAAGAGAGAACTTGTTGTTCGGATCAATTCGAAACAATCTGGCAATTCCCGATTCACTAATGATTACTATGTGAATTGCCAGAAAATGTTGAGTAAGAAGTCAGGAATCAGGAATCAGGAGTCAGAGGCCATAATAGGTGAGAATCCAACTGGCTGATGTAGCTTTATTTTCCACTAAATTGATTCTAAATTCTTCATTATGTCCTTGAATGTGCAAGAGATAGCTTCGCAGACATTGCAGAAGTCTATTTATCATGTCTCAAAAAAGTCAGATTTAATCTAATAACAGAATCAAGTGCAATCAACCACCATCTCCTCTGATAATTCGCCTAACTTTGAGCAGTCACCAAATACAAATACACTGCCTTTTACTCTTCAAGATTTAAAAGCTGCTATTCCGGCTGAATGTTTTCAACCAAATGTTAGCAAGTCACTGTTTTACTTTTTTCGTGATGTGCTGATTGTTGGTTTGCTGTATGCAGTCGCTCATTATCTCGATTCTTGGTATTTCTGGCCTATTTTCTGGCTCATGCAAGGAACGATGTTTTGGGCTTTATTTGTGGTCGGGCATGACTGTGGACACCAATCTTTTTCTAAACATAAATGGCTCAATGATTTAGTTGGGCATCTAACTCACACACCAATATTGGTTCCGTATCACGGTTGGCGAATTAGTCACAGAACTCATCACAAAAATACTGGCAATATCGATAATGACGAAAGCTGGTATCCAGTAACGGAATCGCAATATAAGGAGATGCCATTGGGGCAAAAGATAGGACGCTATTACGCATTTTTACTGGCTTATCCAGTATATTTGTTTAAGCGTTCTCCTAATAAAGAAGGCTCTCATTTTTTGCCTAGTAGTTCGCTGTTCAAGCCATCAGAAAAATGGGATGTCATCACCAGTACTGTCCTCTTGACCTGCATGGTTGGTTTGCTAGGATTTCTCACTTATCAATGGGGTTGGATGTGGTTGTTAAAATACTACGCTGCACCCTATCTTGTGTTTGTAATTTGGCTCGATTTGGTGACATTTTTACACCATACTGAGGCTGATATTCCCTGGTATCGTGGCGAAGATTGGACTTTCCTTAAAGGGGCAATTTCCAGTATTGACCGCAATTATGGTTTAGTGAATCACATCCATCACGATATCGGTACTCATGTGGCGCACCACATCTTCTTGAATATCCCTCACTACAATTTGCTTCAGGCGACTGAGGCGATTAAACCAGTTATGGGTGAGTATTACCGTAAGTCAGAGGAACCAATTTGGCAGTCTTTATGGCGTTCTTGCTTGAGTTGCCATTTTGTACCAGATACTGGTGGGAAAGTATATTACACTTCAAAGCATAAAGTAGCTAATCAATAGCTCAATTCAAAAAAGGCAAAAGAATTACTTCTTTTGCCTTTTTAATTTAAATTGTGACTGTTAGACCTTAGTCTTCAAAATCGTCTTCGTCTTCATCATCATCCTCGTAATCATCATCTGCTTCATCTTCTACTTCTACGAGGTCATGGATTTCATCAGCAATCAATTCATCATCATCTAGAATTGAGCGCCGATTATTAAATCCGTTTTCCCCAAGACCAGGAGTATCTAAGTTGTAGGCGCGAGCTGTGCGGTCATCTAACACCATATCTAATGGGTCATCGGTTTCATCCAAGACACTAGTAGTTTCCAGAGTAGAATAATCTTCGAGCGCACCAGGTTCATCATAAGTGTTGTAACCAGTTCCCGCCGGAATCAATCGTCCGATAATCACGTTTTCTTTCAAACCACGCAACCAATCAGATTTTCCTTCAATGGCTGCTTCGGTGAGAACCCGCGTTGTTTCTTGGAAGGATGCAGCAGAAATAAAGCTATCTGTATTCAACGATGCTTTGGTAATACCTAATAATACTGGTGTGTATTGCGCTCTGGCACCGCCAGTAATTGCCATCGCTTCGTTTACTTGCTCTACTTGGCGCAATTCTACCAACTCACCGGGAAGCATGGTAGTATCGCCACCATCATCAATCCGTACTTTGTTGGTCATTTGGCGCACAATTACTTCAATGTGCTTGTCGGCGATGTCAATACCTTGGGATTGGTAAACCATCTGTACTTCATTCACTAAGAATGTTTGTACCTTTTGTAAAGCGTGGCTGGCGCAAGCATAAATCCCATCTTCCGAACCCAAGCTGAAGAATACTTCCAGTATTTCGTGGGGGTTGGAAGGGCCGTCACTCAAGGGTTGTCCGGCTGTGACAATAGAGCCATCTGGCATGGCTAGGTTCTGCCCAGGGCCGAGAGGATAATCTGTGACTACCCCATTGGATTCTACAACTTTGATGGCGATCGCTTCATCACCATCACCGTAGACTACCTTAACTTCCCCACTTCGTTTTGCTAAGATACAAGCTTCTTTGGGTTTCCGGGCTTCTAGTAGTTCCTCAATCCGGGGCAAACCTTGGATGATGTCTCCAGTTTTTGCCCGTTCAAACACTAGTAGTACTAAGTTATCGCCCCGTTGTACCAAATCACCATCTTCTATCTGCAAGACTGCACCAGGGCTGACTCGATAGGGACGACCAGCACGAATAGTAACAGCATAGTTCTGAGTGCTAAGTGCTGCGTCCTGAGTGGTTGAACGTTCGGCAGCATTTTTCACTGCGACAATTTGTCCAGATTCTTCAGCAAACACACCAGGGGCAAGTTCTGCACCTGCAACTATCAAATCACCTGCTTTGACTTTGGGTTGGCTGCTGATATTCAATGTTGCCATGTCACTGTGTCGCAGGACTAAACAACGACGCACAGCTTCGCTTCCCTTCTGTACTCCCCGAACAATCCCACCTTCTTTAGATAAGATTTGGGTACGGGCAACTACAGAACCAGGGACAATGGTTTGTCCATCTTGTACTTCTAGGCTAGTTTGAGTACTACCTTGGGTAGCATCTGCGGCAATGTCACGACGCAGAACTAAGGATTCCAAAATCACTAGCTGCAAGCGCTGAACATCTGCATCTTCTGGGTCGGGTATTAATTCAATGTCTGCTGCTAGGGGAGACGCATTGTGTTCTTGTTCGCCTTCCTGCTCAATTTCCAATACTAATTGGGTACGTAGCAGTTCTACACCTTCCACAGATTTGACCCGTTCTGAATCTTTGTAAGGCAGTCTTTGTACTGCCCGCATTTGAATTGAACGTCCAGTTTGCTGACTAACAGATGTAGTGGATGGCACATCAGGATTAGTAGGAACTGCAAACTCTACAACTGGACGGCTCAATAGTGCTGGGCCTTCTGGAGATTCTACATACTGGATGTATCGCAGTTCTGTGGCAACTTGTCCCAAGAGTTCTTCTCCTGGTTGCAGCAGGGTGTTATCTCGACCAATCACTGCTTCTGGGTCATCTACCATTAGCAGTTCACCAGGCTTAATCACGACTTCCCGTAGAATGTCGTTTTTCTGGGTGACTTCTACTACACCACTGTTTTGACAGAAGATGTCTTTGACGACTTCAGTGCCAGCTTCCACGAACTGACCATCTTCTACCAACAGCAAGGAGATATCTTTGTTAACTTCGTGGGTTTCTTCGGGAATCCATAACAGTGTACCGCCTTGCACCACTTCATAACCAAGCTTCGCTTTGCCTTTCTTCTGGACTTCCACGCCCGCAAATTTCAGAAAACCACCCGTGGTTGTCCGATAGCGGTCATCAATTAACTCGGCTACTACTTGACCATTCTGCACTTTTGTGCCTGGTGTTGCCCGTAAGTTAAATACTTGGTTGTTGCCAGTGCTAACTAAGTAGTTGTTACGTCCTTGGGAACTCTGAACGGTAACAGTTGCTTGGTCTAAGACTACAGAAGCGGTGATGATCTCAATTTCTCTAGTACTCTTACCTGGGGTAGCTTCAGGCAAACGTACCACACCACCGTGTATACTTGTTAACTTGGTTTCTGCTAATACACCGTTAGTCTCGACGCGATCGCCATTTTTAACTACTAATTCGGCTCCTGGTGGTAAGTTATACACTTCCCCTGATAGAATCCAAATCAAACCACCCCTAGCGGCTGTAGTGGTAGTGTTACCTTGACGGTCGGTTTTTTGTTCAGGAACGACTTCGGCAAACTTCACTTCCCCTGCTAAGTCAGAAGCCACATCTTTTACAGCTTTTTCTGTATTAGTCCGGGTAGTACGACCACCGAGGGCTACTTCTGCCAACAATTGACCTTGTTTGACCTGTTGTCCATCAACTATATATATTGTGGAACCTTGGGTCACATGAATTTCTTGAGGCGGTGGAGTTTCCGAACCTTCTTTGCGTGGTTCCAGAATCATGATTCCATTGCTTTCCACAAACAAGGCATCTTCCCCGTGGCGGGTACGATGGGTTCTTGTCCGCAGTTTCCGGGGTAGTTTGATTGTCCCATCCATTTTGGAACGGACTTGTTGTGCCACTTCTCCAGTAAACACACCACCAGTGTGGAATGTCCGCATGGTCAGCTGGGTTCCTGGTTCACCGATACTTTGGGCAGCAATAATTCCGACGGCTTCACCTAAGTCTACCATTTTGGCGTGAGCCAAACTCCAGCCGTAGCAGTGTTGACACACGGAACGGGCAGCTTCACAGGTCAGAGGCGATCGCACTACAACTTCTGCCACCCCAGCCTTTTCAATTTCTTTAGCTAAGTCGTCAGAAATTGGAGTGTTGCGCGGCGCAATTACTTCTTTTGTTTTGGGATGGATAACATCTTCTCCCACTACCCGTCCTAACAAACGTGTAGACAGCTTGATTAAGGTTTTACTCCCTTCGGTCATCGGTCGGACGGGAATCCCTCTAGTAGTCCCACAATCAATCTCCCGAATGATCACATCCTGGGATACATCCACAAGACGACGGGTGAGATAGCCAGAGTCGGCGGTACGTAACGCTGTATCTACCAGCCCTTTTCTCGCACCATAAGACGAGATAATATACTCTGTGACAGTCAGACCTTCACGGAAGTTAGTTTTGATGGGTAAGTCAATAATTTCCCCTTGAGGATCTGCCATCAAACCCCGCATTCCTACCAACTGACGCACCTGGGAGATATTACCCCGTGCGCCAGAGAAAGCCATCATGTAGACAGAGTTCAGAGGATTATTTTGTTTGAAGTGAACTACTACTTCGTCCTTGAGTGCTTCACTAGTACCATTCCAGGTATCAATTACTTTTTGGAACCGTTCTACTTCCGTAATTTCACCCCTTTGGTAACGGACTTCAGTAGCACGAATTTCTTCTTCAGCTGCTTCCAAAAGGCTCCGCTTACTTGGTGGCACCATCAAGTCATCAACACTAATAGAAACCCCAGCCCTGGTAGCATAGCGAAAGCCTAAATCTTTCAATTTATCCGCCATCACTGCTGTACGGGCTGTCCCATAGTGGGTAAACGCCCAAGAAATCAAATTTCTCAGTTGACCTTTGTCAACGACGCGATTGCGAAAAATCATCTTTTCGTTAGTCATTAGTCATTAATCCTTAGTCATTGGTCATTAGTCATTGGTCATTAAGTCAACAGTCCCTAGTTTTTACTAATGGACTATTGACTTGGGACTCTTGACTAACTGGCAAGTGCTTCTTGAATCGCTTTATTGTAAATAACGCGACCTGGAGTTGTGCGTATATACTGAGAAATTAAATTTCCCTGAGCGTCTTCCCTCACTCGGCGATACTTGTAAAGTACAGTCCGGCTACCATCTTCGTTATTTGTCACTTCCAGAGGTTCTGTATCTGGTTGATCAGATTCTACTTCCCCGTCAAACCTTACGTAGATGTAAGCGTGCAAGTCAATTTGCTCTTGCTGGAAGGCCATAATTACGTCATCCAGAGAAGCAAAATAATTCCCCGCACCTTTGTTAGCACCTGGATTTTCCGCCGTCAGGTAATAGGCTCCCAATACCATGTCTTGGCTAGGTGTGATAATTGGTCTACCTGTAGCTGGTGACAAAATATTATTAGAAGCCAGCATCAGCAGTCTTGCTTCAGCCTGACTTTCCAAAGATAGAGGGACGTGTACCGCCATTTGGTCACCGTCAAAGTCAGCGTTAAATGCGGGACACACCAAAGGATGGAGTTGAATAGCGCGACCTTCCACCAAAATCGGTTCAAAAGCCTGAATACCCAAACGGTGCAAGGTAGGCGCACGGTTGAGCATGACTGGGTGTCCTTCAATCACCTCTTCCAGTACATCCCAAACACTAGGGTCATTGCGAGAGATCAGCTTTTTCGCAGCTTTGATGTTGTTCACCATACCGCTACGAATCAGGCGATTAATCACAAATGGCTGGAATAGTTCAATTGCCATTTCTCTGGGCAAACCGCACTGGTGAATCTTCAGCTTTGGCCCCACCACAATTACAGAACGTCCAGAATAGTCAACCCGTTTACCCAACAAGTTTTGCCGGAAACGTCCTTGCTTACCCTCAATAATGTCAGATAAAGATTTCAGGGGTCGGTTATTGGCCCCGACTACTGTACGTCCGCGACGACCGTTGTCAATTAAAGCGTCTACTGCTTCTTGCAGCATCCGCTTTTCATTTCGCACAATAATTTCAGGCGCTAAAATCTCTTGCAGCCGTGCCAAACGATTATTTCGGTTAATTACCCGACGATACAAATCATTCAAGTCACTGGTGGCAAATCGTCCACCATCTAACTGCACCATTGGGCGCAAATCTGGTGGAATTACGGGAATGACTGTCATCACCATCCACTCTGGTTTAGAGCCTGTAGCGATGAAATTGTCAATTACCCGTAGACGCTTGATCAGTTTTGCTCGTTTTTGCCCTTTAGCACTACCAATTTCTTCCCGCAGGCTTTCTGCTTCTTGCTCTAAATTAATATCAGCGAGCAAGCGCAACAGTGCTTCAGCTCCGATACCTACCTCTACACCTTGTAGCTGAGAATCTTCACTATAGATTTGGTCTTCAATTTCTAACCACTGGTCTTCACTCAGTAGTTGCTTGTAGGTTAAAGTTTCGGCATTACCAGGACTGAGAACAACATAAGAGTTGAAATATACAATCTGCTCCACATCCCGCAAGGGCATATCTAGAAGAATAGCTATATAACTAGGAATCCCTTTGAGATACCAAACGTGGGCTACTGGGGCTGCAAGCTTGATATACCCCATGCGATGACGGCGTACCCGTGACTCGGTAACTTCTACGCCACAACGCTCACACACAATTCCTCTATGGCGGACTCTCTTATACTTACCACAGTGGCATTCCCAATCTTTAGCAGGGCCAAATATGCGCTCACAAAACAAGCCATCCATTTCCGGCTTGAGAGTCCTGTAATTAATCGTTTCTGGTTTGGTAACTTCACCTACAACCTGACCATTGGGTAGTGTACGCTCACCCCATTGGCGGATACGTTCTGGTGATGCCAAGCCGATTTTAACGTAGTCAAACTGATTAGTTTGGGCTGGTCTCATACTTAAGTGCTGAGTTCTGAATTATGAGTTTTGAGTAAATTATTCAGTTAAAAGTAATGAATCAAGAGATTGTTAAGCTCTGAGTGCTGAGTAGAAAACTCGGCACTCAGCACTCAGCACTCTCTACTCATCATCGTCCAGTGATTCGCGGGAGAGCGATTCGTATGTTGGTCGGGGTGGTGTGCGACGAGCTGATTGGTCTGCCATTAGATCAACTTCTACATCTAAGGAACTACCATCCGCTTGAGTCTCTACTTTGTGTACAGCGATGTCTAACCCCAAGGATTGTAGTTCTCGCATCAACACCTTAAAGGATTCTGGTGTTCCTGGTCTGGGAATAGCCTTACCTTTAACGATCGCATTTAATGCTTCGTTCCGTCCCTGCATATCGTCTGATTTCACAGTCAGCAATTCCTGCAATGTATAAGCTGCACCGAAGGCTTCCAATGCCCATACTTCCATTTCTCCAAAGCGCTGACCACCTTGTTGGGCTTTTCCTCCCAAGGGTTGTTGAGTAACCAAGGAGTAAGGTCCTGTAGAACGAGCGTGAATCTTGTCGTCTACTAGGTGTACCAGCTTCAGCATATAAGCCACACCTATAGTTACTGGTCGGTCGAAAGCTTCACCTGTACGACCGTCATACACCATGATCTTGCCAGGGTCATCTGGGTTATACACCCAATCCTTGCCTGTTTCATCCCTAGCTTCTTGCAGCTTGCCATGCACGATGCGGCGGGATGACTCTTCACCATACATTTCATCGAAGGGAGTAATCTTAAACCGCACACCCAAAGTATGACCAGCCCAACCCAACAGACATTCAAATACTTGTCCAACGTTCATCCGGCTGGGTACACCCAAGGGATTGAGGACGATATCTACAGTGGAGCCATCGGGCAAATAAGGCATATCTTCTAGGGGTAATATGCGGGAAATAATCCCTTTATTCCCGTGACGACCTGCCATTTTGTCGCCAACTTGGATTTTACGCTTCTGGGCTACATACACCCGGACTACCATGTTGGCTCCCGGTGGTAATTCATCTCCTTGTTCGCGGGTAAATAGGCGCACGTCTACAACACGTCCTTTTTCACCGTTGGGTACACGGAGAGAATTATCGCGCACGTCCCGCGCTTTTTCCCCGAAAATCGCTCTCAATAGCTTTTCTTCTGGTGGTTGGTCAGATTCCCCTTTGGGTGTAACTTTGCCAACTAGGATATCTCCTGCTTCTACCCAAGCTCCGATGCGAATAATTCCCTGTTCATCTAACTGACGTAGGGCATCTTCCCCGACGTTGGGAATTTCTCTGGTGATTTCTTCTGGTCCTAGTTTGGTTTGTCTAGCCTCAATTTCATATTTTTCGATGTGTATTGAGGTATAAATATCATCCTGTACTAGTCGCTCGGAGATCAAAATCGCGTCTTCGTAGTTATAGCCTTCCCAAGGCATATAAGCGACGACAATGTTTTGACCTAATGCTAGTTCTCCGCCTTCTGTGGAGGAACCATCGGCTAATACCTGACCAGCTACTACACGCTCACCAATCCGTACCAAAGGTTTTTGGTTGAGACAGGTATCTTGGTTAGAGCGTTGGTACTTGGATATGGTGTACCTAATTTCTTGTCCCTTGTGAGTTGTCAGTTGTCCGTTGTCGGTTGTTTTGCCACTGGCTGCTGGTAGTTGTCCACTGACTCTGACGCGAATTTCTGTCGCATCTACGTAAACTACATCCCCATCAGTCCGAGAGACAATTACCATTCCGGAATCTCGCGCACCTTGGGCTTCTAAGCCTGTCCCCACCAACGGACGCTCCGGCTTGAGTAGGGGTACTGCTTGCCGTTGCATATTGGAACCCATGAGGGCGCGGTTAGCGTCGTCATGTTCCAAGAAGGGAATCATACTAGTAGCTACGGAGACGATTTGTACTGGGGATACGGCTACGTAGTCTACTTGTTCTGGCGTGGTGGTGGAGAATTCTTGACGATAGCGGACTGGTACTTGGGGACCAATGATGTAACCATTTTCATCTACAGGGATATCTCCTGGTGCTACCCGCAGGTCGTCTTCCTCATCGGCGGTCATGTAAACGGCGGCTTGGTCAAATTTCACTTGTCCATTTTCCACCGGTCTAAATGGAGTTTCTAAGAAGCCGTACTGGTTAACACGGGCGTGGGTTGCTAAGGAACCAATCAGTCCGGCGTTGGGGCCTTCTGGTGTTTCAATGGGACAAATCCGACCGTAGTGGGAGGGGTGGATATCTCGCACGGCAAAACCTGCCCGTTCTCTGGTTAAACCACCAGGGCCAAGGGCTGACAGACGCCGTTTGTGGGTCAGTTCGGCTAAAGGATTAGTTTGATCCATGAACTGACTTAATTGGCTGGAACCAAAAAATTCCTTGATGGCTGCTACCAATGGTTTGGGGTTAACCAAGGATGCTGGTGTTAATACTTCTGCGTCGGATACGGTCATACGTTCCCGAATAATCCGTTCTAATCGGTTTAAACCAACCCTGACTTGGTTTTGCAGCAATTCACCCACACTTCTGACTCGACGATTACCTAAGTGGTCAATGTCGTCGATGCTGCCGATATCGTATTCCAGGTTGATGAGATAATCGACTGCTGCCAAGATATCGCCAGAGGTGAGGACTCGGACTGTATCGGGGACTGAGAGGCGGAGTTTTTTGTTGAGTTTATATCTACCAACTCGACCCAAGTCATAACGTTTTGGGTCGAAGAAGCGAGAATCTAACAGTTGTTGTCCACCTAATACGGTTGGTGGTTCACCGGGACGGAGTTTACGATATAACTCCATCAGGGCTTCTTCTTCAGAAAACTGTCCTTCTTTTTCGATGGTTTTCTGGAAGTACTCTGGGTGGCGCAGGGCATCAAAGATTTCGTTATCTGAGAGTCCTAAAGCTTTTAAAAGTACTTGGGCTGAGAGTTTGCGGGTTTTGTCGATGCGTACCCACACCAAATCGTTCCGGTCTGTTTCAAATTTCAACCATGCGCCCCGGTTGGGGATGAGCGAAGCTGAATATGTCCGGCGACCGTTTTTGTCGATTTCTGATTTGTAGTAAACTCCAGGCGATCGCACAATCTGATTGACAATTACCCGTTCGGCTCCGTTAATAATAAACGTTCCGCGATCGGTCATCAAAGGCAGATCCCCGATAAATACTTCTTGCTCTTTGATGTCCCCTGTTTCTTTGTTCAATAGGCGGGTAGGGACATACATTTGTACAGCATAGGTACTATCCCGGCGTTTCGATTCTTCGACGCTGTACTTTGGCTCCTTTAATCTGTAATTATGTCCTAAAAAATGCAGTTCTAATTTGCCTGTATAGTCTGTAATAGGACTAAAGGAGTTAAGTTCTTCGATCAGCCCTTCTTCTAAAAACCAGCGAAAGCTCGAACGCTGGATTTCAATCAAGTCGGGCAACAAAAAGGCGGGTTCAATATAATTTTCGCTAATCATGCCTCTACCTTTGTCAACCTGGTTAAATTTTTTAGATGACACTACAGTTAGTGTCCGTAGCCGTTTGGGAACTTATCCTCTATGCTCACCTGATTATTTACAGGCAATGGCAAACGCAGCAATTGAAGCTGGAGAGTGCGATTTTGACAAGGGGGGTAATAACCCCCAATTGCCAGTCAAGGGCATTTCTATCCAGCGATGCAGGCGATTCCCCAACAGCAGTTGTTTGAGATATGTCTGAATTTTGTTTCTTTTCCTCACTTCTCCTCCCAAAAGCGCTTTAACTTGCTGCAACTCTAGACCAGAGTATCTGCAATACCCGGTTTGTATTTACGGTGATACCCAAGGACTAAGCCGATGAGCCGCATTATGGAGGTTTTGAATTAAAATGGCCTGATTTTGCTGGGTTTTAATCACAAGGCAATTTCTTTTAATAATTTTCTATAGGTTCAATCCGAAACAGGCAATTTGTACTCGAGGTCTATCTCAATGTGATTGTTAGGTTTAGTTAAACATTGAGATCATCCACTTGTAGAGGTAGGAGGATGGTCAAGTTGATAACTTCACAAAATCAAGCTTAGGAGTTTTCAGTTCCTTCCTTTATCATTATGACGCACACAAAATGTTTTGGAGGGATTAATTTTAGCATATTTTTGTCCTCCTAACGGTTGATTTATTTTACTTTAACCTAAAAGCTAAACTAGCAAGTTTTATAATACCAGACCGAATAATCTACAGGCATTTTGGGTAGTTTGAACAGAAATCGCTTCTACTGTTTCTTTGCGTAAAGCTGCTACTTGTTCAGCTACATGGCTTACATAAGCAGGCTCGTTACGTTTTTCGCCTCGTTTGGGAACTGGCGATAAAAAAGGGCAGTCCGTTTCAATTAGTAAGCGATCGCTTTTCACCATCGCAGCTGAGGCTTGAATGGCTTTGGCATTTTTGAATGTGACTGTACCGCTAAAACTAATATAAAACCCCAAATCCAGAAACCATTGGGTTTCTTCTGGTGTTCCTCCCCAACAGTGCATGACACCCCGGATTTGATTACCTGTACGCTCCTGCCATTTCTGCAAGATTTCTCTCACCGCCACTGCGGCATCCCGACAGTGGATAATCACTGGTAGATTGAGATGGGAGGCGATCGCTAGTTGTGCCTCAAATACCATTTGCTGCTGCTCATAGTTATTGGCTTTGTAAAAATCTAGTCCCATTTCGCCAATTGCTACTACCTTAGAGTCGGAACTAGCCAAGGATAATATTTGCTCTCCTGTGTCACTTTGCCATTGATCAGCATCTAGAGGATGAAGTCCTACGGCAAAACTCACTTCAGGAAACTGGTGAGCTATGGCTTGGATACTGGAAAATTCAGCCGGTTCAACACAGGAATGCACTAGATGTATAACTCCTGCTGCTTGCCAGCGCGATCGCACTGCTGCCAAATCTGGTTGGAAGCTGTCGAAATTGAGATGTACGTGGGTGTCTATTAGCTGCATTTTTGTTTTTAGTCAAATAGTCAACAGTCAATAGTCAAGAGTTATTAGAGAAACTGTTAACTTTGGACTATTGACTCTTGGACTATTATGCTGTTTGCTCAATAGGCTTGAGTTTGTTTGCCAATCTGGACTTTTTCCTTGCTCCGTTATTGGGATGGAGGATGCCCCGTTTAACGGCTTTGTCGATTTTGCTGTAAGCCGCCGCTAGGCGAGTTTGTGCTTCTTGTTGTGATTCTGGGTTAGGATTAGCTGCATAGACTTGTACAGCATTCAAGTAATTTTTCATCAGCGTCTTAACTGCTGATTTGTAGGCTTTGTTACGCAGCCGATTGCGTTCTGCGATTTGGGCGCGTTTTAGAGCAGACTTATTATTAGCCACTGTCGATTCCAAAAAGAAAATTATATGTACACACACTACCAGACTTACTAATATAGCATCTATATTGCCAATGTTATAATTTAGGAGATTTTTTTTTGCTCAGGTTTTTTCGGAGCTACGTAAGGGCAATACTTGTAGTATAGTTAACAATTAACAGAATAAGTGTGTACTAAAGTGAAAAAAACAGTTTAAAATAAGGTACTTTAATCAAAAAATAATCTACCATTAAATTCTGGACAAATTGCCAAATAGCAAGAGTACCACTTGTTTAGTCTGTTATTAAAAGGGATTTTTTTCATAAAGACAGCAACGGTTAATCAGCCGGAGTACCAGTATAAACCAGATTCATCATCTATCCCCAAAGCTAGTTACTAAAACATAAACATAAGTAAAATTTATCATCAGAGCCTGCTATTCCTCATAGATTCACAACAACTAGACGTGTAACAGCACAATCTTGTTGTTCATAATTTTCAGGAAAGAGGACTAAGGGAATTAAAGATTGACGTGTTTAATCCCTGCCGTAGCCAACAATGGTAATCGGACTGAAAAAATTAGTCGCCTTCCCAAGCAACTCATGTGCTGGATGCCTTGGGAGTATCAAAAAAATCCAGGTTAAGCTAGAGAAGAGAATTAGATCCAGCTTGGCATCCTTTGGGATAAAAAGTAGAGATAGTTCTCAGGCGGATATATTCTAAATTTTGGCATTGTCCTTACTCCATGCTGCGAATCATTACTCAGCAGGCAGATGTTAAAGCAGAACTGCAAAGAATCTGCGATCGCACTCATGACGAACAAGTGCTTCATAAAGAAGCCACAGTGCGGGAAGTGTTGCAAGCGGTAAAACGCCAAGGCGACAAAGCTGTTCTGCACTATACCGATGAATTTGACAATCAAATTCTCAAGGCTGAAGAATTGCGGGTTACAGGCTCAGAACTGGACGCAGCCTACCAGCAGGTATCGAAGGATCTATTGGAGGCAATTCGACTGGCTAGTCGCCAAATTGAAGCATTTCATCGTCAGCGAGTCCCCAAAAGCTGGGTACACTTTGGCGATGATGATATTGTGCTAGGCAAACGTTACACTCCGGTAGATCGGGCGGGTTTGTATGTCCCTGGTGGTCGTGCGTCCTACCCCAGCACAGTCCTGATGAACGCGATTCCGGCGAAGGTGGCTGGTGTACCTCGGATAGTGATAGCAACACCACCAGGCGCACAGAAAGCGATTAATCCCGCAGTGTTAGTAGCAGCCCAAGAAGTGGGAGTGCAAGAAATTTATCGGGTAGGAGGGGCGCAGGCGATCGCGGCTTTAGCCTATGGTACAGAGACAATCCCCAAAGTGGATGTGATAACTGGCCCTGGTAATATCTATGTAACTTTGGCAAAAAAATTGGTTTACGGCACAGTGGGAATCGATTCTTTAGCCGGGCCTAGTGAAGTGTTGATTATTGCCGATGAAGGAGCAAATCCCGTCCATGTAGCTACTGATTTGTTGGCACAGGCTGAACATGACCCAATAGCTGCGGCAATTTTGTTAACCACAGACCCGGCTTTAGCGAAAAACGTACAAGTAGCAATTGAAAGACAGTTAGTAGACCACCCCAGGCGGATAGATACCGAAAAAGCGATCGCTCATTATGGTTTAATCGTCCTTGTGGAATCTTTAGAAGCAGCCGCAGAACTCTCGAATGAATTTGCACCGGAACACTTGGAGTTAGAAGTTAAAGACCCTTGGGCAGTCTTACCCAACATTCGTCATGCAGGAGCCATCTTTCTCGGTTATTCCACACCAGAAGCCGTAGGAGATTATCTAGCCGGCCCTAACCATACCTTACCTACCTCTGGTGCTGCTCGCTATGCTTCGGCCTTGGGTGTAGAAACTTTCCTCAAACATTCCAGCATTATTCAGTACTCCCAAACTGCACTGAATAAGGTAGCTGGAGCCATTGACGCTTTAGCCACAGCCGAAGGCTTACCCTCCCATGCTGATTCAGTAAAACGGCGCATTCAGCAAGATGAATGATGATGAATGTTGAATTTTCTCCTATACTTACGAATTATTGAATCGGGGGTGTAATCTTGAGGAGGCAACAGCAGTGGTAAAAAATGTTTTGGTAGCTCTAGATGGTTCGGAAATTGCCCCACGAGTAATTGAGACTTTAGATGAATTATTGTTATCACCCGATAGCAAGGTAGTTCTCTGTCATGTTTTTCCCACAGCCGATTCAGAGATGGAATTACCTGCTGATCGTCCCCATCCAGAATCTACCACAGGTTCTTATTTTCAAATTGAAAAACAGTTGCAATCTTACCAAGAGAACTTATCAGTTAAAACGGAATTAGAACTGGTGACTGGCGACCCAGCACAAGAGATTATTCGTTTAGCTAATATTTATCAAACTGACTTAATTATTATTGGCAGTCGTGGTTTAACTGGTATGAAGCGTATTGTCTTAGGTTCTGTCAGCAATCAAGTAGTGGAAGAGGCTAATTGCTCAGTTTTGGTAGTGAAGCCTAAGTGATACCCATTTAAAAAAAAATGTGGCAGATACACACGCTCAAAGCCTTGAGCAAGTACTATCTGCTGGAGATTAAAGGTTTTTATTTTTCTTGAGTTGTCAAAAACTGGCGCAAACTGAATAAACTCAAGGTTTGTCCCAGGTTCAAGGGTAAAAGGGAGACTCCTTCTAAGCGCGACTGTACCCAACCGTCTCCCCAATACCATTCATGAAAACCATCAATACCACCACTGAGTAGCAAGCGCAGACAATTAGATTTGGCTACATCTACGCGATGATGGACAGCTACTGGCCCAGTCCAGGTTGTGAACTGCAATCCTGTGTGTAGTTCATCTGGTGTTCCTGGCGCAAAACGTTGCCCCATTAGCCATTTTTCTAATTGTACTGGACGCAGCAAACTATCATGAATGGCATTGGCTGATGCTGCTATTTCGATTCGCAGTTGGCTTTGTTGAAAGTTACCTAGCATTTGTAGAAGTTAGATTAAAGAGGTTTCTGTAGTAATCCTAAATCATGCTAGAACAACAAGACCGCCGTTTGTTTGAATGATGTTGTGCGAAATCCTTTTCTAACTTTAAAAGAAGCTTTTTTGATTAATTGTTTGTAAAAATGCTTTGGTTAACACACTATTATTACCTGCTACAAGTAAGATTGCTTGCCTTGCTGGGTTCAAAGCGAACGCTACACGCCAAAAAGCATCATTAGCCTATTGTTGCCAAGGTGCGGCGCTTACCGAAACTCTTAATTCTTGCAATGTCTGTACCAATGACACTTGGGTAAGTTTTGTATAAGTTAAGTTTTGTTATAATAGTTTAACGTTTTGTGCCTCTAGCTTAACAGCCAGGGCATTTGTTAAGAAATTATTATTTGGTAAGGTTCTTCATGGCGGATCAATTAATTCGCGCCACCGCAGCCGATGGCGGTATTCGTGCGGTGGGTGTGATTACCACACGCTTGACGGAAGAAGCACGGCAGCGTCACCAGCTTTCTTATGTAGCTACGGCTGCTCTGGGACGGACGATGGCGGCTGGCTTGTTGATGGCTTCTAGTATGAAACGAGTTGGTTCTAGGGTTAACGTCCGAGTTAAGGGTGATGGGCCTTTGGGTGGTATTTTGGTAGATGCTGGCTTGGATGGCACAGTACGCGGTTATGTGGGAAATTCACAGATAGAACTACCTCCCAATGCTAAGGGTAAGCTCGATGTGGGTGGTGCCGTCGGTAATGGCTATCTCTATGTTGTGAGAGATATTGGTTACGGTTACCCTTACTCTAGTACCGTAGAACTAATCTCTGGGGAAATTGGTGATGATGTTGCTCATTACCTCGTGACTTCTGAACAAACACCTTCGGCTTTGGTTTTGGGGGTGTTTGTGGGGGCTACTGGAGTGACGGCTGCTGGTGGTTTGCTGGTACAGGTGTTGCCGAAAGCAGCTAGGGATGAGGCCTTAGTGGCAAAGTTGGAATCTAGGGTGGCTTCTTTGTCAGGGTTTACGCCTTTGTTGCAAGCTGGTAAGACTTTGCCGGAAATTTTTAACGATCTCCTGGGTGATATGGGGCTGAGTATTTTTCCCGAAAGCCAAATGTTGCGCTTCCATTGTGGTTGTTCGTTTGATCGCGTGTTAGGAGCATTAAAGATTTTGGGAGAAGCAGAATTACAAGATATGATTGTTAAAGATGATGGCGCTGAGGCGACTTGCGATTTTTGTGGGAGCGTTTATCAAGCAAATAGCGAGCATCTATCTCAATTAATTATGGATTTGCAAACTGAGTCTTCTGTGTCGGGTTAAGGTATAAAAGGGCGCTGAATCTGCTAATTATTAATATTCTTTTTGGGAAAGGTAATGTAACAAGTAGCTTTTTAATTATGAGAAAGTTACTATGGCAAAAATAGCATTATCATTCTAAAACAGATAGCTATTCAACTATTTTGGTGTGAGAGATGACAGAGCGGGATATCCCAGAAAGTTGGCATCCAACCAGAGGAAGAAAACCAGATGAAATGGACGGTGTATCCCGATCGCCACAAGTCGGTGACACCCAAGCATTTGGTGTCCCAGCTCCTGGTTCTTCTAATCCGGTGAAGCAGCGAATAATTTATGATTCCGAAGGATTACTTATAGATCGGGAAAGTAAAGTAACTGAAGATACTAAAAAGAGTTTTGTTAAGTTGCCACGGTGGATGAAAGGTTGGGTGGGATGGGTTTTATTATTAACGCTCATTCCTGGTGGTGTAGGGTTTTTGGCAATGGCAATGCTATTAAAGTTGCCGACTGCACCCAATTGTCCTTCGATATTCTGGCCTTTAGCAAGTGCTTCGGTGCGGATACATTGCGCTCAGTTGGCAGCTTCAAAACAAACTGTTGATGACTTGTTGCAGGCGATCGCTTTAATCAAGCAACTGCCACAAGACCACCCACTACACGGTGAAATTGAACGCTTTACAGAGGAGTGGTCAAAAGAAATTTTGCGGTTAGCTGACCAGAGCTTTCAGGCAGGGAATTTAGAACAGGCGATCGCTACAGCGCAGAAAATACCTCAAGACCTCTCGGCTTATAAGTTGGTAGACGAGCAAATCGCTAAATGGCAGACGACATGGGATAAGGCTGAGGGTATATACACACAAGCTGAAGAGGAACTGCGACAACAGCGCTGGCAATCGGCGTTTATGGTAGCGTCTAAATTGCTGCGTGTAGATAATAAATATTGGGCAAGTGCCAAATACGATGAACTCAACGCCATCATCACTTCTTCTAAGGAGGATGTGGACAAGTTGGATAAAGCCCAAAGATTGGCTGATAGTAAAGTGGTAGATAACTTACTAGAAGCAATTAAACTGGCTGCGTCTGTTGAACCAAAAAGTTATTTGTATCGCAAAGCTCAAGAATCAATTCCAGCATTTGGGCGCAAGATGCTGGATTTGGCACAGGCGAAAATGGATGAACGGGATGCAGATACAGCTTTAGATATTGCCAGACAAATTCCTGAAAGTACTGGATTGCAGACGGAAGTTGAAGATTTTATGGCTTTAGCTGATGCTCAAAGAAATGCTTGGTTGGGTAATATTGCCGGGTTAGAGACAGCAATTACTCAAGCACAACAAATTAACGCGTCTCGACCAAACTATGATAAGGCTCAACAGTTAATTAGCCGTTGGCAGTTGGAAATTGAAGATGTTGCCCGTTTAGAAAAGGCGCAGTTATTAGCTAATCAAGGTACAATCAACGATTTAGTAGGAGCGATCGCTGAAGCGCAGATGATTCCTACTAGTAATCCTCGTGGTTCAGAGGCGAGACAAAATATTAACCGTTGGCAATCGCAAGTTGAGACTATTGAAGATAGACCCTACTTGGAACGGGCTGAACAAATTGCCTTGTTAAGTGATATTAACTCTTTGCAAGCGGCGATCGCTGAAGCTAGTCAAATTCGTCAAGGTCGGGCATTGTATCCAGAAGCACGCAGAAGAATTAGGACTTGGGTAGGAAGGGTACAGCGCATCCAAGACCAACCTTATTTGGATCAGGCGCGGGAATTTGCAGCACGGGGTGATTTATCTGCGGCTATTAATGCAGCGCAACCAATAGCATCCTCTGGGCGGGCGCTTTCTGGTGAAGCGCAGACAATAATTGATGATTGGCGATCGCAAATTCGCGCCAGAGAAAATTGGAACCGTGCTAGGGAAGTTGCGGCGGCTGGTACTTCACAAGCTTTGGTAGAAGCAATACGGTTGGCTGATCAGGTATCTAATAGAAGTCTCTTGCGGATGGATGCAAATATCGCTATCGACCAATGGGGTCAGCAAATATTAGATATTGCCCGTTCTGAAGGCAGTTCTGATATGTCTAAGGCGATTGAAACTGCTCGGTTGATTCCACGTGGTAGTTCGGCTTATCGTGCGGCGCAAGAGCAAATTAAAATTTGGCAACAATTTCTCAATCCTGCACCTCAGCCTCAGCCTGAGCAATTTGAGCCTGCAACTATTATTAATGGGCAGTAATTTTATCAACCTCCTGGTCAGTTTTGCAGGAGGTTTATTTTTTTATTACTAGCAATAAATGTCTTGGTTAATTAGCACACTATTTCTGTTTTAAAGGGATGGTCATCACAAATACTGCACCCTGATCTGGAGATGAAATACATTCAAGAGTTCCATGATGATTTTTGGTGATAATTTGATAACTAATTGACATACCCATTCCTGTACCTTTACCAATTTCTTTTGTAGTAAAGAAGGGATCAAAAATACGTTGTTTGATATTTTCTGGTATACCCAGACCATTATCGGCAATTTTAATAGCAATCTGATTTTGATTAATTATTTCTGTGTGAATCTGAATTACGCCTGGGAATTGTTGAATTTCTTGTTGAGTGCATTTTTCGTCCCGTTCTTCTAAGGCATCGATAGCATTAGTTATAATATTCATGAACACTTGATTAAGTTGACCTGCATAGCATTCAACTAGAGGTATATTTCCATATTTCTTAATAATTTCAATCCCTGGATAATCAGGTTTTGCTTTGAGGCGATTTTCCAAAATTAATAACGTACTATCAATTCCTTCATGAATATCAACTGCTTTATATTCAGCTTCATCTAGGCGAGAAAAATTTCGCAGAGAAAGGACAATTTCCCGAATGCGATCTGCGCCTATTTTCATTGAAGAAAGTAGCTTAGGTAAATCTGCAATCAAAAATTCTAGGTCTATATCCGCAATTTTTGATTGAATCACAGGACATGGGTCAGGATAGTATTCTTGATATAGGTTAATTAGATTTAGTAAGTCTTGAATGTAATCATGAGCAGGTGCAATATTGCCATAAATGAAGTTTACTGGATTATTGATTTCATGAGCAACACCTGCTACCAATTGTCCCAAGGAAGACATTTTTTCACTTTGGATCATTTGGGTTTGGGTGCGTTTTAATTCAAATAGTGCTTCTTCTAATTTTTGAGTTTGTTGTCTAAGCTGCATTTCTGATTGTCGTAGTGCTTCTTCTGCAATTTTGCGATCGCGTGATTCAATTATCAGTCGCACAAAGTCAGTGATTGAGCCAATAAAACTTTCTTCTTCTAATGTCCATTGACGCTGAGTTCTCAAATGTTCACAACAGACTACACCAATCACCTCTCCTCTAGACCAAATCCTAGCATCAAGCATCGAAGTAATTCCCAGTGGGGTTGTATAAGTTGCAGAGAACTCTGAAGTTCGAGAATCAGTATGAACATCAACAACTGCAATTACTTGCTCTTCCTTTAGAGCTTGAAAATATCTAGGAAAATCGCAAACAGATAATTTTAAACCATGACTGTGACAGTTATTCTCACGCTCATATAAGTCAATACATTCAATTCCTAGACATTTTTCTGTGTATAACCAAACACTTACACGTTCGACATCAAGACCCAAACCAGCCACTTGAGTTACATATTGAATGGCTATTTGAAAATCATCGTGTTGTAGTTTTTCACTTTGCACAAGTTGCTGTAAAGCATTACTATGTCTGCGAAAACGCTTCTCTGTTTCTTGGCGTTCATGAATTTCCTGTTCTAACTTATTTACTGTTTGACGTAGCAAAGTAGTTTCGATTTTATTTTTGGAAGCAATCAGCCGAATTGAACCCACTAAAAATGAATTACCAACTTCATCGAAGAATAGACTTTTCTTGGTAGAAATGATCTGAATTTCACTTTGACAATCTGTGATTAACTCCTCATGTTCATCAGTCAAGCCTGTTGTAAATACCAGTTCATCTCTCTTCCAAAAAACATCTGCTTCTGTTTTGCAAAAGAAATCATAGTCAGATTTACCAATTAGTTCTGCACGTTCATATCCCATGAACTTACATAAGGCATCATTGACAAATACCCAAATATGTTGTCTATCTTTGACAAAAATTGGATCTGTAATGCTGTTAAGAATACTCCACAGGAAAGTCTGAGAAGATTGTTGCGAAATAATTTTGTCGAAAAACACCATCTTGCTGAATCCTGCAAGGTATTGACTTTCTTCTAGGCATTTCATCCCAATTAGGGATGAGTAACCCAAAAGATTATCTAAGTTTCTCCTTAGTATGCCCAAAATAGCACTTGTTTTACTACCTGATAGCTATTGGTGTTAATAAAGATGGTTGTTCATCTCACATCATTGCAACCATGAGAAGTAAGTTTCAATCCCTGATAGGGATTAATGTTAATAGAAACTAGGTTATCCGAAAATACACCAGGGCTACGCAGGGTTTCAATCCCTGATAGGGATTAATGTTAATAGAAACCTGGAAGTCGGAGCCGTTACTATGGGATAACGAGGTTTCAATCCCTGATAGGGATTAATGTTAATAGAAACTCTAGAGCGGTCATATTGAACGTTGTAGCCCACAATGGGTTTCAATCCCTGATAGGGATTAATGTTAATAGAAACTTTAAAGGAAACTTATTTACCCAATTCACATAAGCATCGTTTCAATCCCTGATAGGGATTAATGTTAATAGAAACTCTGGTCAACTAATTGAGGTGCAATTTCTGGAATTTGTTTCAATCCCTGATAGGGATTAATGTTAATAGAAACGAAACATGATTTAAGTAGGTAATTTAAATCAAAAAAATGTTTCAATCCCTGATAGGGATTAATGTTAATAGAAACGTGATGTGTCGCACATCCTTGTGTACTGCCTCAGACCCTTGTTTCAATCCCTGATAGGGATTAATGTTAATAGAAACCTCTGTGGTGTCGTTTTGCTGTGTTGAATTATCGTTATCTGTTTCAATCCCTGATAGGGATTAATGTTAATAGAAACATCATGGCGGCAAATGTCCAAGAATTAATAGTCTCGTTTCAATCCCTGATAGGGATTAATGTTAATAGAAACCTTTATTTGTAGGGTTTTCAGATATTACTAGGCTGTTTCAATCCCTGATAGGGATTAATGTTAATAGAAACGTTGCCACGATACCATATTGGATACCTTGTACTCGTTTCAATCCCTGATAGGGATTAATGTTAATAGAAACGTACCTAGTGGTATAACCATTGTTATGTTTGATGTTTCAATCCCTGATAGGGATTAATGTTAATAGAAACTACAATATGTAATAAAAACAACTAGGGTATCTTGTTTCAATCCCTGATAGGGATTAATGTTAATAGAAACTTTTGCCCCACCGTCTACCATTCACGGTTACTCGGGTTTCAATCCCTGATAGGGATTAATGTTAATAGAAACGTTTCTACAGGAGTTGCGGAAATGTGGGTCTACAACGTTTCAATCCCTGATAGGGATTAATGTTAATAGAAACTAAGAGTTCTTGCACCATAGACCACAATACCGCGTTTCAATCCCTGATAGGGATTAATGTTAATAGAAACTTGATGAACCCTAACGAATCCCCAGTAGTCTCACGTTTCAATCCCTGATAGGGATTAATGTTAATAGAAACAATTATTTCCATCAAGTTGATTTCTGAATAAAAAGTTTCAATCCCTGATAGGGATTAATGTTAATAGAAACATGAAAGTTTGCGGTAATGGACGGGCTAAGGTGCTTGTTTCAATCCCTGATAGGGATTAATGTTAATAGAAACATTTTTAGAAAATCGCAGTAAGCGACAACTGCGAAGTTTCAATCCCTGATAGGGATTAATGTTAATAGAAACAATGTAAAATTAAAAATGATAAGCTGTATTATCAAGTTTCAATCCCTGATAGGGATTAATGTTAATAGAAACGACTTGCAAAAAATCTTTCTTCTACGGGTGCTGAGTTTCAATCCCTGATAGGGATTAATGTTAATAGAAACAACTTACTGATGTTGAAGAAGCTGTTAAAGCGGGTTTCAATCCCTGATAGGGATTAATGTTAATAGAAACCTGAACGTGTATCTATATCTGGACTAAGAAAGAGTTTCAATCCCTGATAGGGATTAATGTTAATAGAAACCCTTACGATTATTACAATATCAAAATTCTACCTTTGTTTCAATCCCTGATAGGGATTAATGTTAATAGAAACATTCTGTCAAATCTGTATCTTGTGTATATATACTAGGTTTCAATCCCTGATAGGGATTAATGTTAATAGAAACGTTGGTGTTTTCATAATGTTATCGGTTACGATGCTGTTTCAATCCCTGATAGGGATTAATGTTAATAGAAACAGTTGGAACTCTGGTAATTGAGGCAAACTTATTTCTGGCGTTTCAATCCCTGATAGGGATTAATGTTAATAGAAACGAGACTTTTCGGAGGTTCTAAAAGAAATCAACTAGTTTCAATCCCTGATAGGGATTAATGTTAATAGAAACAATTTCTTCAGCTATCTGAAATTTGTTGAAAACTAAGTTTCAATCCCTGATAGGGATTAATGTTAATAGAAACACTCGGTTAATTTTGATTCAAAGTCTTCAGCCATGTTTCAATCCCTGATAGGGATTAATGTTAATAGAAACTAGTAAAATACAGTTAGTTACTTCTGATATTTTAGTTTCAATCCCTGATAGGGATTAATGTTAATAGAAACGGCCCAGGTTTGAAAGGCTTACCATATTTACTTTTCAAGGTTCTGTTTCGTCAACCCCACATCAAGTTAGCTTTTCAGGCACTGAGTTGTCAAGAGTGAACGAGAAAAAATTGCTTGAACAGTAGTTATAGCGAGGGTTTGGGGTGTTTGCGTCAACCTCAATTGTGGTGTAAGAGGCTTCAAAAGTATAACCAGTAAAGCTTTGAGGCGTAAAATTTGAGATGGTTTGCCAAACACCTACAGGTTGACGCACAGGTTAAGCGAAAAATACAGTGGTGTCCATTGGCATTTCGCCGCCGATGCGCTCAATTTTACCTTGACAGCAGGCACAGAGACAGTAAAAACGGATACTGTCTTGCTCTGGTTTGATGAGTTTGGCTAGACGCGATCGCAGTTTAGCATACTGAGTTGGTGTTAGGTCACACTCAAAAACAGAATACTGCATCCACTGTCCATAAGATTTGAGAACCTTGTGAATTTTGGTACGACGCTTATCTTCTGGTACATCGTAAGAAATGACTAAATACATGGAGAGTAAAAAAGTATTTTAATTACGAATGATGAATTATTTACTTCATAATTAAGGGTGGATATTTTTCGATTTCTCCCAGTAGGTATTTAGCAAGAAGGCGGGCTTGAATAGCAAATGTTTCTTGATAGGTGTATTTCTTCTGCATGACTGGATGCTTGAATTGAGTTTGTTTCTTTTCTTGATATAATCTCAAGAAGATGTGTAACCCTTCTTTAGTAAGTGAAACTGCATTGCTGATAGGTTCAGTAATAAAGTCTTTTGGTGAAAGCATCCGGCGATTAATTGCAGTGAGAACAACAGCATCTACTATTAAAGGTCGAAACTCTTCCATTAAATCTAAAGCTAGAGAGGGTCTACCGTATCGCTCTGTATGTAAGTATCCTAAATAGGGATCGAAGCCAACAATATTTAAGGCTCCTTGAATATCGTGACGTAGTAAGGAATATCCTAAACTTAAAAGTGAATTAACCGGATCTATTGGTGGGCGACGGTTGCGGGTATTGAAGCTGAAATTGTCAACTCGGATAAGTTGATTAAAACAACCAAAATATGCAGCACTACCAGCACCTTCAAAGCCTCTGATGCTATCGATGGAATTGGATTTTTCTAAAGAGGCGATCGCATTTGATATTTGATTAATATTACTATTTAAATCAACCTCATATCGGCGTTGGGCTTCTAATAAAGTATGACGGTAATTTTTGAGTTTACCTCTGACAAATCCTTGGGTAACATGAATAGCTTGTGGTGATTCTCCAGCCGCTTTCCATTGAGCAGTACGGACGAAAATGTTTTTACCCATTTCTGGTTCTAAACTAGCGAGATACTTACCGTTATTTGTGAGGAATGTGAGAGGTATTTTTTTATCGATGAGTTCAAAAATAGCAGCCGGAGAAATACTAGCCCTTCCCATCACTACTAACCCATCAATTTTAATTAAAGGTACATCTAAAATTGTCTTTTTTTCAAATTTAACATTGATACGTTCATCAACCTTACTGATAAATGAATCATCCTGTGTAACGTAAACAGTTCCCATGATTTCACCTACAATTAAAAACTTTTGATTTATTTATATCCCCGACTTCTTTAAGAGGTCGGGTATCTAGACAACACCATTAATTAGCTTCTTGGTAAGTTCTAACTCTATCAGTAGCCTTAGGTAAACATTGAGAATTAAGACTACATCCTTGACAGCGTTTGCTATAAATTGGTGTAGGCATTATGCCTGTTGTGATTAAATTTGTGACTGCTTTAATTGTAGCGATCGCACTTTCTCTTAATTCTTGATTTATCTCTACTAATTGCCGTTGATGGGAATGGGCATAATAGATATATCCAGTAGTAATATTTTGCCCTGTCATTTCTTCCAAACATAAGGCTTGAGCGCAAACTTGCAACTCATCATTATCCCATTCACCTTTACGTCCTCGCTTATATTCTACTGGATAAAATTGACCGTCTGCGGCTTCAATTAAATCTGATTTACCGATAAGTTTGTACTTATCTGACTTCAACCAAATTGCTCGAACTTGCCAGGTTTCTTCTCGCTGATTTTCGCTGGTAGTGTGGACGCGATCGTGTAAAGATGTGCCTTCTATGGTATATTCATTATTAATAAATTCACCTGCGCAAAACATCCGCCAACAACGATGGGAACAATAGGCATATTGATTTAATGCCGCAATAGAAATGTATTCGGTATTCATAAGTTAATAGTCAAAAATTAAAAGTTTTACCTTTTCTCTCACGTAGAATATAGTCGGCGCATCATTCCCATACCCATTGTAGTTTTACGTCCTACACCTGCATATAAAGCAAAGTTAGCCAAAGCATTGATTTGTTTAATTTGGATTGGTTCTACATCACCTAAAATTCGATAATTTACCTGTCCAAGAATGCCGATAAATTTACTACGGGAATCGGCTAATATTTCTGTGTGAATATTAAGAAATGAAGGGAAAATTGATTCTATGGCAATTTGAGAAAATTCTATACCACTATATTTATGCCAACGAGAAAGGAGGGAATTAAATACACATTCTCTAGTAGGGAGGGTTGTGTCAAACTTTCCCTGGCGGAAGGCTGTGGGTGTGGCGAAGCTAAAGTTAAAAGTGCGATCGCTCTCGCTGGCTTGCTCATATAATTGAGCGTAAGTAGTAGCATTTGCCCAAGGTTGGGTAGATTGGGGTGTGCCTTGAATGCTTGTAATATATAGGTTAGCCGGGCCAAGATGCCAAGGATGATCGGGGTTGAGATTTAGCCACAGTTGAGTAAGTTGGCTAAAAAGGGTGTCATCTAATAGAGAGATACGCCACCAACAAGGAGTTCCGGCGGAAATTTGTTGTTGATGGAAGTATTGCAGTTGTGATCCCTTACTCCCCCTAGTAAAAGCAATTTGCAGAGGTGAAAGGGTGAAGGCTTTATCTGCGTCGGAATCGTGGAGGCGATCGCCTAATTCTCGATCTACAGAACTAACTAATGTTAAAAATAGGGCGTGGAGATGTCTGCCTGTGAGATACTGCGGGGGAATGGGTGACTGGGGAAGTAGGTTAAGAACTAAGCTGTGGGGCATAGAATCAAGTCAAAAGTTAAAAGTTAAAAGTCAAAAATTTACTTGCGTTTTTTGCTTGTGGACTGAAAAACTCTCGACTCGATGGTAAACTCTGGGATGTCTGCAAGTTCTTCGTCACTTAAACTATACTGTTCGCAAACCAAACTTAGGCGATTTCCTGGTGTTTTTACGGCATTAACCGAGTGTGTTAAATCACCTTGAAAGTGGAGTAAAGTATTCGTCTGTGGCTTAATTTGTCCCAGTTGGCGTTTGTGCGACTTGAGTACCAGTTCTCCCCCTTCCATATTTTCTGGTACACGCACATAAAGAACACTAACAAACATCGGTGGTTCAATAGTTTTGCAGTAGGAACGCAGAGAGCGATCTATGTGTGGATCGACGCGAGAACCTTCCTTTAGTAGTAAGGGATTGAGGTAAAAAGCGTTACATTCAGGTTGGAGAGCCAAATCTAGGTAAGACTGGAAGTAGGGGAATTTTTGCTCTACCGTGGAGATATGCGATCGCCTAAACACCACCGAAAATCCTTTCGTACCCACAAAATCACGGTTGAGGTTGTTGATAGCAAAGTAAGGACAAGCTTGGATTTCTCCCCACAGGTTGTTCAAGTATTCGCTGGGGAAGGCGTTTGGTTGTTGCTGATAGTGTTTCACAGGCGATCGCACAGTAATAATTAACTACGAAAATGATAAGCCATTCGAGCCGGAATTTTTATGTCTTTCATCTCAGTAAATTGGTAATATTGCCCTCGCATTTGCACATTCTGAATTAAACTAACTGGAGGCATATTTACCACATCGTAGCTAATCACTTGATTGGTGAACATGACATCTAAAGGATTTAAGGGATGTTTGCAGGTGAATAAACCTTCAGCATTTTGAGGTTTAGGTAATTGCTCAACTGTTAACTCAGCTTTACTCATCCACTTACCCAAGCGAAGCCATTTTGGTAATTTGAGTTCTTTTTGAGAAATCACAAAAAACTCAAATTGACTTTCTGGTGCTATTTCTTTGGTTCTCCCAAAACTAGGGATGTTTTTCTGCGTTTTCTCCATCTCCACATGATAGTTATTGTTAGCATACTTCCATGTATTGAGAATAGCAGAATAACTAATAGCTAATGCAGGAGTAACATAAATTCCCTGTTGATTAAGTGGCGTTAAATGCTCCTCATATTTGGGTACTTGTTCAGGACGAAAATAACGGTACGAATGTTCTTCAGCAACGGTAGTAGAGTAGATTTGGCTATCAACTAAACCCAGTGCATAACAGAGAGCGTAATTGTGGATTATTGGCTCTGTTTCATACAATCGCCCGATTTCACGAGTTGCGAAATAAAGGCTGTCATGTAGTTCTATTTGACAGCGATAAATAAACACCATTACTCTTTCTCCGCTTTAGCAGTAGTTTTCTTCTTGCTAATATGCTTCTTGGCATAATCTTTAGCTTCTGCATCAGCTTTTTGTAAAATTGCTTGAATTCCTTTCTCACTTCCTGTTAAAGTTTTAACTTCATTAATTAGGGATACAAAAGCATCACCAATGAAATCTGTGTGAACAATAAACTCATCAGCCATTAATGCCTCAATAGCGTTTTTTGCAGCAGTGATTACATCATCTTCATCTAGTGGATCGGGAGCATTTAAAGTATTATTAGATTTCATTTGGTCATATATTGCCTGAGTCCAACGCAAGTTACTAGTAATTTCTCCGTCCGCAAATACAACACCAATTAACTCATTTCTCACGCGGCCTGTACGGGTGGTTTGCGCTCCATAATGACGAGTTCGCAGAATGTTATTAAAAACGTAAAGGAAGCTAGCTTCAGTGGGGTCTTTCAAGGTGACAATACTAGGAAAGAAAACTTGCGGCAGGATATGATCTTGTTGGTTAATTCTGGCTGTTACTGTACCTATTTCACCATCTAGTTTACCATCTGATTTTTTTTCTCCTTTTGCAGCCATTGTGCCATTTTCATAGGGAGCATTGAGAGTAAAGGTTTCATGTGATTCATCAAAAGATGTAATTGAAAATGCCGTATCTACCACAACCTTGGATTTTTCAGAGCCAGAATCACCAATAGCAAACCCGTAAATAATGCAATCAGGATTATCCATTGCAAAAGCTACGTTATACTCACATTCTTCAGCAGTCATTAAACCATAGTTTCTTAGTAATTCTCGACCTACTAAACGTTCTGGTGTTGATTGCTTACGTTTGAACATTGATAAACGACTAATTGTAGTTTTATCTTTGATTCCGGCTCTTACCCGTGCTTTATTAAGTTCTGAATCTGTTTGAAACAAAGGATAAGATTCTGTAATACGAATACTCAGGAAATGAACATACTTACCCATTGGTTTATAGGGGATTTCGGATTGAAAAAATTTGCTTTCAACAGTTTTCAAAAGTGACATATTTTTCCCCAATTTAAATACATGAAAGAATTGCTTGATTGTTTTGTATGCAGAATCATTTTTTCTAGAGGCTAAAATAGCCTAGAAAGTTTAATCTTCATTTTCATCTTGTATGTCATTATCAGGTTTATTACCTTTATCATGGCGTTCTTTATCATTCTCTAAGCGATATAAAAACTCGCAAGTATCTTTGATTAGATTCAGTTGACGGCCAGCTAAACGAGCGCGATCGCCTGCAAATGCTTTCTCAAATACTTCTACTACAAAGTGTCGTGAAAAATCTAAAATCGCCTCTCTTTCTTCATCACGATGGACAATAACCCAACGTCCCTCTGCTGTGGAGTTACGCACTCGCTCCATCAGTTTGAAAATTTTTGCAGCTACAGCATCAACTAATACTTCACCGTGAAAAAAATTTTTATCGGCTTTGATAATAGTCTCAGCAGCCTCATCAATTGGTTTCAAGATAGCATTAGACTTGATTGGTTTTCCTTTACTAGATTTTGCTCGGTAAAATTTACGGTAAAGGTCAGTTAATATTTTAGGATGATGCAAGTGTGATTCTTCTGTCATAGTCCACTTCTCCAGTTGAAAATCATATTTAACATAAGGGTCAAAACAAGGGTAAAAGTGGTGAGCATAAAGCTTGATTTTACTCAAGCTTGCAGTATCAACTTTTTGGTTACGCACCCAGCGATTGAGATAAGAAAAAACGTACAATGGACTGGTTTCAAAATCTTTAGCCAGTTCTGTAAATCTCCCCCAGTTGGCATCGTAACCAGACTTACCTTGCCTAGCATTCACATCTAAATGAATGGCGTAAGCGGCGGTAAGCACATTTAAAGGTGCTGGGTATTGGATGCCGTTTTCATTCCAACCTTCGAGGATGTAGTCAAGACGGAAGCGATCGCGCCTTACTAAAGAACGGAAAGCATGAGGCGCACTATCAAGGAAAACGCTTTCCTCAAATTCAGCCCCATCATTAAAAGGTGGAATCGGTGACTCAGAAACTACAGTTTTAACATCTAAAATCATCGGGAAAGCAAACGCTAACCAAGTTGGCATTACCCAAGATTCTGTATCGGTGCTGTCTCTTCCTGGCGGGAGTGCCATGAAGTAAAATGTTAAAGGCTGGTCTTCAGGATAGGAAAGTTTAAAGGTGCGATCCTTGTCACGTTGGAGGTTTTCATCGATTAAGAAACTATCTACACTTTGGTAGCGATCACGCCCCAAATCAGCCTGTAAATCTTTACTGATAAAATGATTACGAACGCTGGTATCAAAGCGAGTTTGAGCAATGCCGTTGTATGCTTTTTGCAAAAACTTGTTAGTCTCTGGAGTAAAGTAATAAGTAGGATAAAAATAGAGATAGCGATATTTTCCATCTTCAAATCGCTTACCTACAGCTTGAGTTTGATTCATCAAGATTTGCCTCAGCATCATCTCCACACCTGCAATACTGGAGATATTGCGTTTAGCGTTGGAACCTCCTAACATTTGCTTGTTTGTATAAACTTGAGGGGTAAATAAAACTGCTGATTCCATTTGCTCAGTAACCGTGTAAGCAGAATGAGAAATTGAGCAGATTAATTGTTTCCCTCGCCCTGCTTTTTTCGCAGCATTGTAATTGTCTAACTCATTTAGAAATGTTTCAACTTGAGTTTTAACAGATGACTCTTGATTAGTGCCTGGTAACATGACAACTCGTTTTACCCAAAGCCTTAAATCATCCCAACCATCAGGTAATTGATACTGAGAAATTATCGGAGAAATTAAGGTTGACAAATAGTCAATGACTTGCTGACAAGCTTCGCGTACATCTTCAATTCCTGGATGATGTTCTAAATACTTAGCTGCCAGATAATACCATTCATAAGGTACTCCTCCCGTATTTCCCTTTAACTTATTTTCTTTCAGACTTTCATTAATACGTTGAATTTCTCTAATTTGGGGTAAACATTCTGCTAAATTCCAAAATTCTGCAACTTTATGAGTTAAATCAAAATCGGGAACTGCTGGCAGCTTTTTATCTTTTTTACGAGCAGAATCAATGCGATTAACTGTCTCTTTCCAAATCTTTCGGCTAACTAAATCACCAAACTCTGCTATTTGATCAATGCGGATATCATCTTCAAATGTGAAGTCATAATCAGCAGATAAAACATTTTGTTGCTGAAACTTATTCAGATTGTCACTGCGACTTTTAGCAACAGAGGCTTTATTAGGGTTTAAGATGCGTAATGTAGCATCTAAGGCTACTTTCATCAAGCCTATATCATCAAAAAATAAGTTGTAATATTCGGCATATTTCATGCCTTTGCCATCTCTACCAAATCCTGTTTGTCTGAGGCGTAATTGACCTGCACAAAGCGATTTAATACTGTTAACTACACGGTCTGGTAAATCTTCCGGCGAGATAGCTAGAGCATTGCGCGAAGCTAAGTAAATTACGCCTGTTGGCAGATATAACAAAGGTTCATAGTAGGTATGCTCATCAGTATTGAGACTAGTATGAGCCTGAATTAAAGCATTATTCACCACATTAGTTAAAACACCACGATTCTCAGCAATGCTGTGATAGGTAAACTTTAATTGTCCATCACTGAGGCTGTGGAGAATTCCATTTAATGTCTGGTGTTCTGCATCTTGAGGATGTTTAATAACTGAGGAAAGTAAATCAGCTAAACAAGTTAAATCAGCAAGACATATCAGAATATAATCATCAATTATTGGTTGTAAACCATGCTCAGAAACATTGAGATTTGTATCATTTCGGCGCTGGGCATTGTAAGCAATAAATAACAAATCATCTCGATATTCTTGCCATGCTGTTGGTTCATCAGGACTAACAAATTTATCAAGAGCTAATTCACAGACTATAACATCTATAATTTCGCGGTGGGCATCTACAGATAACTTGCGAATGTCTTGTTCTTTATCTTGGCTAATTGCTTTATAATTATCTGGCATTTTAGGAAATAGCCGATAATCAAACTTTTCAAAATCATGTAAAATAAACCCAGCAATTAATAAGCGCCTTTCTTGTTCTTGAATTACCCTTTTTGCAGTGGTATCAAGCTTATTTAGACAACGTTCTATTAAATTAGCTGGTAGTAACCCATTGAGTAAATGAGTATTCAAAGATTGATCGCCTGCATTTCTTCGATCAAGTTTTTTTGGCTCTTTTATTTTGTGACTTTTTCCTAAATTATTTTTGTGGAAATTTTCTATCTCCTTTTCTCTCTTTTTATCAAGATAATCAAAAAATTTTCCACCTTTTGCTGTCACTCCAACTGCTACCCGTAAAAGATTGGGTAAAACGTAATCACTAAATTCCTGCATAATTAAATCATCGTCATTTTCTGATTTAATTGCATCTTGAAGTAACTTGAGAGTTAAGAGTTCTGCTGTTTGTGTTTCGACTTTTAGATTAGATGTTTCTTGAAAGTCAGAATCATCTCCAGACATCCAATCATCATCTGATATTTCGGCGGTTGAATCATTTTCTGTTTCTGCTTCTAAGAGTGATAGTTGTTGATATTCATCTGATTTCTTACTTTTTTTAGCCATCTTCTTTATTAAATGAAATTAAATAAGATTTGAGTTCTCCAGCATTATCGATAATCGTCAAGATTCATTCAAATCCTTCTAGCAATCTAGCAACTTGTTCTGGATCTGGAAGCTGATTTTTTAATTCTTTTGGTACTTTAGAAACTATTTGGTAAGTTGCAACACCAATTGGTTTATTAGATTCCTTTAGTGCATATTCAACAATAGTTCTCTGTTTGGATTTACAAAGAATAATGCCAATAGAAGGATTTTCTTCTGGTAGCTTTACCGTATTATCTAAAACAGCTAAATAAAACTGCATTTTGCCAATATATTCAGGTAAAAACTTACCAATTTTTAATTCTATTGCCACCAAACACTTTAAACGGCGATGATATAATAGGATATCTATAAAATATTCTTCATCATCAACTTCTAAACGATATTGGCTACCAATAAAGGCAAATATTCCACCCATTTCTTGTAAGAAAGGTTGAACTTTTGCTAAAATTGACTCTTCTAGCTGTCGTTCGCTGTGTTCATCTGCTAATTCCAAAAAATCAAAAGTATATTCATCTTTAACTGCTAACTTTAATTGGTTACGGATCTCTGCTGAAATACTTTGATCAAAATTAGTTTGATTTAGCAGAGTTTTTTCATAAGTTTGATTTTCAATTTGGTGAATTAAAACGTTTTTTGTCCAGCCAAACTTCCGAGTCATTCTAATGTAAAATTCTCGTTCTAAGTCATCTTTGCATTTTTCTAAAATGACCAAATTGTGAGTCCATCCAATTTCTGCAACCATTGGTTGCAGTTTTTCTTTTTGGCTATATGTGACGTAAAAATTCCGCATATTCCAGATATTTCGAACAGAAAACCCACTAATACCAGGAAACTCTGCTTGTAAGTCTTTTGCTAGCTGTTCTACTACTGATTTACCCCAACTAGCATCCTGTTGTTTGATAACAATCATTTGCCCAATATCCCAATACAGGTTAATCATTTCCCGATTAACTGCCTTTAATGCTTCGTACTGGGCTGAACGAATCCGTTGTTGTACTTCCATAAGTAGATTTCTGTAATCGTCAGAAATGGAATTACTCATAATTGACAATATTTCAATCTCTACAGTAAAAATTGTTTTTTTCTTCTAGTTCCTGATTTCTACCAATTAGATAGTCGAATTGAGCAACTTTTCTGCATAACAATTGGATTGATTCCTCAGTTTCCTCAATTCTACGGTCATGCTCTGAGAGTCGATTATCTTGAATGAGATTGTGCTGCTGCTGCGCTTTAATGCGATCAATCAGATCATTGATGGCATAACGGAGTTGGTCTAAGGGGTCAGAGTTTTGGCTTTGCATCTAAGTGTTTCCTGGTTTAAAGGATTACTTTAGAGCCTAGCATACTATTTTTCCTCAGACCATTGATTTTCATCGTAAAAGCACTCTTTAACAATATATCGGTGAATAATGATTCTGTAACCATAAATAAATTCAACTGTGAATGCCTCTTTCGTGCTACCTTATAATGGTGGGGTCTTTAAATAATCCCTTCTTAGGGATTGAAACACAGACTCATAATTCACTGATACTGAACCCACCCTGCTGACAAAGCAGCGAATCCCTATTAGGGATCTCAACATGGCGTTATCCATATCTCATCCCCTTTACTCTTAAACCAATGTGTCAAGGTATCTAGCAATAGTGCAGACTGCCCGAAGGCAATGCAGTATGGTGGTGTATTATCTAAAACACTATATTGGTCACTAATTGGGTAAATCTGAAAGTGCATTGGCAATCGTCCTTGCTGACGTACTCTCTCTAAGGGAAAAGGCAGCAGATAACTAACTAATGCCTGTTTCTTCAATTGCTTGTTAATTTCACTAATCCAATAGTTTGCAGGTTGCCAAACCTGAATACCTAACAACACCTGCACATCCCAAGTATCAGCAAAGGGTTTCAAGTCCCCAGGATAAGTAAATTTCCAATCTAGTCTTTCTTCTCGATAGCGAAGTAATTTCATAAATCCTAGACAGTTTTTAAATCTGCCTTTGGGAATAGTTGTATCTGTGCGTTCTGCTGTTGCTTGTCGCAGTCGTTCAAATTCTGTCCCCTTCATCGGTTCAATTTCCAAGTTGCTGAGAATTCCTGGTAAATCGTAAGTTTTGAACTTATCCACCTCATTTTTCTCAGTAGTGTCGTAAATTCCACACAGTAAAGGACTCTTACCCCGAAAACTCACAGCCTCTTCTAAAATAGGATTTCCCTTATCTGTTCGTGAAAGTTCGTGCCATTTTTCTTCCCATTCCTTGCTACGGACAAACGCTGCTTTAAGACTGGCTTTTCTTTTGTCAGTGCTGAAAACTATCTCACAATCTTTCTTTAGTGCTTCCTGACTACCTGCTGCATATTGCTGTTTAATATTAGGATGTCCCAACTGTCGAACCAGTCGCATAGATTGAACAACACCCCATTTAAAGTAATAGCCTGTAAAATCATTAATTTTGCGGTATTTATCCCTAATTTGATCATGAAAAAATGGACGTTCATAAACTTCGCCTGACTTCAATAGTGGTGCTTCATCCTTCTCATCTTTTTCAAAAAGCCTTTTCACCAAAAATTCAGGGACAAGTGCATAAGCAGTAAAGTTAGTAAAATTAATCTGCTGTCCGTCACGTTCATAACCATCATGTCGTCCCAGTCTGCCTAAACGCTGGATAAAATTACCTGCGTCTGCTGATTCAAAAAACAAGAAATTGATTTTGAAATCAACACCCACATCAATAGTGCTAGTTCCCAAAACTAAATCAGCATCTAGGGATTCTTCTTTAGTTTTTTTCCCAGATAAACCAGTATTTTCTTCAACTGTGAAATTATACGGCTGGAAAAAAGGTGTAAAAAAATCCTTTAATCGTTTCACAGCAGCAATAGAATTAAGAATAATTGCGCCTTTGCTACCTGGATACTTTTGTAAATGATCTAAAATCAACGCTGCATTATCTTTTAACCAAGTTTCAGAAGCTTTAGGTGTAGATTCTAAACCGAAAAAATGCAATGATATTTCCCCTACAACTTTTCGCCAATCTGAAGTTTTTAGATGCTTGGATTCAGTAAGAGTATCAGGAAAATGATATTTATTCTCTTTAAGTGGATTAATTTCATGACAGCGAAAATCTGCTAATTTAAGCCTTTCAATTAATTGGGTATTTGGGGTAGCAGAAAGGAATAAAAACTTTTTACGCCTATTAGTGCGACGAATCAAAAGCATTGTGTTAATTACGCTTGCAATTTGTGGTGCTTTGAACACATGAAATTCATCAAAAAGAATGACATTGAAACGCTTATCTATTCTATTCCAGAGTTTATCTGGATTATCTTTATATAGTAAATATGCACCATAATGTAGATAATGAAAAATATCAGGATTGGTAAGCAAAATTTCAGATTGCCCAGCGCGAGTTTCTAAAGCTACTCCTTTTTTCAAGTTTTCTTCTTCAGCATAAATTTCTAATTCTTGCCCACTTAATCGATTAACACGCGGTTTATGTTCAGGCTGAAATTTTTCAATGTATCCTCTAATTTGTTTTTCTTGATCTCTAGCGAGTTCGTTTGTGGGATATAGCCCTAAAACTGGAGAGTGTCTTTGCAAAATATCTAGGTATCCGGCGAGACTTTTACCATCGCCAGTCATCGCAGTGTTGAATATTACGTCAATATTGGGATTGCGTAGTGCTTCTAAGGTAGCGGCTTGATGCCAAGATAGTGACCAATCTTTAGGTATTTGCACCCCATCAGGTGTGGGGACTGTTTGCGAATAAACAGGCTTGAGAGTGATTTTGTAACTTTCGGACATAAACTTAAATAGTGTCCGTAACTGGTTGTTAAAAACTATATTGACACGCAAAATAGAGATTGGCAATATTTATCTGTATAAAAGTGTCCGTGTATTTTCATGAGTCGTAAAGGTCAGTCTATAACCCTGTCGGTAACAGAACGAGATAAAGCCGAACTAGAAGCGATCGCCCGTGAGTTCGGTATGATGTGGGGAGATGATCCCAATATCTCCAAACTCATCAAGGCGATCGCCCAACGTCAGCTAATTATTGGTAAAAATAATGATTGGCAAGAATCACGTATCCGCGCCTTACATCGGTGTATTGGTGCTTTAACCGATATTGGACAAATTGAACAAGCAGAAATTATTGCTGAATTATTACTAGAACGAGGTGAACTATCAACCCCACTACGGAACGAAATTCAAGCCTTACTAGGGAACACACTCCCAGCTTGGCGGGTGCAAATAGACCGCTATATTCTCCGTCAACAACCCTTTCAACTTTCCTATCAAGATGCAGCAGAACGAGTATCTAATTTTACAATTCGCTATGCTAAAATCACTCCCCATGAAAAGCGAGAGTATCTTGATTGCTGGTGTGAGGAGACAACAGGAAACTTGGATATCCCAGAACTTACACATAACTGGTGTTTTCGTTTAGACCGCATACTTGATGCCGCAGTCTCCCAAGTTGACGGTGAATGGCGTACTCAATTAGATGAAATTGATGTCGAAATGCACCTATTTTCTGGTTTAGCTTTTGCCTACCAAGCCAAACCAGAAGATAAGACTAATGAATGGCTACCTGACAGACAACGTGTACGGCGAGTAGTTAGAGGTGTTTCCAGTACCTTTTGGTTTAACCGCGAAGTTATGCAGTATGCACCAGATTGTGTGATTGTATCACCGGAGAATGTGCGCGATCGCCTCAAACAAAAACTCCTCACCCTATGTCAGTTGTATGACATTGAAACCAAGAGCTAATCTTGGAGGGTAGAGGTAGTTTAAGAATAGTATTGATTATTAGTTCCTAGACAAGAGATGGGGAAGCATCTTCCCCCATCCCTAAATATTAGTTTCAATCAACTGGCGATATTCACTCTTTTGCTTCACACCTTTAACTTCTTTTACCAGTTCTTTATCTTTGAAAAACTGGACTGTTGGTGTTCCAGTGACACCAGCATTTTCCGCAATATCCCGGTCTTGGTCGATGTCAATTTCCACAAAGTGGATTTTACCGTCAAATTCATCGACTACTTTATTTAATATCGGTTTCAGGGTATGGCAAGGGCCACAACCAGGGGCGACGTATTTGACAATGAGTAGGCGATCGCTTTCATGGAATAATTTCCGTAAAGCATAACCACCAGCATGGCGAGTTGCACTCAATTCAAATCCCGCTTCTTGTTCAGCTTCGGTTTTTTGTGCTACTGGTTGAGTTTCTAACTCATTGTTGATAGTTTGCTGTTGATGGAACTCTTGAATCAACGCATTTGCAGACAACCACCGTTCTGCTAACAGCGCCGCCGCACAGCCACTACCCGCCGCCGTAATTGCTTGGCGATACTCATGGTCTTGTACGTCACCCGCCGCAAACACACCCTCTACGCTGGTTTCTGGTGAACCATGTTGAGTTACAACATAGCCAACTTCATCCAGTTCTAGTTGTCCCTGAAATAACGAGGTGTTGGGCTTGTGACCAATGGCGTAGAATAAACCCTTGGCGTGTACTTTGGTTTCTTCCCCAGTCTGGTTATTGCGGACTTTCACCCCTTCCATAAAACCATTACCAAACACATCGACTACTTCTGTATTCCAATGCACTTGGATTTTGGGGTTACTCAAAACGCGGTCTTGCATCGCTTTAGAAGCCCGCATCTTTTCAGAACGCACCAACAAATTAACCTTCGAGCCGTACTTAGTTAAATAAATCGACTCTTCCGCCGCCGAGTCACCAGCCCCAATCACAGCTAACTCTGCACCGTGGAAAATTGGGGTTGCACCATCGCAGATTGCACAAGCAGAAATCCCCCGACTCCAGAATTGATGCTCACTAGGTAAACCCAAACGCTTGGCAGTTGCACCAGTAGCAATAATAATAGTGTGTGCCTTAACTTCTCGTTCCTCTGAGCGTACAGTAAATGGACGCTGACTTAAATCAACTGATATAACATCTTCAGTATATAACTCAGCCCCCCAGCGTTCCGCCTGAGCCTTCATCCTGTCCATTAATTCCGGCCCAGTAATCCCTTGGGGAAACCCCGGAAAGTTCTCTACTTCAGTCGTTGGTTAAACTAAGCCAAAAAGTCGCCTTTTTGACTCGTCTTCAGAACCGTGCCTGAATCTTTCAATTCACACGGCTCCTCAATGAATTGGGACTTGTCATGTCTACCT
>NZ_JACJRF010000104.1 GCF_014697105.1 Anabaena subtropica FACHB-260 | reverse complement strand
ATACAACAACTATTCGAGCAATTAACATTTGAGCAGGTAATGTCTATCTCCTCTTATAACTTTATTTTAGAAGCTCTTTTCTATGCAGCTTCATATTAAATTGGTATCAGTAATTTTTCTAAAATGTCATCATCAACGTTAAGGCAATTGATAATTACTAGCCTCTTCAATACTCATATCATTAAAATCTATAAGCCAGCGTTCTGGTTTACCATGAGGGTTTTTCGCCAAATTCGCACCCATTGAAAACAGCTTTAATACTTCTTGATTTTTTAGATCATCCTTAATCCAGTCTTGTACTTGCTGTTCAGGAACTATAAATCCTTTACCCAATGGAATTACACCCTGAAAGCATTTATTTAAATTGGCTTTTAACCTTATACCAATTCACGAAAAATTTGATTCAAATAAAGCATCAAGAATAAAATCCCATCCTGTTATAGAAGCAACGGTTAATGTGTTTAATTTCTCCAAACGCTTCCAGATAAAGTGTCTTAATTCATCTAACGTAGCAAAACTCTCCCAAGCCAAATGTCTTTTAACTTCTTCCCATAACCGCTCAATTGGATTAACTTGCGGCGTATGTGGGGGTTGAAACAATAAAATTATATTATCGGGTATCTGAAGATATTGGCTAAAATGAAAAGCACCGTTGTCTAACTGAATAATATGTATATCTTGGGAATAAGTAGCAGAGAATTTTTCTAAAAATATCTGAAAACACGCTGCATTTAAATGAGAAAATTCCCAAATAAAATATTCACCCGTTAACGGTTCTACTAATCCGTATAAATAAAAATTCTCCCGAATACAATTGCATGATACCGATAGGTTTAGTCCCAAAGTTGGTAATTAATCTGCCCGCTTCAGTCTTTAACCCCACACGGCTTTCATCCTCGCACCAGTATCTAATTCTTCTTTGCTTATCTATTGGTGGTATGACATATTTCTGAATTACTTCTATGTATTGTGGAAGTTTTTTTTAAACTCCTCTTCCGCTTCGGGCTGGTGTTTTATACCTACTGCACGCGGTACTTTTAGCTTCGCTTTCATTCGATAACGCACTGTATCGTGTACTACTTTGTATGAAGCTTCTACTCCCTCTACCGCTTTTAACCATGTTCGGATTTCTTCATAACTTTTAAATCCCTGGGGGTCTTCTAGTTCCTTTGAAAGTTGCTCTTGAACATCTGTGTTAATAATTGGTGGTCGCCCTGAACCTTTTTTTCTTGATACCAGAGTGTCAATTCCCGATTCTGCATAAGCCTTTAACCACCTTTGCACTGTGGCACTTCCTCTTCCCAACACTACTGCCAAATCTTGGATTGTCTTTACCTGCTGTATTTTCAGTAAATACAATGCTTGAATACGTTCTTTCCCTAATACAGTTTTTTGTTTTTTCAGCAGTTCACGTAATTCTTCTGCTGACTCTTGTATTTTTACTTTTGTGACTCCAGCCATGAACTTCTGCTCATATTTCTGATTTAACTATTTTTATCATTTTTTTAGTGAAATGGTATCAGTTTAGCCAGAAGTTGAGCAACTTGAGTTCGCAGATGCTCCAGGTTGTCAAATAGCTCCCATTTCAAGTCTTGCTTGAGATATTCCCAAACGCGCTCTATGGGA
>NZ_JACJRF010000103.1 GCF_014697105.1 Anabaena subtropica FACHB-260 | reverse complement strand
AGGAAGTGGCCACCCGAATCTGCGAAGCCTTGGACAGAACGCGTGAGAGTGTCCTATATCGGGAAGCGCATGTGGTGCGCATGGGAAAGAGACTCCACGCTGTAGTGAACCACCAGACCCGCGGACACATGCCCAGAGGGTGTTCAGAATTTTGTGTGTGACGCCATACTACCCGAAAGGAGGCAGATATGGCTCAACCCCGCAAAACCAAGCCCGCGTCACGGATTGACGACGCGCTGATCGACCAGCTGCTCGCCGGCCGGCCGCAGGGCCCCGGACTGTTCAAGGAAGACGGCCTGATCGGGGAGCTGAAGAAGCGCCTGGCCGAGCGGATGCTGGCCGCGGAGCTGGACGTCCATCTGGCCGACCCCGACCAAGTCGCGGCCGGCAACCACCGCAATGGGACGTCGGCGAAGACGGTCCAGTTCGCCGAGGAGCGCGTCGTGCTCGACATTCCGCGCGACCGGCACGGGCAGTTCGATCCGACGCTCATCCCGAAGTACGCCCGGCGCTTTCCGGGCTTTGACGACAAGATCGTGGCGCTCTACGCCCGCGGCATGAGCACGCGCGACATCCAGGCGCATGTGCGCGAACTCTACGGCATCGAGGTGTCGCCCGCGCTGGTCTCGGCCATCACGGACAGCGTTCTCGCGGAGGTGAGCGCTTGGCAGCAGCGCCCGCTGGAGCCCACGTACGCCGTGGTGTTCTTCGACGCGCTGCGCGTGAAGATTCGCGACGAGGGCTTGGTGCAGACCAAGTCGGTCTACCTCGCCATCGGGATCACCTGCGCTGGGCAGAAGGAGGTCCTCGGCCTGTGGCTCGAGCAGACCGAGGGCGCGAAGTTCTGGCTGCGCGTGATGACCGATCTCAAGGGACGCGGCGTTCAGGACGTTCTCATCGCGGTCGTTGACGGCCTCAAGGGCTTCCCGGAGGCGATCACCGCGATCTTCCCGGACACGCTCGTCCAGACGTGCATCGTGCACCTGTTGCGCTACAGCCTCGACTTCGCGTCCTGGAAGGAGCGCAAGGCGCTGGCCGCGGCGCTGAAGCCGATCTACACCGCGCTCAATGCCGAGGCGGCCGCGGCGGCGCTGGAGGCCTTCGCGGCGGGGCCGTGGGGCGAGCGCTATCCGCCCATCGCCGCGAGCTGGCGGCGCAACTGGGCGCAGGTCGTGCCCTTCTTCGCCTTCTCGCCGGCGGTGCGGCGCATCATCTACACGACGAACGCCATCGAGAGTCTGCACAGTCAGGTCCGGAAGGCGATTCGGAACAAGGGCCACTTCCCCAGCGATGAGGCCGCGATGAAGCTGATCTTCCTCGCCCTCAAGCAAGCCGAGGCCAAGTGGAAACGGCCGCCGGTGGCGTGGCAGCAGGCGAAGGCGCAGTTTGCGATTCAGTTCGGTGACCGCTTTCAGGTGGCCGCCTGATCATCCGTCGGCGTGCACACAAAACTCTGAACACGCCCCATGCCCAAGGACCTACATCGCTACCTCTTTGCTGCAGCGTGGGCGGATCTTTACGGCGAGTCACCCACGCTCCGCGACTACCCGCCCTCGTTGCTTCCCGATCATGCCAACGTGAAGCAGGCACTAACGCGCGGCCACTTCGGTGATCGATTTCGCGTTCAGGTATGGAACTCTCCATCAAGTACAGTCGTCTCGCACATTTCGAAGGACGGGCACTACTATATCCATCCAGATCCCGCGCAGTGTCGTAGTCTGA
>NZ_JACJRF010000102.1 GCF_014697105.1 Anabaena subtropica FACHB-260 | reverse complement strand
GTTATGTTCATTGGTTTGAGGAGATAATGTTATGTTGACTATTTTAGGACTTTTGGAGTTAGTCTAACTAAGAATGTAAAGTTTTGTATCAGCTTTCAACATTTCTGCTTAATTCCAAATATTGAAAATAGTGAACCAGAAGACTGTGCTACAAATTCATAAATTTCTAATGCTACCGCTTTAAGTTTTGTACTGAATTCTAAATATGCACATCCTCGGTGATAATAAGCAAGAGAATAGTTAGGATTTATTAATATTGCTTGGCTATAATCGTAAATGGCTTTATCATAAGCATCTAGTTTGCAATAAAAATGTCCTCTACTATAATAAGCGTCAGCATTTTTAGGGTTTATGAGTAGTAATTGATTATAGTCTAATATCGCGCCGTTAATATCTTCTAACTTAGCTTTTACTTTTCCTCGATACTTGTAAGGATCTGCTAAATTAGGAGCATTTTGTATTGCGAGATCAAATGCTATAATAGCGTCTGTATATGCAGATTCATAATAAATTTTTAATCCTTGATCAAAATAATTGTTAGCTATCCTTAAATCTTCTTTTAGTATGTATCTTTTAAGTTGCCTAATAGGATCATCCTCAGTGGCAACCAAGAATAAAATAAACACCCTTCCCAATGTTTGTCTTATCTGTTCAATAATTTCTAATGAAGAGTAAGATAATACCTCTTGTAGTCTTAAGTGCTTGCTTACTTGAATATTTTTAGTGGCACTTTTTAACCAACCTACTGTTCCAAGCCAATCAGATAAACGATTTTCTCGACTGATTCTTGTATTAGATTCTGAACGTAAATATAAATCATCTATTGGATGAAGATGTTGAAGAATTATTTCTTTGACTTTTTTAATTTTTAGGTTTTCGATAAATTTTTCTCTTGCTTCACTAAATTCATGGATGATTAAACCAGAGCGAAGTTCATAGTCGTCTATAGAAATAAATAAATTTATATAACTAAATTTATTGGTGGATTCTTTAGGTGTAAAACGATAACTAATAACACCATTACCATGTGTTAGCCTTGTAAGATTAGTATTAACATTAACTTTTTCTATTATTTGAAGTGGTAATTGAGCAATTAAGTGATTATAAATTGTCTCAAAAGGATTTTCAATATAGTCTTGAAAATCTTTTTTATGTGACAAATAAAAATCTGTAACTGAATTCTTTTTAATTTTTTGAAGTAATTCAAAAGTTATATGTGAAAATGGACACTCTGGATGTGGCGTAACTTCTGTCATCTTGATAGAGCATGATAACTAATATTACTATTGTGACAAATTAGACCTAAAATAGCTACTACTTAAGAATCTCAGAGAAATTGATAATACATCTGCAATTTCTTAAAGTCTGCAAACTTGATATTACGATCGCACTCAATATAACCAACTACGTAAAAGCGATCGCTTACAGTCTGGACAATTTATAAACTTAATTTTTAACTTTCCCGTACTAGTATGGTTAGTCTAAAGTGCTGCACAAAACTGTAAGTAGGTTGCGTTGATATAAAGAAAACCTCAACAAAGATATACATTGAGTTTCTGATATCTACTGATAAGCAGGATAAAGGACAAGCTATACCGGAATTATTGCAGCAATTTTTAAAGGCTAGCGATCGCATCGTGCAAGAAATAGATTCGGTAGAATATGGTTTAACTCAGAAATGTTGAAAGCTGATACAAAACTTTACATTCTTAGTTAGACTAACTCCAAAAGTCCTAAAATAGTCAACATAACATTATCTCCTCAAACCAATGAACATAAC
>NZ_JACJRF010000101.1 GCF_014697105.1 Anabaena subtropica FACHB-260 | reverse complement strand
GTGACAACTCTCCCGCTAATTGCAAGCAATATAGCGGGAGCATCTCAAATTCACATAAGAGACTTGCTGCTTCACGGGCTGACTAATGTCTAAGCCTCCACAGCCAGGAATCGGTAGTCCAACCGACCCAAGTTTTAAAAGATTAAGTGCGCTGTTCCAGTCACGGTCGATAACCAACCCACACTCACAACTATGAACACGAACCGCAAGGGTTTTCTCAACCCTCACACCACAACCAGAGCAATTGATACTCGTTTTTCTAGGGTCAACACCTCGCGTATGCTTGCCGCGTCTTACCGCTACTGCTTGCATGATTTGGAGGAATGCACCCCAAGCAACATCTAGTATCGACTTAGCTAATCGTGTTCTAGCCAGTCCCTTAATATTCAGGTTTTCAAAAACAATTAAGTCATAGGATTTAACCAACCAATGAGCAACTTGATAATGAAATTCTTTCCTTTGTCTTGCAACGCGCAAGTGAATAAGTGCGATTTTATTAGCTTGTTTTTGGTAGTTTTTAGACCCCTTAGTTTTACGTGCGAGTTGGCGTTGCTGACGGGCTAAAGTTGCCTGAGCTTTGCGATAATACTGCGGCACTTCAATGCTTTGTCCCTGGGCAGTAGTTAAAAACTTTTCCAATCCAACATCTATGCCAGTAGCAGTTTTAATTTCATCAATAGATAGCGATTCAGGCACAGTTTTATCTTCTAGAGAAAAGCTGACATACCAACCATCAGCTTTTTTAAGAATAGTTGCTTGTTTAACCTCAAAACCATCGGGGATTGGTCGATGCAAAATAACCTCGACTTCGCCAATTTTAGAAAGCTTGAGAGCATTGCCTATTAGATGTGTGCCTGCTTTGGCACAGTTGACACGCGGGAAAGTAAATGAGCAAATATCACCACGTTTTTTAAATCTTGGTCGCCCTCCCCTCTTACCGTTCTTGTCTGGTACTAACCAACGCTTCCAAGCCTTGTCTAACCTCATGAGGTTTTGTTGTTGACAGTCGGCGTAAATGTTTTTGTATTCGGGAAACAGTTCCTTGGTTTGCTTGAGGTCGGATGCTTGTGTGTAGTAGTCAACTTTTTGTGGTATCTCACCAATTGGTTCACATACCAAGCTGCAACGGTCAAGGAGTGACCTTGTACGGTTCAACCAATCCAGTCTTTGCCCTAACGCATAGTTGTAATGACGACGCAGTAACTCACCCCAGGCTTCAAGAGTGACAACCTGTTGCGGTGTGGGGTTGAGTTTGTACTGGTAAGTGAGTAACATATACTCATTATATCATTAGTGGAATGAGCTATAACGTAGGATACAGAGCAGTTTACAGCTTAAATATTCATTTAGTGCTTGTAACAAAATACCGTAGAAAAGTAATCAATCAAGCAATGCTGACTCGACTGCAAGAGATATTTGAAAACACCTGCACCAAGTGGAGAAGCAAGGTTACAGAGTTCAACGGAGAATCAGACCATGTTCACCTAGTCATTAGTTACCCACCAGATGTTGAAGTTAGTAAGTTAGTCAACAATCTCAAAACTGTATCTAGTCGTTTAATTCGCAAGGAGTTTAATGAACAGGTTAATCGGTTCTATAACAAGCCCGTATTTTGGACAGGTGCTTATTTTGTCGCATCCTGCGGTGGTGTCACACTTGAACAACTTAAATCTTATGTTGACAAGCAAAATAGTCCTGATGATTGAAGGGGGGTTGACCCCCTCCAATCATCCCACAATTCCCCTCACCGCCAACCGGGGAGGTGTGGCGGGAGTACCCTTGTGGATGTCTAGATGG
>NZ_JACJRF010000100.1 GCF_014697105.1 Anabaena subtropica FACHB-260 | reverse complement strand
TCTTAGGTAGACTACTCATATTTTCTACAACTACTCAACCTGATCTAGATTAAAATCTAGTCCAGATTACTCAAAAGCTCTTTAGATTTTCTTTACGAATCACCTCTTAACTTGATATGCTTTAGCTTGAGAACCTTTAGGTTGTAGATTAAGAAGAATTTCTTTTATATTTTCAGTATTCAATTATCAAGTTTGCGAATACGAATTGTTGTTGGTGTAATAACAGTGAAAGCACCCATTAACTCAGAATTATGTTGATTAATTGTATTGGCAACAATCTCTGCTTTCCGGGTTGTCAATAAACCTGCTAATCGAATTAATATAACACCTGAAGCAATACGTTGTAAGCGAAACACTAACTCACCAAAATCTTTGTCAGATGTTAATAATATTGCTTCTTCTTGGTTAGCTAAATCTAGCACTACGTCATCTGAAATTCCACGCTCCATTTCAGTGACGTACCACACTAAATGGCCATCTTGGCGCAAACGCTCAACAATCTGCCAATCTAAATTTTCGTCTGCTAGAAATTTCAAGAAGCGTTCTCAACAATGGGATAAATGACATCATATCGTAAAACTTCAGCCGCAAATGCCAAAGCTGCTTGAATTGCTTCGCGTGTGAGTCGCGGATGTGATTCTAAAACTTGCTCTGGGGTTTCACCAGCAGCCAACTTTTCTAAAATTAACTCAACAGTGATGCGTGTACCTGCAATTACAGGTTTTCCCATCATCACTTTTGGATCGGATACAACCATCTGTTTAAGGTGCTTTTGCATTGTCTTGGCTCATCGCTTACTTTCTATATCATGCCATTAGCATCGAGCGATCGCATCTCCCCACATTCCCAAACGCGATCGCCTGTTTTTCAATCTTCGGATTCCTGCATATCACCTAAAAGATATTTATTAGCTGTGCTAAACAATTTATATGTTGTTTCTTTATACTCAGACCGAATATTTTTCTTGTCATCTAGTAAACCAATTACTGAAGCCTTAGACTTACGTTCAGTTTTTGTACGAACATCATCTGCGGGTATAGCAAAGAAGTGAAAGTTAGGACACTCACTACTCAGAGAATCTACCAATTCGCTACGATTTCCATCAAGGATACCAACTACACGAGTGAAACCTAAGTCGCGTAAAACCTTTGCAAGTGTTTTCATATTGTCAACACCACCTATACCCCAACCGAAGAAAGTTCCATTTAGGTCTACATTGATTTGTTTCTGAACAAATTGATAGAAGATTACGTCTTCTTGCCCTTCAACTAAAATGATCTTATCCTCAAGAAAAAAAACTTCTTGAGCGTTTAAACCAAAGATGTGGGGGTTGTTATCATTCTTCAAAAGCGCTGAAATTTCCTTGGCATAGGATGGAGGTAATTGTGAAATTACCGAATTACCGTCCTTTAGATAAATACGTGCTACTGTTGCACCGTTTTCCAGTGCCTTAAGATTTAAGAAGTATGGCGAATGCGTGGACAAGATAATTTGACGATCTGTTGCATAGTCTGTGAGAAGAGTTGCTAATTTACGTTGCAATGATGGATGGAGTGATAACTCTGGTTCGTCAATAACTATTACATCGCCAGGATGTGAATCATATAAAGCATCAACGATATATAAAAGACTTACCAGTCCTTCACCTAGTCCCTCACTACTATGATAAGCATCGCCAGTGTTTATCTTCAGGTAATACTGTCCAGTATCCATCTGATCAATTGTCCAATTTGGTACGGGATCAAGTAATTTTTTGGCGTTGCATAATGAGAATATGAATTAGGGTGAATCTTCATGGAATGTCCGCGTTGTAATTCCCATCATATCCGGAAGAATGGCAAGCAAAGAGGTAAACAAAACTA
>NZ_JACJRF010000010.1 GCF_014697105.1 Anabaena subtropica FACHB-260 | reverse complement strand
TAGTCCTGATGATTGAAGGGGGGTTGACCCCCTCCAATCATCCCACAATTCCCCTCACCGCCAACCGGGGAGGTGTGGCGGGAGTACCCTTGTGGATGTCTAGATGGGCGTAGTGTATGAATCATAGTTCCCAACTTTTAGACTCAAATAACGCTTTTCAGTAAAAAATAGAACTGGATAATCCAAAGTCTAACGTTGGGTTAAGTTACCAACAAAGGCAGAGGACAGAAGGAAAACGGTATCAATAAAAACGTTGGATTGGTGTTTTTTGTTATTATTACGGGGAAGTAAGCAATATGCCTTGTCCCTTATATGTGGAATAAATTTAAAATTGCCAGTGTGAAAAAAATCAAGAATAAATTTTTCTAACTAACCATGAGATTTTTGCATAAAATTTCCAAACGTTCCTGATATTTACATAGAAAGGTTAGTTTTCTTGCTCAACAGTTCATTTTTAATTACGTATTATGTAGTTGTTATCTATCTGTAGCAATTCTTCTACCTTACCTGACTGAATTTCTGTGTTTACAAGAGGGGTAAATTAATATGACAACTTACACATTAAGACAAGCTAATTCTTGGTTCGACATTGAAGCATTGTTAAATATTGGTGCGATCTTTGCCATTCATAGCGGTGATGATCGACCAATTAGCCCAGAACCTGGCACAGATGGAATAATAGATCCATTAAAAGAAATATTTAACCCATCTGCGCGGCCGAAGAAAAAGGTTGTTGATCCTGATGCTGATCAATCCACTACTCCCGCAATCCCACCTGAATCTGAATTCTAAATCGATGCAAATAGGTGTGGGGACAGGGGGATATGAGGGAGATATAGCTTGAGCTTCCCGTAGGAGAGGAAACAATAAAATAGCAAATTGTTTTACCCAGTCTCCAACCCCTAGTCCCTAGTCCCCAATTATTAAATAGATTAAATAACTCAAATGACTCAAAACGGCAAAGGTAGTTCATGGCAATTGAACTTAGTAATTTTCTTAACATCTGCTGGTGTTATAGCCATAAGTATCGCTGCTTCTATTACGAAATCTGCCTTTGCCCAAAGTGTCATTATTCATGATCAAACCTTAGGCACTGAACGGTCTGAGGTGATTGATAACTATAACAATAATCCCACCGAAGCGATCGCGGGAGGAGCAATCCGTGGCACTAATCTATTTCACAGTTTTCAAGAATTTAACGTTAATGAAGGACGTTCAGCGCTTTTCCTAGCGCCCAATACTAGTATCCAGAACATTCTCGTCAGAGTCACAGGGAATAATCGCTCTGATATTTTCGGTAAACTTGAGACTTCTGGTGCTAATGCCAATTTATTTGTGATTAATCCCAATGGGATTTTTTTCGGGCCAAATGCCTCACTTAATATAGGTGGTTCCTTTGTTGCGAGTACAGCCAGTGGGATTGAGTTTGGCGATGACCTAAGGTCGGTCGGAAACCATCGCACTATTTTTAGTGCTACTTCTCCCCAAGCTTTACTAACAATGAGTGTACCTACAGGACTGCAATTTGGCAGAACTGGAGGTGAGATAAATGTGCAAGGGACGTTAGCAGTTCCCACAGGCAAAACACTGGCTTTAGTAGGTGGGAATATCACTCTAGATGGTAACAATATTAGCTTTATTAATCGTAAAACTCTCAACGCAGAGAGTGGTCAAATCGCTATAGGAGGAATACAAGGAGTAGGAACAGTAGGACTAAATTTGGATGGTAATAATATCAACAACCAAATTTTAAGTTTTCCTCGTAATGCAGTATTAGCTGATGTATTCCTGAAAAATCAAGCCAGAGTTGATGTCAGTGGTCAGGGTGCTGGTTATATTGAGATTAAAGGTAGACAGGTTGGACTTACTCGTGCATCTCAGGTAGTAGCAGATACAGAAGGTAGTCAAAGTAGTCGCGGAATTCTTATCCAGGCAGAAAATCTAACCCTTCAAGAAGGGTCACAAGTAACGGCATCTGTAAATGGTATTAACTCAACAGGTTCTGGGGGCAACTTAACAGTCAGAGCGACTGATTCGGTACAAGTGAGAGGAATAGTACCGAATGGTCTAGAAAATCCTGGTAATCCCAGTGGTCTGTTTACCCTTACTCTCGGTAAAGGGAGTGGGGGAAGCTTAACTATTGAAACAAGTAAGTTAATTGTTGAGGATGGAGGTAACGTATCAGCTAGTACTAGAGGAAATACTCTTCAGAGTGGTGTTGGCGGAACGGTCAATATAACTGCCACTGATTTTGTCAAAGTGAGTGGAAATACTAGAGATACTAGAGAACGTCCCAGTGGTATATTTGCTCAGACTTCTGGTGCTGGCGATGCAGGCTCCTTGACGATTAATACTCCGATATTATTTGTCCAAGATGGGGCAGTCATATCAGCTGGAACTCTGGCCAATAGCCAAGGTGATGGGGGAAATTTAATCATAAATGCCAAAAATTTTATAGAAATAAGCGGAAAATCACCAATTGGTAAATTTCCTAGTGGCTTGTTTGCTCGCAGTCGAGGTAGTGGCGATGCAGGTTCCATATTGATCACTACAGGTAAGCTGATTATGCGGGATCAAGCTTTGGTGACAGTAGAAGCCTTGGGTGGAGGAAATGCTGGCAAGATAGACATTAAAGCCAGCGAAATTAACCTTGATGGTGGGGCCAATGTGAACGCTACAACTCGTTCAGGTAATGGTGGCGATATCAATTTACAAATAGAGAACAAGTTGCTGTTACGCCGTAATAGTCTGATTTCTACTACAGCAGGCATTGCAGGTGGCGGTGGTAATGGTGGGAATATTACTATTAAGATTCCCAATGGCTTTATTATTGCCGTTCCTGGTGAAAATAGTGACATTAAAGCTAATGCTTTTGATGGCGAAGGTGGCAATGTTAGCATCAATGCTTTTGGCATTTTCGGGATTGAATTTCGGAAAAAAGATAGCCCTCTCACAAACGACATTACCGCTAGTTCTGAATTTGGGCTAAACGGCACAGTAGAAATTAATACCCCAGAAGTTCAGCCCAATCAAGGGTTAATCAATTTACCAAACCAACCAATTGAGTCTAGACTAGCTCAAGTATGTAAAGCAGTTCCAGGGCGAAATCGAGACAGTTTTACCATCATTGGACGTGGTGGTTTGCCAAATAGTCCTAACGAACTACTCCATTCTGATGCTGTGATTGCAGATTGGATTGCTGTAAATAATGTAGAAAAAACCTCAAATACTACAACCACTCACACAGTCTCTACCCCAACCCCAACCAATATTGTAGAAGCTACAGCGTGGATGATAAATTCTCAAGGTGAACTAGTTCTCACTGCTAACGCACCTATCACAAAATCCCATAACTCTTGGCAACAGGCGACTGCTTGTAATGTTCATAAACCAGGAACTAGAGGCTAGAAGAAGCAGGGAAGCAGAGGTAATGATTTTTTATTCCCTACTCACCATTTCCTTATTTCCTTATACCGTCACGAACTTGTGAAATGATGTATTTTATCAGCCGATCAAGAAGTGAGGTATTCAATGAATTGGATTAAAGTTATTCCCCAAGAGGAATTACCACCCAATGGGCGTAAAGTGGTGAAGGTTGAACAACGTAACATCCTGCTACTCAACCATAACAATCAAGTTTTTGCAGTGGAAAATTCCTGTCCCCACTTGAAGTTACCCTTACAGAAAGGCAAAATCACAGATGATGGGGCGATCATTTGTCCTTTCCATCGTAGTGCTTTTGACCTCAATAGTGGTAATCCTACTACTTGGACTCCCTTTCCTCCTGGTATTGGTAAGGTGATGGGTATGATTTCCAAAGAAAAGGGATTATCTGTCTTTCCTACCCGTGTAGAAGAAGGTAGTATCTGGGTGGGTGTATAAATATAGCAAAGTACTGAGTGCTGAGGATGAAGAATTGGTTCTCTTCATCCTTTATTCATCAGCGTAATCAGCACCAGAACCAAATTTCCAAGCATCAATTAAACGATGCCAATAATATTGTTGTGTAGGTGGTAAATTTTTAATCCATGTTTCTAAGATGGGACTAAGTGCAAACAATGCAGTGTAAGTTCCTAAGTTGATGTAATGCGCCAGCCAATCTAATAGATTTGCTAAACCCACCTGGGGAATTATTTTAGCAACTAAGGCTGGATGAGATAAGCCAGTTTTTGCTAGTGTTTGTGTCAGTGCCGAAAACTGAACTATATCTTGTAAAAATGGTTTGAGTACTGGTGTTCCTAATTGCTGCATTTCTTGGAAAACCGTTGATAGTAGTTGGTTAATTTGTTCTGGAGCGATGTTTTGATTTACACCAACACTCATAGCTTTTTGAAATAACCAAGTCACACTGAGGCTTGGTTGATATGGTTGCAGTAATGCTAATGCTTTGGCTGACAGTTGTTCAGTTTGTAGGGCTTCTTGTGTTCCTATTGTTAAACGCTTGAGGTGGCGAACCATCGCCCCAAAACCACCAAAACTCAAGGGTGATTGATTACCACTGCTGTCTCCTACTGGGAGAATCCGGTTCCAGGGGGTTTTGAGTGGACTTTGGCGATCGCTAGGAAAAAACCCAAATAAGGCTCTTTGAAATTTTAACTGCTGTAATTCTACACCTTGATATTCTGGTAATAAACGCAGATATTCTGCAAACAAGTCTTCTAAGCTCAAGCGTTGGGGATTAGCATCCATGTAGGTAAATAAATATGTTGTCCTCCCATCTCTAGCGGGGAAGGCTTCCCAAAAATACTGGCATTGGTTTTGCAAAGATGTGAATGATAAAATTAAGTCGCCAGCAGGATTTTCGTCAAAACCTTGGGCGCAACTTCCCACCACTAAGCAAAGTGCATCTGGTTTTTTACCTTGGCGTGCTTGTTTGGTGATGGGGGAAAGGTTTCCCATTGCATCTATCAACAATTTGGCTGTGAATTGGTTATTCACTATTACACCATCTGGATGAACGACTACTTGAGTAAATGGTGTGTGTTCAAATAACTGTCCGCCAGCATTTAAAAATCTTTGTTTTAAGGTAGCTAGTAAATAAACTGGATCTACACCAATATTTAAGACATCCTTTACCCAAACTTCTGCACCATCCTTAAATTTGACTCTGGCGGGATTGTATTCGGTAGCGATCGCCTTTTCTAACTCCTCTTGAGTCAACAGGTTCAATTCCCTAAACACCTCTAACTCTTTACGAGAGATATTCCACTCTTGTTCCCTACCCTGCAAGATACCTCTCTCCAGTAACGCCACCCGTAACCCCCGCACGGCTAAGGCGCAACCAATTAAAATCCCTAATGTACCACCACAAATAATTGCATCCCAGTCTACACTACCTAAGGTTGCTTGACTTTCTTTAACTACTGAGGGTGTCGGTGCAGTATTTTCTCGAATAGATTTGAGGATGTCATCAGCGCGACGTAGATTTCCTAAAACATCCCCTGGTAGTTGGGAGAGAATTTCCTCTGTTAGAGACATAGAAATAGTATTAATTTTATCTTGTATAAAAGAGGTTGTAATTTTTGCATATCAACAACCATATAACTATTCTACTGCACCGCATTATTTTTAACTCTCATTCATCTTAGTAAGAACTAAAATAGAAATTTTTTCATCAGATGCAGCTTTGTTTTATACAAGATTATTTAGGAGCTAAACTTAATATCAACAAGTAAATATTACTTGAGAATTGATGCAAAAATAACATTATATGTTTTAATACTTGAGTTCTCTTGCACTATTTATTTTTTCACATGATTTTCATAAACAATAATTTTGCTAAAACCGATACATTTTATTAAGTAAATCATTGGCAAACAAAATATAAAATATTGCAAAATGCACTTTCAGGAAAAAAATTATCATTTAATAATAAAATCTATCTTCGGAGATATCATCATAATTTTCATTGAACAAATATAAATCATGAGCTATACTCAATCGTGTTGTATAACGGGCTATTAAATATATAAAAGCAAGTAAAAATAATAGATTTTACTCAAACAAATCAATGTATATTTAAGCTGATAACAAGGGATGAATTGATATGAGAATTGCTGTGATAGTTGGTAAATTCCCCGTTATTTCAGAAACGTTTATTGTAAATCAAATCATTGGGTTAATTCTCCGTGGACATAAGGTTGCTATTTATAGTATGGAGAACGTCAGCCAAAATGAATTTTATAAAATACATCCAGATGTAGAAAACTATCATTTATTGGAGATAGCACATAATCAACCACACATTCCCCAAAATTATGTGTGGCGAGTTTTTCAAGGGATAAAACTAATAGCTACTAATTTCCATAAAGCGCCTTTAGTGATTCTGCGATCGCTTAACTTTTTTAAATATGGTAGACGCGCAGCTTCCTTGCGCTTACTATACTTGACGCTCCGAATGTTAAACTTTCCAGCTTATGACATTATTCATTGTCAATTTGGTATATTTGCTCTAGATGCCATGATTCTGCGTGACATTGGTGCTATTAAAGGTAAATTAATTACTTCTTTTCGTGGCTATGATATTAGTTGGTTTGTGCAGAAATATGGGAAAAATGTTTATGAACAACTATTTGCTAAGGGTGATTTTTTTCTCACCAACTGCGAATTTTTTAAAAATCGAGCCATCGAATTGGGTTGTGACTCTGAAAAAATTGTAGTGCTTGGTTCAGGGATAGATTGTAGTCGCTTTCCTTTTAAAGAAAGATATCTTCATGACGATGGAAAAATCCGCATTGCTACCACTGGTCGGCTGATTGAAAAAAAAGGTATAGAATATAGCATTCGTGCTGTTGCTCAAGTCGCAAAAATTTATCCAAATATTGAATATAAAATCATTGGAGATGGAGAATTAAAAGAAACTTTACAACAACTAATCCAGTCATTAAATATAACTGATAAAATCAAGTTAGTGGGATGGAAAACCCAACCAGAAATTATTGATATACTTGACCAATCAGACATTTTCATAGCTCCCAGTGTTACAGCCAAAGATGGCAATCAAGATGCTCCAGTCAACACTTTAAAAGAAGCAATGATTATGGGTTTACCAGTCATAGCTACTACTCACGGTGGTATTCCCGAACTAGTTCAAGATGGAATTTCTGGTTTTCTCGTACCAGAAAGAGATCCTGAAGCTATAGCTGCAAAACTCATTGACTTGATAGAACATCCAGCCATTTGGTCATCAATGGGGCGTGCTGGTCATGCTTATGTAGAATCCCACTATGATATGAGCAAGCTCAATTATGAGCTAGTACAAATTTATCGTCAAGTGATGACGAATGATTTCTCTATTCAAGAGCCAGTTTTCGCTTCAGCAATGGCTCTGAAATAAACCAGACAAAATTGCCTTGATTTCTCACCCCATAATACCAAAGGATATTGATTGAGATGACAAACTCATCAGCGATCGCTGCCCCGGAAGTAACAATCATTGTTTCTCCACGGGAACGTTTCAGTTGTACCCGTGAAGCCTTAGAAAGCATTTACGAACATAGTGATTATCCATTCCAATTAATTTACATAGATGGTGGTTCCCCCAGCCATATCCAGAATTATTTGACAGAACAAGCACAGCAAAAGCAATTTCAGCTAATTCGCACAGATTATTATCTCTCTCCCAACCATGCCCGCAACCTTGGTCTGCGTCAAGTCACCAGCAAATATGTCGTCTTCATTGACAACGATGTAGTCGTCACCCCTGGCTGGCTTAAGCCTTTAGTGCAGTGTGCAGAAGAAACAGGCGCAACCATAGTTAGTCCCTTGATTTGCCAAGGTTCACCCCTACATACAGAAGTACATTGTGCTGGTGGAGAATCGAGAATTAAGGTAGAAACTCAAGGCGAAAATACCAAACGCAAGATTATAGAGAAGATTTATAAACAAGGCCGGAAAGTAGCAGATATCCGCCCTCAGCTGCAACGTCAACAAACCGGACTAGCAGAGTTTCATTGCATGATGGTACGTACAGAGATATTTTCACAAATTGGTCTGTTGGATGAAGCACTGCTGAACACCAAAGAACACGTCGATTTGTGTATCTTAGTAGCCGAAGCTGGTGGTAGCGTCTACCTAGAACCAGAATCAGTCATGACTTACATCACCAGCAAACCTCTAGAGCCGACAGACATCAATTACTATATGCTGCGTTGGAGTGATGCTTGGGAACTCTCCAGCCTGCAACGCCTGAGTGAAAAGTGGAACCTTACCAAAGATGAGTATTTCCAAAATAAATACAAACGCCTGGGATGGCGACGACAAATGGCGATTATCAGTCCTTTTGTCCGTAAACTACCTATTGGTAAATTTGGCTGGCGAGTAGCAGGAAAACTCCTATTATCGATAGACAAGGTAGTTAACCGCTACATGACTACCCGCTACGCTCAAAAACATTTGCAAAATCTGCAATAACTACAAATTACGAATCATAAATCATGAGGTTCTTCAATCATGCTGCCTGAGATAGTTTATCAGCCTGAAAGCACACTCAGGCATCCCATACAATTATTCAAACTCATGTGGCGAGACTTGCTAGCTTCTCGTGAACTGGCTTGGCGATTGATGGTCAGGGATATCAGCGCTCAATATCGCCAATCCTTCTTAGGAATTGCTTGGGCTTTCTTACCACCAATTATCATGGCTACTAGTTTTACCCTAGCCAATGAAGCCAAAGTATTTAATGTTGGTGTCACCGATTTACCCTACCCAGCTTATGTCATGTTCAGCACTGCATTATGGCAGACATTTGTTGAAGCTTTAAATGGGCCTGTGCAAGCGGTGTCAGCAGCAAGACCTATGTTAGCCAGAGTTAACTTTCCACGAGAAGCACTGATTTTAGCAAAGGTAGGTGAAGTATTTTTTAACTTTGCCATCAAGCTAATTTTAATTGTGGGATTATTTATTTGGTTTCGTATTCCCACAAATTGGACGGTGATTTTAACTCCTGTTCCCTTAATTCATTTAGTTTTGTTGGGAACATTTATTGGTATTTTATTAGCCCCACTAGGGGTACTCTATCAAGATGTCTCCAAAGCATTATCCCTAATTACAGGATTTTGGTTGTTTCTGACTCCTGTAATTTATCCAATTCCCAAATCCGGAACCTTTGGATGGTTGGTTAACTTTAACCCTGTCACTCCTTTACTAGTAACAACAAGAGAATTAGCCACGACAGGAATAATAAGCAATCCTCATGGTTTTTGGTTAGTAAGTGTAATGACTTTAGCAGCATTATTTATAACTTGGGTTGGATTTCGTTTAGCTATGCCTTTTGTGGTTGAGAGAGTTAGTTCTTAATGATGATTAAGTTAATAGAGCCGAAAAATTACGTAAATTCTCAAGATACTGATTTATTAATTTCAGTTGATAATGTTTCTAAAAAATTCTGTAGAGACTTAAAAAAATCCTTATTATATGGTCTTCAAGATATTACCGCCGAATTATCCGGAGGTAATAGAAACAGTGATACATTGCGTCGAAAAGAGTTTTGGGCGCTCAAAGATGTCAGCTTTCAGTTACGACGGGGAGAAGCATTAGGTTTAGTCGGCTCAAATGGTGCTGGTAAAAGTACACTGCTACGGATCATTAGTGGTTTGATTAAACCTGACACCGGTTCCGTGAAAGTGAGAGGTAGAGTCGCTCCATTAATTGCCTTGGGAGCAGGATTTAATCCTATTTTGACAGGGCGAGAAAATATTTATGCAAATATGGCAATTCTGGGTCTATCTACTAAAAAAATTGCCGAGAGATTTCAAGAGGTAATAGATTTTTCTGAGATTGGGGATGCTATTGATGCACCTGTACAAACCTATAGCTCTGGAATGGCTGCTAGATTAGGATTTGCTTGTGCAGTTCATGTAGAACCAGATATTTTATTAATTGACGAAGTTCTCGCAGTGGGAGATACCAAATTTAAAATTAAATGTCATCGTAAATTAGCACAACTGCGGGAAAATGGCACAGCTTTTATATTAGTTTCCCATAACTCCCATAGTATCCTCAACGTTTGTGATTCATCAATTTATTTATCAAAAGGTCAATTGATTACATCTGGTGAGACGGAAGCGGTAATTCGTAAATATGAAGAAGACCTATGTTTAAGTGGATCTGAAAGTGCTTTAGGAAAAATGATTTTACCGGAAAAGCCACAAGCCGAGAGTCTAGGTTTAGGTATTACTGCTGTCTTTTTTAGGGATGAACAGGGTAATTTATTAGAAGCGCCGTTTTCCGGTGAATCTGCTTATTTGTGTGTAGAATGCAAGTCTTACCAAAAAATAGAGCAAGCAAACTTAGGTATACTAGTAACGGCTTTGTCAGGGGAAAATGGATTGGTTCAATACATAACCTCTCATAGCGATCGCCAAGATTTAACAATTATTCCAGGAACATCAGAAATCCAAATGTATATGCCATACTGCTCCTTTGTTCCTGGTGTCTACAGTGCAAAAATATATATCAGACGAGGTGTAGAGTCTTTTGATATTGTTGAATCTTTTAGATTTACTGTGAAGAGTAACAAAACTATCAGTAGATGTTTATTTTACCAACCACGTACATGGCAAGTCATCAATCAATAAATTAAAACATGGAAAATGAGCAATCCCCTACTCAGCATTATCATTCCCACTCATAACCGACCTCATTTAGTGACTCATGCTGTTCAAAGTGCGCTTGAGCAAACTATGGAGGATTTAGAAGTGATTGTAGTTGATGATGCGTCTACACAGCCGATAGACTTACCTAGTCATCCCCGGTTGCGGTTGATTCGTTTATTGCAGTCTCATGGTGGTGCAGGAGCGCGTAACGTCGGACTAGAAGCCGCCCTTGGTCGATGGGTAGCCTTTTTAGATGATGACGATCGCCTCCTCCCCCGGATGGCAGAGGTATCATTAGAGGCATTATCGCAAACATCCTTACCCGCACCTGTGGCGGTGATATCGGGTTTAGAAGAAGTCAACGCTCAAGGAAAAGTCCTTGGTCAACGTTTACCGCCACCACTCCGACCCCGTGGTGTCCATTTCTTTCTCGAAGAAATCGAACCCGATCAATCTTACAATACTAAGCAAACCCTAGTGGTTGAGCGTGAAGTGCTGCAAAAGATCGGTGGTTGGGACAAAGAAATGCGATCGCGCGTTCATTCAGAACTCTTTTTACGACTCAACCCTGCTTGCTCAATTATCGGTCTACCCATCATTACTTACCAGTTATATAACCACGGAGGGCAAAGAGTTTCACGTAATCCCATGCTTCGCCAGGAAAGCTTTTTACGGCTAGTGCATAAACATAAATTACTTTTCCAAGCCCATCCACAAATGTTTGCTAAGTTGGTCTATGAACACGCTAACAAATGTTATGAACTTGGTCTAAAACGTGAAGCTTTTTACAATTTATGTTGGTCAATGCAACTAGATCCTCTGCAAATAGTGCCTCGTGTTGCCGCTAGAGTTTATCAATCGGGACTAAAATTTGTAATTCGTAATTATAAATTAAAACATTAATTAACCTGAGTTAGTCATTGAGAAAATATTGGCTTTAACCAAGGCATTTATGTACCGCTATTGTGTCCTATATAGGATTAGTATATATGCCCAAAAAAGTTTCAGTAATTATACCCTGTTTTAATGCTGAAAAATGGATAGGCGAAGCAATCGAAAGTTGCTTAACACAAACCTATTCTGATGTTGAAATAATTGTCATTGATGATGGTTCTACAGATAATTCCTTAGAGATCATCAAAAGTTTTGGAAATGAAATTATTTGGCGGAGTTATCCCCAAAAAGGAGGAAATCATGCCAGAAATAGAGGTTTTGATTTATCTCAGGGAGAATATATTCAATACTTGGATGCGGATGATTATATTTTACCTGAAAAGATAGAAAGACAGGTCAGTTTTTTAGAAACTACAGGTGCAGATGTTGTTTATGGCGACTGGAGACATCAACGCCATTTACCTGACGGTTCCAGTTTTCTAGATAAGATAGAAATCTCAGAAGCGCAAGAGGATATTTTAGCTGCTTTACTAGCTAATTGGTGGGTTGCTTTAGCTGCGTTAATGTATAAGAGAAATGTAGTAGAAAATAGTGATAGATGGGATGAAAGTCTACTTGCTGCACAGGATAGAGATTTTTTCCTTTCCGTGGTCATGAATGGAGCTAAAGTTGTTTATCAATCAGGCTGCTATGCTATTTACAGGCGCTATGGTTCTGTCACAGTATCTACTTCTTCTAAAGCTCGCTGGTTAAAAAGCCATCATTTAGTATTAAAGAAGCTAGAACAGCAATTATTGCAGAAAAATCAACTTTCCATGAAGTATCGTCATGCTTTAGCAAAATCATATTTTGATTTAGCTAGAGAGGCTTTGTTTGTTGACTATAAACAATATTTAATGTTCTTAGAAAAGGCTTTGGTGATGTTTCCAGAGTTTAAAGCTAATAGTAAAAGAACATTCTATAGGTTGGTACAAGATGTTTTGGGCTTTCGCCAGACTGAACGAATTGCTTGTAGTATCTTGTTTATCAAACAGTTTATCTCTGCAAGAGTCTGGAAAGTGAGAAATCAAAGCTATATCGGGTAAATTTATTTTTAAACGCAGAGGAGTGCAGAGGGAGGTTCAATTGGTAAGGCTGGGCGGAGTATTATTGAAAATGTGAATATAAATATATACCCATAACTTGCATTGTTAGGAAGTAGTAATGAACCGTAAAAGAATTGTGGCAATTATTACAGGGGCTATTTCGATTATTTTAGCGATCGCCTATCTGATTGTTGTGCAAATATTAGACTATCGTGATATGCAGCCAGCACCTATCGGTCAACTTCACCCAGTATCAGCAGTTGTTGTCTGTAGTTTGGATATAAATCAAAAAACACTGGTTGAGGGGTCGTAGGGGTTTAACAGTTATCAGTCCCCGACCATGAGAGTGGAACACGTTGATACCCTATCACACCACACCATAAGCTTGGGAACTGTTTACTGTTCATTGATAACTGATTTAACTCTTTCTTTCTGTACCTCTGCGGCTCTGCGTGAGGAAATAGTCAATGTAGAGACATTAAATTGTAACGCCTCTACAACTGGTCATAAATTGTGAGACATTTTAGGGAGTAGTTGGAGTTGCAGGTGGAGTTGCAGGTGGTACTGCGGGTACTGGACTTGCTGGTGTAGCTTCTGGTGGTGCTGTTGTTGGGGTTTCCGCCGCAGGCTGACAGGCTCCCGTCAGTACACTTAGTCCTAAAGCTGAAGTTAGAAAAATGATTTTTTTGTTCATAAAATATGATGCTGGAAATGAACAAGGAAGTTATGGAAATTCCACTTTATACTGATGGATTTAGTCATGTTTTACATCCACCGTTAGTTGTAGCACCTCATTTTTACTGAAAACTCAGCTTGTAATACTGTTTTTCGCTCCGCTTTCTCCCTGTTGCACACTCCACGGATGAAAATGGCATTGAGAATTTAATTTTTCCTTTGTCGTCAATATAACTAATTACTCCACTTTCATATCAAACTCTTCTACGTGAAGATTGGCGTTGTGACTTGCCGAATGATGTAATATTTTCTACGAACTGGAAAGTATTTTCCACAAAGCGATCGCCTGTGGTTTGCCGCGAATCTTGCAGATTACGTAAGCCATGTAAATCCAGGAAGCTAAATCCTACCTTGGAAAAAAAGGGAAGTAGGCAAAACAAAAATGTATCCATAGTTTGGTTTATCCAGCCAAAACCACTAGGGCCAATAATCCAAACTATTGGGTAGCCAATCCAAAACACTGTAAAATAAGTAACAAGCTTATCGTATAAATTAGATAATTCTGTCCCTTGAGTTCTCGTTTTGGCACGTAATGGACTCCAAATACCCCAAAGAACAATGAGAAAAGCGAAAACTCCGCAGATATACCACAGATACCTCACCCAATTTCGTTCCGACAAATCTGCAATCAACCCAGAAGTCACCACCACTACCTGAGTACTCATTAAAAAACCGATGAGTGTCCAATCTTTTTTGGTAAACTGCATTGCTGTCCAGGAAAGGGCTAGCAGTAATAATGGTGTAGTGACAATCCAATCAATATAACGGGCATAGTGGGCAACTTGACCAGCCGCCTCAACTTTACCTTGGTCTATTGCCATTGCCATATAAGCCAGTCCCGACCAGATAGGGATAAATATCGCTACCAAATATTCATGTTGCGGCACACCACGCGGATTTCGACTAAGCGACCAAAAATGCAACGCACCAATTGCCATTCCCGCAACATAAATCCAGTGCAAAAGATTCTGTAAATTCATAGGGTGATCTCAGAAGGATAAAGTTAGATATAAAACAATTAAAAATTTACCGAATATAACTAGAGTTAGAAAAATCAAAACCCCCTAATTAATTTGTAATTAAATAAAAATAGCCATATTATGGTTTATCTATCATTGGAAATAATCTTTAAGCTCTAAAGATGGTAATTATAAAGTCAGGAAATAGATTTATTGTGATTACTTTTTATCATGAAAAACAAATGTGACTAGAATGTGACGAATCTAGCTAAATTTGCTGTCATTTTATATTCACATTTCACCAGCACACTGAAAATATTGCGATGTTACATTCTGCACAAATCTAAAAATTGGATGTAAATTTTAATTTAATTATTTTAATCATGTCAACACAAAAAATCTATAAGCTTTTCTGGCTTTGGTTTAAAATTAGTTTGTCAATATTCCTTAGCTTGATTGTATTTGCATTATTGCTGCTTGTGTTGTTCACTATTTTAAGAGTGCCTTCTTTCACGATTGGGAATGACAGATTGTGGTTATTGCGTTGGCAGTATGAACAGAGTACTAATTTTGTAATTTTATTTAATCCTGGGATTTTACTTGCCATAGCGGCCGCCATTGGTTTTGTCGGAGTTGACATGAGACAAAATTCCAAACAGCATAGGAGATGAACAAGATGAAACTAGGGCAATGCTTGGGTTTACTAGCACTAATTATTTCACTTTATATAATCTGGAAAATTCGGCAGTTAGTGCTATTGTTGTTTACTTCTGTAGTATTGGCAGTAGCAATTAATCAACTAGTTTTGCGACTTCAGTTGTCGGGAATCAAAAGGATTTGGGCAGTCTTTTTGAGTCTGAGTATTGTCGTGACATTTTTATTTGGTGCTTTCTTGTTGATTGTGCCGCCATTTATCGAGCAGTTTCGGCAATTGTTAGTACTTTTACCAACTGGGATTAATCAAATTCAACAGGGTATCAACTGGTTAGAAGAACGTATTGTAGACACCTATTTACCAGAAATTCCTGACATCAATAGTTTAATTGAACAACTACAGCCTTGGGCTACGAGTTTAACACAGCAGGCGATCGCTTTATTCTCTACCTCAGTAACGGCAATCTTAGAAACCTTATTAGTCATAGTGCTAACTTTAATGTTGCTGGCAAATCCCCAGCCATACCGCAGAGCTTTTATCCGATTTTTTCCGGCCTTTTACCGCCATAGGGTAGATAAAATTCTCACTCTTTGCGCCACAGGTTTAGGTAATTGGACAATTGGCGCTTTAATTGAAATGTTATTTATTGGTGTTCTTAGTGGAGTCGGGCTATGGATTCTACAAGTACCACTGGCATTAGCTCACGCAGTATTAGCAGGCTTACTCAATTTTATTCCTAACATTGGCCCGACTTTAAGCGTATTTTTACCAATGGCGATCGCTTTTCTGGATGCACCTTGGAAAGCAGTCGCCGTCTTGATTTTATATATCGTGATTCAAAATATTGAAAGCTATTGGCTCACTCCGGCAATCATGGCAAAACAAGTAGCCCTATTACCTGCTGTCACCCTAACAGCGCAGATTGTCTTCGTGACTCTTTTTGGAGCCTTAGGATTACTCTTAGCTTTACCACTAGCAGTAGTTGCCAAAACTTGGATCCAAGAAGTCTTATTTAAGGATATTTTGGATGAGTGGCAACCAAGTTTGAGCAAGGGTACAGGAGCATAGCATAGCGTTCCACTTCATTGACGCTGTAGCGAGTACCTTGGAATAAACGTACCTGATTTTGACTCAGGGCTAAAATGTAAAACTGACCATCACCTGTGAGCAAAGAGATTAAGGGTTTGAGGTGGAAGCGATCGCTAACTACAACCAATTCGGCAAAATCAATAGGCACACAGTAATAGCTAAAAAAGTCCTCAGCAATAAAAATTGCTAAACCGTCACTTTGATGTTGCCAAAACTCAAACTCATCTATTTCTTGAGCCGGTGCTAACAAGTCCCTAGCATCCTGAGGACGCAACCCACCCTCAATCAACTTTTCCTCAGCTTCTCGGATCAAATTTTTAAACCGAATTGGGTTTTGTAATGTTTCAGCCGTCATCCGATACGTCGGCATATAGATAGAAACACAATTTTTTTTGGGTGCGGCGGTTAAAATTGCCAATTCATCAATCGAAAATAAATTCATATTTTATTTTCTAAACTATGGTTCTATCTTCAGGTTGGCTACTAAATGTGACGAGAAAGTGAACGTAGTAATGCTAAATTTATCTACTGATCGGTGGTTGCCAAACTCGGATTGTTTGATCTTTGCTACTACTGACTAAAATTTGCGTTGCCGGGTTGGTGGCGATCGCTAAAATCCAATCGGAATGACCAGCAATGGTGTCCAGTAATTCACCAGTTTGCCAATTCCAAATTTTGATCGTGTTGTCAATACTTCCACTGACAAGAGTTTGTCCATCAAATCCCAAACTTAGGGTTACTACCCGTGAGGTATGCCCAACTAAGGTATGAAGCAATTGACCAGTTTGTATATTCCAAATCTTAATGGTTTTATCCCAACTACCACTGGCGAGTTTCTTACCGTCGCGGCTGAAAATAACTGATCTCACAGCATCTTGTTGGGCGATCGTGTGGAGGCGGCCACCTGTATACAAGTCCCACATTTTCATGGTTTTGTCAATGCTTCCTGTAGCAAAAGTTTCTCCATCAGGACTCATAGCCACGGAGAAAACCCTACCTTCATGTCCTTTAATTGTGCGGAGGAGTTGCCCGGTGGGAAAGTTCCAAATTCTGATGCTACCATCTTCATGACCACTGACTAGAGTCTGTCCATCGCTACTGATAGCAACAGACCAAACGGGAACGGAAGCAGAAATGAGGGTTCTCTTGAGATGGAATTTCTGGAGATTCCAAATTTTAATTTTATTGTCTCCACCCCCACTAATCAAAGTTTTGCCATCTGAGGTGAGAGCGATCGCCCTCACTACGTCGGTATGTCCTTGAAGTGTGGATATAACCTTTCCTGTATCTACATTCCAAACTTTAATAGTTTTATCTGCACTAGCACTAACTAAAGTCTTCCCATCGCTGGTAAGAACAAGAGACCACACTGCATCTACATGACCAAATAAAGTTTGAGTGTGACTCAAGCTTTTCGGCTCTAAGGTAGGATTTTGAGCCGGGATAGCATCTGGAGATTTTTGGACGGTAGCAGCAAAAGGTGCAACTTTCAGAAAATAGTTTAAAGTGAGCAGCGAAGCAATGGTTGCCATGATCCCCAGCATCAAAGTCAATTTTCTGGAGAAAAGAAAAACGGCTTTTTGGCTATCTATGAAGCTAGTTTTAGTGGTAATTATCTGGTGATCATCTTCCTCTATTCGTATTGCCGCAGGCAAGTCTTGCTGGATGATGGTTTGATCGGGGGTTGCAGGAGGAAAAAGTATACGTGTTTTCTGTCTACTGGCAAAAAATAAATGCCGATCAGCAATTGAAATATCTTTGATTTCTTCCTCAAATGTAAACACAAACAAATTGAGCAATTCTCCCTGCTGGAGAGAAATCTGACTTTGCTCAATCATCTGTCTAGGAATCTTCACCCCAGCACGGGTAGGTTGATAACTCCACAAGTCCTGTCCTACCAAGCTTTCTAGAGAAACTGGCAGTTTTTGTCTATCTATGAGTGTTAATGGCCCAGTGCATAAGCAAATACAAATCTTTTCGAGTTGGCTTGGCTGTAGTTTGCCTGCTAAATAGTAACAGAGGAAATAGGGAACATCACTGCGACCGAAGTCATCTAGCCCATCGTTGTATAACCAACCAAACAAGCTATGCTCTGAAGTTACCTGACATAAATATGCGGCTCTATATCCAATACCTGGTGGATTATAGGCATCCCAGTACTGATAAACTATCTTTTCAATGAAGGCTTGCTGAATTTCCGTGGGAACTTCTGTACTCGCCACGGTTCTCAATCCCACGACAGCAAAGCTAGTGTATACAAGTTGACCTAAGAGCAGAGTGGTCATACTACGAGGGAGTAGGGGAGGAGAATCTAAGTGATACCACTTAAAAATTAAAAAAGCCAGACATAACGAGGCTATGTGCGTGAGTATCTGTCACATTGTTTTCAACTTGGTACGACTTCCAAGTAAAAAGATATCCCATCCCTATCAGGACGCTAGGCGTAGCTTGTTTCCCCAAAGGGTGCGTTTTTATGGTGTGGAAACAGGAAGCAGGGGGAGGAAATGTGATTTTGATTCCAGAAATTGAATGATTTAATTTTTGGAGTTACTTAATCTATCAAAACCTATAGAATACTAGTTGGCAACATCAATTTTGTTGAGTTGGGCTTGGTGGTTGTGCTGTAGTTGACCTTTGTTGGGGAATAGGTGTAAATGATTTGAAGGCCCAGAAAAGTGAAGCGATCGCTCCCAGTAAAACAACGCCTACCAAAGATATAATGACAAAATCTTTGCGGTTTTTTGGTCGTAATATCTGACTGATAAATGACTTTTGGTTAAATTCACTTGCTGAATCCTGTGACGGTGACAAATTATCTGAGTTGTTGAGATGTGATAGTAGCCAGAGCAGTGGAGTAGCCGCACCTTTAGCCTTAAGACTGGAAACACCTCCTAGCGCCACAATAGGTATAGCAGAGTAAAATTTTTGATAAGTTGCTTTCAACGAATCAAGATAGGTAATCAGTGGTTGCAAGTTCTGCTCAATTTGTAACAAGGTAGGTTGATTGAGTTCGAGTAGATCGCACTTAGTTAAAATTAAGGCAAAGGCGTATTGGATATTATACTTAGAAACAACGGAAGCGATCGCTGCTACTTGGTTGTAAATGTCCTCTAGTAAACGCGGGTAATCTTGATCCTGAATGAGAGCATGGGCATTAATAAAGACACAGCAGCCATTAGAAGTCAGGATCATTTCTTGAAAGTCAGGATTATGAATATTACAGGACTCACCCGGAATATCCCACCAGCGAAAGTTGCATACTGTTTCCACATCTGATCGAGTTTGACGTTTCAAACTAAAGTTAAAGTTAGTAACTTTAATTGTGGCAGGTGGGTATAAATGGGTACGAGCAACATGGTTTTTAATCTTTTCTAGGTTTGCTTGTACCTCGCTATCCTGACAATCAAACCACATCTGCTGAGGAGCATCTGATTGATTATCAGGATTTAATTCTGCGTAGCTACCAGCTAGAAAAACTGTTTTACCTACTCCGCGTTGACCAATACTTAACAAGCTAAATGTTTTTGGAGTAGTTGCAGCCAATAAGTTCATATAATCACCATTACTGTAATAATTTGGGGATATTCATTAAAACCTTAAACCCTGATGGGTGGCGAGGAAAGCCAGCAAGATGCTTTGATAATTGCTAATAGGTAATAGACATAAGCAGAAATTGATTATCGGTTGTCCGAAATCCTTTGTAGGCACAATTCATAAATTGTATCTACACCATTTTATAAATTATTAAAAACGACAGAATTTTTTTGGTAGAGTTCCGTAATAGACTGGCGATCGCCGTCCAAAAAAACTGGTTGACTACCAAATCTGGTGTTGCTGATCAATGGGATAAATTGCCATACATTTGGTAATTCGTAGTTAACAATGTTAACTACAAACTACGAATTACGAATTACGAATTATAATTTATGCACCATGTTGCTTAAACCACGCCTGGAGACGTTCCCACCCGTCCTTAGCTTCTGTTTCGCGGTAGGAAGGACGATAATCAGCAAAGAAGGCATGGGGTGCATCAGGGTAGACGATGATTTCTGATTTACTGCTGCTGCTTTTTAGCCCCTCACGCATTTGCTCGACTGTATTCAGAGGAATACCCGTATCTTTACCGCCGTAAAGACCGAGAACCGGAACTTTTAGTGTAGAAGCAATATCAACGGGATGCTGGGGAGTGACTTCTGTCTTATCACCCACGAGTCGTCCGTACCAAGCTACACCTGCTTTAACGTTGGGATTGTGTCCTGCATACAGCCAGGTAATCCGACCACCCCAACAAAAGCCTGTAATCGCCAATCTATCAATATTACCTTTGCCAGACTTCTTAGCCCAGTTGACTGTAGCATCTAGGTCAGAGAATACCTGAGCATCTGGGACTTTAGCAACTATCGGGCGAATTTCATCGATGCTGCTTAACTTTGTCACATCACCTTGACGCACAAATAATTCGGGAGCGATCGCTAAATAACCCAACTTAGCAAAGCGACGACAAATGTCTTGAATATGCTCGTGTACGCCAAAAATTTCCTGAATTACTAATACAACCGGGAAGTTGTCACCAGTAGCAGGAAGCGCTCTGTAAGCAGGGAGTTCACCATCTTGAACAGGAATTTTTACTGCACCAGCTACCAATCCTTGGCGATCGGTAGTGATGACTTGGGCTGAAATGGGTTGCACTGCTAGGGCAAAACCTGTAGCCAAAGAAGCAGTTGCGATAAATTTACGGCGTGTGATTTTGTTCACCATTTTTACCTTGAGGTGTTAAGTCTTTCCGGCGATCGCAAATATTCTTAATTCCGCCTACTCCTGTGACGAAGCAAGGCTACGTGCAGTTGCTTGATAGGAAGAGTTTTGCACAAAATGCGGTTCTAATTCAATAGCTTTCTCAAATCTTTCCTGTATAAGGGTTATAAAAGATACAACTTAAGATTTCCGCGATTCAACTAATAGAGAAATACTGTCATTAGTTGAAGACTACTATTCTTATATCTCTATCCACTAATAAAAAGATATTAGTAATACTTTTATGTCCATTTAATTGATAGTTTAATGTCCAATTAATTACAGGTATATACATATATGAAATTACGATTATCACATATATTTGTTAGTGGTTGATAGTTGTTTAAATATATTTCAAATACAGTAATCATGAGTTATTTACACAACATTCAGCAAATCAACTCCAACCTCTAAAGACATAGGTTTTCCTAATATGAACTTACTTTCCCATTCTGCTGGCATTTTTTTTAAAATTAGTCTATCTTTAACAGGTTTCATTACCTGCTTAACCGTTACATCAACTCCAGTATTAGCCCAAGCAATCATAGAAGATCCTATCTCTGACTTCAGTTCTGGAGAGCCTGCTGTCTTTGCAGGCGCAGCAGTATATCTTACTCCTGGCGCTTATTTGTCTACCATTGCGGCTGAAGCAGTTGCGCCTAAAGGAACTTATTTCGCAGGATTCAATGGTGCATATACAGTTACAGCATTTTCATATATAGATCCAATTACTCATGCAGCATATCCAAGCCTAACACTGCATACTGGTGGACTCGCACCACTCCCATACGATGTAGGCGGTTCTATTAGGGGTACTGTAGTTGAAAGACTCAGGTACGGTAATCTCACTTTAGATGAATTCACGTCACTTGTTAGGGCTGCTGTTGGTAATGATGGTTTAGAATAGTTCAAATAAATTTGAACATAAAATCTACCCCCTTTCTTTAAAGGAAAAGGGTTAGATTTTATGTCTAATAAATTATTTATCAAGTAAGCCTTAAGTCATATCAATCAATCGGTGCGTTAGGCCTTCATATGATTTTTTTATTAACGAACTAGATTAAAATATGACTTTTCACGGGATCTGGAAAACCCCTCTCCATAGAGCGTTCGCGTAGCGTGTGCTTTGCACTCAGCGCTTCTCGTAGAGTACCTCTTCCCTACAAGGAGAGAGGCTTTAATTTTCCCTCTTCCCTGCGAGGGAAGGGGGTTAGCGGGTTAGGTTTTACGTTAGCTTTTCCACATAACGTGAAAAGTCAGGATTAAAATATGCCTCTAACACACTCTACAGTAATTTTATTCTTACTTTATAAATGATCTCTAATTAAGTAATCTGAAAAGCCCAATATCAAAAACTAAAACCTCCCTCCAAATGAGCTTCAAACCTATCTCTACTTATCCCAATTCGAGACTTCCAAAAGTTACTGCTACCAGGATTGTTATGCTGGAATAATAAGCCATACGAAAAATCATTAACTCGATTTCTTATACCTACATCAATATTTCTGAAATTTTGTAAATAAGCACCCATAGACCAATTAGAATTTACTGGAATCATCCCTTCTAAGGTATAAAATAACTCATCTCTGATTTCCAGGGAAGTGTTGAATTCTAAACCTGTATTTAATCCAAATTTTCCTTGTATAAAGCCCAATGGGGTAAAACTCGACTGATTATCTATAAGGATAAATGCTGTAGATAGAGAATAGTTTAAGTTTCTATTTTGGTGAGAAAAAAAGTAGCTCAAATTTAGGTAAGCAGGGTTTTGGAAATTTGCTGTGCTGTTCCAATAAAATTGCAAAGATGGAATGTGGTTAGTAATAGCTTGAGTTTGTCCTTGAGCATCAAACTCTATATTAGTATTGATATAATTTAATGCTCCATTAGTGTAAATACCCAGCGTTGGCTCTAAAACACCAAAATTATTTGCAATCTTAAATCCAGTGTCTGCATTTAGATTAAACCACATACCTGAACTCAGACTATAATTCCATTTTCCAGAAGAACCAGCCCATAAAACTTCTAGAGTGGGTAAATATAAATATCCATTAAAAGTCTGCAAATAATTATTGAGTTTACCGTCTTGGCTTAATTCGATGCGGTCAAAAGCAATATCAAAAGAACGAATGTCAATAGGAGCAGATGTAATATCTCCCGAGTTCCAATTTTGAACATACTGCTGACCATTAGGAGCAGTTAAAGTCACCTGTGCAGCTGATGAGCGATTAGATGGTTGTGGTGCGGGAAGAGGTACAGATACAGATGTCAAAGGACCAAAAATATTATTAGAAACTTCGGCTTTGGAAATAAAAGTTTCACCCTCTGTCCAAGTACGCTTTCCATCTATGAATTGAACTGCTCGCCGATGATTACCTGTACGAATTTGGAATATATTGGAGCTGTTGGCTGTAATTGTACTGGGAAAAGTCAATTTTCCAGAAACCTGTTCTAAACCACTAGTACGATTTCCTAAATACAGCGTTCTATTAAGTACTTGGTTAATTCTTCGTCTTTGTTCAGGTGTGGCTTTTGTGTCTAAATTTGCAAAACTTTCTTGTCTAGCGAATCGTTCTTGAGCTTCTTGCAAACTTTGTTCTATATTTGGTAAATCAATTAACTCAAAGACACCTCCTATTAACATTCCTAATGTAGAATTGGCAGTTTGTAATTGATCTATGCTTCTTTCAGAGAAAGATAAAGATAAAGACATACCAGGATTGCTAGAAATACTAGTATAAGTTGCCTTAGGTTCTAAAGAGTCATACTCTAATAATGTCCGATTATGAGGATGACTAAAATAAAATCTGTGCCAGTCATACTCTTGAATGGTATTTCTGGTTCCTAGATTATTTTGTCTTTCGCCTAAAGAAGCCCAATATAAAGAATTTAAGTAATACAAATCTCTTTGATTTTCGCTAAGAGACCTATTCAGTAAAATATTGAATAAATCAAAATTTCCAAATTGCTCTCTATTCCCAACTTTAATTCCTGGATTAGATGTGATTGCAGGTTGAAATCTAGTTCTTTGTCCAGTTAATGGATTTCCCCAAATAAAACCCGCTTGTTTTAAAGTATCCGGAGAAATCACTGAGCCACGAGTAAGACCTACTTCGCCTAATAATGGTTGTAAGTCACTTGTGGGAAAGTTTTGTAAAATCAAAGGGTCTTTTCCTGTAGTCAATGATGAGATATTGGGAACAAGAGGAGTTATAGAATTATTTGGACTATTTCTATTATTGATAATAATAGGAGCAGCAATAACACCAACTGGATTAGTCACTTCTGCCGCAATTGATTCTACAGTAAATTGATTAATACCGACTTCTTCTGCTAGTTCTTGAACACCTTGAGGGAGAGAAAAAACTGCCTGCATACCCCAAAGTCTCTGAGTTAATCTAATTGTCTGTCTGCTTATACTATCTGTTGATTCTCCTTGGTATGAAACTCCACTTTGCCATCCTTTAGTTTCTACTACAACACGATTACCGGGTAATATCCAATAAAATTGGTCTTTTTTAGGAAAATGGGCAAAGTTAAATCGGTTAAATGCAGGGTCTTCTGAAGAAAATTTGATCGAAAAATCAATATAATTTGTGTATTTAAATGGATTGAATGTTGAAGAAGAAAAGGTAAAGTTATCTCTGGGATCAATTATCCAAGGATATTTAATAGCACTATTAGTAAGTGCATTTAATATAAATAATTCTAAATCTTTTTTTGGCAAACCTGGAGTTATATTTTCCTGAGTGGAAACATTAGGTTGTTCAAAATCGTTATCTGGCTCGTCGAGTAAATTAATTGGAGTAGGAACATTTATTTCATGAGGATTAGGAAAAACTTTTACCGGCTCTGTAGTTGCGTTTTGTGTAATATTTGTAGTCTCTAACTTGTCTTGAGCATACTTAATTGTATTTATAGGAGTTTCTTTTAAAGTTATATCAGAAGTGTTGCCTATTTTGAATAAACCTTGATATTCTTCAGTTTTGGCTTCTGCTTTACTCATTATTAAATAATTGAGTAACAAAAATATAAGCAGGAATAAATTAATATATTGTCGTCCATGACTTAATAAATTAACCACGGTAAATCAACACATCCATTTCAATGTATACCTTTAAGGAAATTGTGAATATTTTTATAGAAAAATTCAAGAGATAAAACTGAAGTTTAAATGGAAATTTTCTTCAATTTCCATTGCTTGATTGAAAGAGTAATTTCACTTATGAACACCTTTCTAAGAAGAATTCAAAAAGCTAGACATAACAAAGATTTCGGAGTGTGTAGCTGTCGCACACTTCGACTACTTTCGACTTCGCTCAAGGCAAGTCGCTCAGTAACCATTCTTTTCTAAAATTGGTATAATTAGTCATTAGTATCAATGACCAATGACTTTAAATTCACAGGTTTTCCCGAAAATGAGTGAAGCGATTTTTGGTGTTGATGAATCGAGGGATGATTTAGCAAGTTATAAAATTTCTCCCCCTGCCTCCCCTGCTTCCCCTGCCTGTCTAAATTCATCCCCCTGTTCTGCAACGCCCGATTTTTTTGTAGTCGTGGGATGAATTAATAACGAAATTTATGACTCAGAATAATGCACATACTTACTAATAAAAAGGCAACTTCAGCTAATAAAAATGCGCCTATAGATGTGTTACCCAGTTGTTTGATTAGCAGAGATACGATAGCTGTACCGCCAGCACTACCACCAAAATACAAGCCTGTACCTAAGCCTGCGCGACTGGGGTGAACCTTACTCAATACCAAGGGAATCATACTGATAAAAACTAGGCTGAAGCTAATACCAAAAGCCAATATGAATACGATCGCTAGTTTATCGCTATCATTTAACAAGGCCAGTCCCATTAAGGCTGTCATTGCACCCAAGCCTAGCAACATTGATTTATTTGCGCCTAATTGTGCTGTCCAATCGCCCAAAGGAACTGAAACGATCGCCGATACTAACAACATCGCAGAAGCAATAAATTCTACTGATAGGTTGGGTAGTTGTGTCTGCAATACTTGGGGGAATATTGATAACAGCAGATTAATTTCGATTCCTGTGGCTAAACCAATGATGAAAATCAAACTGAACGTCTCAACAGGAGTGTTAGCTATTTGTTCTCGACTGGGGTTAGGTATGTGCAGCGAATGTTTAGGAGTAAATAATTGTAGAATGTATGCGCCTAACATTAAAGCGATCGCTCCCACTAGAAAGGTAATCGATGCACCCATGTTGTGGAGACAGGTATTCAAAATAGGACTTGTAGCGCCTATCCCTCCCAATACAAATACTAATACTGCGTTGGCTTGGGGAAGTTCACTCATCGGTGCAAACTGTGTTAGAAGTGCGATCGCCGGGGCGCGAAAAAGCATGATGGTAATTACCCAAACAGTCATCAAAACCGGTACAATCCAACGTGTACCCGTAGATAGATTTTGCTGAACTAACAGCGATACAGCCACGAAAATTACACCAGCCAATACAACCCCAATACTAATCATGGGTAAACGACTACCCAAACGCTGTTGGAGGTGATCGGACAGTCCACCAATCATCGGTTCTATCACGGCTACCAGTAAACCTTGCCATATTCCCAACCAGCCAACCAATCCCACAAATTCTAATTTTTCTAAAATTATCGGCTGATAAAATCCATAAGCCATCCAGCTAAATATGATGGCTGCAAGTAAAGTGGCTAATCCCCAAACTTGTCGCCATAAAATTTCGGGGCGGGTATTGACAGAGTTAACCATGATTTTGCCGAAATTTTTCAAATTGGTGGTGAAATTGTATGACAAATTCTCTTAATAAAATCGCATTAAAAAATGCCGAATTTTCTGGTTTTTGTATAAATACTTATTACCCCGTATAACACATTAACGTTAACAATACTAGTGAAAATGTAGCGAATTATCCATTTAATTATTTATTCCGATTTTTCCAAAAATCTAATAACAACTTAGCTGATCACAGTAATATTATTTTCATAGTTTGTGACAAAAACAACTTGAGATAATACGATAAACATAGCCAATTACAGCATTCTGCTAAGAAATAATGGGTTAATTCAGGCATTATTTTTTACACAATTCACACAAAATAGCTATGTCGTTAATATTTCATTTGTATGTAAAATAACTAACGATATTGTTAAAACTACTATTAGTAATAATAATTGTAATTATTTTTTTTAGATGATTTAACAGCAATGCAAAATGAAAAACTGCCAAGTAAACAACGATCGCGTCAAAAATTTAAATTACGAATTGGGATCTTCGTTGTTTTATTACTGCTAAGTGCGATCGCTGTATTGCTGTTTTACCCGCGATCGCCGACTCTGGAAAGTAGCCCCTCACAGCCAGAAAGCAACTACGCCATTCACAAACGCCAGGAATTTAATCAATCGCAATTTTATCCCACATCCCAAACCCCCAACCCTGAGCTTTATCAACCAGTCGGTAAGTGGGTGGGTAGATTATTACTCCCCCATCAGCAGCAGACACAGCCGGGGGTAGATTGGGTATGGATGGAAGTCCAACACGCACCACCAGAAGGGCAAAATTTAGTAGGTAAAATTATTCGTTTGCAATGGCAAGATAAACCAGAGGTAAAGTCTTATGTACAGGCAGTACAGCGAAATATAAGTTTTACTGATACTACAAGGGAGAGTCAAGCCCAGGGAATTATCCATCCGTCTCGTCTTGATGGGCGTTTGCTAGTGGGGCCTTTGCAATCCTTGGCAGGTGCTAGGCCGAATGATGATGTCATTGTCACCTTAGACGATGCTGACTTGGTAGGTGGGAATCAACCATATCTGCAAATTGCCCATGAACCTGTCATCGCCACGGGAAGGTTCTACGGTTTGGTAAAAATCCTCAATCCTGCACCCCCAGTTTGTCCAGGGAATCCCCCCTGCGGTAGTGATTTTTTCCGCGTGCGTCATTATAGTTCAGCCTCTCGTGACTTTGATGGTGTGGAGGAAACTATCAGGATTCCCCAACAGGTATTTGATACGCGCAATATCCCACCTTCTACCCCCAGAGAAATAGAAAAATCCCCAGCCGGACAAGCGGGTTGGTATATTTATGGAGCTAAAGATACTCAAGGAATATTTGTTGTTCAGGGGATAAAACCGCGATCGCTTTTACAACTCCAGCCACAACACTTAATTTTGGGAACAGAAGCCGGACTAAATTACATCAGATTGCAAAATTGGCGCATCAGACCCCAAGATAAAGGTACAGTTAGGACTGTTTTACTTGATCCCACAACTAGCCAACCACAAGTAGCAGCATCTACTTGGCAAGAAGGCGATCGCGCTATCTTATTACATAACTTTGGGGGAATTGGTGGTCAAAAAAGTGAGGGTAGTACTGCATATACCATCACCGGACACTTCGCCTTTGGACTAGCCCAAGTAGTTCGCGATCCCATCACCAAAGAATTGCAATTTGCTATTGAGTATCAACAAATTTACGCCAATAACGCCGATGGGATCATTGCTGGGAGGCATTCTTGGGCAGACTATATGGGCAACTTACAATGGGGGTGGGCAGCTACAAGACCTACTTCTGATGTCTTAATCAAGTTTGCACCAGTCACTCAAGACTACGATTTTGGCGGGATCAAGCTTTCTCCCTTAACAGAACTCCAGCGACAGTTGCAAGTAATGATGGCACGCTATCGCACAGGTGATGGTACTGGTAGTGCGACAGTAACTCCTGCGACTTCTTGCGTCCAAGATGCCAGTCAAGCACTTTATAGTGCTATTCAAGTCATTACTCAACAAGTAGCCACAACCCCAGCAATTCAACAGTGGTTAAGTAATCATGGCAATGATCCCCAAACTTTACGCTTTCGGCAGTTAGTTCGTTTGAGTTCGTCCTTGCAACAACGGTTAACACCCTTGGGGATCGTGCGTGCAGACTGGCAAAGTAACGCAGATTATCTTATGGGAACTGGGAATGGGCAAGAACCTTTCCGCGATGGCAGTAATTGGGCAGCCTTGACGACTTGGCGCACAATGGTACCACGACAGGCACACGATGAACTAGCAGCCTTATTCTTGAGACATGGTGGTAAACTCTGGTTTCTGCGAACTAATCAAATTGGCGGAGAAAATCCGGAAATTGCCCCCGTTGCGCCCACATTGGCATTAGGCGAAATCACGATCCCCTCCACTAACATTGCACCCATCCCCATTATTGTGAACCGATTACTAGGGTCTTTGGTGTTACCCAGGGCGAAAGACTGGCTAGTTGTGGGGATAACAGTCTTAATATATAGCGCGATCGCCTTACCTTTGGGCTTGCGTTCCGGCTTTTTGTCCTGGAGTTTTGCTTCTACCAAACCCTTCCAACAACTGGGGATCATATTAAGGACAATCATCTCACCCGCGATCGCCGAAGAATTAGTCTTCCGTGTCTTACTGTTACCCCATCCCATAGAAGTAATTAACTTGTATCGATGGGCATTGTGGGCAGGATTTATCTTACTCCTGTTTATCCTCTATCATCCCCTCAATGCCAAAACCTTCTACAGAGTTGGATTCCCAACATTTTTTCATCCCATGTTTCTTACCTTAACCGGACTTTTAGGATTATGTTGTACAATCGCCTATGCCATCACAGGTTCTCTATGGGCGATCGTCTTCATCCATTGGATTGTAGTATTAGTCTGGCTGCTGGGATTAGGAGGTAGAAAAAAGTTGTCAATTAGTCATTAGTCGTTCTCCACCCGCACCGTACTTTTTTAAGACATATTTTGTAGGTTTTACTTTTTAAGTTTTTTCGTGTCTCTTTGATATTTTTTTGCTAAAAAAGGGCATTTTCTGGTAAGAGAGTATGCTAGTTTTTTGGGTTTTGATCAAGCATTGACATAAGTATATTAGTTTGTGCTTATCACTGGATAACTGGGAACTTATTAAATAATATTCATGTCAGCTTATGTGGCCTATGTGACATTTTATTTGATACCTCATACTCTAAAATCAGTTGTCCGTATAGTGTAACCCTTGGGAAATATGGCTATAGCATCAGCAAACTGAACTTTTTTTAGTAAAAGTGCATCTTAGGGTACTGTGTAGTTTCAGAACTGGAGATTTAAATTTGATATATGGGATTGCTATCTGCAATATCAGCAATTAATAAGTTAAAGAAATCCCATTTTTATATTTTCTTTGTTATTTTGTATTTAACGGGACATTTCTTACTCTTCTCGTAAGTTTAAATAATAATTAGTCCCCCTATTTACCTACAAAATTCCTGAAAATTAACCATTTTGTGCCTGTATTATCAATTTTCACAAATTCCCCATAAATTCAGGTTATAAATTGTATGGTAAGTTGCAAAATGCTCAATACTTAATTTTCTCAAAGGAGATTAAATATGATGACTGTGCTAAAGGCTAAAACCCAACATATTGTCTTGTCTGCTGTTATTAATCCTATTGGTAATCAGCAAAAAAATACTCAATCTAAAATTGATCTACTGCAACCTTTACGTCAGTGGATTGATGCTATCGAAATTCATAATCCTAAACTAGCTCACCTTATAGCAAAATCGATTCCCGCCCAGTGTCCTTTCGAGCGTGACATCGTGGTATTTGGTCGCATAATTGCCCACATCCCCCCTATGTGTAAGCTCAATCCCCTGTATGATCAATTTATTGGTTTGCGTTTTCGCGCTTTGTGTTATTTAGTAGATAAATGTGGAGAAGACATCCAGTCTTACTGCTAAAAGCAAAGCGAGAACAAACTACATGGAAATCACAATTGAGCATCAACCTAGCCAAGAAACACTCCAAAAGTTGGATGTTTTTAAATGGGGGATTTGGCAAAAAGAAGTCTCCAAATTTCCTTGGACTTATGATACTCAAGAAACTTGTTACTTTTTAGAAGGTGATGTCATTGTTACGCCTGATGGCGGACAACCAGTAAAAATGGGTAAAGGAGATTTAGTGACCTTCCCGGCTGGAATGTCTTGTACATGGGAAATCAAAAGCGACGTGAAAAAACATTTCTCATTTGAGTAGCCAAGAGTCAAGCATCAAAAATGAGTAATGAGTAATGAGTAATGAGTAATAACTCATTAGTTATCGCTAGAATTGGAAGACGTAAATTCTAGTTTTGAGTCTTCTGGAAAAATGTTATTACAGGAATCGCTTAAATCAAAAACTAACTCTGATAAATACTCTTTAATTCGAGCAATACATACGGCTGTTAAGGGTAGAGCAAGATTTAAGGTGAATGGGCTTCATCGTTCAGAAGCCCTCAAAAGATATATTGAATTACGCCTATCAAAGTCAGAAATTGTTACCCAAGCGATCGCTAATCATTTAACGGGTAATGTATTGGTGATCTTTGACCCATATTTCAGCTTAGACGCGATGGTCTACGACCGACCGGAGGTCATCGCCTCTCTCCTACAAGAGATTATCTTAGATTATAGAAAAGTCTCCCTGAATCTCAGCCCAATTGCAGATTCATCCCCAAAGCCTGTAATAACGCCACAATTAAAGCATTTCAACAGCCAAGTTATCCTGGGAGCAGCAGCAGCTACTACCTTTGCCTTTAGCGCCGGACTGCTGTTTAAATATGGTCTAGACGAAAGTATTTTACTAGGACTGCAAAACCTGCACAATCCCCTCTTTGATCAGATTATGCAGTCCATCACATTCTTAGGTGAACCATTACCCTTGTTGTTAATTTCTTCAGGCTTAAGTGTCTATTTTTGGCGTGGCGATCGCCGTCGGGAAGCAACGGGCTTAAGCATAGCTACAATAGGTGCAGTAGGCTTAAATTACTTGTTGAAAGAACTGTTTGCTAGAGCGCGTCCAGCATTATGGGATCACATTGTGAATGTGGTTCACTACAGTTTTCCCAGTGGTCATGCAATGGTTTCTACCGCAGTTTATGGTTACATTGGCTATGTTTTAGCCAAAGAATTTCCCCAATGGCGCAGACCGATTTTAGCCTCGACAGTGGCTTTAATTTTGGCAATAGGTTTTAGTCGCCTTTATCTAGGTGTACATTGGCCTACCGATGTGTTAGCTGGCTACACCGCAGGTTTATTGTGGTTAATTGTCAGCATTCTTTATTTAGAATCTACAACTCCCAACTTAACACCTAACCTGTTCAGCCAAAGTTGGGAGGGTGCGTCAGGATGAATAATTTCTTGGTACAGCTAAGTTTCCTCGCACTGACGCACCCTACTACTTAACTTAAACCCTAGCGCGTCCAGATAAGGAAGCAACTAAAGCTACTAACTGTGTGGGTTCGATGGGTTTAGAGATGTGGGTTTGAAAACCTGCTGCTAGGGCCTCTGTGTACTCTGTATAGCCAGCATAAGCGGTCAGGGCGGCGGCGGGAATTTGTCCACCCTCCTCAGCACTCAGCGCTCTCACCTGACGAATTAATACATAACCATCTTCCTCTGGTAGACCGATGTCAGATAGGAGTACGTCGTAACTGCCAGGATTTTCTCTGAGTTTTGATAACGCCTCCCTTGTAGAAGCTGCTTCTGTCACTTTAACCCCGTATTCCTCAAGTACTAATTTGAATAGTAGGCGGATGTCTGGTTCATCATCTACTATCAGCACCCACACACCTTCTAGGGAGGGGATATTATCTGTAAGTAATTTTGGCTCGTTTGTGGAAATAACTGGCTCTTGAGTAGTGGCTTCAAGACGTTCTTCTAGTTTGGCTTGCAGAGGTAGCTTGACTGTAAAGGTTGACCCTTGACCCTCACCTTGGCTTTCTACCTCCACTGTACCGCCGTGGAGTTCTACTAAGTGGCGCACAATCGAAAGTCCTAATCCCAAGCCCTGATTTGAGCGGGTTCTGCTACCATCAGCTTGGCGGAAGCGTTCAAAAACGTAGGGGAGAAAGTCAGCTTTGATACCAGCACCCGTGTCTTTAACTTGAATTTGCGCTTGGAAATCAGTGTACTCTAGTGTGACATCAATTCTTCCTCTGGCTGGAGTGAACTTAATGGCATTAGATAGTAAATTCCAGATGACCTGCTGTAAGCGAATGGGATCGCCTAACATTGGTATGTGTGTGGGATCTAACCTAGTTTCAATTTGAATATTTTTGGCTTCGGCTGCTAGACGGACGACAGCGATCGCTGCTTCAATTACAGGAATCATCTCTATTTGTTGGGCATCCATCTGGAGCCTGCCTGAGCTAATGCGGGAAATGTCTAACAAATCACTGATGAGATGGTTTTGAGCCTGGGCGCTGCGCTCGATAGACTCTAAACCCTGGTTAACTGTATCTTCTTCTAGTTTGCGCGTTCGCAGCAAATTTGCCCAACCGAGCATGGAATTGAGTGGGTTCCGCAGTTCGTGGGAGAGAATTGATAAAAACTCATCTTTGGCATGGTTGGCTGCTTCAGCCGCATTGCGAGCTGATTGTTCTTGAGCCAAAAGATGAGTGCGTTCGGCCTCTAGCTGCTTCTGCTGAGTAATATCTTCAATTACCAGGAGAATCATTGGCCTATTGTCTAATAGCGTCATTTTCCGGGCATTGAGCCGCATGATCTTCTGCCCAATTCGCTCGAAGTTATGCTCAACTTCTAGGTTTTGAAATTGGGTTTGTTGGGGGAGAATGTTTTCTAAGAGCGATCGCAACTGAGGAATATTCCACTGTCCATCCCCAATTTCATAGATGAGGTGGTGTTCTGTTTCTTCTGGTGTCACCTGGAATTTTTCGTAGAAAAACTGATTGGCGGTAATCACCTGTAAATCTATATCTAGCACCACTAAAGATTCCCGGATGGTTGCCACAATCGCTTCCGCGTAATCTTTAGATGCTCTGAGTTCTTCGGTGCTGCGTTTAAGGGCATCAATATCAACTAACACAACTACAGCACCGTCAATTTTATGGTCTATTGTCCGATAAGGTCTGATTCGCAGGTCATACCAATGCCCATCATTGTCTTGGACTTCCTGGGTTTTCAGGTTGAGTGTACCTACTACCTCGAGAATTTGTGTCTCTAAGTCAGGAATATTCAACTTGTGGTTAATATCACTCAGTGGTCTGCCTATATCCGTAACAATCAGGTTAAAGATTCTCCCTGCTGTGGGAGTGAAGCGCCGAATCCGCATATCTCCTCCCAGCATGAGGATGGGAATATTGATACTACTAAGTAAATTCTGTAAATCGTTGCTGACCTGATTTGATTCGACATTTCGCCGTTGCAGTTCTTCGTTAATTGTGTTTAATTCTTCGTTAGTTGCCTGAATTTCTTCTTTAGCAGTTTCCAGTTCCTCATTGGTACTTTGCAGCTCTTCGTTGCTGGAAAGAATCTCTTCGTTGGCTGCTCTCAGGTCTTGATTGGTGGCTTGCTGTTCTTCAATAATTGATTGCAGATACTCTTTTGTAGTTGCTAGTTCCTGTTCAAGTCGGTTCATTTCCTGCTCATCATTCGTTTTTTGACGCTTGGTAGAAGTAGTATGTTTACTGCTTACTTCTAGCGCAGGTGTCACCGATGACGGCATATCCTCAAACAGAACTAAAAAGTAGCGTTCTTGCCCAGCAGTTAGTTGGAAGGGAATAGCATCAATCCTCACCTGCCTAATTTGCTCACCATCACTGAGTTGTATGCCTTCTTTCCTCACCGAAATTTCCTGCTTTTTCGCTTGGTGAATGGCGGTACGTAGTTCTAGCCGCAATTCTTCCTTTGCCATCTTCAGCAAATTAAAGCTTGGTCTACCAGGTGCAGGTTGCAGATATGAACTAGTTTGTCCCCGAAACTGCAAAATCTCCAGATCGTCGTTAACAATAACACCGACGGGAGCATATCGGTTCAATATAATCCGGTCAGCTTCTTTTTGCATTTCCTGATTATTCAAAACATCCTCGTTGATTTTTGGCTGGGGGTTCAAAGTTTCTAAAGGATAGTTTTGTGAGATAAAATCTATACCCAACCGCGCCGGAGCCATTTTCCGGGAATAAATTTTGTTCTTTCTATCTACCAAGTTAAACAAGTCTGAAAATTCACCCACTGTTTCCGATGTGCCTAACATCAGAAAGCCAGTTGACTTGATGCCATAGTGGAATATTGGCAGGAGCTTCTTCTGCACAGTAGCTCCCAAATAAATTAAGACATTGCGACAGGTAATTAAATCCAGCCGAGAAAATGGGGGATCACTGATCAGGTTTTGTCTGGCAAAAATACACAGTTCCCGCACTGGCTTACTAATTTGGTAGCCACCTTCTACCTGCACAAAGAAGCGCTGTAGACGCTCTGGAGAGACATCTGCTATCTCGCTGGGTTTGTAAACGCCGATTCTAGCTTTTTCAATCGCCACTTCATTGACATCAGTGGCAAAAATATTAATTGGTGTATTGCCGACTTTATCTGTCAAAAATTCTAGTAAGCATATAGCAATAGAGTAGGCTTCTTCACCTGTGGAACATCCTGCTACCCAGATACGGATGGGTGAATCTGGCCTTCGCTCCTTGGTAATAATGGGAAAGATATTAGTCTTTAAAGCTTCAAAGGCTTCGGGGTCTCGGAAAAACCCTGTCACCTTGATTAATACATCTTGATATAATGCCAGCACTTCCGCCTGGTTAGTTTGCAGATACTGGGCGTAATCTTCCAGCTTTTCCAGTTTGTACAACATCATCCGCCGCAGGATGCGCCGCTTGAGGGTAGTCTGCTTGTAATGGGTAAAGTCAACCCCAGTAGCAGCCCGTAGCAGACTAAAGATTATGGAGAGTGAATCAGTACCTTCCGGCATGATCTCAACCTGTTTGCTGGGTATTGGATGATTAATATAGGGATGAGAACTGATATTTGCCAGTTCCTCGGCAATTTTTTGGGGAGTAAGAATGAAGTCTACATGACCAGAAGCTATGGCTGTATTTGGCATACTACTGACTCTGGCCGATTCCTCACACTGGGCAAAGGTAATACCACCCGCCGCCTTGATTGTTTCTAGTCCCCGTGCGCCATCGGAATCGCCCCCCGATAAAATCACACCAATGGCTTTGTTTCCCCGATCCTCCGCTAAGGAAATCAAGAAACTATCGACTGTCATTGATACACCCCGGATCTTTTCCAGAGGTATCAGTTTCAGCAACCCTTGAGCAATGGTCATTCTGGTATTGGGAGGAATGACGTAAACATGATTCGGTTCCACCGCCATCCCCTCCTGTACTTCCGCTACAGGCATTTGGGTTGTTCGGGAAAGAATCTCCGTCAATAAGCTTTTTTGATGGGGGCTTAGGTGTTGAACTAAGACAAATCCCATACCAGTATCAGTTGGCAAATGTCTCAGTAATTCTGTGAAAGCCTCTAATCCCCCCGCCGAGGCTCCTATACCAACAATGGGAAACAATTCGTTCTGGTTGCCCTTTTGCTCTTCGGAGGCTTTAGCGGTTGAGTTATTGGGTTGAGATTTCTTGGAAGACCGCCTAGAGTTCATTAGTTTAGCCGAAATAATTCGACGTGTTTAGTGATGAGTGGGGAAATTTGCTGTGTCTATGTTTACTGTATGGAAATGTTAACGCGATACAGTGAATTTGGCTATTCGATTTTGTAATGAATAACCAAATTTTTACTTTAGAGGATGTTTGAAAAGTATTATTGCTAACATCAAAATCTTAAAAACCTAACCCCCTAGCCCCCTTCCCTACAAGGGAATGGGGGTTTCAAAGCCTCTCTCCGTTTGCCTAACGGCAGGCTAACGCCAACGGGGAGAGATTTGGAAAGGGGTTCTTAGTATAATTTTCGACTTTTAAAACATCCTCTTAGGAAGAGGAAAAATTTTAATTTAGTTTATTTGGTTGATGTAAATCCAATATCTACAGTTAAATGCTTAAAATATCGTTAGTCTTCTAAAATTTCTAAAAACTGTGTTTCAGTTAACTGGGCAATCCCCAATGCCTGTGCTTTTTCTAATTTGGAGCCTGCATCTTCACCTACAACCAAATAATCGGTTTTTTTACTGACGGAATCAGTTACTTTCCCCCCAGCTTTTTCAATTAAAGCTTTAGCTTCATCACGTTTTAAGGTTGGCAAAGTACCTGTAACTACAAAGATTTTTCCCTTTAACTTTAGGATACCATTATCCATGACTGGTATTTCTTCTGTTTTTGCAAATTGTAACCCTGCCGCTTGTAAGCGTTCAATTAAAGTTTGATTAGCATCAATCCGAAACCATTGGTAAACAGATTGGGCAATTTCTGCACCTATTCCATAAATCCCGGCAATATCTGACTGTTTAGCTGATGCTAACTCTACTACTGCGCGATATTTTTCACTCAATAATTGGGCATTGACGCTACCTACATGACGGATGCCTAAACCATATAATACTCGTGACCAAGGCTGATTTTTTGATTGAGCGATCGCCTCAATTAATTTCTGGGCTGATTTTTCCCCCATTCTTTCTAATACAAATAATCGCTCTGCTGTCAAGTCATATAAATCGGCGACGGAATGCACCAAGCCTTTATCTACGAGTTGATGCACCAATTTTTCTCCCACACCTTTAATATCTAAAGCATCACGACTCACCCAATGTTCAATTGAGCCTTTGAGAATTGCTTGACAGGAAGCATTTACACAGCGAGTCACAGCTTCCCCTGTCTCTCTCACTACAGGCTGTCCACAAACAGGACAATCTGTAGGCATAATAAAGGCTTGGGTATCAGCCGGACGCAGTTCTTTGAGTACCCTGACGACTTCGGGGATAATTTCCCCAGCCTTGCGGACAATCACAGTATCACCGATGCGAATGTCTAATTGCGCGATGCGATCGCTATTATGTAAGGTAGCTCTAGAAACAGTAGTTCCCGCCAACTGTACCGGACGCATTTGAGCCAACGGAGTTAACGCTCCCGTCCTCCCCACATTCACCGCAATATTTTCGACACGGGTTGGTGCTTCTTCGGCGGGATACTTCAACGCCACCGCCCACCGGGGGAATTTTTGGGTAAATCCTAACTGTTCTTGGAGTTTAAAAGAATTGAGTTTTAATACTACCCCATCAGTCATGTAGGGTAAATTTAATCTTTCCGTATCCCAATATTTATAATAATCGGTAACTTCTGCTAAAGATTGACAAAGCTGATGCTGGGAATTTACCCGAAAACCCATTTTTTGCAATAATTCCAAAGCTTCCCATTGAGTATTAGCAATACTCGCATCATCCATCCCGGAAATGTGCAGTGTGTAGGCGAAGAAATCTAACCGTCGTCGCGCCACAATCCTTGAATCTAGTTGTCTGAGTGTACCAGCCGCCGCATTGCGCGGATTAGCAAACAACTGTTCCCCGGCTTTATGTCTTTCTTCGTTGATTTGTTTAAACACTTCCAGAGGTAAGAAAGCCTCCCCCCTAACTTCCACCTTGGCAATATTTTCCATACCGTCAAAATTCAACCGCAGGGGAATTGAGCGAATTGTCCGCACATTTTGGGTGATATCCTCACCAGTCACCCCATCACCCCTAGTTGCACCCCTGACTAAAATACCATCTTCATAAGTGAGAGCGATCGCTGAACCATCAATTTTCAGTTCCGCCACATATTCCGCCTCTGTTGGCGCTACTTGTCTACGCCAACGTTGATCCCAAGCTTGCAACTCATCTATATTGAAAGCATTCTCTAAACTATATAAGGGAATATTGTGGCGCACAGAGAGAAACTGTGTTGCTGGTCTTTCCCCGATACGCTGTGTCGGACTATCTGGTGTAACTAATTCTGGATGCTGAATTTCCAGTTGTTGCAGTTCCCGATACAGTTGGTCATACACTGCATCCTCCATGATGGGTGCATCCAAGACATAATAGGCATAGCTGGCTTGTTGCAACAACTGGCGCAGTTCTTCTACGCGCTTGACTTCAGAATGAGTTTGTACCATTAGACTTTTGCAAAATACCTAGCGGATAGAACTTTCAAGATAACCTGCTGCTGACAGGCTTTTGCTCCTAAACCCTAGATTAAAAGTTGACGGGTTGAGCGTTTAAATAAAAAACACCTACATTTCTAGGTTACTTAGTTTAATACAAAAAATTCCACGTACATTTGTTAATTGGGTTAAGAAGAGTCATGATTGCAGATATATTAATCCGATTTGATTCCTGACTTCACTTCGGTTATATGTCGAAAGTTGAAGCTCTATCACCAATGATTCCCACCAATGGGACATGAAGGTAACTAAATTAGTTGGCTAAATTGAGAACAAATCATATAAAGATTTTCACTGGCTGAAAAGTCAACAAATCTGCTTAGTTACAAGGAGCAAGATGATGGCAGATACAAGTAAACGCGGCTTTGCTTCTATGGATGAAGACAAGCAACGGGAAATCGCCAGCAAAGGTGGACAGGCTGCTCATGAAAAAGGCACTGCTCACGAATTCACCTCAGAAGAAGCTCGTGAAGCTGGACGCAAAGGGGGCGAAACCGTCAGCCAAGACAGAGAACACATGGCTGAAATCGGTCGTGAAGGTGGTAAACATTCTCACGGCGGTGGACGCAAAAAACAAGAAAGCGAAGACACTGAAGACACTGAAGAAATTGAAGATAGCGGTGAAGAAAAACAGACTCGTGGTGGTACAAGAGAACAACACTCTGAAGCCGGAAAGCAGAGTCATAAGAATTCAAACAAGAAAAAATAGTTCTTGTTTGATTTGTGAACCTTGAAAGGCTCAGATACCCGACTTCTTTAAGAAGTCGGGTATCTTTTAGTTGGATTTGTGATTTAAAGATTTTTAATTGCGAATTACATTCCCTGTTTTCTAATCAAATAAATCAGGTTCTTCGCGCACAATTCTATCGTAAAGAGGTTGAAAACTAAACCAACCTGCCTTAGGTTCACCGACTTGACTATGAGTTAAGCGGGCGGTTTCATGGCTAATTATTTTGGGTTTACCCGCAGCTTCTGCTAATAATTGTGCTTGGCAAGTACGCTCTAGAGTTATATACCAAAAGGCGGCTTCATCTACTGTGTGTCCTACAGTGAGAATGCCATGATTACGTAAAATAATTGCTTTATTCTTACCTAAGGTTTCAGCCAATCGCTGACCTTCAGAAGCTTCTAAGACGACACCTGTATAATCATCCAATAAACTATGGTCTTCGTAAAAAATACAGGCATCTTGTGTTAGGGGGTCAAGCAGACGACCCAAGCTAGACCAAGCTTTACCATAAATTGAATGAGCGTGAGCAGCCGCAACTACATCAGGTCGAGCTTCATGGATTTGGGAATGGATGGCGAAAGCGGCTTGATTGATTGACCCATCGCCTTTGACTACATCCCCATCTTTATTGACTAATACCAAGTCGGAAACTCGAATATGTCCAAAGTATTTTCCTAGAGGATTTACCCAAAAGTGGTCTGTAAATTCGGGGTCACGCGCTGTAATATGACCTGCAATTCCTTCGCTAAAGCCAAACCTACCAAAGAGGCGGAAGGCGGCTGTTAGTCTTTGTTTGCGGTGCAGGCGTTCTTCTTCGATGCTGTTGAATGTTGGGGCTTGGGGTCTACTAAATATATTCATTGTTTTCCTCCTGTCGCAGGGAGTCTGGCAATATCCAGAACTAACTAGATATCGCCCTCTGGAGGTAACAGACGGTAGATATCACTTAGTTGTAGCGATCGCTGCCTCACTACTTCTAATTTTGCATATCTTTACTAAACTAACACCATCTACTCAATTGTGAACTTTCAAATAACTTTTTCACGTCATTTATGAAGTTTTACCCGTAATTCATCTTTGATGCGATTGAGAATAGAATTTTCATCAAGGGTTGCCAAAATTCTGTTAATGACTGCTTTCGGCCCGTCCGGCCCCCACGTCGCTCCATTGGCTAAATAAGCTTTGGTAACTTGTCCAATTCCGTAGGAAGACACACCAGCTACCCCAGCTTGGGTTAGCGCCACCGAAATATAAGGCCCAAGGGTGACACCAGATGTAGCCGTTGCAGAGATACCAAGTAAAGTTTTTAACCCACTTAATCCCAAGTTCGCCAACAATTCACTCACACCAATACCACCCATACTTATGGCAATTTTTTGTAATAACTGCACGGCACCGGCTTCAGTCATGGGGATACCATAGAGTTTAGATAAACCTAAAATCAGAGATATATCTATAACAATGCTACTCAATACATCTACCACAGTAATGGGATTGAGAGCGATCGCCACAGCTTTAGTCATCACCGCTTTCCAAATTAACTCATTGGCGTTCTGTTCCCGAATCATCAATTTACGCTGCACCAATTGCTCATTCACATTATCGGCAAATAGCATAGTGTTTAAGGCGACTAAAGCCTTACCCTCTCGTTGCAAAATCTCCAAAATCTTCAACTTCAGTTCTGCAACTTGAGCATCACCCGGACGTACTTGCACCCCCCTACTCCCATCAGGACGGCGTACAGCAGTTTTTACCAGTGGTGATGCAGCCGCCATGACAATTTCTAGGGGTGTAACTAACTCCCTTACTCTTTCATCCCGAATCTTCTGGTAAATTGCCATCCTGTCTGCTTCAGGATACTGGTCTACCTTGTTAAATACCAGAATTATCGGTTTACCTGCTTCCCGCAATTGAGAAAGGGCTTCATGTTCAATCTTTGTCATATCCCCGGAAATCACAAACAGAATCAAATCTGCCTGCTTTGCTATCTGTTGTGCCAAGACAGCGCGGGTGTCTCCATCAATTTCATCCAACCCAGGAGTATCGATTAATTCTACCTGCGATCGCCCGACAGATGGTAAAGTCACCCGCAAGGCCCGTTCTGTTTCCCCAATCGCCTCTTCACTAATACTCCAATTAACCCGTTGAGCCGCACGGGTGACACCATGCAAAGGCCCTGTTTCAAATACAGATTCCCCAACCACAGCATTTAGTAAGGAGGACTTACCCCGTCCCACCATCCCAAAAGCTGCAATCTGGATCACCATGCTGTCTAACTTGCCTAACATGGTTGCCAAATCAGCAATTTCTGACTCTAATCCGGCTTTTTCCTGAGGACTGAGGTCAATATTGTCTACTAAGTTCCGTAGTGCCGATTGTGCTTGTTTATAGTTGAGTTCTGCTTGAATATCTTCAAAGCTAAAAATGGCACTATCAAGTTCTTCCTCCCAGTTGAGAGAATTTGCATCAGTATTGGTAGAATCACTTGGTTGAGGATCAGGCAAGGGTAATATCGAAGTCATATTAGTTTTATATTTTAATTTTTAAATTCACTCTATATTGTGATCCTAGTAATTTTTCCCAAGATATTTAACCAATACCCAAGGGAAAACAAGCTAAAAACAGAAGACAGTAGACTGTTGACTATGGACTATGGACTAATGACCAATGACTAATGACTAAATGACTAACAAAAAGTCATAAACTGAGAAGTGCATCTAGTAGCGTTAGGAACTTGACTAAATCACCTGTGCGGAAAATAGTTATTGCCGGTAACTGGAAAATGTTCAAAACCCAGGCAGAGTCTCAAGAGTTCTTAAAAGAATTTCTGCCTGCATTAGAGGAAACACCTCAAGAACGGGAAGTGCTGCTTTGCGTTCCTTTCACTGATCTTAGCGTTTTGTCTATGAGTTTACATGGAAGCCTTGTACAACTAGGAGCGCAAAACGTCCACTGGGCAGAAAATGGAGCCTATACGGGTGAAATCTCTGCCCCAATGTTGACAGAAATTGGTGTACGTTACGTCATTGTCGGTCATAGCGAACGACGACAATTTTTTGGGGAAACAGACCAAACAGTTAATTTGCGTCTGAAAGCTGCCCAAAATTACGGTTTAACGCCGATTCTGTGTGTAGGCGAAACTAAACAACAGCGAGATGCTGGAGAAACTGAATCACTGATTATCAGCCAACTAGACAAAGACCTGATTGATGTCGATCAGACAAATTTGGTAATTGCTTACGAACCAATTTGGGCAATTGGCACTGGTGACACCTGTGAAACAACAGAGGCTAATCGAGTTATTGGCTTAATTCGTAGCCAGTTGAAAAATCCTGATGTCCCAATTCAATATGGTGGCTCAGTCAAGCCAAACAATATTGATGAGATTATGGCTCAACCAGAAATTGACGGTGTTCTCGTGGGCGGAGCAAGTCTAGAGCCTGCAAGTTTTGCCCGAATTGTGAATTATCAGTAAGGAGTCCAGAGTCAATAGTCAATAGTCAATAGTTTTGGACTGTGGACTATTGACTATTGACCAAAAGAGGCAGGGGAGCAGGGAGCAGGGGGCAAGGGGGAAGTACGATTCTTTGACCAATGACTAATGACTAAATACAGTAAATTGATCATAGGCGATCGCTGTTTCCACTGGGGACAGCGTACTTATTTAATGGGTGTTCTCAATGTCACGCCAGATAGTTTTAGTGATGGTGGTAAATTTAATACTATCTCTGCCGCTTTAGCTCAAGCAAAAGCCCTAGTAGATGCTGGTGCTGACATTATCGATATCGGTGGTCAATCCACCAGACCAGGGGCAGAGCAGATAAGTCTCGCGGAAGAACTAGACCGGGTATTGCCAATCTTGCAGGCATTACGACCAGAAATTCCTGTACCTATTTCAGTGGATACTACTAGAGCTAGTGTAGCTAAAGAAGCTATAAAAGCTGGGGCAGATATAATTAATGATATTTCTGGCGGCACTTATGACTCCCAAATGTTGCCCACAGTAGCCAGTTTAGGCGTGCCGATAGTGTTGATGCACATTCGTGGCACACCACAGACAATGCAACAATTCACTGATTATCAAGATTTAATGGGAGAGATTGCTAGTTTTTTAGCTAACCAAATTACCACAGCCACAGCTTTGGGTATCAAACCCGAAAACATTATTATTGATCCTGGTATTGGCTTTGCTAAAAACTACGAACAAAATTTAGAAATATTACGCCGCTTACGTTCATTACGGATGCTAAATTGTCCTATTTTAGTAGGCGTATCCCGTAAAAGTTTTATCGGTCGAATTTTAAATCAACCAGATCCCAAAGCGCGAGTTTGGGGAACGGCGGCGGCTTGCTGTGCTGCGATTTCCAACGGGGCTGATATCCTACGAGTGCATGATGTTCACCAGATGCGCGATGTCTCTTTAGTTGCTGATGCACTGTTTCGAGGTGAGTCATGAGTTCTGAGTCAGAATTTCTTCCTCATCTCCCCCTACTCCCTACCTCCTACCCATGCTCGCCACTCGTACCGTTACCTTCAGTATTTACAGATTCAGCAATTACTTCTTTCATCAATTCACCTGTTTTGCCTGGGTCTACAAACACAACTTTGGCATTGGAACTTTCTCCTAGTCTATAGCTGGCATTGATATAATCTTGCGCTACTAAATAACGTAAAATCTCTTTGCTTTCAGGACTGGTACGTAATGCTTCAGCAATTATCTGCATAGATGTCATCGTTCCTTCTGCTTTTTTAATAGCAGCTTGGCGTTCACCTTCAGCTTCAGAAATGAGCGCCCGTTTTTTGAATTCAGCCGCTCGTTCCTCTTCCATTGTTTTTCGCACACTTTCCGGGGGTGTAATTCTTTGAATATCTAACCGGATAATTTCAACTCCCCAATCTGCGGTTGTGCTATTCAACTCACTTAAGATGGTTCGGTTCATTTCATCTCTGGTGACATTGGTTTCCTCTACAGTGTTTTGAGCAATAACTTCCCGAAGTGTGGTTGTCGCCAGTTGATTTAGCGCTCCTTGTAGGTCTTCAATTGCATAAAAGCTTCTCTCAATATCTCTGATACGCCAGAAAAGAATAGCGTCTACTTCTAGGTAAATATTATCCCTAGTGATCACATTTTGAGGTTTGATATCTATATACTGCTCGCGCGTAGTATCTTCCATTACCACCTGATCAACCAAAGGCACAATAAAATTTAAACCCGGCGTTAGCGTGCGATGTCTCCGTCCCAAGCGTTCAACAAGGGCTGCATTCCCTTCATGAATAATTTTTGCAGATCCTAAGGCATAGCCGATAAGCGCTAAGACTATAGCAATAATTGGCTCCATATATGATGCTCCTATTACCTTTTAGGGCAATTTTAGTTTAAAGAACATAGTACTACCATGCCCTACATTTAAGTCTAATGTGTCAAGTGGTGAACTACCCGATACTGATGTTTTTACATACATCTTGGGCTGGCTAGTTCACTGAAACTGCTGACTCAACTCTATATTTTTCTGGGAGCAAACGTGAGTTTAAATATAATTAGATAATTTCAATAATTAATATTTATTTAATATTGAATAATAAATAGCGATCGCACTATCGCCTAATTGCTCTGCTAAATTCAAAAAATCTGGGGACGAAACAAATTACTAGCGCCCCCAGCAAAGAATTAAAGCCCGAAAAACCTTAAGAAGTTAAAGATGATACCTAAAGGCCCTGCAACTATATTCAGGGTATCACCAGTCCTAGCTATATTAGAGCGACCAACTACCACAACATCATTATTGCGAAGTATGGGATTGGTTTCTTCGTTAATTCCTTGATTGAAATCAACTTTTACCTCACGCTTAGTCACTGAACCATTGGGGTTAAGACGAATCAACTCTACACTGGCGCTACGCGCTCTAGCATCATTGAATCCACCAGCCGCCAGTAGTGCTTGGTTTAAGGAGCTATTTGGTCTAATGTCTACGGCTCCTGGGCGTTTAACTTCACCCACCACACCAACTTGAATTGTATTAGCAGACAAAGTAGTCATTGCTAATTCCGTAGCTAGTGCTGGGTTAACCTCAGTAGCAGTGGGAATAACAATTGTGTCTCCATCTTGGACAATTACGTCTTGATTGACATCACCAGTCCGTAATAGTTCTAAAAGATTGAGGTCTATACTTTGTTCGCCATTAGTTCTTGTAGGTCGGCGGAGCTTGATATTGGTAATATCTGCTTGTGAAGTAATACCACCAGCTAATTGAATGGCTCGTGTCACCGTTGGTAAACCACTGCCGCTAGCCCCAGCCCCGCCAGCCTGAGCTTCTGTCGAACCTGCACTCACAAGATATGAACCAGGGCGATTGACTTGACCAATTATGGCGACAGTGCGCGGTGCGCTTTGGCTGGCTGCAAAGTTAGCCGCGAATAAATTACGTGCTTCTGCTACGTTGAAAGTGGTCGCAGTAGGCACAATGATAACGTCTCCGTCCCTTAAAGTAATATCTTGTGTAGAACTACCAGTTTGGATTAGTTCCTTTAAATCCAGACTAACAACTTGCTCAGTAGAACCGCTAGTTTTACGTCTGAGCTTGACTTGGGTGACATCTGCTGCTAAGGTTACGCCCTGGGCTGTTGTGAGTGCAGCTAATACAGTAGGATATTGTACCCCTGGATTGTTACCTGCGCCTCCTTGCAAGCTTAAAGTATAAGCTCCTGGGCGTGTTACTTCTCCAGCAACTAAAATATTAATGGGACGGGGAGATAAAAGATTTACAGAAATCTGGGGACGTTTCAAATACCTGCGATATCTGTCAGCAATTACATCAGCAGCTTGTTCGGTTGTGAATCCTTGAACAGAAACACTGCCAATTAAAGGTAAATTGATAGATCCACCTGGAGGAATTTGGTATTCACCACCATATTCGGGTACTTCAAATACATTTACACGAATTAAATCGCCTCCTCCCAATAAGTATTTTGTATCTACTGGTATTGGTGCTGATACTTGTTGGTTAGTTGGAGGTACTGTTTGGGAATTAGGAAATACTTGTTGTCCCTGAGCTACACTGGCAAACGGCATAAACAGATGAGCAGCCGTCAACAAAGCTGCACCCACAGCTGGCTGTGATATAAATTTCAGCGAACCCGTGTTAAGCATATTTTTTAAACTCTGAGACTACAATCGGTAAAGTATTGTCTAAACATTTTAATCTTGACTATACTTAAGTATTTAGGTTTCCCGACAATTCTCATTTTCTTATCAAAATAATCTTAATCCGGGCAAATATTTTTTCTCCAGTTTAAATTTTTAGTAAAGTTATAGTAAAGTCTACCTGATTTCACTCACGAATATCTGTCATTAGTATTTTTGCTGAGATACTTCGGATTCTTCAACCTTTGTATTCAAAAATTGGTCTTGTTTTTGAATCTGATGGATAAAAAACGCTTCTAGAGACTGACGAGATAAGTTCATGGAAATAATTCGCCCACCCATCAAGCGAATACTACCTAGAAAATCGTAATAATCTTCTTGTAGTGTACCTTGCCAAGAACCATCAGGCTCAAATGCTAAATTAGCTAGCCATTTTTTGAGAATTTCCCAATCACCACCTTGACCTTTAACATGGTATGTGCTTTCACTACCTAGTAGTTCGCCCAGAGAACCAGAGCAAATTAATTCACCTTGAGCAAGGATGGCGATGCGATCGCATATTTGCTCTACCTCACTCAGAATATGGCTATTAAAGAAAATCGTCTTACCTGCGGCTTTTAGAGACAAGATAATTTCCCGCATCCGGTAGCGTCCCAAAGGGTCTAAACCAGACATGGGTTCGTCCAAAAATATCAACTCTGGGTCGTTAATTAGTGCCTGAGCCATACCCAGACGCTGTAGCATACCCTTGGAATAGCGGCGCATCTGTTTTTTGCGGGCATCAGCGACAGATAAACCCACCAAATCTAATAATTCGGGAATGCGTTGACGTTGCACACTAGCGGGAATTTGGAACAAGCCAGCAGCTAACTCTAAAAATTCCCAACCGGTAAGATATTCATACAAGTAGGGATTTTCGCTGAGGTAGCCAACGTATTGCTTGATGTGGCGATCGCCTAATGGCTGACCTAACAATAACCCTTTTCCAGAGGTAGGACGGATAATCCCCAACAGAAGTTTTAACAGGGTCGTTTTACCTGCACCATTTGGCCCTAATAAACCAAAAGTTTCCCCCTGATAAACCGTCAAGGAACAGCCTTTGAGGGAAACAACTTTTTGGTTCATCCAAAAGCCAGTGCGATAAACTTTTCGCAAATCAGAAGTCATGACTACTGGTGGGGTATCGATAGTAGCCAGTTGAGAATCAGGGGTGTCTGTTACAGACTTCATCTCAGTTCAATTAACACAGCATTGGTTATAAGTTACCCAACAAGATAACGGCGATCGCTACAAGTTTGTTAATTGTTGCAAATTATGAGGAGTAAGGAGTAATGAGTAAGGAGTAAGGAGTAATGAGTAATGAGTAAGGAGTAATGAGTAATGAGTAAGGAGTAAGGAGTAATGAGTAAATACTCTCTGCCCCTCTGCCTCCCCTGCCCCCCTGCCTCCCTTGCCCCCTGCCCCCTGCCTCTTACAAAACTCCCTTAGAACTGGGAATCGTAAGAGCGCGGCGAGGATCGATTTCTACAGCCATTCTGACGGCTCTAGCAAAGGCTTTAAATGTCGCTTCAATGATGTGATGGGAATTAATGCCATCTAATTGGCGAATGTGCAGCGTCATTTGGCTATGGTTGATTAATGCCACAAAAAACTCTCGCACCAATTGGGTGTCATAGGTTCCTACACGTTCAGTAGGAATTTGCAAGCCATAGCTGAGGTGAGGACGACCGGAAAAATCCAGTGCTACTTGTACTAAAGCTTCATCTAAAGGTGCTAAAAAATTACCAAAGCGGACAATACCTTTTCTGTCGCCTAATGCTTTACTAAAAGCTTGTCCTAAAGTAATACCTACGTCTTCATTTGTGTGGTGGTCATCAATTTCCCAATCTCCCTTAGCTTTGACATCCAAATCAATTAAGCCGTGGGAGGAAATCTGATGCAACATATGATCCAAAAAGGGAATACCAGTGGCTGCTGTGCAGATTCCTGTACCATCCAGATTGATCGTAACCTGCACATCAGTTTCTCCAGTCGTGCGATGCACTGAAGCAATCCGAGGAACAGAGGATAAATTAAGTTGGGGATAATCGCTGATTTGCATAACAAATAGGGAGTAGGGAGTGGGCAGAGGGGCAAGGTGCAGGGGGAAAGGGGAATCCTTTGTTATGTTTCTCCTCCTTACACCCGGTTCCCTGCTCCCCAAATCTTATTACATTCCCATAATTTCATATCCTGCATCCACATACAGGACTTGACCAGTAATACCACTAGCTAAATCACTAGCCAAGAAAGCGGCAGTATTGCCTACTTCCAATTGAGTCACAGTCCGGCGCAAGGGCGCTACTTGTTCTACATGGTGAATCATATCTAAAATGCCACCAACGGCACTAGATGCCAAGGTGCGGATGGGGCCGGCAGAAATGGCATTAACGCGAATATTTTGAGAACCGAGTTCAGATGCTAGATAACGTACACTCGCTTCTAATCCCGCTTTGGCAACTCCCATAACGTTGTAGTTAGGAACTGCTCTAACACCACCTAAATATGACAAAGTGATAATACTACCGCCTTCAGTCATCAGAGGTTTAGCTGCACCGCTTAACTGCACCAGTGAATAGGTGCTGATATCTAAAGCTGTGGCAAAGCCTGCACGAGAAGTTTGGCTAAAATCTCCAGTCAAATCATCTCTGTTAGCAAAAGCCAGACAATGAATCAGAATATCTAGCCTGCCCCATGTATCGCGGATGGAATCAAATGTAGATTGAATTTGTTCATCGTTTTGAACATTACAAGGAAGAAATAAGCTGGGGTTGAGGGGTTCTACGAGTTCGGCAACTTTCTTCTCAAATTTACCCCGTTCATCTGGCAGGTAAGTAATGCCAAGGTTCGCTCCGGCTGCGTGCAGTTGTTGGGCAATTCCCCAAGCGATGGAACGATTATTGGCGATACCTGTAACCAGGGCATTTTTTCCAGTCAGATTCAGCATAGAAACTTTCAATGTGATTCATGTGATCGATTCATTAGGAGCATACCTGAATCTGAGGTAACTTTATCGCACTGCGTGTGTGAGTTGTCAGTTGTTTTGCCACTTGACAAAAACTCTATCTCGCAAGTGGCGTAGAGTTCTTTATCTTTGTTTTATACAAGGTTAGTAAAAATGATGATTATTACGAGCGTTTTTTAGAATAAAATATTTGTTATTTCTTAAGATATTTTCAAGATTACTTAATTTTTTCTGCAAAAAACCTGATGCTTAGAGAAAGTAGAAGTATCTATCAAGAACTGCTGGCTAAAAATAGCAGAAATCGGGTATCATTATGAACAAATAACCATAATTTTGTACGTTTGAGTATAGGAAAGTACAGAATGGTTAACGGTGCTTTATTGATTTTTCAGGTGTATTCTTAGGTAATCAGTTTTTAGTTTTTGTTATTCCGGCATTGGGTAGGGGAAGGGAGATGATCGTGACACAAGATAAGGCCCTAGCAAATGTTTTTCGTCAGATGGCAACGGGAGCTTTTCCTCCGGTTGTTGAAACGTTTGAACGCAATAAAACGATCTTTTTTCCTGGCGATCCTGCCGAGCGAGTTTACTTTCTTTTGAAAGGCGCTGTCAAACTTTCCAGGGTGTACGAGGCAGGAGAAGAAATTACAGTAGCACTACTACGGGAAAATAGCGTTTTTGGAGTCCTGTCTTTGCTGACAGGAAACAAGTCTGATCGGTTTTACCATGCAGTGGCATTTACTCCAGTAGAATTGTTGTCTGCACCAATTGAACAAGTTGAGCAAGCACTCAAGGAAAATCCTGAATTATCGATGTTGATGCTGCGGGGTCTATCTTCGCGGATTCTGCAAACAGAGATGATGATTGAAACTTTAGCTCACCGAGACATGGGTTCGAGGTTGGTGAGTTTTCTGTTAATTCTCTGTCGTGATTTTGGTGTGCCTTGTGCGGATGGCATCACAATTGATCTGAAGCTATCTCATCAAGCGATCGCCGAAGCAATTGGCTCTACTCGCGTTACTGTTACTCGGTTACTAGGGGATTTGCGTGAGAAAAAGATGATTTCCATCCACAAAAAGAAGATTACTGTGCATAAACCTGTGACTCTCAGCAGACAGTTCACATAAAACAATTGGAGTCAGGGCTGGTGGCACGTGTTATATTTCTGTAAATAACACCCATAGTTGGAAGTAAATCGAAAATCTTGAGTAATTTCAGCTATTGCCACCCTCCCACTCTCCACAAATAATGATTGAAAGTAGTAGGCTGTATCTGGACTCAATTCGGTAGCTGAAGATGACCACCGGGTACATCCTCATAGCAGCAATTTTAATTTTGGGAGGTGTAATTGCCACTGTTGGCGATCGCATCGGTACAAGAGTTGGCAAAGCACGCCTCTCTCTATTTAATCTACGCCCCAAAAATACGGCTGTACTGGTAACAATTTTAACAGGTAGTTTGGTTTCAGCAACTACCCTAGCAATTTTATTTATTGCTGATGAAGGACTGCGACAAGGGGTTTTTGAGTTAGAGGATATTCAAAAAGACCTCAGGCAAAAAAGAGAACAGTTAAAAGTCGCAGAAGAGCAAAGAACTCAGGTAGAAATTGAGCGCAACAAAGTTAATCAAGAGCTAGAAACTACCAGAAGTGAAAAAAGACAGGTAGAAACTCAGCGAGAACAAGCCAAAAAAGAAAAATTAAAAGCACAACAAGAGCTAGCGCAAACCCAAGCACAATTCCAGCGCACGCAAAGCCGACTTAGACAAGTAGTCACACAATATCAAAAAGCGATCGCTGAACTGCAAAGCGTTTACAATCAAAGACAAGAACTCCAAGGAGCTGTTGAACAACTAAAGGCAGAACGCCAAAGGCTATATGCTGAAGCTAAAAAAGCCATAGAACAGCGCGATCGCGAAATAGCTAATCGCCAACAAGCCATAGAACAGCGTGACCGCGAACTAGCCAACCGTCAACAAGCAGTCGAACAGCGCGATCAAAAAATTTCGCAACTGGATAAACTAATTCAAAATCGCAACCGGGAAATTACCGCACGAGAAGACGTAATCGCCAAGCGTGAAGTAAGACTAAAAGAGTTAGAAAAACAACAGGATTATTTAGAGCAGGAAGTATCTAGACTGGAAAAATATTACCAGTCATACCGTGACTTGCGTTTGGGTAAACTTGCCTTAGTTCGCGGTCAAGTTTTGGCTTCAGGTGTAGTTCGCATCAACCAAGTTGCGGCTGCGCGTCAGATAATCCTGCAACTGCTGCAAGAAGCTAACCGCAACGCCAATCTAGAATTAAGTGAACCAGGCGCAAATTCAGCAAGTACAGAACTGCTACGCATCACTCCCGATAGGATTGAGCAGCTAATTCAGCAAATTAATGATGGTCGAGAATATGTAGTGAGAATATTCTCTGCTGGTAATTATGTCAGAGGAGAAAAGGAAATAGAATTTTTTGCTGATACAGCTAGAAATGTCCTGGTATTTTCTGGAAGTGAAATTTTGGCTACAACTACAGCCGATCCTCGTAGTATGACCTCTTATCAACTCAGACAACGGATAGACTTATTAATTTCCGCCTCTCAATTTCGTGCTAGGAATGCCGGAATCGTGGAAAGTGTGCAAATAGATGGTACTTTTCTGCGCTTTGTTTCCTTGTTGCGTCAGTTAGATCAACCAATAGAAATAAAAGCGATCGCCGCCGAAGACACTTATACATCTGGGCCATTGAGAGTAAGATTAGTAGCAATCCAAAATGGCAAAGTTATTTTGAGTACTTAAAAAAATTGGGAGAAATCAATTAAAAATTAAACATATTAAATAACTCCCAGAAAGTAGGGAGCAGGGAGAATGAAAAAGTGGTCTATTAAAGCATGAGAAAAACTTATAAAACCTTTATTAACTAAATATAATTATCAAATTTATTTGTATTCTGAATAATTAATTTTGCATTTATTATGACTTTTAGTGAATTTTCTCCAACACAACCAGTTATTTTAGGCTTTGACCCTGGTAAAGATAAGTGTGGTTTAGCCGTGATGGGATTGGATCGGCAATTATACTATCATCAAGTCGTCTCTTCCCTAGAAGCGATCGCTGTGATTAACACACTCAGGGAACAGTTTCCCATTTCCATGCTAGTCATGGGGAACCAAACCACAGCCAAACGTTGGAAACAGCAACTACAGCAAGAATTAGTCGAACCATTCAATATTGTATTAATAGACGAGCGTTATAGTACCTTAGAGGCACGCGATCGCTATTGGCAGATGTATCCCCCCAAAGGACTAACAAAGCTACTACCGCAGGGAATGCGCCAGCCTCCACGCCCAATAGATGATATTGTCGCCATCCTCTTAATCGAACGATATTTAAATCGCCTCACCGAGTCAATTAATGGTTAATAGTCATTAGTCCATAGTCAGTAGTCATTCGTTTTCTCCCCCTGCTCCCAATACGGTTCGGATAAGCAGGGGGTGCAGGGGAGGCAGGGGAGGGAAGAGAGTTATGATTAAGCAATTTCTCTTCCCCTGCTTCTATTCTCCCCCTGCACCCCCTGCTCGCCTCAACAGATAACTCTGTTAACCGAACCGTATTGCCCCTGCTCCCCATTCTCCATTCTTCACAATTGTGCGCGAATCTTAAAAGCATAGTCGCCTCCTGGTTCTAGCTGATAATCTTGCTGTTCCAAGAAGCGACCGAGAGGTTCTTTAATTAAAGCTCGACCTTGAGAAGGCTTCACCAAAAGTTCTCCTCGGCGGAAATGCCACTGGAAATGCCACTCAAAGTCACCAGCACACACGTCACCTTCTAGGAAGCCGTGTTGCCAGGATTGGCGGGTAATTTTGACATGGGCAGTAGTTTCTGGCAGACGTTTAGCACTCACAATGCTTGGTATTAAGTATGGAACAAAAGCTAACTATGTAAGCTATCTTTTATTTACCAAACTTCTCTCAAATCGACAAACTGACAAATGAGTATTTGTAGTTGAGCTAGGTATAAGTATATGGGACTGGGGAAATATGAACAGTTCAAAATAAACCAGTTTTCGAGGTTAAGGGAAAGGGGTATTACCTAAGCTTGGGTGTTTCTTCGGTTTTTACTTACTGAGATAATGAATTATACCTGTGTCTTAACTAGTTCTAAAAATCACCAAGTACTTGCTAAAATATGACAAAGCCCACAAAAGAAATATTTTATTTTTGAGATTTTGGCATTTTGGCAACTGATCCAAAATTGCCTGTGATAAGTTAATGGGAATTGTAAGTATTGATATGGTTAACATCCTCGACACGGCATAGATCACCGTTCTTGTTGTTATCATAAGTCTTCCTTACAATCTATATAAATTTTATTTTTCCTATTTTTCGGAGTCCAAGGTGTATTGCCACTTTCAAGCTATTTAGACGGGGTAAAACCCGTCTTTTTTTGGGGATACATTTGGAAAAGATAGATTAAATTGTCGTAAATGTAATTATTAATACTATGATTGAGTAATATCAGCTTTTTTGACATTTAGATACATCCTATAGGAAGATGCGATCGCCTCAAAATAACAGGTAAATTATTTCGGGATGTTGTTATGCACTGGATTTATAAAGAGGTTTGGTGGTGAGCCAAACCTTTTTTTTGTTGGTTGAAATATAATTACTCACCTGGCTAGCCACAAAGCAGCATTCCGCACAAAAGCTTGTATATCTTCTAAAGCGCGAGGCTCTTTTGTCATACCGTCTCCTGGAGCTTCATCAACAAACGTAGGACAACCTTTTTCAATATCCCAGTTGTAATCAACAAAGTGATGGAAACTGGAAGTAGCTATTGCCCTTCCCAGGCGATTTTTTTGTACATCTGTATGATGTTCAATTGCTACAATCAAATTGAAATTACGACTGGTGACAAGACTTTTTCCTAATGCAATTACTTGCGAATTCAGATTATTTGGTTGTACTCCAATACCACCTTCATGGGGATGAGCCGGAAAAAATTCAATCAACCCAGAAGGTGAATTAGGGTTATATAAAAGTTCATGAACAGGGTCTACAGGGATAATTTTTTGATAGTCACCATTGGCTCCAGAATGGTAATTAGGCCATGAAATATGTGTTGTATGTGGATCGTCACGATTCCAGCGAGAATCATCAGGATCGGGATTTTTGGTATTAAAATAATGGACTGCACCAATGTCAATCAAGCCGCACATGGAACAACCCATATCTTGATGATCTCTTGTTGTCAGGATTCCACCACCTCTTTTTCTAAAGGCGTTAATCCCAGACACATCTTTGTCTGTTAAACCATCACCAGTATCTAGAGCAAATAGCCAGAGTTCGTCAAAATCTGATTGATCTAGTGTACCTAAAATAGGGTCATCACCTCTGGCATCTGATGTGCGATCGCGTGCTACAACTGTAAATAACGGTTTTCCTGATTCATCTTGAATAGATTTTAAATAATCTTGCAATAGAGAAAAACGAAAGATACTCCAGTCATCTTCAGTTGTAGCGATAGTAGTCTGTAAGAGAATGCGAATTGGTTCTGCCATAAATTTTCCAAGTTATTGTTTAACCAATTGACTCATGGCTTTAAATGCCTGCATTACTTTACAACAAATTTACTATCAAATACTAGAAGATGACTGGATAGAAAAATCCTAACGCTTATGGAAGTACTTCAAAATTCTCAATTGTCAGAAATAATTCTTCATCAGCTATTTGACTGTTATAATCAATACTAATTTCAGTAGGATAACCAAATTTATGATCGTAACTGATATTTAAGCTAAATGCTTGACGTTTAATAGCATCCTGAATCACATTAAAAAGTTTAGGAACTGTACTGTATTGTTGGAAAAATTGTGGATTAATTACTTGATCAGGATTCACAGAAGTAATAGAAATAGTCTGACCATTACGCACTTCAATGACTACTGGGCCTCTCGCTTCAGGTAAACAAAAACAACTGTTGCTCAATCTATAGCGGTAGTTAGAAATATTTTTGCTATCCCATAATTGGCGATTAAAGATTAATCGTCTTAAATTTAAATTCTGACGCAAGTTTGATTCTTCTATCTGCATAGTCGATTGAGACATAACTGGAATAGTGATGCTCAAAGACAAGAGAAATCCCAAGCTAATAGCAATAGGTAAACGCATATAGGTTGTTGATGAATTCAAGGTAAATATTGAAGATATATCCAATGAATTATGAATATACAAATATATTTTTGAATTAACTGTTTAAATTTAATTTATTCTTTGATTAAAAATGGGTAGTTAATTATAGAGTTACTAAAAGTTATTTTTTTCAGAATCCCGAATTTATAAATTCGGGATTATTTTTGCTCATGAATCAAAAATTAAGATGCCAAATTTTCTTTTTTAGCTGTCTTGCTAAAAATTCGGTAATAAAACCAAGTACTAATTTCTTTCAATGGAAAAAATAAATAAGTAAGAGGATTGACCGTGACGATAATATTGCGGAAGTCTCGACGTGCTAAAAACAAAATAGCACGAGCTACTTGTGGTGCTGACATCACTCCATAAGGATTTAGTTGACTTTTAAAAGGGCCAAGAATTAATTTGCGAATTACACAGTCTCCATCTAAGCGCTTGAGAGTCACAAGATTTCCTAATGTGCGTTTGCTGAGTTCATAAAGCGGACTCAGCGCCGGAGATACTTCCGCTTCAGATGTGTTTACCCAAATCTCTTTAGTGGCTTTTGCTTGTGGCCCTGTCACCGTTGTTAAGAATATATCCATTAGTCGCAATGCGGAAAAAGTATTCACTTCATAGGAAGAGTCAATTGCTTGTGGTGTGCGACTGGTATAAACATTAATTCCGTGGTTGATGATCAAAATATCTACTTTTTCTAAACTTGCTTTAAGTTCGGCTTCATTACCTAACTCCCAAGCAATTACTTTTAGCCTACCATCACTTATTAGTTTATCTGGGTTAGTAGTTAAAGCTACAACCTTCGCATTATGCTGGAGCAATTGCGCTGTCAAAGCTTGTCCCAACGCACCTGACGCACCAGTGAGAGCAACGGTTTTACCTTTTAGAGAAAGTCCTGTTCCCAATATCTTGTCTACCAAGGAAAATACACCACTATAATAAGCGTCAACATCGTCAAAATGGTGCCGCCAATGATAAGTCCTATTTACCCACCACACAGAAGGAACTGTGTCTAAAGGCCCTGGTAGGTGATTGTAGTCTGTTTCAATTGAGCATTGGAAATACCGCAGGGATGCGCCAAACAAGAATGTACAAGCATAAACTACTCCCAGCCATAGCCCAGTTTGTTGGACAATTAAGGCAATTATGATCAATACGGCTAGCAATAGGCTCGACTCTAAAATGTCGTGATAGAGTTGGGATTCTTGATAAGCTTTGAGGGAGACTATCGACAAATCCCGACGATATGCTGCATGATGCTTGTTGTGCCATTTACTGAGCCAATTGACTTGGTGACACAATGCGTGGTAACTGTCTCTCAATATCTCCGCTAGCAGTAGGGAGAAGAATCCCCAAATTGCAAACTGCCAGCAGGCATTTACTAGCGTTCCATCAATTTGTAACCTACTCCCAATCTCAGTTAAGCTTTCAGCCAATATATTTATCATGTCCTTCTGGGCGTTACTTGTCTTAATCTTTGTTTATATTCACTCTAGTAAATAACGGTTAGCCTTGAAAGTCTGGAAATTCCCTTATGTCTTGATAATCAAGGTCACAGTAATCAGGACTGGTCAACCAATCAATACATTCATAAGCAACGTTAAAAGCATCTTCCATAGTGTTCCAGCCAGATTCACTGAGCGGGTTATCTCTGTCTGAGTAATAAATCTGATAACTCCAAGTATCTGTTAAAGGTTTGTAATCAACCTGGATTTTGTAACCTTTGTAAATTTCATTAGTCATTAGTCAACAGTTAAAACCTTCACCAGTTCCCGAAACAACAGCCGACACCCAATAGCAGCAATTTTCATTCTTACCAACTTGACGGGCCGGCCGGCTGCTTTTTCAGCGTCCAGCTTTTCACCCAAACTTTTACCAATTTCATTCTTGAGACGCGATCGCTTTGGTTCAATGCGAGTAAATATCCATTGCCACAGAGAAAGCCTACACAAATCAGAACCGCCAACGACTTTGGTTTTACGCTTGTCTCCCGATGCTTCTAGTGTTGGTGCAACGCCTAGTGCTTTCTGAAATCGCCGCAATGACAAATGGCGCTTGGTGGGCTTTTTAGAATTTCGCCCCTGGCGTATCTTCACTTCGGGTTTACCGTCCTCACCTAAAAATCCTGATATTGGGTAAATTTGGGAAATTAAAACAGCCATTAGTCGTTGACCAAAACCGAAACTGTGGAAAACTTCACGATATGGGTCAAACCTGGCATCAGCAAGCAACTCTTTTAATTCTTGCTCAATGGCAATTTCTTCACGTTGCAGGTTACACAGCCGCCCGGCATGATAGCGCACTTTATCATCAATACCAAGTCCGGCGGTGTTTTGATAAAGTCGCTCGTAACGGGTGCTTTTGCGTTCTTCAGCCAGCCATCCCCACAGCAAAGGGACATCATCACCATCCAGGCGACGTTTTGATTTAACCAACGCAACTTCAGGAAACTGCCACGATAAGTCCTGGCGCAATCTGTTAATAATTGGGGATTGCACGCGGTTAAGGTGTGCCAGTCGCAAAACTAACTCACGAATTTTTACGATCGTAAAATCTCGAATTTGGACAAAGCGACGTTTATCGTCGTGGTAGTCAAAGTAGTAGCACGCCAGAGCTAAGGAATCCGCATCATCATCTTTATCTGGTAATCCTAAATGTGAGTCACGGTAATTCTTTAATTCTTTATGCCCAACTAACCGCACCTCAACCCCGGCGCGGGCTAAATGTGTACCCCACAATTTAGAATAATTTGAGCCGGTCGGCTCCATGAGTGCAATGTCAGCGTTCAGTTCCAAAAGTTTTTTAATTCCCGCACTATTGGCACTGAACTTGTAAAACTGACATTCGTAATAAAATTGACGTGGTAAATTAGGTTTTTCTGTTAGCAGACAAACCGAAACCGAGGCCTTGCTGACATCAAGGCCTAAAACTTTGATCATTTAGTTGTCCTCCTGGGTGGTTCGTTGAGTATCCCAATGTCACAGCCTATGAATCACCCGTAAGCCATAACAGCTTTATTCACTCTCAAGGCAATGCCGCAGCGCGAACTGCGGCGTAACAGGGATAAGGACAGTACACAACCAGAAACCGAGCTTACGAATATAAGAAAGCCTTAAGCTTGATTCTGATCAAAAGCCCTAAGTTACTGGCTGTTGTGCTGTGCGGTTGATTTGGACTCAGACCGCGACGTGACACGGGTCACGTTTCGCCGGCGAGTTATTCCGGCTCTTCAGGCGTTTCTAGTTCTATATATTCATCTCCATCAGTTGAATAACTACAAATTGGGCATATATAAACCACCTCCATTTCATCAATAAATTCTTCAAGTAGACACTCACATACAGGACAATAAATTTCCATAATCGGCTCATCAGGCGTTAATAAATTTCTTCATCGGCATACGCTGATAAATTGTGGTCGATGACTTGCTCTAGTTCTTCTACAACGGCTTCTAGTATTTCTTTGAGTTTTTGATCAGTGTCATGGTTTGCTTGTTCTTGACCGAGAATGACTTTTACTCCGGATTTAATTTTGGATTGAGCAAGGTGTAATGCTTGCCAGACTTCGTAATAATCCCAACTTGGATCGGGTTGGGGAATATTGTTAAATATTTCTGTTTCAGTCATATCTATGAATGTGTTATTTTTTACAAGTTAAACCAAACTGATAATTATGAGCGATCGCACTTCACAACAGCGCGATCGCTTTTTGATTAACTCCCGAATTGCCTCCTTAATCGCTCTAAAATGTCCTTACCTTCACCGTACCGAGCGCCGGTGTAGCCTAGAATCTCGGTCACGATTGTTGAGTCACTTTTTCCCTTCCCCAGCCGGAGAATCATCCGCCAGAGTAGCTGGTCATTTTCTGAAAAGGAATCGCTAGAACCCTTGTCAGATGGGCTTTTGAAGCCATTTTCAACCGTTTTTTCATGGTGATTTTCATTGTCATAGTATGGTTGGGGTATGGTCTGACCAGCGCGCAGCGCTGCGGCTTTCATCTCCCGGTATGGTGGGAGTTTACAGGGCATATCGTCGAGTAAACAGTGGGACTGGTCGAGTTTTAACCATTCCACAAGGGCATTATTTTTAAGGCTTTTGGCGTGGGCTTGAGCCTTTTTACCCAACCGTATGCGGTAGAAAGCATCAGCTAAGTCGCTTTTACCCTCAAGCCCCCAGGCGGACACGCGGTCATACTGCGAAAGCAGTACAGTGAAACGCTTTGCTTTTCTACCGCGTCTGGCGTGACGGTCTAGCCATTCCCCAGATGAAGTGACCTTTGTCACAAGTTCTGGGTATTCTTCAACGATGATCACGCGCTCAGTACCAACCAAAGCAGCATCACCGCGTTCTGTTCTCAGCTTGAGTTGATTACTTAAATCTTCCAAATCCTCAGCCATTCCCAACTCAATGGCCGTCCAGTTCTCACCTTTACCGATGACTTCCAAGCCTTGCCAGTCGGTTGGTGTTCCCTCTGGCTCATAGACGCGGACGCGTCCACCAATGGTATAGGCGAGGTATTGGGCGAGTGTGGATTTACCTGTTCCCATTTCCCCGATAATCATCACCTGTTTACCTTCAATAGCTGTGATGATATCGGTGATGATTTCTAATGGCTCATCGATGGCGACGGCGGAAGCTTCAATAACTTGAGTCATTGGTACGCCAGAGTATGGTAGAGCGTCGTAGACTTTGAGTAGTTTTTTAGCTCCAGCTTCTATTCCGTCACAAAGCCAAATACCCATCTTGAGGGCTGACCGGGTGGCGTTAACTGAGAATAATGATGCTGAAAAAATGACTCTCCCAACTCCCCAGGCGCAGTAACGCAGTAGGGTATTGCCATCTGGTAATTTAAGTTCAACCCATACCCCAGTGGCAGATTTAGCCGGGGTGGGTGCGGTGACTGGCTTAACTTCTATTAATTCACTTGCCATACTGCACCTCAATTTTTAGGTGGATAGGTTTATCGGTATCCTTTGAGAGTGCGATTAGTGCAAATGTCAGGGAAAGCAGGAACATGAATAAAACTAACAGTTGATTCATACCCCTACCTCATCCAGAATTTTGGTGAAGTTGTGGATTGAATTTTCAGTTTCTTGGGGTTGGGGGTCAGCTTCTGGGGGAGGGTCAAAGCTGGACGTGATAGCGTCTAGTATTTCTGCTTCGCAGTTGGTGAGGTTATCCATTGCCCCTCCTGTACCAGTCCATTGCTTCATTTACTGCTTGCTGGTCTTGGGTTGTGCGGCCTAAATTTTCCTTGCAGGGGTCATCTTTAGCTACAACTTCCGAGGCTTTAGCGGCGACATCTTGGGGTACTCCCGCCTCAGTTAAGGCTTTGAGTGAAGCTTGGTAAAGGTTATTATTCATCAGCCCAACCTCTTGTACATAAAGGAATTGGACGATGAACCCTCACAAGCTTTCAGTTCATCCTCTGGGGTATCTGCAATGATTTCAGCCCAGCCGGTTTGGTCGTTGTTGCGGATGCTGTTTTCAGCGATCGCACCAAGTCCAGGTCTGGCCGCTTCAAATCCGTCTACTACTTTCTGTTCTTTGGGTGTTAATTCTCTGTGTTCTGTCATGGTAAAGTTTTGTTAGATGTTGAATCATTCAAAACAAGCCCTGGCCGCTAACTAGGGCTTGTTTTGTTTGGGTGGTTAGACAAGGAAACTCGAAAGCATCGACCGCCGCCGACCATCATCACCTCGCGGTCGGCAAGGCGAACGGCTTTAGAGCGTGAGACTTTCATCATGGGAAATGAACCATCTGGGCTGAGGCTGAACATCTCGTAGTTTTTTAGATATGTCCATTCGACAGCTGTACGGTCAGCTAGTCCCGAATATTCCACAGCGTTCATGTCTGCGGCCGAAACCGCACTTGGTAGGGATGGTAAATGGCGTTTTGGTTTTTGTTTGTCGTTCTCCTTTTGGTTATTTGTGGGTTTAGGTGTGGCTTTAGCGCCGTTACTAGTGGCTTCTAGTGCTTCCATAGTGGGTGCATAAGGGTTGTATACACGGCTTATAGTCCGTGCATAGTGGGGTCATAGTGCCACTATGCACCGTGTTTAGTGGGGTTTAAGTGCTACTGTCGATTAGCGTTAAAAGAAAGAAATCCTTTTACATCAAGGCTTTGAGCGTTTTAACTCCACAGCAGGTCTTTGTTTTTAAGCACAACGGGCTACAGGCTGCTATCTCTGTCTGTTTTTGGAGTTGTTAGGCATCAGGCTGTGGAAAATCTTCACAGCGCTGGGTAGTCTGCATCACGACAGCTTTACATCTGGGTGAGAAACTAGCAAAAGGCAGGCTTTTTCCCAAGCCAGCTATTTTGGCCAGGCTTTTTGAGCCTGCCATTTTGTTTACCCTTTAACTAGCACTTTAGTGCAAGTCACTTAGAGTGTCAAGCATTAAAGTGCTAGCACGATAGTGCTAACATGAATCCAGACTCAAGAAATGAAGTTCCAACCTTGAAGACACTTCGAGAAAGCGCTGACCTCACGCAGCCACAACTAAGCCAGCGTATGGGCGTAGGCATTCGCATTATTGGCGACTGGGAGAGTGGAAAAAAAATTCCCCGGTTTGACAATGCTGTTGCTCTTGCTCGCGAGCTGGGCGTGTCTCTAAAAACTCTCGCTAAATCTTTCCGAGTTGATGTAGAGGGAATACCAGATGATGAATAGATGAAAAAATAGTTATTAATCCGAAAAAAAAACACTCACTAGCATTGTCGGCAGTGAGTGCTGAATCATAAAAAGCAAAAATAATACCGATGAATAATACCAAGAAAAACAGGAAGAATCTAGTATTTCAAATAATTTTCGTCGCCCTCGATGAACTAAATCATAACATTTATTGTGCAAAAGGGGGAAATTAAAAATGACACAAGGTATCTATACATTCCCCCAATCTCAACTACAATTTAACTCTCAGCAAGATAAATTACCTCCGCATAATATAGAAGCTGAAGAAGCAATAATTGGGGGTATATTATTAGACCCAAATGCAATCTTTGTTATCAAAGATAGGCTTAAGCCAGAACACTTTTACGTCAGTGTTCATCGTGATATTTATCAAGCCTGTCTTAAATTATGCAAGAATGACAAGCCAACTGATTTACTAGCTGTTACTAGCTGGCTGAGTGACCACAGGATTTTAAACAGAGTAGGAAAAAATAATCTAGCGTCCATTGTCGATAGAACAGTGAGTTCTGTAAATATTGACGCATTAGCCGCAGATGTGATTGATAAAGCTGTTAGAAGACAGTTAATTAAAACTCTCAATGAATCAATTTTGACAGCCTACGATTTAGAAACAGAGTTACCGCAAGTTTTAGAACTTACTCAAAATAAGGTTAAATCAATTGTAGAAATACCTGCACCTACAAAAGATGAGTATCAAAAATGGAAGCATGACAGGTTATTAAACGACTTAACGGAGATTTATACAACCTGTGCGGAACCTTCACTGAGATTTTTAAAACTGCATGAACTAGCCAAAGAATACTCAGTTTCACCAGGATTTTTAGAGCTATTCTACTTAAAATCTTTAACCGCACAGTGTACAAAATTACTCACTTATGAGGAATTAAAGGAACTTGCAGGTTCTACAGTTCGTGAATGGCTGGTTAATGGCTTAATTCCCAAAAGCACGACAATTCTATTGGCTGCCGATGGTGGCATTGGTAAAACCAAACTAGTTTATGGACTAGGTAAGGTGTTAATCCAGGGTGAGAAATTTGGACAATTTCACTCAACAGGGGACAAGCGAAAAATTCTCTATTACCAGGGGGACGAGTCGCCGGGGGATATGCTGCAAGCCTTGGAGTCACTTGGCTATGGTGAAGCCGATATCAATAAATTTGTAAAAGTTCGATTTGGTTGGTCGGCTGAAAATATGCCAGCACTCATCCAAGACTTGAACGAGTTCAAACCTGATTTCGTTGTGGTCGATTCGTTGTCAACGGCTAACAAATTCTCGACTTACCAGGAATCACAAATGGAATATGCCCGGCCCATTCTGGAAATGACCGGGCTGGCCGCACAGCACAACACAACATTTGTGATTATTCACCACACCAACCGCGACGGCGGGGTAAGGGGAACGACAGCAATTAGAAATGCTGTATCGGAAGTTTGGACATTGACCAAGGACAAGAGCGAAACCTCCACCCCTCATGACCGCATCCTAGAAATTAATAAATCGCGATCGCGCTCCTCTGGCAAAAAGTACCGGATGATTTTCAGCCCGGATGATTTATCCTTCACCTTCCTGGGTGAAGAATACGAGCAAGGATATGACGCTGCTGAACAATCTGCCAAAAACGCACTGCTAGAATTTTTCGCCGCCAACCGTAATATCAAATTCACCACAGAAGAAATAGCCCATCGTACTCAGTACAGCAAAGGACACTTAAGAAACTGCTTGTCTGCACTGACTGCTGACGGCTTAATTAGTGTCGAACGTAAGCCGGGGAAAGCCAACCTCTATTTTTTGGCAATGAATGAGGGTGATCGGGGGTCAGACTCCACGATCACCCCCGATCACCCCTGATTTTCTACGTAATACGGCTGCAACTATTACCAACAATGAATTACAGCCATCAATTGAATATGGTATAAAAAAACGGGACGATCACCCCCGATCACCCCACGATCACCCCACGATCACCCCCCACGATCACCCCAAAAACGTGATAACCACAGTCGATACAGCCGAAGGTGATCGGGCTAAGTACACTTTTGAGCTTGAAAAAAAATCTGAAATTGAAGAAAACAATAGTGATTTTTCACGATCACCCGATCACCTTCGGCTGGAAGCCTTACCAAATATAGATTCTGATGGTGATCGTGGAGGTGATCGCGAGGTGATCGCCGATCAACCCGCGATCACCCCTCCTAACACTCAAATTATTGAGGGTAATGTTTATTGGTCGCGCTCATTAGCTAAACAGGTGAGGGTAAACAAGATTTACCCTTCAGTCAAAAAAGCTGATGTCTCGGTTGCCGGTGATCCATTTAAAAAGCCCCGGCTGGCGTTTTCCGATTTATTAATGTCTGAGCCACTACTCGCCCCAGGTGATCGCGTTGAAGTGTTAATTGGTAAGCATAAGGGAGAAATACTATCAATCAGTTCCATTCATGAAGGACAGTACTGGCTTAAAAAGGAGGTTAGAGGATTTGGCAAACCTGTAGGGCCTTTTATCCGTGACCAACTCAAAAGAGCCGCATTATAACTCCACACTCTACTCGTCGCAACTATAGTTTTTTGGAGCATGAAAAATGCGATCGCCTCATGAACGCAGAGGGCGATCGCATAATGTACCAAAACTTATACAGTCTAATTAGACGTGTTACCAATATACTCACGGATCAATTCTGAGTGAGGGTGGTACTAACTTCTCGCATTCTTCCCAGGCGCGGTCTGTGATGCCTTGGAGAGTCTTGGATAATGTTTGCGGGTCGTCCATATCCCCGTTAAGGATTTGGCCAATGAGATAGGCCAGGGATAAAACCAAGTCGGTTTTATTCATAGTGAATAGATAGCTCCCTTAATGCGATCGGCGGAAATTTCAACATAACGTCCTAAACACTTCAAATCACGATGACCAGTAATTCTCTGTATCGTGTAAAGGTCAACCCCCGCGCCGTGTAACTTGGTGATGAAGCTCCGGCGGGTGCTGTGAGTGCTGATTCCCTTAGCATCCATTCCAGCCCGCGCCACAGCAGCGCGTAAGATTTTATCAGCCCATCGAATAGAAATGGGCTTATCACCTTCACGACTGGGAAATAGCCAAACTGAATCCTCAGTAGTGTAATTAAGCAGCGATTCAGCCAAAACAGGATGAATCGGCACTTGGCGAGTTTGACGCTTGCCATCTGGTCCAGCTTTGCGAGTGGTAGCCTTAAAAGTAATTTCACTCCTGGGGGTTCCATCCGGGTTATAACAATCAGCAATTGTCAATTGCACCAAAGCCCCCCACCTTTCACCCGTGTACCAAGCAAGGTCTAAAAGTAATTTGTACTTTCTACTTTTAATTTGCTTGCGAATTTTAGAATAATCAGAATCTGTGATAACAGATGACTGTCCATTCCTATTATTTTTCATTTAGCTATTCCTTCTCTTTGTTCCGGTTTAGCCTACTGCAAAGGTATAACCGGAATATTTTTATTTTTAGCTATTAGCAAAAGCCTGCTTAATCCTAGATGTATCAATAGTTTCACGCCATCGGTGTAAGTTCTGGTTTTACATAAAACTGGAAGATTTACTGATTCTTAATTAACGCTTACAACGGATTTATTCACCTCAATTAAAAATCCGAAAAATGGCGGAACCAACTTTAGAACAGGTATTTGGTGCAGGCACAACTCAAGATGCAACCACCATCACGATACTGAAATCTAATCTTCCAGGATTAACAGTTAGTGCAAGCAATACAGCAGAAGCTTTATTAACTGGTATTTTGAAACGCGCTGCTGTTAATTTGACCGATGCTAACAGAGAAACCAATCTAGACCAATCGGTATTCGTTGACCTTTCTCTTACTCCTAGCTTCACTACTAGAATTAATGGCGCAAACACCGAAACTTTTATCAGAAATACCATCAGTGTAGAACTTGATAAAGCTTACGGAACAGTCGAAATTGACCCAGACGACTATTAAACATGGAATTAACCCTAGCTCAACTATTCGGGGTTAATGTTTTTCAAGATGGTCAGGTTTTAATCATTGCTAAATCTGACCTTCCGGGTTTAACTCCATCAGCCAGTAACACGTCCGAATCTTTATTAGTAGCAATTCTGTTAAAAGCTTTTGAGAATTTCCAAGGGGAACTTACAGACCCCCAAGAAAACAAAGTAACAGACCCGCAATGGAGAACAATAACTTATAACAATTCAAGCTTATACCTAACTTTATTAATGGAACCTTGGAGGGGATATATAGAGCAAAGATTAGGCTTGTATGTTGTGCGAGATAGTTTAATAATTCATCAATTTACAGAATATGCAGATACAGAGTTTTCCTGATGGGTCGCCAACTGAAACTGACCTGCTTTTGTTTCAGTCCATTACAGACAATACCTATCGCAAAGCTAGGTTTAATCAACTAGCTGGCAAGAATGAATGGAAAGCAATAATCTCTAATTACTCGGCCAGTAATTACGATAAATTAATCGATACGGCATCTGGCGATATCACGATAACTTTACCATTAGTGAGTATTGGAGAGATTGAGGTTTTTAATATCTCAGGTAGAGCGTTCATTGATACTCAAGGTAAGCCATATAACGGCATAGTTTACCAAAGTAGTAACTTGGCGCTACAAGGAACAAACAAATACTTTAGATTGATTTATATAAATGATTCTATTGGGTGGTATCCGATAGAAAGTGAATTGAATCCCATCGGCATCTTTGCGGGTGGTTCTTCTCTGTTGCTTGAAGGTTCCCTAACGGATACGTCAGGAAATAATCGAGTAGTAACACCAGTAACTAACACTCCAGCAATTGTGACTGGTTTAGACGATAAGCCTACTATTAGATTTTCAGGCGCAAGTGTTGAAGAATTAAGTTTATCTCCGTTTCTTGGTGGTACAACCGGCGCAACACTTTACATTGTTTTTACTCCAAACAATGACGACCAGTACAACTTAATCAAAACTACAAGTAGTGATGATTACTGGCGATTTAGTGGGAATGGAGCAGGATATTTTGGTACTTTCAGAAGTTCCAGATTTGAAGCTTACCCACCTGGTATGCCCACCACTGGCAGCCATTTAATTAGCATCCACGCCACCAATGGCAACTATGAAGTAATTCAGAACAACACCAGCAAGGGAGTAAGAACAGACAATACTTACACACCTGGGGATAGATTCAGGATTGCTGATGACGGCAAGAGGTATGCGGGTGATATTTCCTTGTTACTCGTTTATCCGTTCTATATAGCACCATCAGCTAACAACCATTCTACAAATATACAAACCATCAAATCTAAATTTCCTTCACTACCATTTACACCATGAGTTTATATTGTGAAATTGGCGACAAGCCAAAGGTTATTTATAGGGCTAATGGTGATAAGGAAGATAGCATTTTTTATGCTGAAGTATCACCAATTGATGTAAGTGTAGTACCCGTAGAGAACCCAAATCTAAAAGATGAAATTTACGCTTGGAACTTCAGCACAAATTTGAACCCCCGAACAACTTTACAAGATATGCCATTTAGGGCTGTAGGTAAACTGACCGCTTTTAGAGTAACTGGTACAGGGAGTATCAATACCGTCAATGGACAACAAATAGCTGAATATTCGGCAGAATTTAGAGATGGCAATGGAGCGCTGATTACTGGTAGTGCAGTGGGTAATTATCCTGGCGATACTCCAAAACTAGTGAAAATTCTTATACCGAATGAAGATAAGCCACCAGAGGATATTTGTAGATTAGAGGTAAGAAATACTAACGGTGACTTAATCTTTTCTGCTAGTGGAAAATGCCCTATCCCTTTTAAGGTAGCTTGCGGTAACTGTCCCCCTGGCCAAATTGAATGTAAATCTAATAAATACCCAGGTTACTGTTGTATACCTTGTCAGGGTACAGCCGCAAAAATAAACAATTTAGCTGCAAAGGTGCGTGGTAAATAATGGCAGAATGCAAAGATATTGATAGAGCATTAGCCAATCTTGCCAAGAAAATAGATGCTCAAAATAAATGCTGTGAAGAAAATAAAAAAGCGATTGACGACCTTAAAAAAAGGATGGGCAATCTAGAACGCGCTCAGAGACAACAGCAACCTAATAATAGAACAGACCTCACCAGCATTAATAGAAGATTGGCGGCGATAGAGCGATACATAAATGTATTAGATGGAACAGGGAACGCTTTAAAAGCTGGGTTGGAACAAATAAGACAACTATTTCTAGGATAAAGAATATGTCAGTGCCGACGAAACCTAGCTTTTTAGAAGTGGCTAGGATGATGAATCAGTTAGTACCTGAATTATCAAAAAACGTAAAACCTTTAAAACCTATATTTACTGCTGCTAAGGGAAGCAAGGAATTTGCTAACGGACTAACAGACATAGGTAAGCGTAGTAAATATTTTATTGAGGATTTTAAATTTAATAATGGACAAGCTGGACGAATTACTAAAACAGTACAAAAGCAAGTAGTAGAACAAACCAAGAAAGTATCAGGTATTCAAAAAATCACTGATGCTCTCAAAAAAGGTGCATTGAAAGAAGTTAATCCGCGTTGGGGAAGTGTGGTAAACATTTTATCGACGTTGGCTTTTGCGGGTATTCAAATATTAGCTGTAAAGACATCAGAGCAAGTACAAGAAATTGACCTTAGAAATGGTCAACGAAATGAAGCTGATTTACAGAGTACTTTCACGCGTGGCATCAATAACAGCATCCAAATTAGAGGGTTACAAAAACAGGTAACAAACAACAAACAGCAAATAGATAAAGAACTTAGTAGCCAAGCAAAACAAATATTCCAAAATACCACAGTTGTCAGGGAAGCAAAGAAACAGGCTAACGATGCACTGTATGAGGTGAGGCAAGGTAGGAGAATAATCGAAAATCAGATTGTCGCTACCAATAAGAGAACGAATGATGTACTGGCTGAAAGTAGGGGAACAGCGACAAAAATTAGGCAGGAAATAACATCTGTGCAGCAGTCGATAAGAACACAAATTACCGATGCTTTAAGAGGTATTTCCAATACTTCTAATGCCGTGAGTAGCACTGTACAAAGTGCTATTAATAGCGCAGTTAGCAGGGTGCAGAGTGATATTAATTCTGTGAGGCAACAGGTGAATAGTATTAGACCACCTGCACCAGTTGACACAAGAGCAATTGAAAACAGCGTTACAACAAATATACGAAGTGACAACAACTTACTGAAGCAACAACTTGATAGGCTAGGCAGTATTTTATCTGGTGTATTGAGGCAACAAGAAAACCTTCAGACGACTGACATCACGCTGGGGAATAGTATCAAAGCTGTTGCGGGTACTGCTGCTAGTGCCGAACGTAAGGCAGATCAAGCAATCCAAGACGTTAATAAAAGAAATGTTTTTCCTGACCTAGTTAGCAAGAATGACTTGGACAGAAAGTTTAATGAAATTGTTGCACAGAACGCTAAGGATTTAGGAATACGTGACCTTAGCTTAAGCAACCTTAGTAAAAAGTTTGATGCCGACTTAAAAGAGTTTGACAGGCTATCAAAGCTCAACAACGAACAACGATTTAGTGAATTTATCAGGAGCAACGAACAGGCATTAAATACAAAAACACAACAGATTACAACCACAGTAAACAGCAGAATAACACCGCTAGAAACAAAGATAAGGGAACGTGAAACGGTGGATACCAGAGTAGAGAGAAAAATAGACAGTTTAGTACCCAAAATTGATTCAATTATCCCCACAATTGCCGGGATACCGTTAATAGCTGGTAGGGCTGCTGATTTAATCAGACCCAGCATTCCAACGATAGATCAAATAGGAACTGCCACAGGTGCGGCTATGTGTCGTAATTTGCAAACTGGATGCGGTAAAAAAGCAATAGATGATGCTGTAGGCGCTGTATCTGGAAACAATAATCAAAATACAAATGCGGTGCTTAATGCTTTGAATACTGCTAGTAACGCAGCAGATTTAGCTTTATTGCCTATCATAAATAACAAACTGGGCGACCAAGTACCCGGCGGTATTAGTGGGAACTTAGGACGAATTTCTAAATGGTTACAACTCGATAAATTACTTAACATTCTTACATTTGCAGCAACAGTACATAATTCTTTCCAACTTTCAAATGATATCGGTTTAACGCTTGGTAGTGCATTAGGTAATGTATTGCAACTAATAGGAATTAAAGACGAAAATGGTAGCGCTATTGATGTAAGTCAGTTAATAAATAGCACTGTAGAGAATTTAGTTAAAGGAATTGTAGGTGCAGAGAATTATCAACAAATGTCAGAGGCTTTTGCTAAAGCAAATCGAATTTACCAAGCTACAACTAATGTACTAAATAGTTTTTTAAATCTCTCGCAAACTATTCTACAAGCAAATGAATTGATAGCAGCCTACACGGGAAGAATTGGAAACGCTCTAAAAAAAGGTGGAATTATCCTTGAGAATGCTTATGGCTGGATGAACCCCCAACCAAAATTTAATCGGGTGACTAAATTCTTAGAAGGATTGCAGAATGGAGCATCAACGATTCAAATGGTGACACAAGTTCCACTAGATATATTAAATGCCACCACTGAATTTACAACAGCATCTACAGATTTTGTTAAAGCCATTAAAGAAGATAACAAGCCCGAGAATAAGCCTCAAGAAACACCAGAACCAGATGAGCTAAAAGCCCAAGAAACTACAAATAAAACTGTATCTCAACCATTAAGCTTTGATTTTTCAGATTTATTTGATGGAGAGGATTGATGACAGATTTACCAGAAGGCTTTGACAATATTGAGCATCTACAAAAAACATGGAATCAAGAACACAATCGCCGGGTTGATAGATATTTTAGAGATGTTCAAGGCAATGGAGATTTATCAGGGGTTAGACCATCTCTAAAATTAGCTTGTCGTGCGTTAGATAATGATAATGTGTACGCATCTTGGATGCGGTCAGACCTTTTTTACAATGTTATCGGCTATGGACGTAAAAATTTAGCTGTTTTTTATGGGAGTAAGTTTGATAATGCTCCTGGCGTTGCGGGTCATCCACAATTATTCTTTGTATTTACTCAGGATGAATCAGCCTCACCCCCTGAAGAATCACCAATACAGCATGAGAAATCAGTTAGGTTAATGAAATTCTCTTGCATAGCTGGAGACGATGACGGTAGCTCCAAGCCAGCCATTAGCAAGGCAAACATGACAGAACTGGCTAATGAGGTTAAAAGTCAGTTTTTATCAGCCAGTAGGGGCATAACCTACACTACGGGGAATAAATCAGCATCCTACACAGATCCGGAAAATGGATTTGCTAAAGGTAATTACTTGTTAGTCAATAGTCGTGCCGAGGGTGTGGAAATTTATCAAAAAATTTGCAACGTCATTGATGTACCCTTCAAAACAGACAAACTGATCGTCAACGACCCAGACAAACCCAGCACAACAACGGTTACAGCAGGTAAAGTCACGGTTTTGGGTAAACAGGTGCAAAATCGGCGTTATCGACCTGTGGCAATCCTGCGATTTAGAAGCGCTTACATTTCTTTGGGAAATCTTGTACCACCTATATTTTTGATAGATACAACCCTCAGGAATCAGTCATTAGTCAAATATCCCTGACGTTAGATAAATAACTCCTGTAGAAAATAAAGCTAAAAACCTATAAGGTTTCGGTGGAAAATTCTAAGGATTTTAACGGGCTAGAGTTGGTGAAAACTGTAACCATCACCAATAAAAATCATGGGTTTTAGAGACCTCCAGCGCTACGAGTCCAGAAAAGCACGATTTGATAAATATAAGGCTTGGCTGGCAATGACTCCAGACCAAAGACAAGCTGCATACGCTCTGATCACCGATGAAACCAAGCGGGTGAAGACAGAAAGAGAAAAAGGTTACGTCTCACCATTTGGCACAGCTGGCAACACGAAAGTTTATGTACCGGCTCGACTGATTAAAGACGGACAGACCGGTCAAGGTTCTGGTACAGCATCGGTTCTCAGGGGATTGCTTTCCAACTACACCACCACTGCAACAGAATTTGCAGCATTAACCACGCCAATTCTGATTGAGACGACTAAATTTAATTTTGCCAAGCTAACTTTAACGGCTGTTATACCCGGTGGCAAGAAAAATAGTCGGATTACTGGCGCTTCATACTCTAAACCAGATGTAGATTCTGTCACCTGTGCATTTGGTCAAAATGCAGGTGGGCAAGCTTACGACGCTGCCGTCCTGGCTATCAAAGGTGAATCAGCTTATGCCACCTTTATCGAAGGAAACAGTGGTAAGAATCGGGCCAGATTCACACCTGAGGGCTAATGAGCAAGATAGCAGAACGCACTGGTATTATTTGGATTCCAGATGACACACTTGACCTGCTATCTGTTGACGTTGATGGCAACTGCTCTGAGGCTGAGTTTCAGGGTATGCTTGCCGTCAATCAAGCGGGTAGAGATTGGTTAACCGGGAAAATTGACACGGTTGAATACTTGGACAAGATGGAGTATTACGACATTCCCGATCCGTTTGGAATTTTAGATGAATTTGCTGATCACGTTGATTTTGTAATTTCTCACGGATAATCAGACGGTGAGAGTAGTTGAATTAAATAATAGTAATAATTGGGAAAGCATTTATTCAACTAATATTAATGCTGTCTCTGTCCCAATGCAGAATGGTACTTCTTTAATTAATCCGATTCCTGAGATAGTAGTACCTTTTGTTTTAGATAAATTTATTCTGGCTGTTAGTGTTGATACTGAGGTCCCGAATGATTCGGTGTGGAGATTTGCGGGATACATCAATCAAAAAATTAGCACAGGTATTGTCATCGGGGGTGGTCAGGACGCGACTAGTGTTAGTGGTCGTCCTTTGTTTTTAGACCGAGTTAATTTAATACTTTTTCAGAAGATATCTACGTCTTACGCTGTTAGTATCAGGGTTCCTAAATGGTTCCCTCGTGCTGGGGTAACTGTTTGGCAGTACATCGGAGTGGATGACACATCAGAGGAAATATTGCTAACTCAAGAATTTGGAAATATCAACTTTAAGTTAGATCAATTGCTAAATAATTAATTTAATGAATACTTCAAAGTCCATAGTGGCTATTAATCCCCCAACATCACCAGGGATAACATTAACGCTTGAAAGTACAGGTATATTTTTAGGGATACTTGTTAGTGTTTCTGTTCTTGGTACGCTGGCGGTAAGCGTTATCAGCAAAATGAATAGAATTTCTATCTCAATAACGCAAATTGAGGAGACGCTGAAAACTCACGCTAGTAATGCTCAAAAAATCAGCGATTTAGAAAGACGGTTTGAACTCCATGAGCAAGAATATGTTAACCGCAAAGACGTACTACAAATGATTCTGGGACAGATAAACGAGAAGATTGATCACAAATTTAAGAGAAGCTTATTCTACACGCGGGACATTCAACGCTTTTTGCAGCGAAGCACTGACTACCAGATTAGGGAATATGAGGAGCATACTAGCAGCCCAGAGGAGTAACTATTTACCCCATCGAAACCCACACTTAAAACATTCAAACTGATTTTCTCGGCAACCATACTCAACCTCTGGTGAATGGCAACGAGGGCAACCCTTAGCGATGATTGCGAGTATTTCTGATAAATTCTGATTTTTATTGCTGTCCATACTAGATTTTTTTTGGTACAGCTTAACTCACTGGGGATTCTGATCAGAATAGATTAAGGCAGAGTTACAAAGCAAACTGAATTGGCTGTGTCAGTATTTTAAGTTGGAGCGATCGCTCATAGCTCAAATTTTCACTGTATTCACACATAATAGTAGTTACAGTGAAGCAACAGCCATAAATATTTGTATAAAAAGACACGTAGATATTTGTGAAAACTGATCAAGCTACAGTAACTCACACAAGGTTCAGTTTAAACTCATACTAAAAAATGTTACCTAAACCTTAATTTACAACTCGTGTATCTATGTTTGAGAGACAATAGAGATATAGAGGCGCTGAGGCTCGATGCAAAATTCACCTATTACCTCATCAGACTCTACAACAGATATAAATGGAGGTGTACAATGACTCACGATTTTCCTATATCTGACCCTAATACTTACCTGATTTTAAAAATCAGTATTCTAGTTTTGACGCTGCTGGTATTGTTGGTAATTTCCGCAGCCCCAGCTATTTAGAAATTAGTTCATTCCATTATTCCCATTGCGCCAATCTCTTTGAGATTTGGGATGAGATTATGCTGAGTAGAAGCAATCTCGCACAGACCCTTGTAATTTTTGCAGCGTTGTTAACCAGTGGGCTAGTTTTTGATCAACAAATTGAAGAACCCCAAAGACTATTCGATTTAAATTCCTACTCATTAATATCAGAAAAAAAAATCAACATTGCAAATTTAGCAAATGGTAACTACCAGTTTTGTAGTCAACCTGACCCTAAAGATTGGCAGGATGGTGCAGGAGTTTGTGCCAATTTTCACAAAACTGGAAACCGCTTTGATGGTTACTATGGTTATCCCCACTCGGATAACTTTATTTGTATTCGGGGAAATCTCAAAGGTAATTTGATTGCAGGTGAAGCTTTATCTATATTGTGGGCTAATCAGCAGCAAAATAATATACCTACATCTGCATTTAAATGGGATTTAGAGGAGCGATTGACACTAAGCCAAGGTAATTTGATCAATGCTGCTAACCATCATCAGGATGCTGTGCAGTGGATTATATATCGCCAAGCTTTACTAAATCTTGAGGGATTTTATCAATACAATCGCCCTCGGATGACACCTGTTGCTCAACTATGTCAGTGGAAGTGAAATAATCAATTAACTAGCATGGTTCCAGTCACTCAACAACTCATATTCTTGGTTGATTTTTTTTGCTTTACGTAATGGTACTCTAGGAGTGCCAATATCCATGCTAAGAAAAGACTGTTGTCTTTTTTTGGCAGATTTTTTGTCTTGTTTGGGGCAAATAGTCTGTGTAGTTGTCATTTTTTCATAAATCCTTGATGAAAACTGAGAATTCAGTTTATATCAACAATTTCCAAACGGCAAATATCCTATAGACATAGTTTTTCATCACATTTATTAACTTGCGAGTATATTTTTTTATATGTTGCGTGATGAGTGTTGAGTCAAAAATACTAGCCTCTCTCTGCAAAAACTACCTACTTACGTCTTGGTGTAAATCCGCATTGCCAAAAATATCTGGAGGCGATCGCTCCTAGCGCTTCCTATGAATGATAATTTTAAGGATTGGGAACCCTTAAAAATCGCAGTTTATGAACGTAGCCGACGATAAAACCATTGTTCGTGAGTATTTCAATTCCACGGGGTTTGACCGATGGAAACGCATTTATGGCGATGGCGAAGTCAACAAAGTCCAACTCGACATCCGCAACGGCCACCAGCAAACTGTGGATAGTGTTATCGGCTGGCTCAAAGATGATGGTAATTTAGCAGAGTTATCCATCTGTGACGCTGGGTGTGGTGTGGGCAGTCTCAGTATTCCCCTGGCGACAGAAGGCGCTAAACTCTATGCCAGCGACATTTCCGAAAAAATGGTAGAAGAAGGCAAACAAAGAGCCTTAGAAACCTTAGGAAATACCGAAAATCCTACCTTTGCTGTGCAGGATTTGGAATCTTTGAGTGGTAGTTATCACACTGTTATTTGCTTGGATGTGCTGATTCACTACCCCCAAGAAAAAGCTGATGAAATGATTTCTCATCTCTGTTCTTTAGCACAGTCTAGAATTATTCTCAGTTTTGCACCAAAAACCTGCGCTTTAGCCTTACTCAAAAAAATTGGTAGTTTCTTCCCTGGCCCCAGTAAAACCACCCGCGCCTATCTGCACCGTGAAGCCGATGTCATCAAAATTTTAGAAAGCAACGGCTTTGCTATCCAAAGAAAGGCGTTTACTAAAACTCGCTTCTACTTTTCCCGCATATTAGAAGCGACACGGACTTGAATTAGGTATTGGGGACTGGGGACTAAATCAATTCAAAATTCAATAATTTCTCATTCCCCACTCCCCATTCCCTACCCCATTTTTAAATGCGTAAATTCATTATCGACACAGATACCGCCTCAGATGACGCTGTAGCGCTTATTATGGCGCACTACTGGCAAGATGTTGAAGTTGTAGCGGTGACAATTGTTAATGGTAACGTCCCCGTTGAACAAGGGGTAAAGAATGCTTTATACACCCTTGATGTGTGCAACGCTTCCACACCTGTATATGTTGGCTGCGCCAAGCCAATGCTACGGGAATCTAGTTATGCTGATTGGTTTCATGGTAAAGATGGTATGGGAAATATGTACTATCCTGAGCCGAAAAGCAAGCCCCAATCAGCACACGCTACCGATGCAATTATTGACACTATCAAAAAATATCCTGGTGAAATTACGCTAGTGACGCTGGGGCCATTGACGAATATTGCTACTGCACTGTTAAAAGCGCCAGAAATTGCCTCATTAGTCCAGCGTTGCGTGATTATGGGCGGTGCAGCGAATACGGTGGGTAATGTCACACCTGCGGCTGAATATAACATTTGGGTAGACCCAGAAGCCGCTAAGATTGTCTTTCATAGTGGGATGGCGATGGAAATGGTTGGTTGGGAGTTGAGCCGTCATGATGCGGCGTTGACTCCTGCGGAGGTAGAAAACGTGATGAATTTTGGCACAGCAAGGGCGCGTTTGGCGATGGAGTGCAATAAGACAGCCTTGGATGTTTCCATGAAAATGCAAGGTGCTGTTGGTTTAACCTTAGCTGATCCTGTAGCGATCGCAGTTGCTCTTGATCCGAATATGATCACACGTCAAGGTAAATACTATGTAGATGTGGAAATTACTAGTGAATTAACTAGGGGTGCTACAGTCGTTGATGAGTTAGGAGTTCTACACAGACAGCCTAATATCAATGTAGTTTGGACGATCAACGTCCATCGATGGAAAGAAGTTTTGTATCTTTGTTTACAGTGAAACCATCAATTTTCACTGTCCTGAATTTTTAATTTTCAATTGTTACTGGAACCTCCGGCGAAGTGGAGTTAAAATCACAAGCAAAGTTCAAATCTGGAGTGAACGAATGAAAACTGCTGAAAAGTTAGCTACAGGTTGGCTGTTAACACTCGGATTCATGTTTTTGACAATATCTGTCTCTGCGGTAATTCAAAGAAATACTATGCTCAAGCCAATCGCCACAGGTGAGAATGAGGAGGTGGTGCAGGAATATCTCAATAAAGATGCCCTTCATGTACTAGATAATACGGCTACCCAAGGCGTAATTTTTGGCGTACCGACAATAATTTTGGGAACATGGCTTGGTGTAGGGATGTACCTACAAAACAGAAATTCTAAAAAAGCCCTCCAGCAGCAATTGAGCGATCGCCTACAATCTGTTTTTTATGAGATGATTGCAGAAAATCAAGGACGTGTGACAGTATTAGGCTTTGCGATGCAGTCACAGTTGCCTGCAACAGTTGCTAGAGAATATTTAGACGACAAAGCTAAAGAATTCAACGCTAATTTTAAAGTCAATGAGGAAGGTTCGGTATCATATCATTTTGATGTCTGATTCCCTATCTATTGACAATTAAGTCTAATGACGCAGATTTTTTTGAGCGTAGCTGCCATTTTAGGCGGTTTGTCAGTTGCCGCCGGGGCTTTCGCTTCCCATGCCCTGCGGGAAAGAATAAGTGAGCGATCGCTGGAAATTTTTGATACTGGCGCTCGTTACCAAATGTATCATGCTTTGGCGCTCTTGCTCGTGGCTATCCTCATTAGTCGCACTCCAGCGCCACCAACTACCTTATTAGCTAGTGGGTGGTTGTTTATCATCGGAATTGCGATTTTTTCCGGCAGTTTGTATGCCCTCAGCCTAACCGGAATTAAAATCTTAGGCGCAATCACTCCCCTCGGTGGAGTCGCCTTTTTACTTGGCTGGGGTGCGTTAGCCCTTGCCGCTTTTACTATGAAGTTTTAAGAAAGATTTTACGGCGATGCCTACGTAAAGAGGCATCGCGGATTTTAGATATTATCTAAAATCCCAAATCGATGTTAACGATTCACCGCCGCCGCTTCTCGCGCCGCAGTTGCTTGATCTGGGTGTATCCCCAAGCGTGTGAGATTAATTCGTCCCTTATTGTCAATTTCGCGCACTTTGACAATAACTTCATCTCCAACAGCTACTTCATCCTCAACTTTGCCAACACGGTAATCGGCTAATTGGGAGATGTGGATCATTCCTTCCTTTCCAGGTAAAAATTCCACAAAAGCACCAATGGGAATAATCCGAGTTACACGTCCCGCATAGACATCGCCTTCATTAAGTTTACGAGTCATGCCTTGGACAATGTTACGTGCTTTTTTCGCCTTGTTTTCATCAACCGCAGAAATTGTGACTGTGCCATCATCTTCAATATCGATTTTGGCACCGGTTTCTTCGGTGATGCCCTTAATTGTTTTACCACCAGGCCCAATCACCAAACCAATCATGTCTGGATCAATCTTGATAGTCAACAGGCGAGGAGCATAGGGTGAAGTTTCCGTGCGTGGTTGGTCAATAGTTTGGAGCATTTTATCCAAAATATGCAACCTAGCATCTTTTGCTTGGTGGATGGCTTGGGCAATAACTTCTAAAGACAAACCAGATATTTTCATATCCATTTGCAAGGCGGTAATCCCTGCATCCGTCCCTGCAACCTTAAAGTCCATATCTCCTAAAAAGTCTTCGATACCCTGAATATCTGTCAGGACTCGGACTTCATCACCTTCCTTAATCAAACCCATTGCAGCACCGCTAACAGGTTTGAGAATGGGTACACCAGCATCCATTAATGCCAAGGTGGAACCGCACACCGAACCCATAGAAGTGGAACCGTTAGAGGAAAGCACTTCTGATACTACGCGAATTACGTAGGGAAATTGCTCTTTTGGTGGTAGTACAGGTAGAATGGCTCTCTCGGCTAATGCACCGTGACCAATTTCCCGTCTACCAGGGGAGCGTAAAGGCTTCGTTTCGCCGACGGAGAAAGGCGGGAAGTTGTAATGATGTAAGTAGCGTTTGGACTGGTCTGTTTGCAGGTCATCATTGAGGTTTTGAGCATCGCCAGGAGTACCCAAAGTACAAGCAGATAAAACCTGAGTCAGTCCTCGGTTAAATAATCCGCTACCGTGGACACGCTTTGGTAAAACACCAACTTGAGAAGAAACCGGACGCACTTGATCGAGTTTACGACCATCAACACGCACGTTATCTTCGACGATTTGCCGGCGCATGAAGTATTTAGTCGTATCTTTAAAAGTGTTACCCAGGGCTTTGCTGTTTGCAGTTGCAGCTACCCGAATCGGGTCGTCTTCTGGGAGTTCCGCGATCGCTGTGGCAATATTATCTTTAACAACATCCAACGCGGCATCACGTTCGGGTTTAGTTAATTCAAATTGAGCCAGAATTTTCTTAATTTCGTCGCTGGCGCGATCGCGGATATAATTTTCCAGAGTTTGATCTACTTCTGGTGGTGCTTCTTTGACAATTTCCAGACCGAGTTCGGCTACTAGGTCTAGCTGGGCTTTAATTAAATCGCGCACAGCCTCATAACCAAAGTCAATCGCCTCAATAATATCTCGTTCTGGTAGTTGATTAGCGCCTGCCTCCACCATAATCACGCCATCAGGTGAACCTGCTACAACCAGATCCAAATCTCCGGCTTCGATTTCTGCATAGGTGGGGTTAATAATGAAATCATCACCTACCAAGCCCACCCGCACGGCTGCCATTGGCCCGTTAAAGGGAATCTGAGCAATCAGAGTAGCAATGGACGCGCCTGTTACCGCTAGTACGTCGGGTGGTACTTGCTCATCCATCGACAGTGTTAAGGCGATAACTTGCAAGTCATCCCGCAACCATGAAGGGAACAAAGGACGCAGGGGACGGTCTATCAGACGGCTAGTGAGAATTGTTTTTTCTGGCGGACGACCTTCACGGCGCATAATCCCACCAGGGATTCTCCCTGCCGCATATAATCTTTCTTCATAATCTACTGTCAGGGGAAGGAAATCAATGCCTTCTCTGCCTTGCGATCGCGTCGCTGTCACTAAAACAGCTGTATCCCCCGATTCTATCAATACCGACCCACCAGCTTGGGGTGCTAGTAGGCCTACCTTCAGTCGAATATCCCTTCCATCGAAGGATATTGACTTATCAAATTCTGCCATTCAGCTTTTTTTCCTTCTATGCACGCTATTCTCTCTTTGTGGCAATCCTAACATTTATGCCTTATGGCTGGCTTCTGTTACATACAAACAGCAACATCGGGACTTACACAATGAGACTATCACTTTGGGAGGGGTTGAGGGTGTAAGGGAAAAAATCCATACCCCCATACTCTTATAACCCTAAAGCGCGATACATGATCAGCGCTTTTACCACCTTTTTGTCAGCTAGTTTTACTGCATCAGGAATGTTGCCGATGATATCAAAACCTAAGGACTGCCATAGAGTAATTGACGGTATATTAGTTTCAAAGACTAAATTAAACATCACTGCCTTGTAGCCTAACTGGGCTGCTACCAAGAGCATGGATTCTCCCATAAACCTACCTATACCCTGACCCCGCCATCCTGGTTGTACAATAAAACCAGCGTTGCAGATATGACTACATCGCCCTGGAAAGTTTGGCTTGATATAAAATGACCCTAATATTGTTGGTGGCTTTTGTGTGCCATTCTCACCAGATAACCTAATAACAAAGGCATCTTGACATAACCAGTAAGCTGCAAATTCCGGTTGAGATAATGGTTGATTTTGTGGATAGGTTTTACCCTCATCAATTACAAAATTGAGTATTGTTCTTACATCTTCATATTCTTGAGGTTTTATATAATCTAGTTCTATATTTTTCCCATTTTTTAGCACTTTATATATAGGTAAATTCATGTTTTATTTTGTTTGATATGTAGTAATCGAATTTGATTTTTGAAAAACCTTAATTATTTGTAGGCATTTGCCTAAATTTGGATAAATTTTAGTAATCACTTATGAACCTTAATATTTATTATAGAGAATATTTGACTCACTATATTTAGTGGAAAGATAAAAATAAACATTTATTAATTTGAGAAAAGTCTGAGTAGTTAAAAATGGCAATTTTACACGGCAGTTGGATATTAAAAGAGCAAGATAGTTGTTTATTTATCTGGGGAGAAACTTGGCGATCGCCACAGGTGAATTTTGATTTTGAGGCGATCGCCTTCAATCCCTTGGCACTTTCGGCATCTGAATTAAACGAATGGCTGTATTCTCAACATCAGGCTATTGCTAGTTTATTACCACAACACGTAGAGAAGCGAACGGCTAAATCAGCGAGTTCTCCAAAAATCCATTTACCAATTCATTCCCCAATAATTGCTCTCCCAACTGAGATTTTCTCACCTAGTAAGAAAGAAACAGTTTTAATTTCTCCTGTACATTCCGCCGCATTAGAATCTGAGACAGACTCTCAACCATATCTACAACCTTGGCGTGTGGAAGGTTTTTGTCTTCATCCCAGTGCAGCTATCAAATTTCTGACTTCTTTACCTTTAAATATTACTAGTGGAGAAAATGCTTTTTTAGGTGGAGATTTACGTTTTTGGTCACAAATTGCCCGTTGGAGTTTAGATTTAATTTCCAGGTCTAAGTTTTTACCAATTATTCAGCGACAAGCTAATAATTCTGTTAGTGCTAGATGGCAAGTACTTTTAGACAGTGCTGTAGATGGAACTCGCTTAGAAAAGTTTGCAGCCAAAATGCCATTGGTGTGTCGGACTTATCAGGGATTAGGGAGTGGGGAATTTTGCCAATCTCCTCTATATATAGATTTTCCTAGTCAGCCGCAGGAATTAATATTGGGGTTTCTCAACAGTGTGATAGATACTCAGTTGCGGGAGATGGTGGGAACTCAGCCTCTGATGGAGACTAGGTTGATGGCATCTTTACCATCGGCGGTGCGACAGTGGTTGCAAGCCTTAACTGGTGCATCTAATGCAGTGAATGCAGATGCGGTTGGTTTGGAACGACTAGAAGCGGCACTCAAGGCTTGGACGATGCCGCTACAATATCAATTGGCTAGCAAAAATCAATTTCGTACTTGTTTTCAGTTGCGCTCTCCAGAACAGGGGGAAACCGCATGGAAATTGGCATATTTCTTGCAAGCAGCAGATAATCCAGAATTTTTAGTAGATGCAGCGACTATTTGGCAAAATCCTGTCGAACAATTAGTTTACCGCGATCGCTCCATTCAACAACCCCAGGAAACATTTTTGCGGGGTTTGGGGTTAGCCTCCCGATTATATCCCCTGATTGCCCCTACCTTAGACACAGAATCACCTGAATTTTGTCATCTCAACCCCATCCAAGCTTATGAATTTATCAAGTCTGTGGCTTGGCGATTTGAAGATAGCGGTTTAGGGGTGATTTTACCTCCCAGTTTGGCTAACCGCGAAGGTTGGGCAAATCGCCTGGGTTTGAAAATTTCCGCCGAGACACCAACGAAAAAGCAAGGACGCTTGGGATTACAGAGTTTGTTAAACTTCCAATGGCAGTTAGCAATTGGCGGACAGACTATTTCTAAAGCTGAATTTGACAAATTGGTAGCTTTAAAAAGCCCACTGGTAGAAATTAACGGCGAGTGGGTAGAGTTGCGTCCCCAAGATATCAAGACAGCCGAAGCCTTTTTCGCTTCTCGTAAAGAGCAGATGGCTTTATCTTTAGAAGATGCCTTACGCCTCAGCACTGGAGATACTCAAGTAATTGAGAAATTACCAGTAGTCAGTTTTGAAGCCTCTGGCGCGTTACAAGAATTAATTGGGGCGCTGACAAATAATCAAGCTGTTGCACCATTACCTACACCGAAAGACTTTCAAGGACAGTTACGACCATATCAAGAAAGGGGTGCTGCTTGGTTAGCATTCCTCGAACGTTGGGGTTTAGGCGCTTGTCTCGCCGACGATATGGGACTGGGGAAAACGGTTCAGTTCATAGCTTTCCTTTTACACCTCAAAGAACAGGGTGTACTAGAAAATCCAACGCTTTTAGTTTGTCCCACTTCTGTTTTAGGTAATTGGGAACGAGAAGTGAAAAGATTTGCACCTACACTTAAAATTTTACAATATCATGGTGATAAACGTCCCAAAGGTAAGGCATTTCAAGAAGCAATAAAAAATCATGATTTAGTAATTACCAGTTACTCCCTCATTCACAGAGATATCAAATCATTACATACTATTTCTTGGCAGATAATTGTTTTAGATGAAGCCCAGAATGTAAAAAATTCTGAAGCCAAGCAATCACAAGCAGTCAGACAATTAGAAACAACATTTCGCATTGCTTTGACAGGTACACCAGTAGAAAATAGACTACAGGAACTTTGGTCAATTTTGGACTTCCTCAATCCTGGTTACTTAGGTAATAAGCAATTCTTCCAGAGACGCTTTGCTATGCCAATTGAAAAGTATGGTGATGCAGCATCTTTGAATCAATTGCGTGCCTTAGTTCAACCATTTATTCTGCGTCGTCTCAAAACAGACCGTGATATTATTCAAGACTTGCCAGATAAGCAAGAAATGACGGTATTTTGTGGTTTAACCGCAGAACAAGCCGCACTTTATCAGCAAGTTGTGGAAACATCCCTAGCAGAAATTGAATCAGCCGAAGGATTGCAACGGCGGGGGATGATTTTAGGGTTATTAATTAAACTCAAACAAATCTGCAATCACCCAGCGCAATATTTGAAAGTATCTACCTTAGAACAATACAGTTCAGGAAAACTGCAACGGTTAGAAGAAATGTTAGAAGAGATAATTGCAGAAGGGGATACCTACGGTGCTGCTGGTGCGGGACGTGCTTTAATCTTCACCCAATTTGCTGAATGGGGCAAATTACTTAAACCCCATTTAGAAAAACAACTAGGACGAGAAATATTCTTTTTGTATGGCAGCACCAGTAAAAAGCAACGTGAGGAAATGATTGACCGTTTCCAACACGACCCCCAAGGCCCACCAATTATGATTCTTTCTCTTAAAGCTGGTGGTGTGGGACTGAATTTAACAAGGGCAAATCATGTGTTTCACTTTGATAGATGGTGGAATCCAGCCGTAGAAAATCAAGCCACAGACCGAGTATTCCGTATTGGTCAAACCCGAAATGTGCAGGTGCATAAATTTGTTTGCAATGGCACTTTAGAAGAAAAAATTCACGACATGATTGAAAGTAAAAAACAACTAGCTGAACAAGTTGTTGGCGCGGGTGAAGAGTGGTTAACTGAATTAGATACAGACCAACTTCGTAACTTACTCATACTTGACCGCAGTACAGTAATTGATGAAGAAGCAGATTAAATAGGGCATAAAATCCAATTTCTAGACATAAAATTTTGCTTTTCTCTCTGTATCTTCGTGACTCTGTGGTTGGATAAAATTATTTGTTTACCACAGAGTCACAGAATTAAGAGATTAAAAAGGAATTTTTGAACTAGAATGTTGCTAACGGCGCTTATATAAGCCAAATAAGGGAGCAAGAACTACTCCAAAGACGAAACCGCCCGCGTGGGCCCAATAGGCAACTCCGCCACTTTCCATACCGATATTACTGCGAGCTTGTAAACTGGCAATACCATAAAAAGCTTGCTGGAAAAACCAAAATCCTAGAAAGAATAATGCCGGAAGTCTGATTGTAGTCCAGAAAAATCCCAAGGGGATTAAGGTGAGAATTTGCGATTTTGGGAAACGAAAAATATATGCACCTAAAACTCCTGCTATCGCGCCACTAGCACCCAAAGCTGGAATTGTGGAATTTTGTGAAAAAAACCACTGAGAAAGTGCTGCTAGGACACCACAAAGCAAATAAAAAATTAAGTATTTGATATGACCTAATTTGTCTTCTATATTATTTCCAAATACCCAAAGAAAGAGCATATTCCCGGCTAAATGCAGAAAACCACCGTGCAGAAATTGAGATGTAACTAAGGTCAACCATTCTGGTATGAGTGGATTGGATAACCCAGAAGGACAGGTGTCAGAAATTTGACATGGTACTAAGGCGGCAATTTGAAATAATCCTTGCAATTCTTGTGGTGAGAGACTAAGTTGATACAGAAAAACTAAAATATTTGCAGCAATGAGTCCATAAGTCACATAGGGAGTAATGGTAGTTGGGTTATTATCTCGTAATGGAACCACAGTTATTTTTCCTATAAAAGAATGACAATAAATTTTATAGGATTCATACTTGATTTTTGAAATCTATGTGTGGTGTGCATTACCCACCGTACCGTTACTTAAATTTTTTCAATAATCAAATTGGATGCCTATATTGATATTCAGTATTGCCAATAAATGTGACCAGAAAGTGACAATTATGTATAAGAGACTATTTATAAAGTAAATCTTAAGTAGGGTGTGTTAAGGCGTTAGCCTAACGCACCCCTAAATAATGGGGTGCGTTAGGCGCTTAATTTATTCTTGGAGTGAGACATCATCTCCGAATGTGCGCCTAACACACCCTACAGTAATTTTATTTTTACTTTATAAATAACCTCTAAAAGCTTGGTTTTATACAATAAAGTTTATAAAAGGAAAGAAGATAAAGACTAGAGTAATGTACTTTATTCAGCAGTGCTGTAACTTTATTTCAGAGGTAGAAAGACTTGAAACGTTGTCCCTTTCTTGACTATACTATGAACGTAAATCTTACCGCCGTGAGATTGGATGATTTGTTGAGCAATAGCTAAGCCTAAACCAAATCCACCTGTTTTACGAGAACGCTTTTTATCTACCCGATAAAATCGCTCAAAAATATATGGTAAATCCTCTTGAGGAATGCCAATACCATTGTCCATAACTTGAATTACAGCCCAATGTAATTGGGTAAATAACTGTAACTGAACTTGACCACCATCAAGAGTATATTTACAAGCATTACTAAGTAGATTGATGACTGCTTGACGGAGCAAGTTACTATCACCGAAAATTGTGACATTGTGATTTTGTAGCGTAAAAATTAAAGTTAGATGTTGTGCTTCTGAATGGGTGAGATAATCATCTTTTATTTGCAAAAGCAAAATTTTTAGGTCAACGGCTTGCAATGATTCGATGGGTATGCGACCTTGATAACGTGCTAAAAACAGCAGATCATTTACCAGGGTACTCATTGACTGGGCAATATCAAAAATCTTTTGTAAACGCTGACGCTTCGCCTCTGGGTCGGTAGATTTAGATATTAAGCCATACTGAGCATTACTGACAATAGCAGACAGAGGCGATCGCAACTCATGGGAAGCATCAGCAGTAAATCTTTGTAGGTAATCGTAACTCTGAAGAATTGGTTGCATAGCTACTCCCCCTAACCACCAACCAGTCAAAGCTATGACTCCTAAGGTAATGGGGACTGATATAGCCAAAACTAGCCTAAACTCAGCTAAAGCAGCTTCGGTATAGGTCATTGGCGTTGCTGCTTGCATATAACCAATTAATAAACCATCCTGGTAAACAGGCAAAGTCACCTGACGTAACCATAACTTGCTATCAATTTTGATAGTATTAAATCCACCTGCAACCAAAAGGCGATCGCTCGGATTGTCACCAAAAAATTGTATCAGTTGCTTTTGCTCATCATACCAACGTGCATAGACTAATTGACTATCCGGCATCGGTTGTACCATAGTCCCTAGCAGAGGGACATTTTCCAAGTCCAACTTTCGCTGACCATTGTTGAGTTCTGACCTCACACTCGCCGCCATCACGCTGGTTTTTTGATAAAGTAATCGATCTAATTTTTCCAACTCATCTAAGACTTTTACATAATAGACCACCGCCGCAAACACAATTAAAATACCCCCCATTGCTAGGGTGAACCAACTGGCTAGATTGCGGCGACTGCGATTAAACATAGGTAGTCAATAGTCATTAGTCATTGCTTTTCTCCCCATTCACTATTAGTCTACGGGATACATATCAAACCTTCATGAGGAGTTTCTTTGCTTAAGTCTTAACCTATTTGGTCAACTGGGGAGGTATTGCGTTAAAATAAGCGATGGCGTTCCGCCCGCCATAGGCGATCGCAAACTTAATTAATTTAGTACACACATATTGGCCGGAGGTGTGATTGTCCAAGTTTATTTTGAAAATTCTTTGGCTAGACGAGAACGTTGCGCTGGCTGTTGATCAAGTGGTAGGCAAAGGTACTAGTCCTCTAACTAAGTACTTCTTCTGGCCCCGCAATGATGCTTGGGAAGAGTTGAAGAAAGAACTCGAATCCAAACACTGGATCAGTGATTTAGATCGCGTCGAGTTGCTCAATAAGGCAACAGAGGTGATTAACTACTGGCAAGAGGAAGGTAGAAACCGCCCGATGGCAGAAGCTCAATTAAAATTTCCTGAAGTTACCTTTACAGGTAGTGCTTGATTTAATCAAACTAGTGCAGGAAGGCAGTAAGGTCAACTTCATACACTAACAAGCATGAAAAAATTAGAGGTTAGAGGCTAGAGGCTAGTACTTTTTACTCAGTGTTCAGTACTCAACACTCCTTACTCTTTCAATTTTGCTGTTTTATACCAATTTTTCCCAATTCAGCAATCTATCCAACTCAGAAAACCTTGTCATCGCTGCTTATTGCCAGAATTTTGCTATCTGGACTAAAAGCGATCGCCAAAACTGCCCTTGTATGTCCTGAAAGCGTTCTTATTTAGGTACATCTAGGGTAGTTTTGCGTTTTTGCCATCTACTATCGGCGAATTGTATTGTTGCACTACAACAGGAACTGGGGGCAATACGGTTCGGTTAACAGAGTTATCTGTTGAGGCGAGCAGGGGGTGCAGGGGGAGAATAGACGCAGGGGAAGAGAAATTGCTTAATAATAAATCTCTTCCCTCCCCTGCCTCCCCTGCCTCCCCTGCCTCCCCTGCCTCCCCTGCCTCCCCTGCCTCCCCTGCTTATCCGAACCGTATTGGAACTAGGGGAGATTCATCTTCGTTTACAGCGAGATAGGTTTGGCAAAATCCCCCCTGAGTAATCAAATTGAATCAACGATAACGATTTTGTCAGAGATTTAAAATAGTCAATTTCCATTCCTGAGTACTTTGTCATTTAGTGCTTAAAAGAATCAGGACTATTCGCGCAGCGTTCCCTTAGAATATTCCTTACTACTAACTGGCTTACCCCGCAGCGTCATATTTAGATTGCTGTGTGCTGTAATAATAAAATACTTAGAAAATATTGCATTCCGCCTATCACATCATTTTGTTAAAGAAATGTTACGTCCATATATAAATTTTCAGTAAAAAATGTGACTGCATCTATCAAAAGGAGTAAAGTTAAGAATAGTTTAATAATTCTCTTTGACAATTAACAATTAGTGTTCAGTAATTACTGTATAGTCAACCCTAAACAACTAAACAATTTTTAGTTTGCCATAGATGCTCAAAATTATTTATCAGTGAAAACATTTAAGTGTCTACCAAAAGCAGGTTGTATTATATACAGTTCTAGGCTAGCATTTACCGCTATAATAGATTGCTGGTGTACAAGTGTACAAACACTATCAGTTCAAGTGTCAGAGCTTTTTAAAAAAGTGGGATTTTTGATTAAACTTACTCAGTAATTTAAGAAAGTCTGGCAATGGTTTTTACGCGTGGTAAAGTGTACAAAAATCATCTGAACCTTCAGAAAAAAAATAAAGGCTTTTCCCAGCCAACAGAAGATTGTACCTGTGGGTGTGAGGCTAGAAATCTCAATTTAATACAAGAATTTCAGCCTTATGAAAAGTCAATATTAGATTTACAAGAAATAATTAATTTATTAGCTGAAATTAACCCATTTCCGGTAGTAATCATCTGTTTAGAAAGTACTCAAATTTTATTTAAGAATAAGCTTGTTGAAAACCCAGTATTTGATCAAATAATACCCGATTTTTTGGCTAATTCTGATTTATGGCATCAGTTAACTAGCAACCTACAAAACGGTGATTTAATTAGTAACTGGGCGATAGAAATCAAAAAGAGCAACAAAGAAAGCTTTACAGCTAAAATTTCCGGCAAACTGGTTAATTATGAAAATAAGCTAGCAGCATTGCTCGTATTTACTGATGTAAATACTGTCATGGGAACTACCGAGGAAAAACCAGAATCTGGGAATTTAACTTTTGAGACAGGTGATATCTGGCTATCATCATCGCCAGCTCCTTTACATTTGATGGAACGAGCTTTAGCTGCTACTAGTAATGGGATTGTGTTGACAGATGCCAATCAACCACATAATCCCATTATTTACGTCAATCAAGGCTTTGAAACTATGACTGGCTACTCGGCTCATGAAGTCATAGGACAAAACTGCCGCTTTCTACAAGGCAATGAAACCGATCAGCCAGGTCTTGAGGTGTTGCGTTCTGCGCTACAAAAACAAAAAGAATGCCATGTCATCGTCAAAAATTTTCGTAAAGACGGTACACCATTTTGGAATGAACTATACATTGCACCTGTGTTTGATGCCTATGGGCAGTTAACTAATTTTATTGGCGTTCAGAATGATATTACCCAACACCTACAGGCGCTAGAGACATTACGAGAGCAAGAAGAACAATATCGCCGGATTGTAGAAACGGCAAGAGAGGGAATTTGGCTACTCAATGGAGATAACGAAACTACCTTCGTCAACCAACAGATGGCCGCTATGTTGGGTTATACCGTTGAAGAAATGATAGGCGCAACGTTATTCTCCTTTATGGATGCAGAAGAATTAGAAACTGCTCAAGAGCAACTTTCACGCCGTCGGCAAGGCATTCATGAGAAACATGATTTTAAATTCCGTTGTAAAGATGGCTCAGACTTATGGGCAATTATTTCCTGTGCGCCGTTGCTGGATGATGAAGGAAACTATGTCGGCGCGTTGGGAATGGTGACTAACATTAACGGACGCAAACAAGCAGAAGCCGCATTACAAGAAAGCAAAGCACGTTTAGACGGAATTTTAAATTCTCTGGAAGTTGTGATTTGGTCAATTGCGGCGGATACCTTTGACACTCTTTATCTCAATCCCGCCGTTGTGCAAGTTTATGGTCGTGCTGTTTGTGAATTTCACGATAACCCAAACCTGTGGTGTGAGGTGATTCACCCAGAAGACCAACAATGGGTTAGTCAAACTATTCAACCCTTGTTGTTGACTGGTAGCCAAGAAATAGAATACCGAATTTTACGTCCCGATGGAGAGGTACGCTGGCTTTCTAACCGTAGTCATGTGATTTATGACAATGTTGGTAAACCTATTCGCATTGAAGGTATTGCCACGGATATTACTGAACGAAAAAACATGGAAGAACGGTTAGTCCACCATGCTTTCTACGATGATCTGACTGGGCTGCCTAACCGAGTTTTATTTATGGATAAGCTAACGCAAGCCATAACCCAAATTAAAGAATATCCAGATGAGTTGTTTGCTGTATTAATTTTGGATCTTGACCGTTTTAAAGTTGTGAATGATAGCTTGAGTCACTTAGTAGGTGATCAATTACTGGTCAGTTTTGCCCAACGCCTACAAAGTTGTTTACGGCCAGAAGATACCTTTGCTCGTTTGGGTGGAGATGAGTTCACGATTTTACTTTCTCACATTAAATCTATTGACGACGCAACCCGCATAGCCGAAAAAATTCATCAGGTACTCAAGTCACCGTTTAATTTGAGTGGATATGAAGTATTTACAACTGCCAGCATTGGCATTGCTCTAGGTACAAATGAGTACGTTCAAGCGGCAGATTTGCTCCGAGATGCTGATACTGCTCTTTACAGTGCTAAAGAGCAAGGTAAAGCTTGGCACATAGTATTTGATCAGACTATGTACGACCGAGCTGTAGCCCTTTTGCAATTGGAAACTGACTTGCGCTGGGCGATCGCACGGCAGGAGTTGCGAGTTGTTTACCAACCCATTGTTTCAGTAGCAACAGGTAAAATTACTGGATTTGAAGCACTGGTTCGTTGGCAACACCCAGAACGAGGGCTAATTTCACCAGCCGAGTTTATCCCCGTGGCGGAAGAGACAGGACTGATTATCCAGATCGGTCAATTTGTCTTGCGCGAATCTTGCCAACAATTAAAACGATGGCACTCAGACTTTCCTCAGTTCCAGTATTTGAGTATAAATGTCAATCTTTCCGGTAAGCAGTTTTCTCAACCATGTTTAGTTGAAGAGATTGAGCAATTATTGCAAGAATTTGAGCTTGACGCTAGCAGCATCAAGCTAGAAATTACAGAAAGCGCCATTATGGCTAGTCCTGAACAAGCTGCTACTATTCTTCAACAATTAAAAACTTTAGGAATAAAGTTGTGTATCGATGACTTTGGTACAGGTTATTCATCTTTAGCTTATTTACACTGTTTTCCGATTGATGTTTTAAAAATTGACCGTTCTTTTACTAAACGAATTGATAGGGACGGTGAGCAATTGGCAATTGTCCGCGCCATTGTCACGCTAGCCCGGAACTTGGGAATGAGTGTGGTAGCTGAAGGAGTAGAAACAGTAAACCAGTTGGTACAACTCAGGTTACTAGAATGTGACCAAGCCCAGGGATACTTGTTTTCAACAGCCTTGAGTGATGACAAAATTAGCTTATTACTGGCTTCAAAGCTAGGCTCTTGATGATGTCCTTAGAGAATGTTTACAAGTTCGTGACGAATTAATAAAAGGCTTCTGGTGGTGCAATGTCATTACCGATACTTATACCAATACCAGTAGATTTAATTCCTGGTTTGATTATTGCTTCAGACTTTTGTGGTATTCGCAAAGAAGATGAAGTGGGAGAAACTACTATATCTGAATCGACTAGCCTATCAGGATTTGCTTGCTGAGAAATATAGGATAATCCGCCCACGGCTCCAACCACAAGGGCCGTATAACCCACATATAAGTGCATCGGACGTATTTCTAGATTCAATGGTTTACTGTTATTTTTTGTCTGACACCAAGAGGGTATAACTGATTTCATCGCTCCCGGTTTAGGTAAAGAAGCCGCTAAAATTGTGCCATTTATCCCTAAAGCATTGCCCATAACTCGAATAAATCCGCGTAGATAGACATCCTCTGGTAATAAGTCAAAATCAGCATTTTCCACGGCTACCATTTGCTCAATGGATATATGTGTATAAATACTGAGTTGTCTCCAACTCAAATTTTGCGTCTCACGGGCTTGTTTTAGTTGTTGACCTATTTGACGCATGGTTTCTAAGCGTTGCTTGTCTGCCATTTCTTGGGCTAGCTGATTTTTAGAGGTTTTTTTGTGTGATTTGAGCCATTGTATTAGTGTTGTTGCTGGAGGTTGATGAGGTATTGGTGTTTGTGTAAGGTTTGTTGAAGACTGACTAGAAGGCGAATTGTGCAGGGAAAGTTCAGATGGTGGTTGTGTGGGGGTAACTATACTTGCAATGTCGCTGTTATCAGTAGGTTGATCAATCTGTGCAACAATTTCATGTTGTTGAGCAAACTGCTGAAATGCTAAACCAATTGCTTCTCTACCTAATGCTTTACACAAAATCTGGGCTTGTTCACCAGCAGAACCTAACAATGTTTGGAACTTACCTACAACACGGCGATAAACTGTGCTGCGATGAAGTTCAACTTCGATTTGAGCTAGGAGCGATCGCAATTCTTCTTGAGAAATAGCAAGAGTTGGATTTCCGGGTATGTTTAATAAATACATAAGTGGAATAGCATAATCAAAGTATACTCATGTATCATTTCTCGATTCCTTCACAAATTAATCCGGAAGTTTTAGTATTTTTTTTACATAGATTTTTGATGATACGTGAAAATTGGTGTTTAGCAAATAACTGCTTAAAACGGAAAAACCTTGTTAAATTGGCTAATTTTCTATTTTTTTAGACTTAATTAAAAATATTAAATAATAAATCTTTAAAAGTCATTTATTGCCATTAAGCTAATACTACTTAAGTATACGTAGAGTGTTTTCTTACAAAGGATTTATGATCTTTAGTAGCAAAAAGTATATATAACTATGTATTATTGCTGTGTAATCAATGATCTGCGATCGCTCATAGCTCAGGCATTGCTGAATAAAGGGATGAATCTTGTAGGGTGGACATCTTGCCCATCCCCCAAAAATATTGGGCGTTGCAGAACAGGGGGATGAATTTAGGCAGGCAGGGGAAGCAGGGGAAGCAGGGGGAGAAATTTTATAACTTGCTAAATCATCCCTCGATTCATCAACACCAAATATTGAAATCATCCCGCATTTATGCAACGCCAAAAGGCTATATTCTCTCTGCATCTCTGCATGAGAAAAACCATACCCAAATATGCGACACAACTAAAGCATCTTGTCCAAAAATTGTTGGGCGCGATCGCACTGAGGATTGTGGAAAAACTCCCCAGGGGTGGTATCCTCAGCTAAAGTACCCTGATCAAGAAACATAATTCGGCTAGCAACTTCTCTGGCAAATCCCATCTCATGGGTGACAATGGCCATTGTGATTCCTGTTTGAGCTAAAGCCTGCATCACTAGTAATACATCTTTCACCATTTCTGGATCTAAAGCAGAGGTAGGTTCATCAAAAAGAATCATCTCTGGTTCCATAGCCAAAGCGCGGGCGATCGCTACCCTTTGTTTCTGTCCGCCTGATAATTTGGATGGGTAGACATCTGCTTTTTCTGCCAAACCCACCTTTGTTAATAACTCCAACCCCTTATTTTCGGCTAACTGCTGATTCAATCCTTTCACCTTCATCGGTGCATAAGTAACATTTTGCATTACCGTTAGATGGGGAAAAAGATTGAAGTGTTGAAACACCATCACCAACTGTTGACGAACCTTACCAATATTTACTTTGGGATTAGTGATTTCTACGTCGTGAAAATAGACTTTACCTTTGGTGGGGCGTTCTAGCAAATTCATACACCGGAGAAATGTAGACTTACCCGAACCAGAAGGCCCCAGAATAGCTACGACTTCCCCTTGGTGAATCTCTGTAGATATATTTTTGAGTACATCTAGTTTGCCAAAAGATTTACACAAAGATTCTGTACGAATGACGACTTTATTCACTTTGTCTCAATCTCCTTTCTAACACTGATGCACTAAAGGTCAGACCCATAACTAAAACATAGTAAATTACCCCAGCAAACAACAGAGGTTCAAAGTAAATATACTTGTTTGCTCCGACGATTTGGGCGCTACGTAATATTTCTACGACACCAATTGTTGATACCAAAGCTGAGTCTTTCAATAATCCAATAGTCTCATTTACCAATGCAGGTAGAATATTTTTCAATGCTTGGGGCAGAATTATATCCCACATCATCAACCTGTAGGGAACACCCATCGACATCGCCGCCTCTGCTTGTCCTTTATCTACGGCTTGGATTCCCCCCCGGATAGTTTCCGACATATAAGCGCCAGAATTGAGGGTAAAAGTTAATACACCTGCCTCTAAAGCCGAGATATCGTAGCCTGTAAGTTGGGGTGTGGCGTAGTAAACCAAAGCCAATTGTAATAGTAAAGGTGTACCGCGAAATACGGAAGTATAAGCGTTAGCAATCCAGATGAGGGGTTTGAACCCGGTTATTTTACACAAAGAAAGAACCGTACCCCAAATTAACCCCAAAAATACTGACAATAGGGTAAACAGCAACGTCAGGGGGATACCTCTAAGAATAAAGGGAATGTCTGGGAAAATTCGCCTAAAGTCGAGATTTAGTCCGCCTTTAGCTGGTGGTAAAGATGCAGCATCAGTGGTGGTAGTCTGAGAAAACCATTTATTTACTAATTTTTCTAGTTCGCCGTTGTCCTGCATTTGTTGTAGGACTTTGTTAAACGGTGCTACCAAATTGGAACCTTTGGGAAAGGCGATCGCTGAACCACTAGCCTCGTCTGAGGGAATCACGTTAAACTCTAACTCTGGGTTAGCTTGAGCAAATCCCCTCGCAACGGTATCTTCAACAATCGCTGCATCTATCCGCCCCGATTTAATTTCTTGAATTACTTCTGGTACTCTATTAAGCTGCTTGATCTGAATACCTGTGACTTTTGCAGCAATTTTTTTAGCATTTTGCTCTTGAATCGTCCCCAATTGTACCCCGACAGTCTTACCTACCAAATCTTGTGGTTGTCTGAGGTTACTAGCTTTGGGTGCAACAATGGTATCTTTGGCTTCGTAATAAATAATAGAAAAATCAACATTTTTCTGACGTTCTGGCGTGGGTGTCATCCCAGCCATGACAAAATCAGCCCGGTTTGCTTGGAGTGCGGGAATTAAGCCGTTAAAGTCTGACTCCATAATCCGCAGTTTAAACCCCAATCTTTGAGCAAGGGTATTGGCAATATCTATATCAAAGCCAACGATTTTCCGCTCTCCTCCCTTGGTATCATAAAACTCATAAGGCGGGTAATCTGGTGAAGTAATCATCGTCAGTGTGTCTTTGCCTACAGATGAAGCCGCTTGCAAAGAATGACTATGACCTGTGATGATGCTGATTATTAACATTGCTACAAACAGCATTGTCAACAGCCAGGCTTTTCTAGTTTGCATGAAATTGATAAATAGACAAATCCATCCCCATATTGCCAGGATTTTCTATATTAAATATGTCAAGAAAGATTAATCCCATTTCATGTACATATCAATTCAAAAATTTCTGCCTATAAATAACCGTAAAATCAGACGGGGGTTGAAATTTGAGGGATTACCATAGTCATTAGTCATTAATTTTCTCCCCCCTCTCCCTGCTCCCTGCCCCCTGCTCCCCACTTACAACTCAGCAAATAATTATTTGGTTATCAACTGGCTCTTTTGTTGATGCCTTGGTTTACCTCATCTAATGTTTGATACTGTTTTGATGGTAAAGTTTTTAAGGCTCTTAAGACTTGCTCATCAACTCCAGTTTCTTCAGCATATTTCACCAACTCTTTTTTAGTGATTGGATAGTTAATTTTAAGCAAATTCTTTCTTAATTTATCTGAACTAATTTTATCCATTGTGAGTTCACCAATATGTTTGCTCACATCAAGTAAAGATTTATATTGTTTTGCTGGTAACAACGTCAATACTCTTAAAACTTGTTCATCAACTCCGGTTTCTTCAGCGTATTTCACTAACTCTTTTTTAGTAATTGGGTAGTTAATGTTGAGCAAATTCTTTTTAAGTTTCTCAAAATTTAATGTCAACATAATTGCCTCTTCAATTCTATGAAATTTTAAAATCAAAAATGATACTAATAAAAAGCACAAAGGATAATTATAAAAATGCCAAAACTATTGCTAAACTTACTGAAATACTTGATAAAAGTCAACTTTCCCAACATTAGCCAAATTACAACAGCAGAATTTGCTGAATGGCTATTGGATTCGACAAAGCCTCAACCGTTAATATTAGATGCACGCACTCAAGCCGAGTATGGTGTTAGTCATATTAAAACAGCAGTACGTATTGACCCAATTGCACCAAATTTTACAGCATTATTACCAGATTCCCACAACATACCTATAGTTGTGTATTGTTCTGTTGGTTATCGTAGTGCCAAAATAGCCCAGCAACTACACAGTCAAGGATTTACCCAGGTTTTTAACTTGAGTGGTGGTATTTTCCAGTGGGTGAATGAAGGACGAGCTATTTTTAAAGACGGTGAACATCCAACAAAGTTTGTTCATCCTTATGATGCCATCTGGGGAAAGCTGCTGAAAGCTGAACACCGCAACAAGTGAAATAATAACAATGGCAGAACTGATAGAAATCTATGTCTCAAGTTTCGATTGTTATTCCTACTTTAAATGAAGCAGCCAGTTTAGAACGCACCTTACGTCAACTAACTTTACTTAACCCACCCGCAAAAGAAGTAATAGTAGTAGATGGTGGCAGTGAAGATGAGACAATAGCGATCGCTAAACAAAATTTCGAGTTATTTCTTCCACAAACACATACACAAGTTATCTTTTGTCAGCGTCGTGGACGTTCTATTCAAATGAACTACGGAGCATCCTATACAACTGGAGAGATGGTTTGTTTCCTCCATGCAGATACTTTGGTTCCCGATGATTTAGTTACCATTATTAATACAACTTTAGCAGAAAGAAAAGTTGCCTGTGGAGGATTTATTTCTCTCATGAGTGGCGCTCAAACAACTCGCTGGGGTATTTCTTTACATAATTACCTCAAAACCTACTATGCACCTTTATTATTTAAGCCACACCTATTTTTTCGTGGATTGCGTCTTTTATTTGGTGATCAGGTAATTTTTTGTAGGCGGATTGATTTTTGGGATTGTGGTGGATTTGATGAAGAATTGCCAATTATGGAAGATGGTGATTTATGCCTGAAAATCATCAAAAAAGGACGAATTTCTTTAGTGAATCGCATTGTCCAAAGTTCTGATCGCCGGGTGGCACGTTGGGGTAGTTGGAAAGCAACGGTAGTTTACCTCTATATTGGCATTTTATGGGGAATTGGTGTTGATGCAAATTATCTTAAAAAGTTTTATCAAGATATTCGTTAACTGGGAAATAAATAGTAATTATTTTAATTAAAAAAGTCATAACCTAATCATAAATTAAAATTCATGAGATTTTAAATTTAATTTACACCAATTTTTACTAAAAGATTAACTAAATAGCTTAGTTTATCTATGGCAAAACAATTTTTTCATTGCTGAATTGAAAAACATATTTTAGTGGAAATATAGGACTCATATTTGATTTTTGAACAGATAAATAGTCCAGTAGGGTGTGTTAGCGACAGCGTAACGCACCGGAGGGGTTGGGGGAGGTGCGTTACGGCTTACGCCTAACACACCCTACACCTCTGTCTTTAATTTTGAATTGATTCATTGCAGACATCTAAGCAATTAAGTGGGTGGAAAATTTTGCCTTGCCAAAATATTGAGCGTCGATGAACTTTTCTTTATAGGACTTTTCAGATGGTTCAAGTCAATTTTAATGTTTGGGGTAACGGTTCTATTAACCGTTTGGGGCAGATTAATTCCGATATGCCGACCTATGTAATTATTCATGGTTATCAAAGCACTGGTGGCAACGCAAGTAACAATTATCAACCTGCAAGCTGGGTGGCAAATATAGCCCAAACCCTGCGACAACGCCAATCCAATGCAAATATCATTTTATTAGATTGGGAGGATGGTGCTAGTTCCTTATCTTATCCAACTGCCGCAGGTAGAACCCGTGATGTGGGTAATCAGTTAGCCAGCTATTTAATTAATAATGGCGTAGATGCCACTTACACTAATTTAATTGGGCATAGCTTAGGCGCACACGTTGCTGGATTCGCTGGGTCTACTTATCGTACCTCTACTGGACTTTCCATTGGTCAAATAGTCGGACTAGATCCAGCAGGCCCTGAGTTTGAAGGTAAAGGTGCAGGCGATCGCTTAGATCCCACTGATGCTACTCGTGTGACAGCTTTACATACTAGTGAAACTCTAGGTTATGATGACCGCTTGGCTAGTTTAGACCTCTACATCAACTGGAATGACCTTTTCCAACCTGGACAATGGTCTTTTGTCGGCAATCATAGCTATGCCCACACCCTCTATACAGAGTTACTTCAAGGCCATAGCTTCACTCAGTCCAACGGCACACTTGTGAACTTAAACACAGTGGTCAATGGTGGATTTTTGGGTGAGAACTATACCAGAACTAGAAATAATAAAACAATTGTTGCCCTCAATCTTGTTGGTACTATTGGTAACGACACCTTAGCAGGTGGTGCAGCCAATGACACCATCCGTGGTAATGCTGGTAACGACTATATTACCGGTGGTGACGGTAATGATTTCCTATTTGGGGATAGCGGTAACGATCTCCTGAACGGTGGACGCGGTAATGATTCTATTTTCGGCGGTACTGGCAGCGATCGCTTATTTGGCGATGACGGTAACGATGTGCTGACGGGGGCTGATGGATCAGTAGGAAGAGGTTTTGGAGAAATTGACCGCTTGACTGGTGGAAATGGGGGCGATCGCTTTGTCTTAGGTACTACTGGTAATGTCTTCTACAGCGATGGTAATCCTAACACTTCCGGCTTAGGCGACTATGCGCTGATCACTGATTTCAATGCTGTAGAAGACACAATCCAATTGGCTGGCTCGACTTTTAACTATAGTTTAGGCGCTGTACCCAATGGTTTCGTTACAGGTACAGCTTTATTCCTCAATGAAATTACTTCCGAACTAATTGCCATTATTCAAGGCTCCAACAACCTTAGCCTCAGTGCTAATTATTTTGTCAGCGTCTAAAACTTGACAGGGAAACAAAAAGGGCTAGAAGACTTTATATATAGGCTCTAGCCCATTCCTAACTCAAATACACCAACGTTGACACAGAAAAATAATCTTCACCAATAACTATTGACTCTGATTTAAACTCCAGTCGTAATCAAGGTAAGATATCGGTGTTGAGGCAGTCAAAGGTGCATCAATTTTCAAGTAGGAGCTAATATATTCTGGCAGCGAGGGCGCAACCTTTAAAAAATCTTGACGATACCATTTGAAGATTTTATTACAGTAGAGTGTTTGAGTTGAGAAGTCATAATGGACTTTTTCATAATTATTAATGAAGCGTTGAGCATCTTCATCTAACTGCTGCATCACTTGCTCAGGAAAATAAGCACCAGAACGCAATAAAGGACAACCGATTGAAGCACAAACAATTGCAAAATGTATTCGTGGTTCTTGCAACTTTTTTCGGAGAATTTGATGCTCTATTTGAGTTAAACTGTAACGCTCCCCAAATATGTGGTAAGCCTGTCTTTGAAAGAACCATAGAAAGGCTAGCCAATTGGGAATACCTAGAAATCTGGGCAGAATTGATTTAAGTGGATATCGTTCTAAAATTGTCAAAATAGTAAAAGCATTGTAGAGGTTAATCCACAATGCTAATTGCTCACAAGTATGGGAATTAGATTCAAAATGCCAGTGCTTGTACCTCTGCAACCAATCGAGCAGCGCATGGGGTTGTTGTGTTTTCCACGCCAGATAGTCTACACGACCATGTTCATCAACGTACTGACGAAGTAGTGTATCCCAGGGTAGAAAATCAATCATCATTTTATTTTTAATCGTCTAACAAACTCATTAATGCTTGAAATTGCAAGTCTGGCTGCTGAGACAATTGCGATCGCAACTCTAACAACTGCGTCTCTAATGCTTGAGCTACATAGAGCATATTAGATTCTTGGGCGATTTTCATTTGATGTTCTTTAATTTTGATTTGTCGCAGCAGTTCATTGACAACAGAAGTTGAATCCCTATCATGAGAAATCATAGCTTTGCATCTATTAAAAACTGATAATCGGATTTTTAGTAAATAGTATAGATGGTATTCAGCCAAAAATTTTACGAAAGCGATCGCCTAGAAGAATTCACAATTACAATCAGTCGGTAGTAGCATTACACCCCTACATTCTCTAATCCCCAATTCCCAGACCATCAAGACGGTGGAATAAAAATAGCCAAAGTGGTAAAGAACTGTTAATGGCAATAAGTCTCACTAAATGACCAGTTGTGACAATTTCTACATTGTGATTTAAAGCCAAAGAGACTAAAATCATTTCTGCTGCTCCGCCTGGTGCTGTGACTAACAGACAAGTCAACCAGTCCCAGGAGGTTAACTGCATGGCCAGAATAGCAGCGATCGCACCAGCAACCAAGGTCATAGCTACAGACATCAAGGCGTAACCTACAGTTCTTTTGCCAAAATTGGGTTTTTCTCCCCAATATTCACCAATGGTAATTCCTAGCAGCATTTGACCGATAATGTTAACCAACAATGGCGGATGGAAGTGAATATTACTGAAAAAAGGCAAATATTCTAATAAAGAATTGAATGTTGCTCCCAGAACTAATGCACCAAAAAAATCGCCAGCCGGAATATTCCATGTTATTGCCAGATAAACTATAATTCCGGTAATTAGGAGTACTACTGCCAGCAATCCTAATTGTAATGGTTCAAAATTGATCAACACACGTTGAATTGCAAGTGTTGGCGGATTTCGGTAATTACCAACAGATGTCCTAGCGATGAAAGGAATGAGTAGGACTACAGAAGTAACACGAATTGCTTGCACTAAGGCTACTAATGTCACATTGCGATTATAGTCGGCGGCGATCGATGACATCACTCCTACACCACCGGGAACTGTAGCCAACATTGCTGTTAATATGTTGGTTTTACTTAAGCGAGAGTATATGTAGCCAATGCTCACACCACATAACAGCAAGAATAAAGTTAGAAAGATAAATATAGGAATCTCAGAAACAATGTTAACTAGATTACTATTGGCATTGGATGCACCAACAGTCAGCCCAACTAGTCCCATTCCTACTTTTCTGGCAATTCGGTTAGGCTTGGGAGAATAGTTATAAAAAACTCGATATCCTTGCAAAATTGCTGTTCCTGCGGCAATTCCTCCAAATATCCAAGAAATTCCGCCAAAATGCAACTTTGTTAATGTCCAACCCAGAGGTAATGCTAGGAGCATTTCTAAACAGAGGATGATAAGTTGCTTGACAATTAGCTGTGATTTAGCCACTACAGGACTAGTGTTAGGAGGTTCCTTCTGGGCGGTAGTAATACTTAGACTTTGATTCATTGACAGAGATTTCTTAAATTATTTTTAATATGCAGTTAAAAATAGCGCAATATCTACGCTGGGACGTAGCCCAATACGGTTCGGATAAGCAGGGGGTGCAGGGGAGGCAGGGGAGGGAAGAGAGTTATTATTAAGCAATTTCTCTTCCCCTGCTTTTATTCTCCCCCTGCACCCCCTGCTCGCCTCAACAGATAACTCTGTTAACCGAACCGTATTGGGACGTAGCCTATTGCTGAAGATTGGCGCATTCTCCTAACTAAGTAGAAAATTTGTATTTTATAACACAATAAACATATCCCAAAAAAATCAAACACAGCATTAATTAACATTAGTTAATATATCCTTGCATAACATAATTCTGTATCTGATAGGGAGTATTTAAGGAAATCACCGCAGTCAAAAATTGAGATTTATTACCTCAAATATTCTCATCTCCTCAAACTGTTGAAAATAAAAGTAACGCGATGTGCAACTTATAGGCTTCGATTTTTGCTCTTTTTCCTTACAAGAGAAGGGATTGGGGGTTAGGTTTGAGAGAAAGCTGCACATGGCGTAAAGTAGGAACAAAATAGTTGTGTCCCTGTATCAATCTATATTGCTGTGGAGAAATTTGCTGGAATTTTAGTCTTCGTCTAAAGCCGGAAAAATTTCTTCCAACTTCCACAGTTCATCTTTATTATTGATAAACCACAACCGAGTTTCTGGAGTTAACTGACTCCAAATGATTTCACTAGATATGGCGGGTGAAGCATAGCGATATTTTTCACCAAGCGATTTGAGATTCTCGGCTACATTATCAGGAATACCAAATTCTTGCCAGTCTACTTTTATGTATCTTCCTGATACTCCTCCAGCAGGATCAAAAATCAATTGTGCGGCTCTAATTAAATCAGCAAAATGTGTGGGTTTAAGACTGGCTAATTGCTGAATCTGGATTGATTCGTCATGCTCGTGAGACATGGTTCCTGGAGTAAATAAAGTTATTCGACTTTAGAACTTACTGCCAGAGATTTCTATGTCAATATATTTAGTTTAGCGCAGATTTATGAGGATATAGCAGGAAATTTGCTGAGAATATTCAAATTGTATAACTTTACCTTGAAGATTGATTTTTATTAATTAAGTGAATACTGTTAGTGATTAAAAGTAATAATTTATATAGGGTTGCGATGAGATAAAACTAATCATAATTAAGTTTTGTGTAGCATTTTTTACGCCAGACTGAGCTATTAAACCAGGAAAAAAAATTGTTGTTTGGAGGCGATCGCTATGTTAGTAATACTCTGGATTACAGTTGTCTGCTTTATTTGGCTGATGGGGTTAAGTCTGTTGGCAGAAATTTGGTTTTATGAAGAAGAGGAAAAATTATCATGATGGATTTGGCTATACAAAGCCTTTGGTGAACTAATTCCTCTATGCAAAGCTGTATTGAGTGGCTGCATAATCCTCTCCAGTCAAACATATCTCTAATTAAAGGTTCATTTGAGCCTGTTGCGAGACAAATTTATAAAATTATCAGCTTTAGATACAGCTATTGATGATCAAGGTGACTTGATAGCTGTTGTGTCTGACACGACTAATTTCTCTCTGGCTTTCGACAATTAATAACTATTGATTAGTCTCTACCAAAACAGTCACCGATGCGATCGCTACTAACATTTCGTCATTTTTATCGTTGAGTTCGGGAATAGCCCGCCCTGGAACTACCATACCTCCAAATTCTACCTTCAGGCTTTTACGTCCGAAGGGTAAAACAGCTAATACTTCTTCTGATCTCACCTGTTCTGGATAGGGTACTGCTACCTGGACTTCTACAATCATTTCATTGGGATGACTTAAACCAGCGACTTCCCAAACACCAGGTAAAGCATTGTGAGCGATCGCATTCCGTACAGCTCTTGCTGCTGCTACTGTTGGCTCCTGTCCATGTTGATCTACTCCCATACCCATTTCGATAATCAAGCGTTTAAGAACCACAGCTATCTCCTGAAATCTTCCTTTCTTACTTTATCGTTATAGGGATTGACAAATACCACAGATTATTTTTGCAGCACGATCGCATGATTCTTCGTATTCATAGTAGTGGGGGGTATCTTATGCTTAATGACACTGCCATAACTATATCCTGTGTCATAAGTCTATGGACGAGCTAAACCTCTACCTGCAATCACTCATTCAAGAGGCTTGCAGCCACCCACCAACTAGCCCACAGCGTAGTAAAGCTATCAACAGTTTGTTGAGAGTTCTCCAAAATTCAAAGCCTACCGGGAATAGCAGGGATGGTATTTACGAAGAAGCTCTATATAAAACTATGTTTAATTTGAGTAAGACAGTTTGCGAGAAATACGATCCTCATCGAGGTTCATTCTTGACTTGGTTTAATATATGTCTTCGCAATCAGTACAGAGATGAACTGCGGGCGGCTAAACGCGATCGCTCTCGCAGACAGTTTGTATGGCACAATGATGCAGCTGAACTCGATCCTTTAGATCAAGTTGCTGCTCCAGTAGATGCTACATTGCTGCTCGATACTTGGGAATCTTTTGTGCAATGGATTAAAGACGATCCTGATAATCTTCTCAAGACTTGCCACATTAGAAATAACCCACAAGTCAACTGTCAATTACTTGCATACTTAAAAGTCGTTAGTGGTAAAGAAGAGAAAGATATTGCTACAGAACTTGGCTTACCACGCGGTACTATCTCGTCTCATTGGGAAAGAAAATGTAAATCCTTGATGCGACAGTGGTTAGACAAAAATCAGAGGCTGTTTGGAGAGGATAACTATGAACGATAAGTTAACTGCGTTACGAGAACTGGCAATTCCTTTCCCCATACCTGCATCGTTTCGCCGACAAGCCAAAGCCTACGCATCACAGTATTTCACGCCAGCAGCCCAAGAAAGGGTTTATTTGAACACCTTAGCTGTACTCGTAGCCGATGCTTACTTGCGTTTGCTCGGTTTTGAAACTAATCTTACCAAACAAGAAAGATGGAATGCAGCGCATCGTCTATGGAGCGAAGCTAACGAGCTAGAACTATCTGGATTAGGGAATTTGGAATGTTGCGTAATTGCTACAGGACAGGAAAGTATTATTATCCCATCGGAAAGTTTGAGTGATGCCAAAGATATCCGCATCGGCTATTTATTTGTAGAAATTGCTAGTTCACAACAAGCGGCAACCCTAATAGGTTTTTTACCTGCTGTGCATCCCGAAATTACAGATGCAGAAGTGGCTCTTGCTGATTTACAGTCTATGGATGATTTAGCCGATTACTTGGCGCAAGCACAAACAACCCCAATAAATGACCTGACGCAAGAATTTGCAGAAAGGAAAATTACCTACTTAAGAAACTGGTTAAATAATATTTATACAGCAGAATGGGAACCCTCAATGCGCGATCTGCGGGGTGCTACCTGCAAGAAAAAACTCGATCTGGCAGGGCAAGTATTTGAACTGCAACTTTCTGTTTCGCAAAGCGACGATGAATTGATGTTGGTGAGAGTAATTGTTCAAGGTGAAAATACATATTTACCTAGAGGAATGCAGGTGAGTGTCCCAGACGAATCTGATATTTATACCGAAACAGTAAATGAAGTGGCTGATCTGATTTCTATCCCTCTGGAATTATTGCCTGGTGAAGAATTCTGGGTAGAGTTGCGGTTAGGAGAAGCCAGTATTAGAGAATATTTCATCGCTTGAACAAGCAGTTGCAGAAAAATTTTTATTTTTTGCAGCAAGGAAGGACTCTCAAACGTTTATATATTAAACCTAGCACGATTGACTTAATAGCAGAATGCTTATGAGAAAGGTCTCATTTCAACAATGCTGATTAAACAATCGAGAAAAAATTGAGGTCTTGATAGCCTGAAATTTGACTTGCTTAATTGATGGTATTTTGAATTAGTATAATGGCGTTTAAAATATACTTTAAAATTGGCGGCAGGGTAAAACTTAACAATTCTGAAGTTTTGCCTGTTACCGTTGCCATTTATGATCAAGAAGGGCAAACAGAAGAACTCGTTTCGTTTCTTTATCCTCTACCAAAACCTCTCGAAGATAAGTTCAAACAATGGCAGTATTATATTGGTCTTCAAGGTAATCGTAGGGTTGCCAGAAATCGGGATAATTTTGTTTCCGGGACAGTTAATCTCACAGAACTTGCTAATTCCTTGAAAGCTGAATTGAACAAATGGTTAGGTAGAGATGGCTGGATCGATGAAAATGAAGAAATTGATTTACGAGTTGGTCAAGTTTTGGACAGATTCAGAAAGAGAATTAACGACAAAGATGAAGTCCAGATTATTGTGCAGACAGAAGACCGACAACTACGAGGACTTCCCTGGCAAGAGTGGGATACATTAGCTAGTTATACTAATAGGGGTGTGGAAGTTGCCATTAGTGCTACAAATTTCCAGCGACTAACACAAAAGCAAACACCACAACTGAGAGCAACTGCACGCATACTTGTAGTTTTTGGTGACGAAAAGCTGGGTTTTGCACAAGAAGAAGATTTTATCAAAAGTCTGAGACAGCATGGAGGCGAACCCCATATTCTCAGACAACCTACACGCCAAGAATTAGAACAAAAGTTAAAAGACCCCCAAGGGTGGCACATTTTCTTTTTTGCTGGACACAGTGAAAGCGATCGCAATGGAAGAATTGGACGGTTTCAAATTAACCCAGCCGATGGCGTACAAGGTATTATCGCCATCACTGAACTAAAAGATTTACTCCAAGGTGCAATTAACCAAAAGCTACAATTAGCAATCTTTAATTCTTGTGATGGTCTAGGACTGGCAAACCAGCTAACTGAGCTATCACTACCTTACTGTATTGTGATGCGGGAAATGGTTGAGTCCTCCGTTGCTAGAGAATTATTGAGGCATTTTCTCGCGGCTTTTGTTAAAGATCGCTCTTTATATGCCTCGATGAACGCAGCCAGACAGCAGCTACAAAAGAAATTTGAACCAGGTAAAAGTTGGCTACCTGTAATTGTTGCCAATCCTCTGGCGAAAGAACTCACCTGGAATCGTTTATTTTCAGAGAGGAGGTTATCTTGGCAGTGGGAAATGGTATTGGCTATAGTTGCGATCGCTGTGCTAGTTTGTCTACCTGTAGGGATATTGTGCGAATTTCAGGGTTGGGAAACCTTGACGTTTTACACCCAACTCTACCCCCATCTGATAGTGTATCCTTCTTTGTTTCTGTGGATGCCTCTGTTTGCAGCTTACAGAGCGCATTGCATGATTCGTGTCAAGACAGGCCCATTCATATTTTTGACATTCTTAACTGTTTTTCTCGTATTAGGGGGGCTGTTCTTTGAGCTTACAGGCGATCGCATCATGTTAATGGAGTTTAAATCTGATGCGACAACGACAATTTCCGCACAGCAACTCCCGCAACTCTATTCCAAATGGGGAAGAACAGCAGCAGATACAGAAGCAGATATTAAAAGCATTCCCCCAGAAATTTTTCACATCAGTCAAGCTTTTGATGTTGATGGGAATTTGACACTAAAAAAATCAGAGTTAGAACCAGCTATAGAACGAATGCTTCCCAATAACATAAAGGGAATGCAAGCACTTTTACGGATTGCTACCGCCTATGATGTTTGGCAAAAAAATCCTCAAGCCTTTTCCGTCAGTCGGTTGTTTTACGCCCTCACCTTTATTGCCATTATTTCTTGTGGTGTTCAAATTCTGGCACTTGTGGCGACGATTTTGTTTGCACCAGATTCTATATTTAACAAGAATAAATACTTGACATACGTCATCATGTGTGAATTAGGTATTCTGTTGTGGGTGCCTTTTCAAAGCTACAGCATAGAGAATACCAAAAGCCTGTTATTTTCATACGAGTTTCGAGGGACTTTAGCTGGACTCAATGTTCTTGTTTACGCCATTATTGCCATCATAGCTTTGGCAACTATTAGCAGCATCTCCAGAAGCGCCAGCAAAAAATATCAGCCTATTTTATTGTCATTCTTGTTAGGTAGTTTAGTCGTTGGGCTTCTAGGTAGCTGGTTTGGTGTTTATCTCATTGATCATCTGTTTGGAATGAGTAGTACCAATCCCCTAACTCCTTGGTTTGCAAGTAGCATTTTCTTTGCTGCTTTATTTTTCTTCTTGTTAGTCCGGTTGATTGATCATAGTGTTAGAGACGAGTGAATATGCAAGGTAAATTAGTCAGTAAAGAACAGCAGAAAGTAATTTTGATTGTGGGCTTGGCATATATTTTGCCTGTTCTTTTGATTTATTTAGGATTAGTTCCTTTCTCCTGGCGATTTTATATTTTGATTTTGGCTGCTGTGGCTGTTTTAGCGATCGCTCGACTGTACCGATTTTCTACTGTAGAACTAGGATTTACGAAACAAAACTTAAAAAGTTCTCTCAGTGCGATCGCTCTACCAACATTAGCTTCTGCTTTGCTGATGTTCATTTACTATATGAAGCAAGGTTCACGTATCGACAACTCTGCATACACATGGCCTTTCTACCTGTTTTTTGTGGCTGTATCTTCTCCTTTGCAAGAGTTTTTATATCGCGGCTTTTTATTCGGGATTTTTTCGAGAGCTAAATTAGCGATTTGGTTACAGATTCTCCTCTCAACATTACTCTATAGCTTTGTTCACCTCATCTATCAAGATGTACCCACACTACTATTCACATTGATCATTGGTATCTTTTGGGGCTGTCACTACGCCAAATATCGGAATTTACATAGTATTATCATCAGTCATTCCCTACTGGGTGCGATCGCTATCTTAGTTGGTCTGGTATAAGCCATAATCAAGAAAGAATTAAGCATCAGGAAGTAAAAGCCAAACTATGCACATCTTATCCCTTCAGTATCCCGATGACTTACTCATTACCTCCGGTAAATCACCCCAAGCATTAGAAGCAGAATTGACATTTTTGCTTGCAGTCAAGTTATTTGAACTACGCCGACTATCCCTTGGTAAAGCCGCAGCCTTTTGCAGTATGAACAAACTCCAATTCATGTACGAACTAGGGCGTTTGCAAATCCCGGTTATCAACCTTGATGATGACCAAATCGCCGACGAATTACGCGATGACTAACCCTGTGATTGTTGCCGATAGCAGCCCCCTCATTTGCTTGTCAATTATCGCGCAACTAGAACTTCTGCCCCAACTGTATCAGCAAATATTAATTCCCCTAGCAGTATGGGATGAAGTCACAGTCCAAGGTGCAGGTTTACCTGGCGCACAAGCCGTCAGTCAATTAACTTGGTTAGAAATTTAATCTCCTGAAGCCCTGATATTAGAACTATTATCAATCTTAGTTGATCGTGGAGAAGCTGAAGCTATTGCTTTGGCTCAGTCAATGTTGGTCTGGTAAGCTAATCGTCATTTAAATTGCATCAATTTCATGCTGGTAAAAGCTGTAAACCCTCTCCCTTGCCCCCTGCTCCCTGCCCCCCTGCGGTCTCAATATGCAAATTAAATGCTTAACAGCTTATAAGCCTCCAGAAAAAAATTTTGAGTCTTTTGCAGCACTGAGGGATTCTCTTACGTATCTATATTGTGAAGGATAAATTAAGAGAGCTAGATCATGAAGCAAATGATGACTGTTGCTGGGGGGATACTCTTCGCTGTTGCAATAATATCTCTAATTTTTGGAGGTGCAAGTTTTTTTCAGATAATTCAATTTCAAAATGAGTTAGAAAGTCGAAGTCAAGCCGATAAGCTATTTCGTAAAGTAACAGATTTGGATAAGTTCGACGAGCAAGCATTGAAAGGCAAGCAAGATGCAATGGTTACCTCTCTTGCGATTGCTGGAATATTCGGTTCTGTTGGTATCGGCCTTGCTGTTGCAGGAAGAAGTAAGACTACACAAATATAGGGCTAGTAACATGACAGGCCTAATATCTTGTAAAAAAATTGTAGTCGGGGAAAAACTTATTTACTGTTTGCAGCACGGTGTAAATCTTAAACGTACATAGATTGTGAAGGATAGAAAATGAAATTGCAAAGATAAGTCAGAATGTCTGGCGCTATCAGTGTCCATTCTGCAATTATACTTACAAACATCGATTATCCTAGTCACAAAAAGCTACCACTATCAGGATATATTCCTATGAAATTTATTGTTGGGTTATCAAGTCTGGCTTTATTTTCCATCTCTAGCATTTCTCCATCTTTAGCTGCAACTGAGTTAGTCAATTCTTCGACAAATAAATCTTTACCCAGTACAGCAAAAACCATCCAGATTGCTAACTCCTTCGGGTCTTTCAACCAAATAATCAATACAGTAGACCGCGAGGTACGCAACAGAGAAAGAGCCAGACAAAGACAAGAACGTTATGAGCAACGACAAAGAAGGCTAGAAGCCGTTAGACAACGGCGGGAAGCTGCTAGACAAGCAGCTAGAAAACATCGAGAAGCATACCTCCAAAGCCTCACACCCCAGGAGCGAGAAAAGTTTCTGGCGGCAGAACGGGAACGAAACGCTCGGATGCGGGACTTCTTAATTGACACATTAGTGAAGACGGCACCCTTTTGGGGCAATGACAGTTCCAGTACAGTTCCGGGAAGGCGTACTCAGCTTGACAATTGCCAGTCTTCCTACGATTGTTTATAGCCCTAAAATTAATCAACTAGGAACGGGAAGGCGTACTCAGCTTGAAAATTGCTGGGGGGTAAACAAATGCTGGCGATAATGATTCTACGGTTTCAGTAAGTCGCCACAAATAATCACCACTGGTTTGCAGTTGCGCTACTGAGCGAGAAGCAGTTTTGTGTCTATGCGGTAAAGCGCAACTACAAGCCAAATACAAGTGTTTTACGCAAAGTACCATCAAAAAATACTATTCTTTGCCCATTCGATATCAAACGCCAAAGCTTATGTCCGAGCTACTAAAAAAGCTAGTAAATCTTTCTTTTATAGGTGGTGCGATCGCACTTTTACTTGTTCCAACCACCCGCTCCTATGCTACAACCCTCAACAGTATTTTCTTCATCTCCAAGAGTGACAACGGTAATCAGGTACATTATGGTGTACAAAATAACCCAGATTGCTCTTGGAAAACTTCTAAACCTGTATACCCTTATTGGAAACTTCAAAATGGTCGTTTAGAACGTCTACTAGCAATTGAAGTTCCAGCTTTTGGTATCGCCCGTCAATCGGTTTCAGATAATGAAGTAGTCATGGAAGTGAACGGCTTCAAAGCACGAGGAATTGCAAAACCCATTAGATTTCGGTCTACCCAATCAGCAAATCAAGGGTGTCAAATATCAGCTTTTACACAAATCAATGGCGAAGTCTCTCAGCTGCTGCGAGTCCATATTGACTTGACTAGAAGCGGTTTTTTTGGGCTTGGTGGTACGGTTCACAGCATCACATTTTACGGTGCTGATGAAAAGCAGGAAAAGATTGTCTGTAAATCTAATTGTAGTTTCTAGGGCGTAAGCAGGTAATAGGTGATGCGAAAGAAGCATCTTTGAGTTGTATTGAGTTTTTATGGCTACGCTCCCGTAAGGGATACCAAAATCAAATATGAGTTCTATATATCCTTAGGCATTTAATCCAACTGGTCTATTGTCTTGCTGAGGATATGAAATCATCCTTGACAGTTCCAGGTAATTGCACATTTGTCAAAATGGGGTTCATTACTTCATTTTAATTGTGGCGCAAGTGTGGGCGACGCTATTTTACTTGGAATGTACTGCTAATCAATTTGTAGGCAAAAATAATGTTGAAAATGAAAGGTTTTAAGCTTGCAAAATTATTAATTGCTAGCCTGACACTCTTAGTATCTATTCCTCGTCCTGGAATAGCAGCACCCAATATATGTGGAGACTTGGGCGATAATCGCTATACGAATTTCAGAGATAATGGCCCTGGAAAAAGAAACCGTGGCTATGTGTGTTTTGTCGTCAAAGACAACCCTAATTTAAAAGGCGTATTGACTTTAAAGCATCTAAATAACCGTGGAAATTGGGATATTTTAGTCGGTACAAGTTTTGATCCCACCTCCCTGAAGGTTCATAATCTAATTAATTATCAAAATAACCGTGGCAGTGTTGATGAATTGGTGTGGCTTCCTGGTAATAGTCATAAAGAGTATGTAGTTGTTGCATTTCCCAATTCCAATACACCATCCAATGCTTGTCTAGTTTTTCATAGGTTTAATAATAACGAAATTATAGGTCAAGCATTGGTTGAAGCTCTAATTAAAGAAGGAATTAGAAATATTTTCAGACCTAATAACCTAAATCAAAAAGACAAAGCTCAATTTGACCGTAGCGTAAGTGTTGGGTTTTCCATATTGACCAGGAATAATCTTGCAGATATAGGATATGATGCGGTACTTAACGAGATTAATATTCAGCTTACTAATCTTTTTGGAACCGACTCTTGGTTGCTTGACTTTGGTGTAAGCTATTTTGGCAACTATATCAAAGAATCTGGGAAATTTTTGTTTGATAAAAATATGAGATGTAGCTGAATAGACGATACGCAGTCCACATCCCAGATGGTATGAATATCTGACACAATATCCTGATCAATGAGGAATTGGCACAAGGCGATCGCACCTAAGATATTCAAATCTATTTAAGAAATTGGTTCAAAAACCATCTGAGGAATTAACACACCCTCTTGCAATTCCCCAATTCCCAAAAAACGAGTGTCTGTTTCATAAACTCGCACTTTACCAGCAATTTCTGAGGTAAAGTCAATTCGTTGTCCCTGACACCATTTTTGTGCAGATATAGTTGGTAAAGTGACGGATGGTAAATATTGTAAGGCTGTATCGGCAGGAGTTGCTTGAAATATACCAGCTTGCAGTTGAGTTTCTAAGTCTGTAAAGGTGAGACTATCTGTTAAATTGAAGCCACTGCTATGAGTACGGATTAAAGCGGCGAGAGTTCCACCTGTGTTGAAAACTGCACCTAAATCACGAGCGATCGCTCTAATATATGTACCACTACCACAGGCGATCGCCACGTCTAATTCGGGAAAATTCCCTTCTCGCCAATCTAAAACTTCTATACTAAAAACTTCTACAGTCCGCGCAGGTACTTCTATTGTTTCACCTTTACGTGCCAAATCATACAAGCGTTTTCCCTCCACTTGAATCGCACTGTAAATGGGAGGTATTTGTTCAATCTTGCCGGTAAATTTGGAGAGTGCAGCTGTCACCTCAGACAAACTCAATCCTATACAAGGTTGAGAAGTAATAATTTCTCCCTGTAAATCATCCGTTGTAGTCCGCACACCAAAGCGGATAGTGGCTTTATAGGCTTTGTCTCCTGGGAGATATTGCAATAATCTTGTAGCTTTGCCAATGGCGATAGGTAACACCCCAGTAGCGGCTGGATCTAATGTTCCAGCGTGTCCCACACGTTTGAGGCGTAACAGTTTACGCACCCGCGCTACACAGTCGTGGGAAGTCCAACCAAATGGCTTGTCTAAATTAATAAAACCTTGCACAGTTTAATTTCGTGGTTTGTAGATAAGCCATAATACCAATTCAAAATTCAAAATTAAAGAATTTCTTCCCCTGCGCCTCTCTAATAAGTGTAGGTTTTTAAAGGCGCAATCAGTGATGACTATAAAACTAACGAAATAATCATAGTTTTATCAATCCACCCCTACACCCTAAACCCATTTTTTTGAGAAAAGCGTAAAAAACCTAAACCTGTGAGGCTCCTCTTCTCCCCTAGCTTTGTTGATAGACTAAAACAAATTATTGAGGAAGCGTTAATGGCAAAGCCAAACGGGGTTAAAAGTGAAACTGCACAGGAATTGCCTACAGTGTTAGAAAATGACAATTCCTCTGAACCTGTGGAAGATACCCAAGATATTGATCATATTTTGAATTCACTAAAATCCTTACTGAGTACTGTAGAAAAACTGCAAAAAGTTCGGCAGGAAGTGGGGGATATTAAACCTTTAATCGGGCGGATGCTGGATGGGGAACTAGTTACAGGTGAAGAGCTTGAGCAACTTAAGACTGGTGTCAGTAGTTTATCTCGCTTGGTTCGTGCTTACAGTGACCACCAAGCAGCACTGACTAAAGCACAACCAGCTAGACAATTACTCGATCAAGTGTTGAAAGAGCGCAAAGCGGATTGAAACTCTTTACTAGTCATAGTTTGTGGACGTTATGGCACGGTTACGCCCATCAATAAAAATTCTACTAGCGATCAGCTCAGCTGAGCTGATCGCCATCCGTTAGGGGTGTAACCAACTCAATTCCGATTATTGACAAATATACTCATAACGACTACGCTTAAAAGTAAGAGACAATCAAAAATAAAATTTCATCAGCTAGGGAATTAAATTTATGTTTTCCAATCGAGAAGGCCAGAAAGTTCCTCAAGTCACTTTTCGAACTCGTCAAAACAACGAATGGGTTAATGTAACAACCAGTGATTTATTCGCAGGTAGAACAGTCGTAGTCTTCTCTTTACCTGGTGCATTCACACCAACTTGTTCATCGACTCACCTACCCGGTTACAACGAGTTAGCTAAAGTCTTTAAAGAAAATGGTGTTGATGAAATTGTCTGTGTTTCTGTCAATGATGCTTTTGTCATGAACGAATGGGCAAAAAGCCAAGAAGCAGAAAATATCACTCTACTCCCTGATGGCAACGGTGAATTTACTGAAGGCATGGGAATGCTAGTAGATAAAGCAGACTTGGGTTTTGGCAAACGTTCATGGCGTTATTCCATGCTGGTGAAAGATGGTGTAATTGACAAAATGTTTATTGAGCCAAATGTACCTGGTGATCCATTTGAGGTATCTGATGCTCAAACAATGCTCAATTACATTAACCCCCAAGCAGCAAAGCCAAAATTAGTTTCCCTGTTTACTAAAGTTGGTTGTCCTTTCTGCGCTCGCGCCAAAGCTGCGTTAGAAGAATATGGCATAGAGTACGAAGAAATTACCTTGGGTAAAGGCATTACAACCCGCTCTCTACGTGCTGTCACAGGAGCAACAACAGTTCCTCAAGTCTTTATTGATGGTCTATTAATTGGTGATTCGGAAGCTCTTTTAAACTATCTTAATCTTAATGTGAGCAAACCAGAAAAAGTAGGGGTTTAAAATCTCCTTCCTACTGCAATTCAGCGATACTCGCATTAATTAACTCGCTGAATTGCAGTAGCATCTATAGCAGAGACTTCTCTCCGTACCTCTAGTGATGTTCAGATAATTCTTATTGAAAATATTGTAGAGTCAAGAAAAGTCTTAAGTATTGACCTACGCAACTCACCCTATGACTACTGCACCCTTAAGCTGGCAAGAACTAGAAACCCTCACGGACTATCAAATAGATACCGTTAATGGTCTCACCAACGCTAAAGCCCGGTTGCGCTTGTTTGGACAGCCCGAATCTGATGTGCGGGTAACGCTGTACCGCGATAACCACGCTTGGTGTCCTTACTGTCAAAAAGTGTGGTTATGGCTAGAGGAAAAGCAGATTCCCTACCGCATCGAAAAAGTGACAATGTTCTGCTATGGGGAGAAAGAAAGTTGGTACAAACGTAAGGTACCATCAGGAATGCTCCCTGCTATCGAGCTAGATGGACGGATTATTAAGGAAAGCGATGATATTTTGATCGCTTTGGAAAAGGTTTTTGGACCATTGAGCCAAGGAATGGAAGACCGCACGGTGCTTCCTCTACGTCAATTAGAACGACTTTTATTTAGAGCCTGGTGCGCTTGGCTGTGCTATCCAGCAATTTCCCCTCAACAGGAAAAACGCAACCGAGAACAATTTATCGGCGTGGTGGCTAAAGTCGAGGAAGCTCTAGGCCGCACCCCAAGCCCTTATTTTCTAGATAGCTTCGGCATCGTCGATGTCATTTTTACGCCCTATGTAGAACGAATGAATGCGAGCCTTTACTACTACAAAGGCTACTCACTGCGGGAAGAAAACCCTCGCTTGAGCGCATGGTTTGCCGCAATGGAAAGCCGACCTACCTACTGCGGTACCCAGAGCGACTTTCACACCCACGTACATGATTTGCCGCCCCAGATGGGGGGCTGTTGGGAAAACGGCGAAACCCAGATGCTGATCAATAAAGCGCGGGTAGATAACGGTCCCTGGTTCGGGTTACCAGATGTTACTTATCCAGAACCCGAAAACTCCCGCATGGAAGCGCTTCAACGAACTATCGAACACCGGATCAATATTATCCGAGTCAACCCCTTAGATGATGAATTGTTTGATCAAGCCTTACGTTGTGCTTTAACACACATGATGACCGGTGAAGACTGTGTACCTCCATCGGGATCTGATGTAGCTCTAAGATATTTGCGCGATCGCATTAATGTACCTAGAGATATGTCTATCTACGCAGCCAAGCGATTGAGGGAATCCCTGGAGAAAACCGCAGCCCTTGCCGGTGATGGGCAGCCAGCACCCATTCCCACTAAGCATCGACTAGATCAAGACCCGTCTAACTTTGTCAGAAAGTAGGATTCATGCACCCATCTTGGCAGATCGTGTAACTCTCCCAGTTAACAGTGAACATTCATCTTGGTTGCCAGCTTTGACATACCGATTCTCTACAGCGATGGCCTTCAGCAAGACATGGCAACACAGGATTTACAGCCTCTGCAAAATTACATAATTTTGATGTCTTTATTCTAACTTTTAAAATAATAGTTAGGAATTAAAAATAGATTTTTTTTGAATATTTACCTATAACTTAAGACTAGTATGTATTTTCAAACTTATTACTCAAAACTATCCATAAGGTAGTATTATTTCATAGTCTAAAACATATATAAAAGAATTGATAATATTAATAACAGATGAATCATGCAAAAAGTCTTTTTTCCTCTTATTTCTATTTTTTGTGTTCTCTGCGGTTATTTATGTTGTGATTAGTGCGTAAATTTGAAGATAAAATTAATGTAATTTACACATGAAATTTGACTAAATTAGTAATCAGTAAACCTAAATTTTTTAAGTCTTATTCTTAAAAAATAGTTTGGTCATCAAAGTATTGTATTTATCCAACAAGTAACCGAAAAAATATGCCTACTATCTCAGGAAAACACATTTCTTATTGGATTGACTCAACACCTACAACTAACTTTCCATCACTGAGCAAAAATCTATCTGTAGATGTGGCCATCGTTGGCGCAGGCATTGCAGGAATCACTGCTGCCAGATTACTTAAACGTGCAGGTAAAACCGTTGCGGTAATTGAATCGAGACAGATATCTACTGGAGTTAGCGGTCATACTACAGCTAAAATTACTTCGCTTCACCAATTAATTTATGCAGATTTAATTAAAAATCATGGTGAAGAAAAGGCACGCATATATGCACAGTCAAACCAAGCAGCATTAGAATTCGTTGCTAAAACAGTTGCAGAAGAACAAATTGATTGTGATTTTAGTCGTCAAAATGCCTATACTTTTGCAGAGACAGACGATAATCTCAAAGACATTGAAAAAGAGGTAGAGGCAGCACTAAAATTAGGGCTACCCGCAACATTTGTTTGTGAAACTTCTCTACCTTTCCCTGTAGCTGGTGCTGTTAAGTTTGAGAACCAAGCACAATTTCATTCTCGCAAATACCTGTTACATTTGATCAAGCAAATTCCTGGTGATGGAAGTTACGTATTTGAAAATACAACCGTAGAGAAGGTAGAGGAGAATAATCTTTGCCAAGTTACTACTAATAAGGGAATCATTCAGGCACAGGATGTCATAGTTACAACCAATATCCCCATTACTGATGAGGGGTTATTTTTTGCGAAAACTTATCCCAAACGTTCTTATATAATTGGTGCGCGGATTGCAGATGAAAAAGCTCCTATAGGAATGTACATAGGTTCAGGAGAAAAATACTACTCCATTCGGACTACTCCTCATAAAGGTGGATTATTGCTACTTGTTGGTGGCGGTGGTCATAAAGTGGGAACAGTAGAAAATACTGAAGACAAATATCTAGATTTGGAAAATTATGCCCGTTCTCGCTTTGGTGTTGATTCCATTGATTATCGTTGGTCTACTCAGGACTTTGTATCTTTTGATCAAATACCCTATATAGGAAAATTGACTCCTTTAAGCAAACATACTTTTGTAGCAACTGGTTTTAGTCTGTGGGGTATGACTAAAGGAACCTTATCGGGAATAATACTTGCAGATAAAATTTTAGGGATTGAAAATCCTGCTGCCGATTTATACGATGCAACTCGCGCCACTCCTTTTGTCCAGATAGAAGGTATAAAACAAAATTTGCAAGTCGGTACTCATTGGATAGGAGATCGTCTCAAGGGATTGAATAAATCTCTGGAAGATGTCGCAATTGGTGAAGGAAAAGTAGTCACTGTTGATGGTGATAAGGTAGCCGCTTACCGAGATGAGACAGGAAAAATACACGCTGTTTCTGCGGTGTGTTCTCACTTGGGTTGTGTTGTTGCTTGGAACAGTGGTGAGAAAAGTTGGGACTGTCCCTGTCATGGTTCACGTTTCAGTTGCATTGGGGAAGTATTGCATGGGCCGACAGTGAAAGATTTAAAGAAGTTCTAGGTATGAAGCAATAGCTAAAACTATTTTGCTTTATAACAACATGATCTAAAGCACCGTCAACCAATCACACACCACCGACTTAGACCCGTCCGCAAAGCTAACAACCACCATATACTGCCCCAAATACCCATTCCAAAACGGCTCTTTCTCACACTTACCATTAAATAGTCTCTTGGAGGTGTGAGATGAGATCAGCGAGCCTATCAAGTACCCATCTACTATCAAAGGCTTGAGATCAAAGCATGAGAGAATGAGCATTAAAAGCTCGTTCCGGCAAAATTGCGGTTACAAGGAGAACAAAAATGGAAACATTAGAAAATTATCATTTAATTTTGAACACGGGTAACACTACGACAGAAAAAGCTTTAGAACTGTTTGACGCTCTTGAACCCGTAAATTTAGAGTTTATGTTTGGTCTGTGGCAAGGATCTGGATTACATACAAATCATCCAATAGATGGTTTATTAGAGATTTCAAATTGGTATGGCAAGGAATTTATAGACTCTGAAAATGTTCATCCTTTATTATTTTTAGATAACCAAGAAAAAATTTTTCGTGTTGCACCTAATCCTACTTTAATGGACTGGGTTTTAAAATTACCGATACCTAAAAATAAATCTCTAAGACCATTACTAGTGTCAATGAATTATTTAATGAAAACCGATAACAGTCAAGCAAGACTGAGAATGATGGAGTATAGAGGAAGAGTCTCTGCTACAATGATTTATGATTATTTACCGATCAATGATTATTTTAGAAAAGTAGATGAAAATACTGTGTTAGGCATTATGGATTATAAAAACCTACCTCAACTTTACTTTTTTATTCTTAAGCGAGTTGTTAACTTATAATTCTGGTCTGCTGGCATCTTTTTTTGAAAAATTTGTTACTTTACCTATAAACAGGTTATTCATTATTGCTTGACCAGAAGGTTTTTTTGTTTAAAAACCTGTTTAAACTAGCTAATTACTATTATCGTCAACACTTCTTCAAACACCACTAGAAATTAAACTTTAACCAACTCTATCACCAAACAAGTAAGACAGATGATTACAAAGCCTTACATGAAAGTGAGTAAGCAAATCATCACTTATATGAGATTCAGCATGGATAAGTTATTTTCCCGGACTGAAAGCCTAGAAACAACATCCAGGGAAATTTCTAGGGAAACCGAAAATTCCCCAATATAAAGATAAAACCAAAGGAGTTAGATTTTGTTGCCGTGAACGCAGATATCATGTCAATAGTTTCTTGACAAACTACTAGTCGGGACTATTATGTTCCTGGACGAGAGCGAAGATCATCGGGTATATGATGGCGATCGCCTAATATTTCTAACAAAGGGCCATTAACGTCAAATTTAACCATACTTACCGACGCGACCAAAATATTCACCCGATAGCGATAGCGTCCCAAATCAATTCCCAGTAAACTGCAAAGCATAATCCGAATCGTGGCTTTATGGGAAACTACTAAAACATTACCCTGGGGATGTTTTTCTTGAATCTCAGCAATTACAGGCATAGAACGGTTAGCAATATCTACCGCAGTTTCTCCACCTAGTGGTGCATTCCAAGCGGGTTCTGTCACCCATTTTAAATAGTTTTGGGCGTAATTCTCTTGAGCAAACGATTTACTCTTAGCTTCCCATTCGCCGTAACTACCTTCTCTAAGCCCGTCACGCAACTGCATCTCCATACCGATAGCATCACAAAATGGCTTGGCAGTTGCAATTGTGCGCTTCATCGGGCTGACATAAACCGCTTCCCACTTCAATTTTTGATAAACATCGGCAAAACTCTCTGCCATCTGTAACCCTTGGGAGGTCAATTCCGCATCAGTTTCACCGCAGAAATTACCACTTTGACTAAAAGTAGTTTCTCCATGTCGTAGTAAATATAAATTGAGTGTCATAGCTTGTATTGCGATGGAAATAAAGGAGTTTGTGCAACAATAAAATACCATCAATCTGGCAATCGAGTATGTTACACCACGACAAAGTAATCAACCAAAAAAGTCAATCAACCACAAACTTTTGAAATCGAAGATAAAAGTAGCAGTTTCAGCTATTCACAGCTTATATTTAATACCTTTGCCAATTTACGAGAATTAAACGCCTGTAGAAACGTTATGAATGCGTCCTAAAGCAGTAAGCTTGGTAAAAAGAATACCCTAAAAAATTGCTTTTCTTCCCTAATCACTAGTTCCGCCTCTATGTTCAACCTGAATCGTCGTCAGTTTTTATTGCGGAGTACTCTCGCCATCGCCGCAACTGTAACCTACGATCAAGTACAAGCCCAAAAACCAACTTCTCCCGGCGCTTTACCCAAAGGACTGCCGCATCGAAAGGTGATCATTATCGGTGCAGGTATTTCCGGTTTAGTGGCAGCGTATGAATTAACAGCAGTCGGTCATGATGTCACTATTTTAGAAGCAAGGAAAAGTGTGGGTGGTAGAGTTTTGACCCTGCGAGGAGTTTTCCAAAAAGAGGATTTAGTAGAACTTGGAGCGGCTAGAATCCCACCAAATCATCATTTAACCCTTGATTACATCAAACATTTTGGTCTAAGACTTTCACAATTTGCGCCGACATCTGGGAAATATCTCACGATGAAGGATGGAAAACGTATATTAGTCGCAGCGAAAGAACTATTTCAAAATCAACCACAAATCCGTACTCAAGAGATTCAAAAACTGACGGATGGATTTGATCTACTTCCCCAAGCATTTGCCCAAGCATTGACAGAAAAAATTAAACTTGATGATTCTGTTACTCGAATTGTACAAACATCTAATGGTGTTGAAGTGTCGTGCTTGTCAGGGCAACGATATTTTGGTGATTGTGTGTTGTGTACTGTCCCGTTAACCGTTTTAAATCAAATTACTTTTTCACCTGACCTATCTCCAGCAAAAAAACAGGCGGCCGCAGGAGGATATAACTATCGAGCAGCAACTCGTTGCTTTGTTAAATTCCCTAATCGGTTCTGGGAAAAAGATAACTTAAACGGGTGGGGATCTTTCGAGGATGAAGAGCTGTGGCATACTACTTGGGATAAACCTGAAAATACAGGTATTCTTCATGCCTATCTAAAAGGAGAAAAAGCTCTTGAGATAGATGCTTTTGAGGGCAAAGCTCAACAGGCTAAATTACTCCAGCATTGGGAGGAGATTTTACCTGGGGTAACTAATTACTCTGTGCGATCGCACTTTTATTCATGGACGAAAAATATCTGGTCAAAAGGGGGTTGGGCCTATCCAACAGATGAACAGGAGAAGAAACTATTTCCAGAATTAGGGAAGTCAGAAGGAAAGATTTATTTTTCTGGAGAGCATACGTCCAAGACGAGAGGCTGGCTTCAAGGAGCGTTAGAATCTGGACTCAAAGCTGCTAAAGAAATTCATCTGGCTGGCTCTACCGTTCCCTTTATGAAAAGGTGACACCTTATACTCCACCGTAGCTTTTTACTACACACTCAGGATACTCAGGGTGATAAACTACTGCGGCATAATTTCCTTTACCCAGCAACCGCCAAGGTTGTGGAATATAGTTGACCCCCACACGCCTAGATTAAAAGAAATCAACCATCCAAGGGGATTCACTGGCAAAGATTTGTGTAGCTGTTAGGAGTGCTGTTTCTGTAGCATTGAGTTTTCCTGTTAGCTGCAACTGACGGGGTGTAAATAAACCGGTATACAAGGGTGCTAATCCTCTAATGTCTAGCTGTAATTCACCTTTACCACCTTGAGTTACTTTACCTTTGCAATTGGCAACAGATAAGATAAATTTACCGTTGTTGGCAGTTAAAAGGTCATCTTGCACCTCTAAATGTAATTCTGCGTCCACTCCTGAAGGATAACCCCGCGCCTCTAGTGCTTTGCACACATCAACGATTCGTAACATCCAGCGATCTTGATTTTTGATTGTGGCGCTGTGTTCTGGTAGGAGTAATGTCAACGCATCGACTACAGAACTCTTCCAAAGTACTTTGTCAATTTGGGAACGATGATTGGCAATAAACGACCAAAAGCTTTGTACAGCAGCATTGGAAAGCATTACCCAATCTCTAATTCTGAGAATTGTGTCATCTTTGGTTCGTTCTTGAGTAAAGATGATGTAACCTTGGGGTTGGTCTTTGTCACCAATTAAGTAACTATAGAGAGTTTCTGAATCAGATGTCCGCATTAATCCTTGCCAAATAGCAGGATGTCGGTCTAAATATCCATGAGTGAGTTGTGCCTGTTGTTGATATAACTCACGAAAGAAGGTTTGATTTTTAGGAATGATAGGTTCTACGGGTAAAGGCTGCTGTCGGATTTGAATACTTTCAGCCGAAATTTCCCATACGCAAGAAGTCCCGGCTTGTTCATACCCGGCTTTACGGTAAAGGCGTTGTGTCGCTGGATAGAGAACCGAAATAGGAATTTCTTGCTCAGAGATATCTTGGAGAGTATGCTGGATGAGAGCGATCGCCGCTCCATCTCCCCGATATTCTGGCGCAATACCCACAGCCGCAATCCCCGCCATTGGTACACGCTGACCCCCCCACCACTGACCCATCGGCAGAATTGCCAATCCACCTGCAACTATGTCTTCTCGATAAATAACACGAAAGTTTTCTAACCCAATGCCTTTGGCATAGATTTTACTGTCACCAGATGACATGACAAAACACTGTTCAAGGATAGACCCCAGTTGTTGAATATCCCCTTGACTAGCCCTGGTGTATTTAAATCGAGGTGTCATCATCGGTGAACCAAATTAAATGAGTAATGAGTAATGAGTAATGAGTAATGAGTAATGAGTAATGAGTAATGGGTATTTACTCATTTAAGCCGCAAATTGTTTTTGTAATTTGATTAAATCACCAGGAGCAAATGCACCATTCTCTGTGATGATGGCTGTAATTAACTCGGCTGGAGTGACATCAAAAGCAGGATTGTAAAATTCCACGCCTAAGGGTGTCAGCATAGTATCCCCGACTTGATAAATTTCTACTGGATTGCGTTCTTCAATGGGGATTTGACTACCATTGGATAATTCAAAATCAACAGTAGAGAGAGGTGCAGCCACGAAGAAAGGAACGTGATGTGCTTTGGCTATTATTGCTAAACTATAAGTGCCAATTTTATTAGCAGCATCACCATTAGCAGCAATTCGATCAGCACCGACAACGACAGCATGAATTAAACCCTGTTTCATGCAATGGGCTGCCATATTGTCAGTAATCAGCGTTACGGGAATACCTTCTTGCACACATTCCCAGGTAGTGAGTTTTGCACCTTGCAGACGAGGACGGGTTTCATCAGCAAACAAACGTTCTAACCTTCCCTCGCGCCAAGCTGAACGGACAACTCCCAAGGCTGTACCATAACCAGCCGTAGCTAAAGCCCCGGCATTGCAATGGGTGAGCAATGTGAGTTTTTCTGGTGTTTTGGGTAAGACAGCCAAGCCATTGTCGCCGATCGCCTGACAGGTTTGCAAATCTTCTGCATTGATAGCTTGGGCTGTTTGTAAGAGTTTTTCTTTGATTTGGGCAACTGTTCCTAAAGTTTCGTGGGCAGTTTTCAGCATCCGACTAATTGCCCAAAATAAATTTACCGCAGTGGGACGAGTTGCCCGCAATAACTCAGCGACTTTTTCCAACTGTTGCAAAAACTTAGAGCGATCGCTTGTTTGAATTTCCCTAGCCCCCAAATACATCCCATAAGCCGCCGCCACACCGATAGCAGGCGCACCTCGAACAATCATGGTTTTAATCGCCTGGGCCATATCTTCACTACTATGAATTTCTACAACCACATACTCATTAGGTAAACGAGTTTGATCAATTAGTAAGACTGAATTATTTTGCCAAATAACGGGATAAATCATAAGTGGTGAGTGCTGAGTTGTGAGTGCTGTTAGTGGTAGCGGGGCGTGTAGCCGATGCTGAGTAGAGGGGGAGTGAGGATAAATTATGTTTTTCCCCTGCTCCCTGCTCCCTACTCCCCTGCCTCTTTATTGGGGAAAGTATGCAATAATCATGGCTACTTTCGGATGATTACGGGCGATCGCTTCTGGTGCGTTGCCAAACAGGGAAAATAGTTGCGTTTTGTTTTCCACAGTCCCATTCAGTAGCAGTAAATCATTGGTTTTGAGTAAGCGCGAAACTTGGCGGACAAAGTTCCCCCGTACTTTTTGAATTGGTGTATCGGCTGGTAGTCCAGTATCACTTATTTCGATTGCTTCTCCCCGCAACGATACTACTTGTAAAAGTTGTAGAGAAGCTTTAAGTTCTGTGGCTAACGCTTTAGCTAATTCGATGCTTTGCCCAAAGGTGCTGACTTGGGCTTGTTGGGTGGTAAAGGCTAAAAATACCCGATTTGTGTGTTGAATGGGTAAGGGGAAGCGAGACACCAAAACAGGTATAAAACTACGCTGGACAATCTTGTCAATTACACCACCAAATAAGTTTTCTTCATAGGTAGAGTAACCCTTCCAACCGCAGATAATCACACTAGCTTGCTTTTCTTCGGCTACGCGGGCAATACCTTTGTCAATGGATTCGTCAATCCGGCCGACTGGTGTGACATTGACAACAGCTGCATGGGCAATCATTTCTGCTGTGGACAGGAGTTGGCTTTGTTTAGCTTTGGCATCTGGGTTAATCGGGGTATTTTCCTCCAGTAAAATGTGGAGTGGGAACAAAGTACCGGCGGCTGACTTAGTCAGGATAATTGCCAACTGGAGTAGGTTATCTTCTGTGTTGGGGTTAGCAACTGGAACTAAAACGCGATCGCCTATACTGCCACCTTGACGTGTTTGGACACTATCCGCTCCTGGCTTGAGATTTCTTCCCCACTTTGCTGTTACCCAAGGAGAAGCAATACAGGTAACTAAAATCATGGCGATCGTGCCATTGACTGTTAATTGGTCTACCAACTCGATCTTATAAGCCACCGTGATTGCTGCCAAAGTTGATGCGGCTTGAGCTACCGACAGCCCAAACATCACCATAATGCCGTTAAATCCTAGCCCAAATAATTTACCGGAACCCCAAGCGGGAATAAATTTGGCAATAATAGCCACAGTTACCATCACACCAGATACTACCAGCGATCGCGGTTCTTGTACCAAAATCAAAGGATTAACCAGCATTCCCACAGAAATTAAAAAGAAAGGTACAAACAGGGTATTGCCGATAAATTGAATCCGGTTCATGAGGGGGCTAAGTTGAGGGATGAGTTGAGTAATAGCAACTCCTGCCAAAAAAGCCCCAATAATTGGCTCAATTTGGACTAGTTCTGCTCCATAAGAAACTACAAACAGGGTAGCCAAGACGAAGGTAAACTCTGCCCCTTCATCATGTCCAAACCTTTGAAAAAACCAGCGCCCGATGCGTGGTACACCCCACAAAGTGAGAAAGGTGTAAATAATTAACGCCGGAATCAGAAATAACCAAAAACTGAGAGTTAAATTACCTTGATGCGCCCTCACTACCACCGCTAACACCAACAATGCCAAAATATTGGTAATTAGCGTCCCTCCGAGAGTTGTAGTCAAGACTTGAGAACGCATGATGCCCAGTTTAGTTGCAATGGGTAGAGCAAGTAGAGTATGGGAGGCGAAACAAGAAGCCACAAGAATCGCAGGCAATAAATCATAGCCAATTGCCATCATGGCTCCAGTACCCAATATCATGGGTACTGCAAAGGTAGCTAGTCCAAAAATGACTGCCTTATCAGCGTTGTATTTCAGGTCATCGAGGCTAGTTTCCAGTCCTGCCATGAACATCAGGAACAACAAACCTATAGTACCTAAAAGCACAATAGTGTTATCTCTTGCCAATAATCCCAACCCGTTAGGGCCGACTATTACCCCTGCTAAAATTAATCCCACAATCCCTGGTAGGCGAATCTTCTCAAATAGCAGGGGAGCAATTAACATAATCCCCAATATCATCAAGAAAACTGGTACTGGGTCTTTAATAGGTGTGGAAAATATGGAAGCAACTAAATAATTACTTACACCTTGCCAAGAACTGGTGATGGGTAACGCTCCACCGTAGGCGATGGCGTTCCGCCCAGCGTAGCTGATCGCATCTAATATCATGGATGTTTGTATAGCACTATATTTGCATTCATTCAAATACTAGTACCTTCTCAAAACTCTAATAGAATTGGCACTATTCGTAGATATATATTTTTAACCTCCGGTGCAATTAACCAGGAAACGGCTTAAACAATAGGTAGCACCAAACCTTCGCAAGCTAGTAAGGCGTTAGAAAAGGTTGACTGAACTTCGTTTTCCACCTGATCAAGAAAATCATCATGATCGTCTGGGTGATGGTGGGAGATAATTAACTTCTGTACTCCTGCCTTCTGAGCCATTTCTACAGCAGCTTGCCAAAGTAAATCAGCCGATTCATGATCGTGAGATGTGGGGGGTCTATAAGTGGCGTTAGCAATTAGCAAATCAACATCTTGAATAATTTGCAAAATTTGTTCTCGTTCCCCTTGTTCAGCATTCATATTTAGATCTGTGACGTAGGCAACACTATATTCTTGCCATGTGACGCGATAGCCGATTGAACGCTGAGTTTGATTAATTAATGCTGTTGTAATAGTGACATCATCTAGCCTAACTTCACTATTAGGCGTTAGATGGTAGAATTGCAATTCCGACTGCATCAACTGTAGGGGATAAGGAAAATGTGGTTGGAGCATCTGATCATAAAGGCATTGTTTAATTGAAGCTCCATTAGACGCAGCAGCACCATAAATGTGAAAGCAATTCTCGGCAATAAATGCCGGAGCAAAAAAAGGAAACCCTTGGATGCGATTCGATTGAGAATTGGTAAAAAATAAGTGGGCTTCTAGCGGCTGTTGTAAGTGCTGCCAAGCTTTACCCAATATTCGTAAACCCGTACCACCATCAAAAATTAGGCGTTTACCAGCTACCTGCATTTCTACACAAGCAGTATTACCACCATAACGGCGAGTATTGCTGCTTGGGGTGGGAATTAATCCCCTCACACCCCAGAACTGCACGAGAAATTTACCAGCAAGGCTACTTAGGTTAGCAGTAGACTCATCATTTAGGTAGCTTTGGGAACCTGACAGCTCAAGATTTGTCATTTTCTTTGAATTTAGACCTTACTGAGCAGGTCATCGTAGCGCCGCACTTCCAAAGGTTGGTTTTTTTCGTCTACAATGACTACCGTTGGAGTGTAACTTTTTAACTCTTCCGGTGTAAACTGCCCGTAAGTCATTATAATCACGCGATCGCCTATAATGCCTAGACGGGCGGCAGCCCCATTTAGTTCAATAATTCCTGAATGCGCTGGAGCCGGGATCGCATAAGTAATAAACCGTTGACCATTAGCATTATTGACTACTTGCACTTGCTCGTAAGGCAAGATACCAGCTTTGTCTAATAAGATTTGGTCGATGCTGATACTACCCACATAATTGATGTTTGCCCCAGTGAGGGTACAATTATGAATTTTTGCCAAAAGGAGGGTACGTTGCATTTGGTTAGAATTTCTCCAGCAATTGTTGCATTTAGTCCATGATAAACGGGCAGTGGAAAGCAGGGGGGAGCAGGGGAGCAGGGGAAGAAATGCTTACTCAGCACTCATCACTACTCCCTTGCCTCCGCCTACTATCACTTGTAAGCTCTAATAGATTTATCTACTAAGGCTTTTACTTGATCAACATCTTGCCAACCGAGAATTTCCGTGACTTTTTTTTCTAAATTTTTGTAACTACGGAAAAATTCGGCTATTTCATCCAAGCGGTGTGGTGCTACATCGTTCAAGGATTTTACATGAGTGTAGCGTGGATCTTTATCGGGGACTGCGAGAATTTTCTCGTCGCGATCGCCACCGTCAATCATTTCCAAAAAACCAATTGGTCTGGCTGGGATGACACAACCAGGGAAGGTAGGCTCATCGATGATTACCATGCCATCTAGGGGATCACCATCATCAGCTAGAGTATTGGGTACAAAACCATAATCGTAAGGGTACTTGACCGAAGAATACAGTACTCGGTCTAGAGCAAAGGCTTCCAGGTCTTTATCAAATTCGTATTTATTTTGACTACCACCGGCAATTTCAATCAAAATATTGATGACACCGGGTTTGGGTTGTGCTGGAATACGGGATAAGTCCACAAAAAACTCCTGTTCTAGCTAAAAGTGCATTGGGGACATACTCCCCGTGTAGCATTTTATGGCCAAGATGGACTTCTTCCCAAAGTATTTATCGCACTGGTGTGTCAGTTGTCAGTTGTCACTCTATAAGATTTCACACTGACCATGATGACGTAACAAATGATCGCACAATACCAAAGCTACCATTGCTTCCACCATCGGCACTGCGCGGGGTAAAACGCAGGGATCATGTCTCCCTTTGGCGGCTAAGAGGGTTTCTTCGCCTTCACGAGTGACGGTCTTCTGCTCTTTTCTAATTGTGGCTGTGGGTTTAAAAGCAACTCGTAAAATAATATTCTCGCCGTTGGCAATGCCGCCTTGAATCCCCCCAGAACGGTTAGTTACGGTGCGGATTTCACCGTTTTCATCGGTATAATATTCATCATTATGCTCAAATCCTGTCAACAGAGTGCCGGCGAAGCCTGAGCCAATTTCAAACCCTTTACTAGCAGGGAGAGACATGACAGCTTTGGCAATATCTGCTTCCAATTTATCGAATACTGGCTCACCTAAGCCCTTGGGTACATTCCGCGCCACGCATTCCACTACACCGCCGATAGAATCGCCTTGTCTACCAGTTTGTTCGATTAATTCAATCATGCGCTCTGCCAATTCCCCATCGGGACAGCGAACAATGTTGCTTTCCACTTGGTCTAGGGTGACAGTATCGGGGTCTACAACACCTTCTAGATCCTTAATGCGTTTAACATAGCCAATAACCTCTACATTAGCAACTTGACGGAGGATTTTTTTAGCGATCGCACCTGCGGCTACTCTACCAATTGTTTCCCGCGCTGAGGATCTACCACCACCTTGCCAATTACGAATCCCGTATTTGGCATCATAAGTGGCATCAGCATGGGAAGGGCGATACTTTTGCGCCATCTCATCGTAATCTTGGGGACGAGTATCTTTGTTTCGTACCAAAATCGATATTGGTGTTCCCAAGGTCTTACCCTCAAACACACCAGACAAAATCTCGCAGGTGTCGGCTTCTTTGCGAGGTGTTGTAATCTTACTCTGTCCTGGTCGTCTTCTATCTAACTCCAATTGAATTTCCTCAGCAGAAATTTCTAGTCGTGGCGGACAACCATCAATCACAACCCCCACACCTCCGCCGTGTGATTCGCCAAAAGTAGTGATCCGAAACAGATGCCCAAAAGTATTGCCCATGATGTTGAGGAAAAAGGAAGCGGCTTATGTATTGTACCTAGAGTTTTCGTCAAAAATAATCTTTGTGTTTGTGGTTTTTTTCGTAATATTCAGCAAAAAAGTTCCTTGACACATCAAATTAGATTCTTATATGTCAACTATCGGTTTTAGGAATAGAAAAAAGCAATAACCATGAAAACCTCTATCTTCTAGCCTCTAGCTGCTATTCTTTACTGCCCACTTCCCACTTCCTATTTTTAAATTAGAGGCATCTGCTATATATCTGTTAATAATATAGAAGAAAGTAAGTTTTTCAGGAATTGCGATGATTACTCCGCAGCAGGTTGAGGCAATGATCAAGGCGGAACTGCCCGACGCGCAGGTTCAGGTGCAAGACTTGACCGGTGGCGGCGACCATTATCAGGTGACAGTAGTCTCATCGCAGTTTGCAGGTAAGAGACTTGTGCAACAGCACCAGTTAGTTTATGGTGCATTGCAGCAAGCTATGTCAACTGAAGCCATCCACGCCTTAGCATTGAAAACATACACTCCCGAAACTAGTCAATAGTCCAAGGTAATGACTAATGACTAATGACCAATGATTCATGACAAAACTAGGACAGATAAAAGCCATGACACCAGATACCAAAGAGAAGATAGATAATTTAATCACACAAAATAAAATTATGGTTTTTATGAAGGGAACCAAATTGATGCCTCAGTGTGGTTTTTCTAATAATGTTGTGCAGATTCTCAATACTTTAGGTGTTCCCTTTGAGACTGTAGATGTTTTAAGTGACCAGGAAATTCGTCAGGGTATTAAAGAATATTCTAACTGGCCGACAATTCCCCAAGTTTATGTGAATGGTGAGTTCGTCGGTGGTTCAGATATTCTGATTGAACTTTACCAAAAAGGTGAGTTACAGCAATTGGTGGAAGTTGCTTTAGCTTCGTAATTTTCTTGAGCAACCGGGGACTGGGTACGGAATACTTCTCAAGACTCAATACCCAGTCCCTATTTACGCATTTGGCTGACCAGGTGAGTGAGTTCTGGTATGATGAGTTTTTCCATGCCTAAACGTACAGCATTGGTGGAACCAGGAAGAGAGAAGATTAATTTATTTTGATATACGCCTGCAACTGCACGAGAAGCGATCGCCCGTGAACCGATTTCTTGATAACTTAAATATCTAAATATTTCCCCAAATCCAGTTAGGGTTTTTTCTAGCAATTTTTCAATAGCATCATAAGTAGTATCCCTGGATGCAATACCTGTACCACCATTAAAAATCACAGCATCCAAGTTAGCTTGTTTGCTCAATAATGTTATCTGTGCCTGGATTTGTGTTGGTTCATCGTGAATAATTACGTATGCTAATACAGTATGATTTGCATCAATTAGCATTTGTTGGATGAGATTACCACTTTTATCAGTCTCTGGGGTGCGTGTATCGCTAACGGTGACAACAGCACAATTTATTGTTATTCCCAGTGCATCTGGATGGGGTTGTTGCGTCATGATGTAGGGAGAAATTATGAGTCAAGAGTCAATAGTCCATAGTCCAAATCTCACTTAACTAATGACTAAAGTCCATAGTCAAAAGTCCATAGTCTGATCATCTCTTAGTTGTTGACTAATGACTGTTGACTAATGACTAATGACCAATAACTCTCTAAGATTTACTAAATCCCAAATCGTTTTCTTGAGCGTAACGTTCCATAAATCGGATGAAACGCTCCCATTCTTCGGCTGATTTCATTATGTAAATAGCTTCTAGTCCTTCAGGTCTACCGTTGACAAATTTACCCTTAACCTCACGGGTGACGATTTCTCCCTCTTCGTCAATTAAATACATCCCGGTAATATCTTCAGTAGTACCTTGGTCTAAAATTTTAGGATTTGTAAAAATAAATGTTGCTGTTCCACTGTCACCCGTGCGCGATCGCGTTAAACGCACTTCTGGAATTACTTCTTCGTCGAGTCCTCTAGAAAACTGGATTTTTGCCATGATATATGAATTTAAAGTTTTGTGATGGTTAGTTTAATATTCTCTCATCATTTAGAACTCAGTAGACCGCTATCACCGGAATTCAAAAATGAGAAACACATACAAAACTTAGAGAGATGGGATAAAGTATCCACCCAAAAGGAATGGGTAAGTAGAAATATTACCCATTACCCATTACCAAAAATGTTATACGCCTGTGACAGCTATTGCACCAGCTACAGCACTAGCGACGAGAGAAGATAAAGCCGCGCCAAATAGCCACCAAGCAGCGCTAGCGACGGTTTTTCTGGTTTCTTCTACTTGTTTTCTAGCTTGTTGTCTGACGGCTTTGATACGTCTTTGTGCTTCTTGTTGGATACGTCCGGCGCGTTGTAGCACGCTATCCCGTGCAGCTTCGATTTGGTCGATGATGCGGTTGACATCTTCACGGGAAATATCTTCACGAGAACTGAGGATAGCAACTAGGGTATCACGGTCAAATTGACTGAGGCGATCGCGTAACGCCTCAAATCCAGTTTGGGGGTCATCAAACAATTTAGCAAAGTCTTGACGGATACCTTCATAGTTGAGTTCTGGACGATCCAGGGAGTTGAGATAGTGGCGAATCCTATCAAATACTTGGTCAATTGTTGACTGTAGTTTATGCTGAATCTGCTGTACTTGCTCGGCAATATTACTGCGAACAGACTCGATTTGGTCAGCGATGCGGTTGGCTTCTTCTGCTGATATATCTTCCCGTTGGGATAGTAAAGCCACAATTGTTGAACGGTCGAATTGAGAAATGCGATCGCCTAAACTACCAATTCCCAACCGTGGATCTCGCAATAGTAATTGTAAATCGCGTTTGATCCCTTCTGGATTCAGTTCCTCTTTATTGGTTTGACGCAGATAATCTTCTAGACTAGCTTCAAAATCTGCAACCCTTTGAGTAGTACGTTTAGCTAAACGGCGGGGCGCTTTGATAATATCGCCAATAGCGTTTTGTACTTGGTCAATAATTTGATTAACTTGGTCTTCGCTCAGGTTTTGCTGTTGGCTAACAATTCTGACTAAGGTTTCTTTGTCAACTTGTGACAACCGATGTCTTAAAGCCACAGTACCCTCTTTGGGGTCACTGAGTAAAGTTTCCAAATCTTTCCTAATACCTTCAGGGTTGAGTTCTTCTAGGTTAGTGTTACGGAGATAGTCTGCAATGGCTTTTGTCGTTTTTTCGTATTGTTCTTTGGCTCGATCTACCACTGCTTGCGGTGCTTGTAATACACTATCTCTAACTGCTCCTACCTGATCGATGATTTGGTTAATTTGGTCTTCGCTTAAGTCTTGACGCTGATTGAGTAACTGCACTAAGGTATCACGGTCAAAGTGAGATAAGCGCGAGCTTAAGAGGCTGATTCCGACTTCAGGATCTTCTAACAATACCCGCAAATCTCGTTTGATTGTATCAGGATTCAACTCTTCTTTCTTGGTATTACGCAGATATTCTTCTACCCTTTGCCATAATTCATTGGCTTTAGCCGTTGCTTTTTCTTGGGTTTCTCTGGCTTGATTTAAGAAGTTATCACGGATGCTTTCCAGTTGACTAACCAGATTATTAGCCTCTTCTTCACTGAAGTCTTGACGTTGCAAAAGCACCTGTACAAAGGCTTCCCGGTCAAATCCTTGTAAGCGAGTGCTTAAGTCTGCAAATTCTTGGTCTGCTTCTGTTAACAGATTTCCAAAATCTCGGTTAATTGCATCAGGATTCAGTTCTGGTTTACCAGTAGCACGGAGATAATTTTCGATGCGACTGCGGATTTCCTGGCCTTTTTCAACTTTCTCCGACTGCTGCACTGTTTCTAAAACTTGCTGACGAATGCTCTCCATTTCTTGAGCAATCTCTTTCACCTTACCTTCACTGAGGTCGCCTCGTTGTGTCAGCAAATTAGCAAAATCATCTGGGTTGAGTTGTTCAATTTGCTGGCGGACATTTGTAGGATCTGCCTGTGGGTCGTAGATGACATCTGAAAATTCATTTCTAATGGTGATGCGGTTGAAATGCCAAGGAAAAGAATTGCGGATGTAATCTTCTACATCTGTTTTGATAGTGTTATCGCTTGGAGGTGAGAATCTGTGACTAATTTGCTCAGTAGTTTTCTCTCTAATTTGTTGCAATTGCTTAGTAATTCTCTCAACATCAATATCTTGAACTTTGTTTCTCAACTGTTGTAGTTGATTGGTAATTCTGTCTACATCGATGTCAGAAATATCTACTCTGTCTAATACGGCTGGTACGGCTGCACTTAAGCCATATTTAACCGCTTTCTGCATTACTCCATTTCTACCGTTACCGTTTTTTCTAGATGTAACTAGTTGTTGCAAACGTTCACCCAAGTTTTCCGATTTCAACTCTTCTGGGGTAGCAGATTGCAGTAAATTAATTACTTGCTCCGTGGGATTTTTGCGGTTAGAAACTTGTTCCCAGGCTGCTTGTAATTGGTCAGCGATTTGATTGATATTGGCTGGAGATAAATTGGTGCGTTCACTAATTAAATCAAAAAATGTTTGGCGATTCACATTTTGCAATACATCACCATCACCAAAAGACTGCCAATCTACATCACCCAATATTTTGTCAAATTGATTGCGAATTTCATTTAAATTGAGTGTGGGTATTGGTAATGCTGATAAAGAAGATTGGAGGGTATTTTTAATAGTATCTTGATCCAAACCAGCAGTTAATTCGCGCCGGACTGCGGCTGTAATGTCTTCTGCTGTTGATACCATTTGATTTCTGGTAGTCGCAGCACCAATGGCTGTAGTAGCAGTTCCCGTCAAAGCTTGTAAACCAGAACTAACAGTACTGATAATCGAACCGAGCAAGGAACCCACGGCGGAAGAACCCAACCAAATTATTAAAAAGAAGTAGGTAGACCAAATGACTACACCACTAATTGCTCCTAAAAATGCACTTTGGATGAAACTCAGTTTTACTGCTAAGAAACTAGCAGCAAATAAAGCAATACTAGCGGTGATGATTGCCCAACCACCAACTTTAGCTTCTACTTCTCTGACTTGTTCACCAAGACTTTCTGAGTCGTCATCATCACTAGATGAACTTTTTCCATAAGTAGAAATTCCCACAGCGACAGAAAGATTGGTCAATAGTAAATGAAAGGCGATCGCCATCAAAGTACCAGCCAATAAAGCAACTAAGATTTTAGTACCAGAAAAACCCAGAGGAACTGTGGTTGGAGCCAGTACTTCCGGCAATCTATTTGTACGTACTATTCCCAACGATAGCCAGGAACAAATTAAAAAACTTTCCAAACTATGAAACATAGGACTTTTTCTCTTACGCCCGATAGATGACTTTCCCTTTACTCTTATAAAGGGCTTATATTTCAGTCTATTTATTGTTTCCAGAGCCTTACACTTTCTCAGGTAATAATTACATTCATCAAAAGTTGTATTTCTTGATTGTGTAAAAAAAGAAGTATTGTCTTTTAGTAAATAATTAATTCAAATTAAAATTTAATAGATTCGATAATTAACACAATTGATTTTCATATGTGCATAAAATGGTGATAATTCTACACATGATTTGATATATAAATATTGTTATTTTTAGTTTGTAAAACTCATCTATAACTAATGACAGAGTGGAAAATTCAGCCAACAGATTGATGAAAAAGCTTTAGGAATAAGTGATAAATAAAAATGATTACATCAATAATTTTCTAAAGAAGTAATTACCTAATTTTGTCTTTTGTTGTTTAGGAGAAATTAAGCATGGTAGTAGGTGTACATAGACGTGCTGTAGGTGTATTTTCTCATCGCCGAGATGCAGAACAAGCATTGCATGAGTTGAAACAGTCTGGTTTTGCAATGGACAGGGTTTCTGTAATCGCCCAGGATGCAGACCGCAATGAAGAAATTGCCGGTAGTCCAGTACGGGAAAAAGTAGGCGATAAATCTGATGAAGGTGCAGCCATTGGAGCAACTTCAGGTGGTGTTCTAGGTGGTCTAGGCGGCTTGTTAGTTGGTCTTGGTACTCTAGCTATTCCTGGTGTTGGCCCAATCATGCTGGCTGGAGCAACAGCAACTACCTTAGCCACAACTCTTGCTGGCGCTGGTATTGGTGCAGTAGCTGGCGGTTTACTCGGTGGACTAATTGGTTTAGGAATCCCTGAAGAACGAGCCAAAGGCTACGAACAGCGTGTGCGCCGTGGTCACTATTTAGTCATCGTAGATGGTACAGATGCAGAAATCGCTCAAGCGGAAGTAGTTCTACGTCGCCGTGGTATAGAAGATTACGATATTTACGACGCTCCTAGAGACGCATCTGTAACCACAGGCGCAACCACTGCAACTACTGGTGCAACTACTGGTGTGGCTCGTCGGGATGTGGCTCCCTCTGCAACTACACAAAAAACCAGAAGAGCGATCGGTGTATTTCCTCACCGTCGAGATGCAGAAGCCGCATTAACAGAATTGCGGGATGCTGGTTTTTCCATGAATCAAGTATCCCTAATTGCCAAAGATAGCAGTGGAAACAGCACCACTGGAGCAGGTGCTAACCTCGGTAAAGGCAATAAAGCAGACGAAGGAGCCAAAACTGGAGCCGCTACAGGTGGTGCTTTAGGTGGTTTAGGCGGTTTATTAGTCGGTTTAGGCGCTTTAGCAATCCCTGGAGTTGGGCCAGTTATTGCAGGTGGTGCAGCAGCTACCGCCATAGCCACAACCCTAGCAGGTGGCGCTATCGGTGCAGCCGCCGGCGGTATTGTGGGTGGACTCGTGGGTTTGGGAATCCCCGAAGAACGGGCGCGAGTTTATAGCGATCGCTTCCAAAGAGGCGAATACTTGATCATTGTCGATGGTAGAGAAGCGGAAATCCAACACGCTGAAGCCATCCTCAAACGTCGCGGTATTCAAGAATACTCGGTCTTTGATGCCACAGATTTACATGACACCAGCCGCCCAGGTGTTGATCGTACAGTTCAAACTAACTTAGGCGATCGCGTTGCACCTACTGTAAGTGATCATACACAACCAAGCGTCGTGATTGTGGACAACCGCGAAGAAAGAATCTAATCCCATTGAGGACTTAGGGAAGCAATTTACCACGTCTCTCAACAAGTTAAACAAATTCATCCTCTCTACATTGATTCGAGAAATTAAAGAAATGAAAAAGCTAACTCCTTTTTTAATTAGTTGTTTTGTAGTTCTTGGTGCTGCGGCTTGTCAAGATACAGCCAGAACCACTCAGTCTGCACCAGATACTACCCAAGAAAATGTCCAAGTACCTTCCCCAGAAGCGACACAAGCAGCCCAAGAAGATGCTCAAAGTGATGTCCGCAGAAGTCAGTTAGATGCTGACATCCGCGCCCGTGAAGAACGCAATAATCTTACTGGTGGTGATGCACAAAGAGCCGAAGGTGATCTCGCTAGTGAAGTCCGTTCCAAATTAGAGGCGAATATACCCGATGGTGCATTGACAGTAGAAGCCCAAGAGAATGGTACTGTAACTGTCGCCGGAACTGTGAACAACCAAGACCAACTTTCTAAAATTGAACCTTTAGCCAAAGAAATTAAAGGTGTGACAAACGTAGTTGTGAGAGCGATCGTTGCTCCCCCAAACAGCTAAACCTGACTAAAGGTAAATCCTTAATATTTCATCCTTGTATCAGTAGTTAGATATACTAACTACTGAGCAATTTCATTGACAATTGACAACGTAAATGTTTATGTTTATTTACGTCTAGTACTGGTATGGTAAAGTCAAGCTACCCTGTGCTGTACTAGTTATAAAGCTGTTGTAATTACCAGAATATAAAAACTATGGAAACCGAACAAAAGCAACCGGAATCCTTAAATACCGATGTATCTCAGGGGACGATCGCACTACCTAGTGCAGGAAATACCAATCTACCGAAGCTACCACCAGCTACAACAACTCCTCAGTGGCAACAAATTACTCAACAAGTTACTGATTTTCTGGCAGAACTTCCCGAATATTTAGGTAGTTTTTATCAACAGTACAGCCGGACTATTCTGACCGTTTTGTTAATCTTAGCGGCGATCGTCACCTTAAAAGTAGTACTGGCTTTATTAGGTGCCATCAATGATATCCCTTTGCTATCATCGCTTTTTGAGTTGATTGGCATTAGTTACTCAACATGGTTTACTTTCCGTTATCTCATAAAAGCCTCAACTCGCCAAGAATTAAATGGAGAAATTAGGACACTAAAAACACAACTTTTTGGTAAATAAATTTCCCAGATAGAGGCATCCTCAGTCATTAAGAATAAATAATATCCCCACCTTATTAAAGAAGTTGGGGATTTTGGTTTATATTACTTTATGTATATCTAAAGAAAGAGCATCATCTCACAATTTGCCCTTAATTCACTTCTAAAGATAGTAGATTTATCATCGTTAAAAATCATAATCTAGTTCTCGAAGTTTTAACAGAGTTTTTAATGAGGACAGATTTATGACTAATGAACCAGTTAAAAGAACAACCGATTCATCCGAAAGAGTACAAAGTGATACATACGATAGAGGAATCGTACCTGCCGAAACTGCTGCCCGCAAAGAAAGAGAAGGAGATTTATATAAAACACTTCCTACAGAAGCAAGAGAAGCAGATGCAGCTACCGATGACCAAACAAATAAAGACAGTATTCACACCACAGATGGTTATACAGTAGATAAAGAAGGTTTATTGAATAACTATGCAGTTGAACCAGAAATGTACTACGAAGTACCAGGTGATGCGAGACAAGAAACAGAACAAGATACTGCATCACGGGTTCAAGAATTGGGAGAAATTAACGAAGATAAAGAAGGTGAGTTAACCGAGAAAGGTGACAGTCGTGGTAGAGGCCCAGGATTAATTTAGATCACAATTGCCAATTTTCTTTTCTTCGGAGCAACACCATGATAAAAACCCGGTTTATTTGATAAACTGGGTTTTATGTTGAGCTTAATAATATCAATTTTCTCAAATTTAGCTACAGATTCAAATTCATAAACCCTTGTAAAATCTGGCTTTATTAATTTTGAATTTTGAATTGATATTATCGCCACTTTTCACTCCAAGCACCTGTAACATCAAAACCACCAGTAACAGGTGTCAACTTCAATGAACCCCAACCGAAAGTATTACAAATGGGGCCGAAACCAGTACCACAAATATCACCAGCACCATAACCATTAACACCACGGGTTCCTATATGGGAATAAGTCGTACCTCCCCAATTACCACTACCAAACCAAGTGGTATTTCTCATTCCGACACGCAGCACACAACGTAAGCCTTCACCTCTACGGCTACCTGCAAAGTCAGAAACTTTATATTCATCAAAATACTTACCACAAGTTTTTGGTCTGGGTAAAGATCGATGATTGGTGCTATTAACTAATTGCCATTCTTCATTCCACGCACCAGTAACGCGAATCCTGGAACTCCCGATAATTTGTATCTGTAAATTTCCTGGGAAGTTGTTGTTAATGTCTTCACCGTTACCGTGGATATCAGAAGCGAAACCAACTAGACTAGAACCTCGGTAAATAGCTTGTCCAGCGTGGCGATAGGTTGCACCACTCCAGTTACCTTCACCGTACCAGGCTAATATGGGAACCGATGTTCCGGGTTTACCTTGGCTCAATTTGACGCAACGGATACCAGAACCTTTACGGTTATCTAACGGTTTGACAATGTAAGTACGCAGGTGTGGCCCGCAACTAAAGTTTGGGGCTTGAACTAATCGTAAGTTTTGTACTATGGGTACTTGGGCAAAAACGCTAGTTGCAGTAGTCAGGGCTACTATTGTACTTAGTGTTAAAGATTTAATTCCTAGTGGAAGCATAATCCTTGTTCCTTGTAGTAAAGTTTGTGCAGGTGTTATTGAACGCCTGTACTTTTTCTCTAGGTCGGCCTCTAGTTTTTTATGCAACCTCGGCAAAGCATCATTGAAATTTTTTCAACTTTTGTGCAATTCGATGCCGATCGCTTCAGTTGTTGGGCGACGGAATCACGATTGCGTCGCAGTATCCAACGTTGTCTCAATCACACACCAAAGGAAACTTCGGAACATTTCTGGGCTTTGTATTGGTATAAGTTTTTGCAGGTTTCTGAAACCCAAACTCTAGCGAAGCAACATCTCACTGCTTATTTGCAAGAACCTTGTTATTGGATATCCCAAAAAACAGCCGCTAGCTTTGTGAGTACGCAATACAGGCTATCTGATTGTTTTCAAGTAGCGATATCGCAAGTTGATAGAGTCCTGAAAAGCTTTAATCCCAGTCAAACTAGTACTCTGAAAAACTACGCCAGCATTATTTTTGGTAGTGCAATCCGCGAAACTCTCCGCCAACGTCAAGAAGTCGATATCTGTACTGATTGGGGTCTATTACGCAAAATCAGCCAAAAGCGGTTGGATGAGTCGTTACAAAATGCTGGTTTGTCCTCAACAGAGATTCCTGCTTATATCCTCGCTTGGAATTGTTTTAAAACCTTATATGTCCCCACAAAAGCTGCTAACTCTCGCCAACTATCTCGACCGGATGACGCAACTTGGGAGGCGATCGCCAAAGCTCACAATTCCCAAAGCAACCAACCAACCAACCCCCAAACTATCGAAAAGTGGTTAGTAAATACGGCGAAAGCTGTCCGTAAGTATCTTTATCCCACACCTGACTCGCTCAATGTCTCCAAAGGTGCAGATGATTCATTTGAGTTGCTAGATAATCTCCCAGGGACAGAACAGCCATCTCTCATTCAAGAAATTATTGCCCAAGAAGAAGAACAAGCCAGAACTTCTCAACAAGCAGAAATTCATCAGGTTTTAGTTGGGGCGATCGCTCGACTCGAAACGCAACTACAACAGATTCTACATCTGTACTACCAACAAAAACTCAATCAAGATGGCATTGCTCAACAATTAGACATCAAGCAATACACTGTTTCTCGAAGACTAACCAAAGCTAAGGAAACTTTACTGCGGTCTGTAGCGAGCTGGAGTCAAGACACACTGCATATTTCCCTGACTTCAGACATACTTAAATCTATGAGTACATTAATAGAAGACTGGTTACAGAATTACTACAATGACTCTAATACATAAAAAATGCTAAAACAGTCGGAAATTCACTATTAATTAAGAATTGGAGATTTTCACGTCTGTTCGGGACACAGCAATTTTTTCCAACTTCCCCCAAACCCAGCCAAAGAGATCACCGGAGTAAACCCTATGACTGCGAACCCCACTGTATTCACTTTTGCTGACTCGACAGACCTAATTTTAGAAATCCCTTCCGCCACATCAGCAAATCTTGATAGTCAGTTATTTTCTCATCCTTATTCGCGTTATCAAGCTTATCTCAACGAACTTTGCCTGGGTGCAGTCTTACCTTGGTTACAGGAAGACTTTTCTACCCAGTCAAAAGTTTGGCCATCCACCGCGACTCTAGCCAGCCTTTGGGAACTTGTGAATGGCACCGCAGTCACAGTTGACGCAACTCGATTTATTTTAGTTCCCAGTGAAAATATTGATAACAGCGAATTCCGAGTACCACAAGAATGGGTAGATTTACCAACCTGGGCTGGAGATTATTATTTAGCTGTGCAAGTGGAAACAGATGGGGGCTATGTAAAGGTTTGGGGTTACTGTACTCACGCACAACTAAAAACTCAAGGTAAATATGATCCAAGCGATCGCTCTTATTCTTTAGATGGGAGTGATATCATCAGCGATATGAGTGTGTTAGCTGTAGCGCGGGATTTATGCCCTGATGAAGTTACACGGACTGCCATAACACCATTACCCACACTACCCCAAGAACAAGCCCAAAATTTAATCACCCGGTTAAGTAATCCAGAAATCATTAATCCCCGGTTAGCCATCCCTTTTCAGTTATGGGGTGGACTGATGGAACATGGCGGCTGGCGACAAAGTTTGTCTGAACGCCGCGTAGGATTACCAGAACAAAGATCAGTGCTGCAATGGTTGCAAAGCGGTGTGTCTCAAGTCGCTGAGACTATGGGTTGGGGACGGTTGAATTTACAATTAAGTGCGGCTGGGGCTAGGAGTATAGAAGATAGACAACCAGGTGTTACCCTATCTCGTAGATTGACAATAGCTGGTCAACTATACGAACTGTTGATTACACCACAAGGCGAACCAGAGACACCTTATTGGCGCTTTGAGTTGCGGAATGCAAATGTAGGTGCGGCTATTCCTGGTGGCTTTAAACTGCGACTCTTGACAGAAGACTTACAGCCATTTCCCAATAATGAGGATATTGCCACAAACGCCGTAGAACAACTCTACGTTGAAGTTTCCCTAGAGGCTGGAGAGGGTATAGTTTGGGAAATCGAACCCCTTCCGGAAAATTATGACCGAGAAATTCTTAAATTCTAAGCTGTTGTTGAGCTTTTTTTCTTGATAATGTGGATAAGCATTCATTCTCAATCCACATGAGATAATCAGCCATGAGAGTAAAACACAACAAACAAATGCGAGTCTGGGCGATGTTGTGTCATTTCTCAGCTTTACTAGCATGGTTACTTTTATTTTTTTTAGTCTTTCTGGGCATTCCTTTATTTTTACCCTTAAATATCTTAGTCCCATTCCTAGTTTGGAAATTCAGAAAAGTCAAATACCCCTGGGTGGATTTTCAAGGTAGAGAATCTTTAAATTTTCAAATTTCTCTAACGTTTTATATTGTATTTGTCATAGCTATATCTTTGTTATTAGTTCTAGCTAGTTGCAGTGTTGCAGTAACTACTAATGGTGAAATAAATCAAGTTAGTACAGTTTTAGACACCTTACTATTTATTTGGATGTATTTTACTGTAGCGCTAATTTTATTACAATTATTTCTAGTAACTTTTGCTGCTACAAAAGCTTACAATGGTGAACATTATCGCTATCCTTTCACAATGCGAGTTTTGCGGTAGTAGCTGGTGGAAAATTTGGGATTTTCGATTAGGAACAGAGCAAAGTGACATTATCTATTCAGCCAACCTCAGTAACTAATCTGGAAGAATCTAAATCATTTACTACCTCAGCTATTGAAAAAAGAATCATTTTGAATACATAAAGTTTATGGTTTCTGGATTACAAGCAAATCAGGGTAAAATTGGCGTGGCTATTGTCGGAACTGGCTTTGGTCAAAAGGTACATATCCCTGCCTTTCAAGCCCATCATCGTACCGAAATAGTTGCTATTTATCACCGCGATATTGATAAAGCTAAAGCAATTGCCGAAGCAAATAACATTCCCCATGCCTGTGACAGCATAGCTGATATTGTAGCTTTACCAGAAGTGCAAGCAGTCAGCATTGCTACACCGCCATTTCTGCACTATGAAATGGCAAAAACAGTACTACAAGCAGGTAAACATTTACTATTAGAAAAGCCTGTCACCTTAAATGTAGCTGAAGCCCAAGAACTATATCAATTAGCACAAAGGCAAGGTGTAATTGCCATTGTAGATTTTGAGTTCCGTTTTGTCCCTGGGTGGCAGTTATTTGCAGAACTTTTATCATCAGGTTATGCAGGCAATCCCCGCCTGATTAGAATTGATTGGTTGGGTTCCTCTCGTGCAGACACTTCTCGCCCTTGGAATTGGTATTCTTCTCAAGAAAAGGGTGGTGGTGCGTTAGGTTCGTTAGGTTCCCACGCCTTTGATTATATTCATTGGCTATTTGGGCCAGTCCGCAGATTAAATGCACATTTGACTACAGCAATTCCTGAACGGGTTGACTCTACTAGCGGTAAATTAAAACCAGTAGAGACAGATGATACTTGTATGCTGTCACTGGAATTAGCAAATGGCACACCTTGCCAAGTAACTATCAGTGCTGTGGTTCATGCTTCAAGGACACACTGGGTAGAAGTGTATGGCGATCGCGGTACTCTAGTTCTTGGTAGTGACAATCAAAAAGACTACATTCACGGTTTTCGCGTTTGGGGTTCCCATCCCGGCGAACCTCTCACAGAAATAGAAATTCCCCAGCGATTATTATTCCCACAAGATTACAGCGACGGACGCATCTGTGCTTTTTTGCGTGTAGTAGACCAATGGGTACAAGGAATTGATCAGCAAAAGCAAATAGTACCATCCTTAAAAGAAGGCATTTATTCTCAGTTGCTAATGGATTTATCTCATCAATCTCACACAACTGGTAACTGGGTAGATGTACCAAATTTAGCTTAAACAGCAAGGGAGGAGCGCGCAGGAAGCATTTCCCCTGCCCCAATACGGTTCGGATAAGCAGGGGGTGCAGGGGAGGCAGGGGAGGGAAGAGAGTTATTATTAAGCAATTTCTCTTCCCCTGCTTCTATTCTCCCCCTGCACCCCCTGCTCGCCTCAACAGATAACTCTGTTAACCAATACCTTTGCCAAATTACGAGGGTTCAACGCCCGTAGAAACGGGATGAATACGTCCTAAAGAAGTAAGCTTGGCAAAAATCTGGTTTAATAAAATAGGCTCAGGA
>NZ_JACJRF010000001.1 GCF_014697105.1 Anabaena subtropica FACHB-260 | reverse complement strand
TTAGATTGTTAGTTTATTATCTTAAACATCGTTGTATTCCAATGCCGAGGCTTTGCCCCCCTGAGAATATGGCGATCGCATAATTCATATTGTGATTCAGCAACGCCAAAGTAGCTTTTGAGCGATCGCTTTGTCAAGAGTAGCATCTTACAAAATGCGTGAAAAGCAGTTCCAGCAAGAAGTTTGTGTACTTGCGTCAACCTAATTTCGCGTAAAAACCTGTTCAAACACATATAGCATAAGCTTTTCCAGCAGAACATTTCATCGTTGCTGAGAAACATCTATAGGTTGACGCAAAGTTGGTGATTACACCACAACTGGTTGTAATGAATTGGCGACTTTCTCCGTCAGCCATTTATACCAATTATCTAACCCCAGACCTGTAGTTACAGAAACTTGAAAAATCTGCATATTGGGATTTACCTGCTGTGCATATTCTATACAACGCTGCACATCGAACTGCACATAAGGTAACAAATCAATTTTGGTGAGAATCATAATCTCACTAGCACGGAACATATGCGGATATTTAATTGGTTTATCCTCTCCTTCTGTCACCGAGAGAATTACGACTTTTGCCTGTTCGCCTAAATCAAATAAAGCTGGACAAACTAAATTACCGACATTTTCAATCATCAAAACTGAGTTGATAGGTGGGTTTAATTGTTGTAAACCCCTTTCAATCATGGAAGCATCCAAATGACAGCCTGTACCAGTATTAATTTGGACAACTTTACAGCCTGTTTCTTTGATTTTTTGGGCATCATTAATTGTTTCTTGGTCGCCTTCAATCACACTTATAGGTAGTTGCTGCTTTAGGTCGTTGATGGTCTGAGTTAATAGAGTTGTTTTTCCTGCACCAGGGGAACTCATTAAATTTAAAGCAAGAATATTTCGACCTTTAAACCATCCCCTATTTTGGGCAGCCAACAGGTTATTTTTCCCTAAAATTTCTTGTTCTAATGATATGGTAGTGTTATGAATTTTGGCATGAATTTGTGATGTTTCATGGTCATGACGGTGGGCATGAGTCATGATAGTACCATCGGGTAAAGTGTGAGTATGAAGATTTTGCTTGTGTTCCATTTCACTTGTTTCTAAATTAGTAATTGTGCTTTCAGCCTCATCAGAACAACCGCAGGTTACACACATACTTCCTCTACTTCTATTTCTTTGATTTTGAGTTCTTCCCCAGTGATTAAATCTAAATGCACACTACCACAGCTACAGATTCCAAATGGTTTTTCTAAAGCAATTTCTGCACCACATTGGCGACATTTTGCCAACCCCGGAATTTCAGTAATTTCTAAGGTTGCACCTTCTAAAGTTGTCCCTTTAGTACAAATATCAAAACAAAATTGTACAGCATCTGGCATAATAGCTGAAAGTTTGCCAATTTCTACTAAAACACGGCGTACTTTTGAGCCTTGAGCATATTCAATAACAATGGCTACGATATTTTGAGTAATTCCGAGTTCGTGCATGAAACGCTCTACTTATTATCAACAAATTCGTGGTAATTGATCGCCAACTAACATATCAACAATCCGTTCTGTACCAAAAGTAGTTTTTAAAAGTACCACCCCTGGAGGAGATGCAATAGCTTCACCAATAATACACGCACTTTTACCTGCTGGATGAGATTTCATGGCAGATAAAACTGTTTGTGCTTGCTCACTTTTCACTACTAATACTAATTTGCCTTCATTGGCTAAATATAATGGGTCTAAACCCAAAATTTCACAAATTCCTTTGACTTCCTCACGTACTGGAATAGATGCTTCATTAATACGTATTCCTACATTAGAAGTTAGAGCAAATTCATTTAAAACTGTAGCTAAACCACCCCGTGTAGCATCCCGCATAGCATGAATTTGAGGACAAACTTTAAGGATTGTTGCTACTAAATCATGTAAAGGTTGACAATCACTTTCTATATTAGTTTCTAGGGCTAATTCCCCACGAGCAATTAAAATTGCTGCCCCATGATTACCTAATTCACCATTAATAATTATGGCATCTCCCGGTTGAATATTGTGTGCAGAAATATTAACTCCGGTGGGAATAATACCAATACCAGCCGTGTTAATAAAGAGTTTATCAGCCGCTCCACGATGAACAACTTTGGTGTCACCAGTAACAATTTGCACTCCAGCTTTCTGTGCGGCTAATTTCATACTGGTGGCGACACGGCGGAGAGTTTCTGTTGGTAGTCCTTCCTCTAAAATTACACTACAGGTAAGATATAAAGGTTTAGCACCGCTAACAGCTAGATCATTAATTGTACCGTTGATTGCTAATTCACCTATATCGCTACCAGGAAAAAATAAAGGGTCTACAACATAAGAATCTGTAGTAAAAGCCAGCCTATCTCCCTGTTGTAAAAGACTAGATAAATTGAAGCTCGCTTGGTCTTCTAATTGGGAGAGAATAGGATTATCGAAATTACTGACAAAAATATCATCAATTAAGTCGCGCATGGCTTTACCGCCGCTACCATGCGCCAGCGTAATGTGAGTATCTCTTACTTTAGCTGGACGACGGCGGAATTGTTCAATTTTTTGCAATAGAGGATTTGGTACTGAGTTAGTTTCGGAAACATCCATTTTTTATAATTCGTAGTTAGTAATTAAGAAACCATTTATCAAGTAAATCTGTAGATGTTCTTGTGTTATGGCTTTAGCCTAACGCACCATGCTATGTGGCGGTGCGTTAAGCGCTTAACTTATATTTTTCGTGATAAATCAGATCAAAATATGCGCTTAACACACCCTACAGTAATTTTATTTTTACTTTACAAATAATCTCTAAGAAGTTTTTTATTTTTAAGTTGTAGAAGGTGCGTTACGCTATTGGTAACGCAGCCTACTATTTATTGGGGAGTTTTATCTACCTGTTTCATCGTGTCTACCACGATGTCTATCACAATGTAAGATACCATTAACAGCCCAATTTTCTCGTTCAAATTCATCAATGTGAATAGTTATCCATTCTGGTTTAGTATCTAATGCTATCACTAAGGCATTAGTAATTGCTTCTACTAAATGCCGTTTTTTTTCGATGGAGTGTCCTCTGGCAATTTTGACGGTGACAAATGGCATACAAATTTTCCTCGCAGTGTTTTTATGTGGAGTTTATTGCTGCTTTTTGGAGGTTATGAAGAGATAGTCACTTTTGGCTTTTCGGCTACTTGCTTTTGCAAAGTTGTCGAAAATCTGCCATATTTATAGTATGCTGCACAAGCCCCTTCTGATGACACCATGCAAGTACCTATTGGGCTTTCTGGAGTGCAAGCTGTGCCAAATACTTTACATTGCCAAGGTTTGAGGACTCCTTTGAGAATTTCGCCGCATTGACAGGCTTTATGGTCAGCAACTTTGAGGTTAGGAATAGTAAATTTTAATTCAGCATCAAATTGGGCATATTCTGAACGAATTTTTAACCCAGAATCAGGAATTTCATCTAAGCCACGCCATGCAAATGTGTCGCGGACTGCAAACACTTTGTTCATAGCTTCTAGTGCTATTTGATTCCCTGCTTTTTGTACTAATCTATTATATTGATTTTCTACTTCACAGCGATTCTCTACTAATTGCTGTAACAACATCCAAATTGATTGAAGAATATCTAATGGTTCAAATCCGGAAACAACAATTGGCTTATGATATTGTTGGGCAATAAATTCATAAGGATCAGTGCCAATTACCATACTGACATGACCAGGGCCGATAAAGCCATCTAGTTGTAAATCAGGGTTATTTAATAAAGCTTGCAGGGCGGGAATCACGAGGACGTGATTAGAAAACATACTAAAGTTAGTAATATTTTCCGCCGCAGCTTGGAGGATAGTAAAGGCGGTGCTGGGGGCTGTGGTTTCAAAGCCTAAAGCAAAAAATACGACTTCTTTATCTGGATGATTTTTGGCAATTTGCAGACTATCTAGGGGAGAGTAAACCATGCGGATATCTGCGCCTGTGGCTTTAGCTTGCAGCAGACTGGTTTTGGAACCGGGGACGCGCATGGTGTCGCCAAAGGTTGCTAAAATGACGTTGGGATTTTGAGAGATAGCGATCGCATCATCTAATCTCCCTTTAGGCATGATACATACTGGACACCCAGGCCCATGAATTAGTTCTATGTTGGCTGGTAAAATTTCTTCAATACCGTATTTAAAAATAGAATGAGTATGTCCGCCGCATACTTCCATAATTTTGATATGTTTATCTAATTGCTGGCTGAGTTTTTCTATCTCACGGCGTAAGGCTTCAGCTTTTTCTGGTTCCCGAAATTCATCGACATATTTCATAGTTCTTAATTCGTAATTATTAGAAAATATTTATGCTTGCAGGGCGGCGATTTCTTGTAATAATTTTAGGGTTTCGGCTGCTTCTTGTTCGTTGATTCTATTCATAGCAAAGCCTACATGAACTAATACCCAATCTCCTAGACACGCTTCAGGGGGATGTTGTTCGTCTACTATACAGGCGATATTGACTTGGCGTTTTACTCCACCCACATCGACGATGGCTAGTTTGTGGTTAATGTCGGTGATTTCGGTAATTTGTCCGGGGATTCCTAAACACATTTTTATTGTTCCTTAGTGAAGAGATGAATCAATTCAAAATTCAAAATAAATATTTTTTTCGTAGTAAGGATTTTAGTCCTTTTTTGTTCGCGGGGCGTCTCGTAGAGAAAACTAAAGTTCTCTCTACGTTCGTGTAGCGTGTCCTAGACAGATGCTGGCGCGTAGCTTACTTCCCCGTAAAGATACACTACAAAACTTTAATTATTTATCCTGTTCTACTTAAGTATCTATTCTTTTAGTAATCTTGCGGCTGTAATTATTGCTTGACCTAGTGATAAACCGCCATCGTTTGTAGGAACTAAGCTGTGGGTGAGTACGTTTATTTCTAGGTTCTGCAATTGCTTAGTTACTAGTTGTAATAAAATCTTGTTTTGAAAGACTCCTCCTGTCAGAACGACTTGATTAAATAAGTTTTGTTGACTAAGATACTTGACTGTCTCCACAATGACATTAGCTAAACTTAAATGAAATTTGGCAGCGATAACTGATTGAGGAGTTTGCTGCTGTAAGTCATCAAGTAATAATTGCCATATAGGACGTGAGTCTATACAATAAATATTATCGGAAAAGGTAAAGTGAAAAGGATAAATTGCTGTTTCTTTAGGATTATTTAATGTGTAGATGTCGGCTATGGCTTCTAGTGCGATCGCGGCTTGTCCTTCATAGCTACATTCTTCTGGACAAATCCCGATAGCCGCCGCTACAGCATCGAATAGCCGTCCTACTGAAGAAGCCAGAGGGGTATTGATACCTTTTTCCACCAGTTGATTGAGTAAATCTGTCGGCTTTCGTTGCAAAAATTTGATAATTTCTAATTCACTATATTTCTGTTGACAATTATCCCAAAGATTGGCATTTAATAAGTGAGCGTAGGTATTCCGCCAAGGTTGACGAATTGCTTGTGTACCGCCAATCATGGCAACTGGTTTAAATGTGGCAAGGCGTTTAAATTGACGGTAATCAGCTAAAAGAAATTCTCCTCCCCAAAGTTTACCATCTGTACCATAACCTAGCCCATCGCCAGCAATACCTAAAACTGGTGAAGAATCTAACGGAACACTATTTTCTGCCATACAAGCAGCAATATGGGCATGATGATGTTGAATCAATTGCAGTGGAATTTGATTAGCTGCTGCTAATTCTTTACCAAGTTTACTTGATAGATATTCAGGATGTAAATCAATGGCGATCGCTTGAGGTTGGTGTGCGAATAAATTCAAGTATAAATTTAATGTATCTTGATATGTATTAAAGGCTGATACATTTTCTAAATCACCCAAATGTTGAGACAGAATTGCTTCATTATCTCGCAACAAGCAAAAGGTATTTTTTAACTCACTACCCATTGCTAAAACTTGGGAAATATTATCAAATCCTGCTGGTAATTTAATAGGTGCTGGAGCATAACCTCTAGCACGACGAATGATTTGGATTTTATCGTTAACTACCCGCACAATTGAATCATCTACTCGGTTGACAATCTCCCGATTATGTAAAAGGAAATAATCAGCTATATGACCTAGTTTTTCTTTAGCTTCATCATTATTAATACACTGCGGTTCCTCAGAAAGATTGCCACTTGTAAAAACAATCGGGCGATTCATCCGCTTGAGAATCAAATGATGTAAAGGCGCATAAGGTAGCATAAAACCGAGTGTATTTTGCCCTGGTGCAACAGAAGGGGCGATACATAGGATAGTAGGGGCATAATTTTCTAGCTTGTCTCTTTTGCGTCCTGCGTCCTGGTTCCTTGTTTCCAACAAAACAATAGGTGCGGCGGGACTGGTTAATAACTCTCGTTCCCTAACGTTAACAAAACAGTATTCTTCAATAACTGCAATATCTCGCGCCATTAAAGCAAAGGGTTTGTCATACCTTCTTTTACGCTGACGTAGTTTCTGCACAGCCGCCTCTTGTGTTGCATCACAAGCGAGATGAATACCACCTATCCCCTTAATGGCGACAATTTCACCCTTTTGTAATAACGTACACACTGCATCCACATCATCCAACATAGAGAACATGGAAGCAGTCACAGGTTTACCATCAGCACGTTCTAGCCAAGCTTCAGGGCCGCAGGTATGACAGGCTACAGGTTGGGCATGAAAGCGACGGTTTTCAATATCATGGTATTCTTTCTCGCATTCGGGACACATAACAAACGCAGACATACTGGTATTGCATCTGTCATAAGGAATGGCACGAATAATACTCAACCGGGGGCCGCAATGTGTGCAGTTTGTGAAGGGATAACGATAAAAACGACTAAAAGGATCAAAAATTTCTCGTTGACATTGGAGACAGGTAGCCGCATCAGGGGCAATTTCTGTCCTTACAGTACCACTGACACTATGAGAAATCACAAAATCATCAATATTCAATTCACCTTCATAGGGTGTTCTGATAAGTTCATTAATTTTCGCTAACGGTGGACATTCTTGATGTAATCTGAAAACAAATTCTGTTAAAGCCGCTTCACTACCAGATACACGAATTAATACCCCTTGTCCATCATTACAAACATCTCCCCGCAACCCACAAGCTTTAGCCAGACGACACACAGTAGGACGAAAACCCACACCTTGCACAGTACCACGAACTCTGATTGCCTCAGTCGCCATAAACTACCGTTGCATACCTCAGTAAAACATTAACCTGGGAAACACTCTGCGTCTCTGTGCGTTTACCTTTGCATACCCTTGCATTTAAAAACCTTACCGAAATTGCCACAGCAAAACTCGGTTATTTCCAGAATCAGAGATTACCGCCGTATTACCACAAACTTTCACCCCATAACACCAATTTAAACTATCCCGTGTGGGTAGCCCAAAATTGCGGTTTTCACTTTTACTTTGAAAAGTCTTTTGTCCAGCGATCGCATCAGCTGCCCCACCCTGCAATAATAATATTGACTCTGGCTTCCTCCATCCTAGCAACCGAGAATTGGCAGTATCCGCAACCACTAACCATTCCCCAGCCACCGCCACCCCATAAGGCATACTCAAACTACTTGCACTAGGAAAATAAACCCCTTGGTTCATTTCCACAAACTCAAAACTTTTCTGCCCTAACACCACCGCACAAGGGGTATTATTGGCTGTAGGTATTCCCTGCCAAATCATCACCCGATTATTACCCGCATCGGTGACAACCAAGTTATCGTCCCAAAAAGCAATATCATGACACCAGCGCATACTCGCAGCCGTGGGAGAACCGCCGCCATTCTCATTACGAGAAGTCATATCTGGCTGTCCCAAAACTATATCAGCCGGTTGACCATTTTCCGTTGGTAAATGCTGCCAAATTAACAACCTGCGATTACCAGTGTCAGCTACAAATAGCCGCCCTTGATGATAGGAAATACCATAAGGCCAGTGCATAGTATTGGCATCTGGTAATTGCTTACCTCGATTTGATTCATTATTAGTAAAATTAGCTTGTCCTAACACCACATCTGCTGGTACATTACTATCCTCTGGTAACTTGTGCCAAATCAAAACCCGATGATTCCAAGCATCAGCAACCGCTAAACCTCCACCACATACACAAATACCCGTCGGTACACTTACAGTAGCCCTTCCTGGTGTACCTTTAGCATTTTGTCCCTCGTGATAAAAGTCTGGTTGTCCAATTACCCAGTCAGCCGGTTGACTATCTCTTGTGGGTAAATTGCGCCAACCCAACAACCGATGATGTCCGGTATCTGCTACCCATAACGCCCCTGTTTCCGATACCAAACAAGCACCACGGGGGCCGAACATTGTGCTAGGAGTAGGCGCTAGAGGAATCGCCAATAATTCTGGGTTAGGAATATCACCTAAAATCACTGCCGCGCCTAGAGGTGAAAGGGGGAAATTTGGCGGAATTTTTGTTAATTCTGGTTGCAAAGTCTTATAGTAATTTGTTAATTTGTTTACTTCACGGCAATAACCGTCATAATTTCCGGACACAGCGCCTTAATAGCCTGTTCCACCCCTTGAGATAACGTCAAAGTAGAAGCCGGACAACTACCACAAGTCCCGATAAACCGCACCTCTACCATATCCGGTGGTTTAATAGCCACTAACTCCACATCCCCATGATGACCTTTCAACCCCGGACGGACTTCCGCCAAAGCAGCTTCCACACGTTGTAAAAGCGGCGGTTGCGGCTGTTTCACCAACCCATGATAAAGTAGAACCCCATAAACCACCTCATCTTGCACCGCATTTTGTAAAGCCGACAAACATTCCTGTTTGACACTCTTAATCAACCGCGTCAAAGCCTCCTGATGCAACTCCTCAATAGCCCTTTTCAACCCAACTACCACCCCGCGCTGACTCTCATCCCATTCCGAGATAATAGCTTCATAGCGGCTAATTTCCGTCACCAAATCTTCTAAATTAGTCATTTGTCAGTTGTCATTACTCATCACTCATTACTCATTACTCATCACTCATTACTCATTACTCATTACTCATACTCACCCTAATTTCTGCCGCCACCTCATGCAAAGCCTGGGCTACCGCCTCCGCCTGTTCCATTTGCTGACATTGACTAAATATTTCCCAAGCTTCTTGATAGTAATCACGGGCTTGTAAAAGATTTTGGGAATTACCTAACTCTGGCTTTTCGGGGTTATCAGGTAAATTAAATAAAGCATTAGCTTTATTGGCAATAGTGTTTGCATACTCCACAGGTGTATCTTGACAAGTACGCACCTTTAACGATTCATTATAAGCAGCGATCGCCCGTAAATTATTTTCCACAGGATGGGAACTTGGTAAATATTGCAAAGCATTACCCAAATTATTCTGCAACATCGCATATTCCCTGGGATGGTCAATCAAGTTAATATGCTTAAGTGCCGACTCAAATGTCTGTACAGCCAAGCCTTCATAAAGATTTTGCTGTTCTGCACCACCGGACATAGAAAGATAAGCGATCGCTACATTATTAGCCAAAATCGCGTATTCTTGAGGATAATCCTGGCTTGTAAATACCCGCATCGCCTCCTGATAAGCAGTAATGCTATCCGTTATCCTCGCCAAATTAAAAGGTACTAAAGACTGCAACACCAACCCTAAATTCATCTGTGCTTCTGCTACTTCTGCCGGCACAGCTAACTGTTGAAGAATGGGTAAAGCCTCCTCATAACCAGCTTTAGCTTGTAGCAGTAATTGCGTCCCCTCATCAGGAATAGACTTTAGCGCCCCAGCCATCCCTGCTTGAGAACGGGCTTTCCATAGGGCATAATCTCCACCGCACATTTTAATCGCTTGTTGATATAACTCAACAGCATTCCACAAATCTTCAGGCGTTTTGGGTCTTTTCTGCAAGCCTTGTGCTAATTCAATCAACATCTGAATTTTTTCTTCAGTTGTTGCTGATTCCGATGCAATGGCTGCCAATGCGGCTTTTACTGTTGAATCTGTAATGCTGGCGGTCATCTAAGGTTAATTATGAGGTAGTAGAGACTGACGGCTAGAGGCTAAAGAGTAGTATTTATACTCAAGAATCAGAACTTTTTGAAGCTAGAAACCCACAGGCTATTTGCAGACAAAAAGGGATAGAAAATATTTCTTCTCTAGCCCTAATCTCTATTTTCAAGCCTTGCCATTAGTCAGTTATCAGTTAATACTACTCTGACTGGAAATACAACTCTGACAATTAACTAACAAATCACTTCATTTTGAAATCCTTGAGGAGGAAAGGCATGATTAGACCTGTAGTTAAACTAGAAATAGTTACTGGTAAACAAAAAGGAATTTCTGCCTGGGCAAGTAACACTAGTACTAGCAAACCTATAGTAGTACCTATGATGGTTTGCTTCATAAAATATATGGGGTCACGGAGTAGCTTGCCTTGAAAAAATAACTTAACTGATAACCAGCCTAATTCCAACATATTGCCTCCTAATAATTACTCAAGAAATTTAGTAAACCAAGACCTAATAATATGGCAGGAATTGCTCCTGCCGGTGCAAACAATGCCCCCAGCGTTGCTGAAAAACCATAGCCTATATCTTTTCCGGCTAAGATCATCCCACCAATAGCACCGCCAATCATTGATATAATTGTGGCTGTAATTAACCAGAATAATCCTGTGATGAGAGTGACATCACCTGTTACCATACTGGCGAGAAATTCGCTGAGGTTAAAGTTACTAAAAATTTCCGTCATTTGCTATTATGTTCCTCTGTTGATGAGAGTATAGAAAAATTCCTCATTAATTTTTTAATATAAATCACCATATATATATAATTCTAGAGGGTTATCCTCAATCAAAAACACTTCATGCTACAAATAGCATTTATGCCTATCATAATTCACAATTTTTTCAGGATTATGCAAATTTAAAAATTAAAATATGTTGGTATATTTACCATTTATATAAATATAATTTTGATTTAATTTTTTCTAAAGATTAATTTTTATTTAATGAAAATAAATATAATAAAAAAATACCGTATTCTGAAAAGTAAACCTTATAAACAGGTGAACCTCTACAAGCGTCAAAACCTGCATCACATCGGATAAACAATATATAAATAGATAGCCAATGACTAACGTACTCTGGCTGCAAGGTGGTGCTTGTTCGGGCAACACCATGTCTTTTCTTAATGCCGAAGAACCGACAGTCTGCGATTTAATTGCTGATTTTGGCATTAAGGTACTTTGGCATCCTTCCTTAGGATTAGAACTAGGCAACAACGTACAAACCTTACTCTGGGATTGCATCTTAGGCAAAATACCTTTAGATATTTTGGTCTTTGAAGGTACTGTAGTGAATGCCCCCAACGGTACAGGTGAATGGAACCGTTTTGCCGATCGCCCCATGAAAGATTGGCTAACCGACCTCGCCCAAGCCGCTAGCTTTGTCGTCGCTGTGGGAGACTGCGCCACCTGGGGCGGAATCCCAGCCATGTCCCCCAACCCCAGCGAATCCCAAGGACTACAATTCCTCAAACGTAAAGCAGGCGGTTTCTTAGGTAAAGACTTCGTAGCCAAATCAGGACTACCAGTCATCAATATCCCCGGTTGTCCAGCCCATCCCGATTGGATTACGCAGATATTAGTGGCGATCGCTACCGGACGCATTGCTGACATCGCCCTCGATGAACTCAATCGCCCCCAAACCTTCTTCAACACCTTCACCCAAACCGGCTGTACTCGTAACGTCCACTTCGCCTACAAAGCAACAACCGCCGAATTTGGACAACGCAAAGGTTGTTTATTCTACGATTTGGGTTGTCGTGGCCCCATGACTCATTCATCCTGCAACCGCATCCTCTGGAACCGCGTATCCTCCAAAACCCGCGCCGGAATGCCCTGTTTAGGTTGCACAGAACCAGAGTTCCCCTTCTTTGACCTCAAACCCGGAACTGTATTTAAAACCCAAACAGTCATGGGAGTACCCAAAGAACTACCACCAGGAGTAAGCAATAAAAACTATGCTGTCCTCACAATGGTTGCCAAAGAAGCAGCCCCCAAATGGGCAGAAGAAGACTTTTTTACTGTTTAGTCAATAGTCAGTTACTACTGACAACCGACAACCGACAACCGACAACTGACAACTGACAAATATGACAATTAAAACATTAGATATTTCACCAGTCGGTAGAGTCGAGGGTGATTTAGATGTCCGCGTGGAAATTGAAGATGGACAGGTCGTTAACGCTTGGACACACGCCGAACTTTTTCGCGGGTTTGAAATTATTCTCCGGGGTAAAGACCCCCAAGCCGGGTTAATTGTCACCCCTCGGATCTGTGGTATCTGCGGTGCTTCTCACTTAACTTCTGCATCCTGGGCATTAGATACAGCCTGGGGTACAACAGTCCCCCGCAACGCCATCTTAGCCAGAAACCTCGGTCAAATTGTCGAAACAATCCAAAGCATCCCCCGTTACTTCTATGGATTGTTTGCCATTGACTTAACAAACAAAAAATACCGTAGTAGCCGCTTCTACGATGAAGCCGTCCGTCGCTTTGCCGCCTTCACAGGCAAATCCTATGAACTTGGTGTGACTATTTCCAGCAAACCCGTAGAAATTTACGCCCTGTTTGGTGGACAATGGCCGCACAGCAGTTATATGGTGCCTGGTGGTGTGATGTGCGCCCCCACCTTAACGGACATTACCCGCGCTTGGGCAATTCTCGAATACTTCCGCACCAACTGGTTAGAACCTGTATGGTTGGGTTGTTCCTTGGAACGCTACGAAGAAATCCAAACTTACGATGACTTCATGGACTGGTTAGAAGCAGACATCAAACATCGTGAGTCAGACTTGGGTTTCTATTGGCGCATGGGTTTAGATATCGGTTTGGATAGATACGGCGCTGGTGTGGGTAAATACGTGTCTTGGGGATACTTACCCCATGAAGATAAATACCAAAAACCCACCATCGAAGGACGCAACGCCGCCATGATTATGAAAAGCGGTGTGTATGACAGCTTCGAGAATACACACACTTTGATGGATCATTCCTTCGCCCGTGAGAATACCACACACTCTTGGTATGACGAAGGTAACGCAGACGTTCATCCCTTTGACCGCACCACCAACCCCACCCAGAAAAATACTAAAGACTTCAAAAATGCCTATTCTTGGTCAACTGCGGTACTACACCAAGACTTTGGACGCTTGGAAGTCGGCCCCCTAGCACGTCAGTTAGTTGCAGGTGGTCAGCATGGCGAATCTTGGCAACACTATGACGGATTTATCCTAGATGTTTTCCAAAAAATGGGTGGTGCTAGTATTCATGTGCGTCAGCTAGCACGAGTTCATGAAATTGTCAAATTGTACCGCCAAGCGGAAAGATGTCTGCGTGAGTTCGTCTTAAATGATCCTTGGTATATCAAACCTAAAGAAAAAGACGGTCGCGGTTGGGGTGCAACGGAAGCCTCACGGGGTTCTTTGTGTCACTGGATAGATATAGAAGGTGGGAAGATTAAGAATTACCAAGTGATAGCCGCCACTACTTGGAACGTCGGCCCCCGTGACAGTGAAGGAGTCCGAGGCCCCATTGAGGAAGCGTTGATAGGAACACCTATCGAAGATTCTAGCGATCCTGTGGAAGTGGGACACGTCGCGCGATCGTTTGATTCTTGTCTGGTGTGTACAGTCCACGCCCATGATGCGAAGACTGGTGAGGAATTGGCACGTTTTCGGACGGCTTAAATTAATGAACATCTATCAGTTATCGGTGCTGATGAAACTGATAACTGATATTTTGTTTTGAGAGATGAGCGATCGCCTTGCAGACACACTCATAATCCCAATTCAAAATTCAAAAATAAAAAAAAAGGCAGGAATCCCTACCTTTAACCCAAAAAAAAGCATTTTGTAACCAAATACAACATTGAATATGACACACAGTTGTGGCGACTATATTACAAATTGACGACGAAAAGATGAACAATTTTAACTAATTGTGGCTGGGGTAGCATTTATCAGCTTACCATCCTCCATCTGGACAATCCGATCAGCTATATCTAAAATACGATGATCATGCGTCACCATAAGGATTGTACAGCCTTGTTCGTGAGCGAGTTTTTGCATCAAGTTAACTACGTCCCGTCCAGATTGGCTATCTAGGGATGCTGTCGGTTCATCGGCTAACACAAGCTGCGGACGACTGACTAAAGCACGAGCGATCGCCACTCGTTGTTTTTGTCCTCCCGATAGTTGATCGGGGTAGTAATGCAGACGGTTTCCTAGTCCCACCTGTTCTAAAATTTGTAATGCACGAGTTTGTATTTCTTCTAACTCAATGTATGGGTGTAGTTCTAACCCCATTGTGACGTTCTGGAGTGCGGTTAAACTACCATGCAAATTATGTGCTTGAAAAATATAACCGTTACGCCGTCGCGCCTGTACCAATCTTTCCGCACTAGCCCCACAAAGTTCTTGTCCCAACACGCGTAAACTGCTAGACTGGGGCGCTCGCAATCCACCCACCAAGTTAAGTAAGGTAGTTTTACCAGAACCAGAAGGCCCAGTCAAAATAACGATTTCACCAGCACTAATCTCTAGATTGATATTAAATAAAACTTGCTTACGCAGTGAACCATTACCAAAGTAATGGTCAAGATTCCGAATGGAAATGACTTTCAGCATGATTGGGGCGTGGGTTTAAAACATATCGGCTGGATCGGCTGCTTGCAGTTTACGGGTGGCGATCGCTCCCGAAATTGTACACATAACGATAGTTAAGATTAATACTTGCAATCCCCGAATGGCTGTCATATACATGGGTAAGTTTGTGGCAGTTTGAGTTATCTGATAAAGTCCTAAAGAGACTGTTAATCCAGGAATAAAGCCTAGTAGAGCTAAAATTACAGCCTGTTCAAATATCACACCTAGTAAGTAGTAATGACGGTAGCCGATGGCTTTGAAGGTGGCGTACTCTCGCAGGTGAGTATTCACATCTGTAGATAAGACTTGATAAACGATAATTACACCAACTACAAAGCCCATTGATACCCCGATGCTGAAAATAAATCCTATGGGGGAGTTAGTGCGCCAAAAGTTATTTTCAAATTCGATAAATTCCTGATGAGTTAGCACTTTCACATCATTTGACAGACGTGCTTGTAATGCTGCTACCACCTGTTGGTGGTTCACACCAGGTTCCAACTGAATCAAACCCACGCTGACACTAGAAGCTAGTTGTCGCGGAAACAAGCGCAAAAAGTTTTGATCGCTAGTAATAAGAGTACCGTCAGCACTAAAAGAAGCCCCTAGTTTAAATAAACCAGCAATAGTCACTGTACGCCGTTCTACTTCGGTTTTGACAGTTTGACCTTGTTCTAGTTGGGCGATCGTTTCTTGGTAATCGCCTCTAGATGCACGGTCAAATATAACTGTATCTGGTAGCTTAATTTCTGATAATTTTTGAGTAACTTCAGGAAAGCTCACACCTGGCCTATCTGGATTAATCCCGATGACTAAAATTTCCGTATCACGTCGTGTTTGGGGATTTTTCCACACCATATTACTGACATACATCGTCTCCGCCGATTTCACCCCTGGGACATCCATTGCTTGGTAAAGTCGCCGCCGGGAAAACGTAGAAATGCGTTGCAGGTTGCGAGTTTGAGAACCGATAACAATAATATCAGCCTGCAAACCGCGATGTAATCTAGTGTTACTGTCATACAGCGCCGCTTGAAATCCCAGCTGCATGAACATTAACAAGTCAGCAAAAGCAATACCTGACAATGCAACTAAAAGCCGACTTCTTTCATGACTCAGTTGTAGCCATCCTAAAGGCGTTCGTCGCCGCAATTGTTGGAAAATTCCCATCATAGGTAATTTCTCTGCGCCTCTGCGTGAGATTTTCATAATTTGGTTTAGCAACGCCTACAACTCGATGACGGCTTTAACCTGCATATTTGTTAAATCAGCAGCTTTTTGACTAGAAGTAGGATCTAAACGGATTTGAACTTCTACCACTCTGTTATCAATATTGCTAGCAGGGTCAGTATTGACTACATTTTGCCGCCTTATTTGTAAGCCTTTACGTTCAACGATTCCCTGCATTTCTACAGGTAAGTAATCACCAATAATTCGTACTTGTTGTCCTGGTTTGACTTTGCTAATATCGCTTTCGTATACTTCTGCTACTACGTACATTTGATGAGTTTGTCCAATATCGACAATCCCATCACTTGAGACTAATTCCCCTGGACGGGTGTGAATTTCAAACACTTGAGCATCTTGGGAAGATGATTTTCCCAGGTCTTTAGGCCATCGCACGTAGGCTTGTTGTAAATGCACTTTCGCTTGATTCATCGCTGCTATGGCGCGATTGACTTCGGCTTTGGCGGCTTCTACATCTACTCCACGAACTTCAGTGATTTGTGCTAGCGTGGCTTTGGCTTGTTGCAGTTGTTGCTGGCTAGTAGTTTGGATGCGCTGCAAGTTGGCTTGGGCTTCTTGGAGGGTTTTTTCGGCAGTTTCTAGGTTTAACCGCTTGCGATCGCCCTCAGATGCGGAAACTGCTCCCTGTTGATAGAGTGTTTGATAGCGTTGGTTTTCGGCTTGAGCGTTTCTGACTTCGGCTTGTAACCGCGCTACAGTAGCTAGTTGAGCCGCAATATTACCCCGCCCTTCGGCTTCTAACCTGGCAATTGTGGCTTGTTGAGCCGCAATCTCTCCTCCTTTGGCTCCAGCTTGGATACGGTTGAGGTTGGCTTGAGCTACCTTTACCTGTTCTTGGGCTTCTTTTAACGCAGCCTCTAAGCGATCGCGGCTATCCAAAATTGCAATCAATTGTCCCGGTTTTACCCTATCCCCCTCTTTGACTAACAGTTGTTCTACCCGACTACCTTCATTAGATGTAGTCGCCGACAGTTTAATCACTTTCCCCTTTGGTTCAATCCGTCCTAAAGCTGTAACCGTTTTTAGCTCTGGTAATAATGCTGCTGGTGCTTGTACCCTTTGATTAGATGCTTCCCGAAAATTTAAACCTATATAAAAACTGATTCCTATCGCCACAAACGATGCAAAACAAGCTAAAAAAATCACAGGACGTAAAATCGATTGAGGAGAAATTGAACGGTCAAGCTTTGAATTCTGCACAATCGCATACCTTTGTAGCAATTTCAACTTCGCTGACTCAAATCGAATTTTATTAAGTTAGTCAATAGTCATTGGTCATTAGTTCTCTACTCCCCCTACACCCTTATTTCTTAACTGATACAGCTTCTCTTATATGCTCAAGCTCTACTCGATATCTGATCTGAGATATACAAAACTAAACTGTATAGTTATATAATATGATTATACTAAACCGACTAGTTTAGTCAATAGTCATTTACTTATTGCTTTAGACTGTGGACTCTTGATTTTATTCATAACCTTTAAGGATTATTTAAAAATGGCTCGCCCAAAAATTGGGGAAACAGATCGTTCAAATTCAACAGACAAAGTAGAAAAAATTCTGCAAGGTGCGATGCAGGAATTTTTAGCGAACGGCTACGCTGCTACTAGCATGGATAAAGTAGCGGAAGCTGCTGGGGTTTCCAAAGCAACAGTATATAGTCATTTCCAAGATAAAGAAGGTTTATTTAAAGCATTAATAGAGAAATTAGCAAGAAAACGGTTTCAATCTATTTTGGGAACTCAAGCATTGCAGGGTGAACCATATATAGTGCTGAGGCGGTTAGCGAAAACAGCCTTAAATCAAATGATTGATGACCCAGAATATCAGTCCTTTGAGCGCTTGTTGATTGGTGAATCTGCGCGTTTTCCAGCCTTAGCGCAAATTTTTATCGGTAGTATTGCCAAGCCAGCCATAGACACCATTAGTAAATATATAGCTTCTCGTCCCGAACTTAACATCCCAGACCCAGAAGCCACAGCCAGAATTTTGATTGGTTCATTAGTGCATTTCGTAATGACACAAGAGATTATGCACGGTAAAGATATTATGCCAATGGAGAGCGATCGCCTAATCGATGCCTTAACCCATTTAATTATCAATTGTGCGGAGTGAGACAAAAAAGGGCTTCTTAGTAATTTTGTACTATAATATACTGACATTCAAAAGCTGAAATACCAGTTTTCCATCAAACTGTATGCTGAATAACGGCAACAAATCCTCAATTAACCAAGCCAATGCGCTTTACAGACATGGCGACGTTTTGCTAAGACGTATTGATAACATACCGAATGCTGCCCAAAAACGAGCAGGTACTACTTTAGCTCATGGTGAAGTCACAGGACACAGCCATCGCATACAGGAATCTCATGGTGTTCAGTTGTGGGTACATGGTAGTGAGATGTTTCTTGAGGTTAAACAAGAGAGTGCTACCCTGATTCATGAAGAACATCGAGCAATTGAATTACCTCAAGGAATTTACCGCGTTTGGAGACAAAGAGAATATCGTCCTGATGCTTACATGGAGGTAGAGGATTAATGCTGAACATGATGTCAAATGGGCGTGTCCCGAAGAAGCGATCGCCGCAAAAACAAAGGGAAAATTACGAGCCTGTATCGCCTCAACTAGCGCGAAAACTGCTCCTGGAACATCGCGCATGGGATGGGATGCGCGTTTTGGGACATCTAAATTTAAGCGGTGCGATAGAGCTTTATAATCTACCGGAAAATCTTACTTGTGAAAGTCTAGATATTAGTGACTGTGTGAACCTAACCAACCTTCCCCAAGGTCTTCATGTCACCCGTTGGATTGAGTTGGCTGGAAGTGGGATTACAAGTTTAGGCGAGGGACATGGTTTTATATTACGCTGGCGAGGTGTGGAAGTAAGCGATAGTATTGCCTTTGCATCTCAATCCATCACAGGGCAAGATATCCTCAAAATAGACAATGTTGAATTGCGGCGAGTGCTAATTGAGCGTCTAGGATACGAAACATTTTTGCAGCAAGTGGGGGGATTAGTACGCGATCGCGATCAAGATGCTGGCGGGGAACGTCAACTAATCTACATCCCCTTTGAAGATGACGAACCCCTCATGGTCTTAAAAGTCACCTGTCCATCAACAGCACACATCCATATCCTCCGTGTCCCCCCCTATATGCAAACTTGCCATCAAGCAGCCGCCTGGGTTGCTGGTTTTACCAACCCCGACGACTATCACCCCCTGATTGAGGCGTAATATTAATCCAACAGCCATCAATTTGTATTAGGTTGTAAAAATCGCTTAATATCACCACAAGCAATATAAGACTTGCCATCAGGTGCGGTTTTGATTTCATCAACGACATAAAGCATTCCCTCCTCACGAATGGAACGGGGGAAACGCATATTCCAATCTGGTTCATATCCGTCAGAAACTACCCTAGCTCGTAACTTGCTGCCATCTTTGACACATTGAACTAGAACTCCATCATCTATAGTATCAGTGGTTACAAGGTCGGCGGCGGTGGCTGGGGCTTTGGATGCTTTACCACTGCTAGTTGACCTGGATTGCCTGGGTGCGATGAAAATATCGGCTTCACCGGGTTTAGCGAAACGGTTGATTTTGCCAACTACACGGTAAAAAGTGCGATCGCTGGAAAGTTCCAATCCTTCAACAATGTACCGCGCACCCTCGGCACGAATCGATCGCGGAAACTGCACATTTTTAGTTGTATCGTAACCATCGGATACAACTTTAACTCGCAACTTACCGCCTTCTCGAACGCAGGAAAGTTCCACACCAGAACCGACTTCATTGACAATCGGCATTCCATATACTTCATCACCAGCCGTAACACCACGACCCGCCAAATCACTACGATTGCGTGTCATTGTCTGGTAACTTTGATCGCGTAGTTCTTTACGTCCCGCATTACCTAGAGCTTGTTGAGCAATTCGACCCGCGAAATACTCCAATTGATCGATTTCCTCAGCAATTTCAAAATGCTCATTCAAGCCTTGTTCACGGAGATGCTGCACCAAATCACGCAAGATTTTTTCAGCTTCTTGATGCTGACCACGTTCAGCTAAATCGAGGGCTGTTTCTTTGGCTTTAGCGATCGTTAGGCGGCTGAGGTCAAGGATAATATGGCTGGAAGAGGCTAAGGCTGATTCCTCAACAGTCCCTACTCTGGCGATGACATCGGTTGTTCCTGACACACTTTGAATAATGTCATTCTCCACCACATCAGCACTGTAATGCAGCTTCATCACGGGTAATTCACCTACTGGAGCCGAGGATATCATCAAACTCAACCCCAAAAGCTTATCCTCTCCCTCGTAAAGCTCACCCAAAGTCATCACTGGTTGACCAGCCTCATTTTGACTAACTTTAGCCAGACTTAAGGTATCAACCAAACTCACACCATCAGCCAACTCTAATGTTACTTTCAGGTTTTGACCTACCACTGCTCTGAGACTATCTAGTTCAATGCTAAACACTTCAGCCGCTTCATCGATGCTTTGGATGAAGTAAAAATTGCCACTGGCGGCTCTAGCCATCCCAATGAGCAAATCCTCATTGAAACCTTGAGCAAAACCTAGAGTAGTTGTAGTAATTCCTTCCTCAGCTTTTTGCGCTGATGTTGCTGTGAGTATCTTCGGGTCTTGAATACCCATATTGGCGTGACCATCAGTCAACAGCAGTACACGGTTGATTTTTTGTGGGTCAAGTTGGTTTTTCACATACTCACAACCCTTCAGCCATCCCCCAGACAAGTTAGTAATACCACCCACTCTCACCTGACGTATAGATTTTTTGAGCGCAGATTTATCGGTTACAGGCTGGGGTGACACAACCGTATCCACTGCATCATCGTAAACTACCACTGAGAGGATATCTTTTGACTCAAGTTGATCTACTACAGATTCAGCAGCCTTCAGCGCATGATTTAAAGCTGCGCCAGCCATAGAACCTGAGCGATCAATTACCAGAGAAAGGTTCAGGTTACGTCGGGGAGATTCCGGTATATCAGCCCGAAAACGCAGCAAAATATTAGTCTTTAATGAAAATCCCGTAGGTAGGATGGGTTGGTCAAATTCATAACTTGTCTTTACCATTTGATTTCCCCTTCTGAGTTACTTGTCATCAGGTGTAAACCTGATGGTATATAAACATTAAGCTTTTTTTAGTTTACCCAGAAATCAGTGTGTTCATCATGCAGAGGGTAGCCAAGTATTCAGTATAAAATTTGTCCTAAGATATTGGCTTGATGGAAGCGATCGCCTAATCAATACCTGGAATTTTGAATTTTGAAGTCTCCCTTCCCGCAGATAGTTAAAAATTTGTATTCTAAAGTTAATAGGTCTTAATAGTTCTTAGAAAAACTGGTGCAAGAAGATTTTAGATTAATTGTTGATTTAGTGTCAGTTCTTGCCGTTGCTGCTTGTGGCGGATTGTTTGCGGCGTTGCTCAAACAACCCGTGCTGCTGGGCTATCTCATCGGCGGGATGGTGGTGGGGCCGGCTGGGCTGGGGCTAATTAAAGAGGTGATTCAAGTAGAGACTCTGGCACAGTTTGGCGTTGCTTTCTTGTTATTTGCCTTGGGTGTAGAATTTTCCTTTGCTGAGTTGAAGAAGGTAAAGGCGATCGCCCTCGGTGGTGGTGGGCTGCAAATTGCCCTGACAATCTTAATTACGGTGCTGGTTTGTGGGTTAACGGGAGCTTGGGGGACATTACCCGCTAAGGGCGTGTTTCTGGGGTCAATTCTTTCCCTATCTTCCACAGCCGTCGTCCTCAAGTGTTTGATGGAGCGCAACGAAACGGAAACGCCCCACGGTCAAGTTATGCTGGGGATTCTGGTTGTGCAGGATTTGGCGCTGGGATTAATGCTGGCGGTGTTACCAGCTTTGCATGAACCAGGGGAAGTCATTGGTGTGGCTGTCCTCACAGCTTTGGTCAGGATTGGTTTATTTGCGGCTGGGGCTGTGGTGGCTGGGATTTGGGTCATCCCGCCTTTGCTACGACTTTTAGCCCGCACGGAAAGCCGAGAACTATTTTTGTTAGGTGTGGTGGCGTTGTGTTTGGGTATTGCTCTACTGACGGAATATATGGGACTCTCCATTGAGATGGGGGCTTTCGTCGCTGGGTTGATGATTTCTGAGGTGGAATATGCTGACCAAACCTTGACCTATGTAGAACCACTACGAGATATTTTTGCTAGTTTATTCTTCGCCGCCATTGGGATGTTAATTGACCCGGTGTTTTTATGGCAGAATCTAGAATTAATTTTAGGGTTGGTGGCTTTAGTTTTCGTTGGCAAGTTCTTAATTATCACTCCCTTAGTCAAACTATTCCGCTACCCGTTGAAAACAGCCTTAATTGCTGGATTGGGATTGGCACAGATTGGGGAGTTTTCCTTTGTGTTAGCCAGTGAAGGACAAGCTTTAGGGTTGGTGTCCCGACGCATATATTTACTGATTTTGGGAACTACAGCCGTTACACTCATGCTCACCCCATTTGTGTTGCGGTTAGTACCATTTTTATTTAACTTTGCCGAATCTATCCCTTGGCTCAAACCCTACCTAGACGGGGAAGGTCAGGCGTTAGATGTATCAGAAGATTTACCATTTCAGGATCATATAGTAGTCTGCGGTTATGGGCGAGTGGGTAAGAATTTGGTGAAGCTGTTGCAGCAACACAATTTGCCCATAGTGGTTATTGATCAATCAGAAAGCCGGATTCAACAGGTGCGAGAAGCGGGAATACCTTATGTATATGGTAATTGCGTCAGTTTTCACGTCCTGGAAACAGCAGGGGTGAATTATGCCAAAGGGATGGCGATCGCTCTCCCTGACCCTATGAGTACCCGTCTGTGTGTGAAACGGGCTTTGGAACTGTGTCCTGAACTCGATTTGGTGGTTCGTGCTACCCAAGACAAAAATATTGAATTGCTTTACCAACTAGGTGCTAGGGAAGTAGTCCAGCCGGAGTTTGAAGCGAGTATTGAAATGGCGACTCATTTATTAACTGATATCGGCTGGACATCAAGTGTATTACAACAGGAAATGCAGCAAATCCGCAGCGATCATTACTTAGATTTTCGCCCAGAACGGAATGCTGAGGAGGTTTCCCGCCATTTACAGCAAGTAACTCAAGATTTAAATCGCCGTTGGTATGACTTACCAGCCGATTCTCCCCTGATTGGTATGAGTTTAGAAGAATCAGATATGCGCTATTTAACAGGGGTGAGTTTGATGGCAATTCGCCGCACTAACGGTGATGAAATTGATTATCCCAATAATCAAACCAAACTAGAAGCAGGTGATCGCTTGTTGATTGTCGGCGCTAATGAAGAAGTAGCAGCCTTAGAAGAATTTGCCCAAGGTAAGGTGGCTGTCCCAGGAGAAAATAACGCTTGTCAATGGGTAACAGTGGATGCTAATTCCCCGATTGTGGGTAAAACTTTGGCTAATTTGGCATTGGAACCACAAACGGGAATCAAAGTCCAGGCGATACGGCGAGATGGTAAGTTTATGCGTTCTCCCGATGGCAGTATAGACTTACGGACTGGCGATCAAGTTCTATTATGTGGTAGTCTCCCAAGTTTGAATCAAATGCAGCCTTTGTTTGCTGTCGTCAGCGAAATACCTGCATCTATTCCCGTGATGAAAGAAGTCGTTTAAGTAAATGAACAGAGTATAGGGGTGTAGGGGATAGGGTGTCTGACAAGTGTAGGGCAATACAGTTCAGTTAAGCTTTTTTCTCTTCCCCTGCTTCCCCTGCCTCCCCTGCTCCCTGCTCCCTGCCCCCTGCCTCTTATCCTTTAGGCTGTAAATAGGCGATCGCTTGTTTCCAAATTGTAGTTTGGTGGCTATTTTCATCGGCAATGCACACACAGTTTGGGTCTTGCCATAAAACCCTACCTGTAATTGTGTCTCCTGTCACTAGTTTGAATTCTACTGCTGCTGCTTGTTTAATTAGGTTTTGTACTTGCCGAATGCTAGGTAATGAGGTGTCAAATTCAGTTATAGTCATTTTTGATAATGATGAAATAATTGATGGATTAGGTAATAGGTAATGGGTAATGGGTAATAGAGGAAAATTTCTTCTCAATCACCAATACCTAATCATTGATAATTCATCATGGGAAAAATGGCAATCGAATTTACTAAGTATCACGGTCTAGGCAACGATTTTATTCTCATTGATAATCGCTCTGCTAAAACGCCTGCAATCACTCCAGAGCAAGCTGTGCAGTGGTGCGATCGCCACTTTGGTATCGGGGCTGATGGTGTAATTTTTGCTTTACCTGGAGAAAACGGTACTGATTACACGATGCGGATTTTTAATTCTGATGGTTCAGAACCGGAAATGTGTGGTAACGGTATTCGCTGTCTAGCTGCGTTCCTGGCTGACTTGGAAGGGATGTCTCGCAGCAAAGATACCTATCGCATTCATACCTTGGCTGGTGTGATTACGCCCCAACTCACCCCCGATGGACAAATCAAGGTGGATATGGGTTTACCTCGGTTACTGGCTGGGGAAATTCCTACAAATCTGGCTGCTGTTGATGCTAAAGTAGTGAACCAACCTCTAGATGTAGAGGGGCAAACTTGGGATGTTACCTGTGTGAGCATGGGGAATCCCCACTGTATTACTTTTGTGGAAGATGTAGCAGCGATTCCTTTAGCAAGCATCGGCCCTAAATTTGAACATCACCCAGCGTTTCCCCAACGGACGAACACCGAATTTATTCAAGTTGTGAGTCGTGATTATTTAAAAATGCGTGTCTGGGAAAGAGGCGCGGGGATTACTCTAGCTTGCGGTACTGGTGCTTGTGCTGCGTTGGTGGCTGCTGTGTTGACTGGCAGAAGCGATCGCCTGGCTACTGTAGAATTACCTGGTGGCTGCTTAGAAATTGAATGGTCAGAAACAGACCAACGAATTTACATGACTGGCCCGGCTGATCGGGTGTTCACTGGTAAACTGTAACGGCTTTACCATGATTATTTAAATAGTAGTGCCAGAGTATTCTGGCTGCTACTGCTCTCCACGGTCGCCAATTTTGAGCGATCGCTTCTAATTGTACAGGTGTAGGACGTGTTGCCAAACCTTTAACCTGCTGTGCTGCAATTAACAGCCCTAAATCGCCTTTAGGAAAGGCATCACGGTGTTGTAGCGCCATGAGTAGATAAATATCAACCGTCCAGTCACCAATGCCTTTAATTCGCTTTAACTGAGTTCTAATGGCATTTTCATCCATTGTTGGCAATTTGGTTAAATCAAGTTGATTACTGACAATAGCATTTGCCAATCCTCGACAATATAAACTTTTTTGCCGACTAAAACCAATTAATCTGAATTGCTCATCATCGAATTGCAAAAAATTTTCTGGTGTTAGGGGTTTAACAATTTCCAATAAACGATTAAAAACAGCCTTTGCAGCAGCCAAGGAAACTTGTTGTTCCAGAATTATCTGCACTAGTGTAGGAAACCCCGCTTCCCTTTTCCATAAGGGAGGAGTTCCCAGGGTCTCTAAAACCCGCGCCAAATCACTATCAAGATTTGCCAGCACTATCAAAGCATGGTTAAAACTTACTGGTGTGAGCAATTCTAATTCAGATATTTGTATAAATCTAGGATTCATATTTGCTGTTTGAAAGTTAGTAGGGTGCGTCAGTATGAATAATTTCTTGGTACAGTTAGGTTTTATTGCACTGACGCACCCTACATTTTAGATACTTTTTTATCTGGAAATCCCTAATTACGAATTATTTTCAATCTCACAAATCATCATGAGATGAGATGAATACTTGTTAGTACTATAGTGGACAAGTTTTAATCCAGCTTCTTCAATTTCTTGTATGAGTGCGGTTATTTCAAACTTATGATGTCTCCAAATAGTAATTTCTTCACCTGCCGATATTTCGATATTTTTATCTATTCCTAAATAACTGAAATTTATTGTGTAATTCTGCCGAAATTTCATATTAGCAACTATACTATCTGTTGCTAGATCATATTTTCTTACAAGTTCACAGTCTTCTCTTCTAATCCCAATATTATTTGTAATCCATCTATATACTTGGTCTGCATGATGCTTACAACCACCCCTAGCTATCCCATCCCATTGAGAACTAGAACCAATCTCATTAGTGAAGACAAGTAAATCATTTTCATTCATGCTGTCTCGAAAGTTTTTGAATACCTGAGTTCTATTTTGATGATTGGCGATCGTTACACCTAAATGTAAGAATATATTAGCTATTTTTTTATGTTGATTTTCTAAAATATTTTTTGGCACACAAGTATTTTCTATATCAATTCTGTAATTGGCACAATCAATTAAGGGAAACCATTTTTTTATATTTTTGCTAGATACCTTAAGCAAATCTTCACTAATATCTAAAGCAATATATTTGTTAATTTTATTTATTTTATTCAGTCTATCAATATATGATTTTACCGGATAGGAGTTACCTGCACCTACATCTATAATATTAATTTTTTCACATTTCTGATAGTTACCATTAATATATTCAAAATTTGCTTCTAACAAGTCAATCTCTATATTTGATTTCCGATACCATGTGGGAATAATATATTTTAGATAAAAATTATCCCAAATTTTTGCCCCTCTACCTTTATAAGAATACTTAAGAGGTATTTCTCGTTGAACTTCTAAGGTCTGAACTATTTCTAGAATTTCTGCTTGAGAAAAAACAGAGTAGAAATCAGCACTTGGCTTGGATATGTGAATGATAGGAGTGTGGCTTAAAAATTTCATATTTGAATTAATACATTGATAATTAAAATTTTATTTTTCTCATCATAGTTTTTAGTGAGATTTACTTTATATTCTGTCCAATGTATTTTCTATTCCCTACTACTACAGAGCTTTTTATCTGGATGAAGTACATCATTTTATCTTCTAAATATAAGTCTCTTTAATTTTCGTTGTTATACCCTATTTCTAATGCTTTTAAAACTTTAAGATATAAATATTCTACTCTCTTAGTTTGAACATCTCCAATTGAGGCATAGTGAGTCAAGCCAGGAGAACCATTAACTTCGATGATGACATAATCTACCATTGGCCTGGTGATATCTTGAGTAATAATATCTAACCCCATTAATCTCAGACCCATATCTTTTGTGACATTTAAAGCTAATTTTTGAAAGTCAGGATGGATACTATCTGTAACATCTACTGCCTCACCACCACTCGATAAATTAGCATTATCTAAAAGATAAATTATTTTCCCGTTGGGAATAATACTGTTAAAATTCAGATTTTGTTTCTGTAATTTGCGTTTTATCCGAAAGTCGTCAACATCTATAAGTTTTTTTCTCACACTTCTAATGAAGCTTTCTTGTTTATTTTGGACTAACTCAGCAACGCTCGATTTCCCATCTCCTATTACAGATAGGGGTAGCCTTTGATATGCTGCTATTATTTCATCATCTATAACAACAATTCTGTAGTCTCTACCAACGTAGAATCTTTCAATAATTAGTCCGGCATTAATTCGGAATATCTTTTTAGCTACCTGATAATATTCTGTTTTATTATGAATTTTTGTAACTAGTTTTCCTTGGCTGAGATTGATGGGTTTAATAATTACAGGAAAGCCCAAATTTTTAGCATACTCAAATCCAGCATCAATATTTTTCCCATTACCTATTCTTGCACACACTTTATGATTAAAAAATGTTTGCCCTTCAGTGACTTTATAGCCAAAATGTTTCAGAAAAAATTTAGAATAACCTTTATCTTTTGCTATCTCTGCCGAACCAAAACCATTAATATTTAATTTGTTAGTACTAAAAAGGGATTTTTTGCCATTTTTAAATGTAATATGTCCTACTAATTCATATTCTGGATCTATGACGACAACTGCACCTATTTGGGGCGCTATCTTCTGAATTATTGATGTTACTAATGACATTTGATGATTTAAAAGTATAATTTAATGCAGAAATTTTAACTAACCTCTAAACATTGGTCAAGATTTATGTAAATCCTAAGAAATTACTTGAGAAATTTTAGCTAGATTTTAGTAATATTAAACACTCAATAATTACACAAGCGCTGAAAATTTACAAAAATTTTGACCTTATCGTAAGATTTAATACAACACATATTTTTCTAATACCAGTACTAGGTTTGTTCGATAAATTTTATACAAAAGATTTTAGTAACCCTCAGTTAAATAAACTGAATTTTAAGTTTTACTTTTCTTTTCACTGACGACAAGGCATAGTTTATTGGAGATTGTAAATTCAGTGCTATTTGTAATTTATAACTTAAGTTCAGTCTAAAATGTATCACTCAGTGTTGACAATTTTTTAATAATGGAATAACAAGGTGGCAGATCATAAAAAAAAGGGGCTAGTAAATTTCTGCTCAGATATTTACTAACACCCTTACTGAAACTTAATACGGTTAAGATAATCATGCCACAAAACACCGAATACACAGCAACAAAGTCCGAAACTCAGCCAATCGCCTATAAACAACGTCTAAATTCTTGGGCTATTGCGCGTTTACTTCCCGATACACAACGTGAGATTGTGGCTCGCTTTCGTAGTCGTTCTGATGCTGATGGTTATGTACAGCATCTACGTCAAGTAATACCGAATGCTTCCTTTATGGTTGTGTTTGACTGTCAGCGTGAAGAAGCAGCGATTTAAAGTTTGAGTGTGGTTATGGCTAAGGGTATAGGGGTATCAGGGTGTAGGAGAACGCAGTTAATTTAATATATGATTTAGGTGTTTTGATTTTCATCCCCTAACCCCTAAGCTACATACTTACATTTGAAAGAAAGTTGTAAATGGCATAAATTATGTAATTTCAGTGCGATCGCACTAAGTTTTAAATCTAGATCAGAAAATTATTCCTCAAGGTAACTGCATAAGTACCCAGGGAAAGATGCCAATACTGGACAAATCAGTATCAAATATATCAGGTGATAAAGCGGCATCTTCCTAAAAGGGAGAATGAGGAAATGAATTTAAAAGCGATTTGGCAACTTTTTCAAGAGGCGTTTCAAGAATGGAGTGATGATAAAGCCTCACGTTTAGCGGCTGCGTTAGCTTACTACACGGTATTTTCTATTGCACCGTTGTTAATTATTGTAATTGCGATCGCCGGTGCAATTTTCGGTCAAGACGCGGCTAGGGGTGAAATTGTTCAACAAATTCAAGGTTTAGTCGGTAGAGAAGGGGCAGAATTTATTGAAACTGCCATCCAAAATGTAGATAGACCACAAACAGGTACTATAGCATCCCTGATTAGTATCGCCCTTTTACTACTGGGTGCAACTGGTATTTTTATCGAGTTACAAGATTCCCTCAACACGATTTGGGAAGTACAACCAAAACCCGGACGCGGTGTTAAAACTATTTTTCGCCAGCGTTTTTTATCTTTTGGGATGGTGTTAGGTATTGGCTTTCTGCTCTTAGTTTCTTTAGTAGTTAGTACAGTATTATCAACGGTAGTAAATTATTTTGGTGGCTTATTACCGGGTGTAGATTTTCTCTGGCAAATTCTTAACTTTATTATTTCTTTTGTCGTTACTACGTTGCTGTTTGGATTAATTTTTAAAGTCTTACCCGATGTGAGGATTACTTGGAGTGATGTTTTAGTTGGAGCGATTATTACTTCAATTTTATTTTCTATTGGTAGGTTTTTATTAGGACAGTATTTAGGTAATGCTGGTTTTGGTTCAGCTTACGGCGCTGCTGGTTCAGTGGTGTTGATTTTGGCTTGGGTTTATTATACTGCCCAAATTCTATTTTTTGGTGCTGAATTTACTCAAGTTTATGCTAGGAAATATGGCAGACGCATTGTTCCAGATCGTCACGCCATGCCTTTGAATAATAAAAATTCTGCCAATGAGAATCGGAGAAGCTAAGGACTAGAAACTAGATAATTACAAATTATGAACTGGTTGCTATATTTCAGCGTTTCTTGAATCCACCATTGTTACTGTTAGTAACAAATGGGAAAACGACTAAAAGGCGAAACCTCCACCCACCCCAAACACCGGACTTGAGTATCTGACTGAACTATCATGACCATTGCCTGCCAATGCGGGTTAAAATATGACAGTTGTATTCTGCCGCGAACGTTGATAGAGCGTTATACTCTGCCCGAAATGGGCAACCTGTGGACTGAATTTTATAAACTAAAAACCTGGCTTCAGGTGGAAATTGCAGTTTGTGAAGCCCAAGCGGAATTGGGTTATATTCCATCTGCTGCTGTTGAGGAAATCAAAGCTAAAGCTAATTTTGATCCGCAACGGGTACTGGAAATAGAGGCGGAAGTCCGTCACGATGTCATTGCTTTTTTGACTAATGTCAATGAGTACGTAGGTGATGCTGGACGTTACATTCACTTGGGATTAACTAGTTCAGATGTACTAGATACAGCTCTAGCTTTACAATTGGTTGCTAGTTTGGATGTTTTGGCGCAACGCCTAGAAGATTTGATTGAGGTGATTCGCCAAAAAGCACGGGAACACCGTTATACAGTCATGGCTGGGCGATCGCATGGGATTCATGCCGAACCGATCACCTTTGGATTTAAACTGGCTGGTTGGTTGGCTGAAGTGTTACGTCACCAACAACGGCTGACGATTCTCCGCGAAACGATCGCGGTGGGTAAGATTTCTGGCGCAGTAGGAACCTACGCCAACATCGAACCCCGCGTAGAAGCGATCGCCTGTCAAAAACTCGGACTCAAGCCTGATACAGCCTCTACACAAGTCATTTCCCGCGATATCCATGCTGACTTTGTGCAGCAATTAGCCCTAATCGCCGCCTCTATTGAACGCTTTGCTGTAGAAATCCGCAATCTACAAAAAACAGACGTTCTGGAAGTCGAGGAATTTTTCTCGAAAGGGCAAAAAGGTTCTAGTGCAATGCCACACAAACGTAACCCCATCCGTTCAGAACGACTGACGGGGATGGCGCGGTTAATTAGAAGTCATGCCGGCGCAGCTTTAGAAGATGTGGCACTATGGCACGAACGAGATATTTCCCATAGTTCTGTAGAACGGGTAATTCTGCCAGATGCTTGTATTTTGACCCACTTCATGCTAAAGGAAATCACCGATTTGGTGAAAAACCTGTTAGTCTACCCAGAAAACATGGCGCGGAACCTCAACTGCTATGGTGGCGTTGTGTTCAGCCAAAAAGTGCTGCTGGCATTAGTAGACAAAGGATTAAGCCGGGAAGAAGCCTATGCGATTGTGCAACAAAACGCCCATGCTGCTTGGAATAAGCCAGAAGGTAACTTCCACGACTTGATAATTCAAGATCCTCGTGTTACTCAAAACTTGTCACCAGCAGAAATTGCCCTGTGTTTTGACCCACAGCAACATCTCAAGCATTTGGATCAGGTTTACCAAAGGCTGGATATTTAAAACTGGGGATTGAGAGGATCTGAGGAAGAATTGCTATCTCCCTCATCCCCCTCATCGTAGACGACCAGTAAAGTTATTGCGATCGCTTAATCCGAATTCCGCAACAGCAATGCGATCGCTCTCTCTGGAATCATCCTATTTCTATAGCGAATCAGAGATTAGCTATGGCTGTTATATCTGCAATTGTTTAAGGGAACACCAAAAAATAAATTATCCGCAATTGATGGTTAGGTAGAGTGCGTCAGTATGAATAATTTCTGAGTATAGTTAGGTTCTATCGCACTGACGCACCCTACAGGTTGGATATTTTTTATCTTGAAGTTCCTGATATTTAGGCGTTGCATAAATTCGGTATGACTTGCGTAGACTGGGAGTAGAGAATAACAATTAAAAAATAAAAAATAATTCTTTTAAATTGCTACTGAATTTGTGACTTCTATTGAAACATAACAATTAATCATCTCCTAATATAAATACTTCTTGTGGATATTGACAAAATTAAAAAATATTGTTTTTCCTATTCAATTAGGAGAAAATATATATATCAAAAGACATAATTACCGTAATTATGTCTAAAAATTTGTTGTTTAATGCTTGCATTTGAAGAACGAATTGCTAAAAATAAAGAAGGGATTTAAAAATCTCATAGTCAATTTCGATCATTTGACCCTTCTACTTTAGTCCGCTCATGCGGGCTTTTTTATTGTTTGTATGGATAATGACTTACTAGCTTTTTTTGTAGGTGTGGGTTTGCTTATTGTGTACCTCGTTTTTTCTGCATTGACTGAAATGGGTACTAAATGGCCTGGGAAAAAATGAGTTAGCTGCAAGAAAATAATGTAGGAGTACAAAGATTTTTCATCCTTGAACTCTTACATCCTATGTTCTATTTACTAGCGCACAGATTCAAAAATGACCATAATTGTAATTAAACACAGGAGAATAACTCCCAGAGGGACAAACACAGTTTGTAAAACAGCAACCAATATCTCAATGATGTGTAAAGCACCTAAAGCTTTAGAGAGAACATAGGCGATCGCCACGCCAAACAGCATCAACAAGAAGTATTTCAACAATTTAGAAACTAAGCGAAATAGCAGGGTATCTTCATTTGTGGTCATAATTTTCCTCACAATTCAGGGGTAAATATCTTTTGACAAGGAATTAATTGTCTAACTCTGTGAAGAGATGGGAGACTCTTGCTGTGGTTGATTGTTTTGTCTTTCATAGGTAACTAATAGTTGGAAGGCAATAAACAAACTCAACAACAACATTAAAAATGAGCCAAAACCAGAAGAATATCTATTTATTTCTCGCTCAGTACCACATTTGAGACAGACATATCTATTGGCATTGTTATTATCTTGAGCAAATGGGCAATAACTCTGATTGCAGTCATGATGACAATCTTTATTCAACATTATTGAACTCCTGTAGGGTGGAGAGGAACATAACTATTTGCACGCTCTACAGAATCTAGTTAGTTAATGCCTACCGCCTATATATTAGAACCTACTTAAATAAATATTGAGTAGGAATGACGACTTATTCAGCTATATATGTTATGTAGTAAGCCAAAGGTTTTAGCTTTACCACTAATACCAATTATCCAAAATTCAGTAGCAGATCCAAACTTAGAAGCCCTTGTGAAATCGGGCTTACTTAATTTTGAATTGGTATAACATCTCTCCTCAACCGTGTATCTCCTGGCAGTTAACTTAACTTCGCCTGTATTAATTACAAGAGTAATACAATCTTACGGAATTTGCAGTTGGATAAAGTAAGACATCTAATTTCCTACTCAGTAGGAAAAAGTAGTTTGTGGTAGTGCTGCCAAGGGAGAAATCGTGAAAATATGGTTATAATTAAGCACAAATGATACAGTCAGGCGATCGATGGGTGCAGAAGAAGCTCTAGAGCTTTTGGATAGCTTGGTTTTTCAGACAACAGGAGAACGTTTAGATACTACTCAAAGAATAATTTTACGTAATTTATGGGAGGATAGAAAACAGACTTATCAAAATATAGCTGACATTTGTGGTTATACGGAAGCGCATTTAAAAGCAGTTGGTGCAGAATTGTGGCAACTACTGACCAATGTCTTGGGCGAAAAAGTCTCTAAATCTAATTTTTACTCAGTAGTTCAGAGATGTTGGCGATTGCAGAGACTACAAAGGATGTCGCCTATTTTAAATCCAGTCCTCGATAATGGCAAGCCACAAGAACTGGATTATAACTTTGTGGGGCGCGATCGCGAAATAGCTGAACTCAATAGCTATATTGTTCGAGGCGCAAAAATTATCCTCATCCAAGGTGAAGGCGGTGTTGGCAAAACTACTTTAGCGCGTAGGTATTTTAAAACTCAAGGTTTTTATTTCCTAGAGTTGTGGATGGCTAAGGAAAGTCAACATATTGTTTCTGTAGAAAGTGTAGTTGAGGAATGGCTGAGGGTTGATTTTAACGAAGAACCAGGTAAAGAGTTCGGGATCAATTTAGATAGGCTACGGCGCAAGCTGCGGGACGAAACTCGTAAGATAGGAGTTCTGATTGATAATCTTGAATCAGCTTTAGATAGAAACGGTCAAATTATTGCTTCTCGTCGTCCTTATGTAGAACTGTTACGAGTATTAGCAGACCCTACCATCCAATCTATCACCCTGATTACTAGCCGTGAACGCCTGTATGAATCAGGGGTAGATGTGACTTTCTATCCTCTAGGAGGTTTAGATGAGTGTACTTGGCAACAATTTTTTACTAGTTGTCAAATTAAATCTGATTCAACAGCACTCGGTGAAATGTGCAAGGCTTTTGGTGGAAATGCTAAAGCCATGCAAATTATTAGTGGTGCAATCACTACAGATTTTGAAGGAGATGCTGATATTTATTGGCGAGAAAATAAGAATGATTTATTAATTGAACCAGAACTCAAGAATTTAGTTGCTAGTCAGTTTGACCGTTTAGAACAAATGGATAGTCAAGCATATCGATTGCTTTGCCGATTGGGATGCTATCGCTATCAAGATGTAACTCATGTGAGTCTTCAGGGATTGCAATGTTTACTTTGGGATGTCCCTGAAGAACAAGCTAGACGAGTAATTAAATACCTGACTGACCGCTTATTGATAGAATTTCGGAAGGGAAAATATTGGCTACATCCAGTAATTTGTACAGAGGCGATCGCTCGTTTGAAGCAAAGCTGTGAATGGCAAATATCTAATCAAAAAGCTGCCATTTTTTGGAATAATAGCGCTGTGCAAGTTGAAAATCCTCAGGATGCTTTAATGGCATTGGAGGCTTATCATCACTATATGGAAATTGGGGATTTTGAACAAGCAGCTAATGTAATTATTCGTGGTAGACCAAATAAATGGGATAACAGTATCTCTTTAGGAGTTTTGTTTAACAGGTTGGGTTTATTAGAAACACTGATTTCTGTAATTAATCCCCTAATTCAAAACTTAAACTCCGACTACCATTTGAACATACTTTATAACCTCTTAGGTAGAGCTTATCACCAAGTAGGTAATATTAAATCTGCCTTGGAATGCCACCACAAGTCTAAAGAAATTGCGGAAAAGTCTGACTTTCTACAAGAAAGAATATCTAGTAGCTTTAATTTAGGTCTTTGTTACACAGACTTGTGGGAAACTGACAGAGCAAGTCAGATTTTTTACTACGTGAAGAATTTAGCAACAACAGACAGAAATTATTATCAATATGTTGTTTATTCTCTGTGTTGTTTAGCCTATTTAGATTCTTCTATTGGGCAGAATCAAAATGTAACCTATATGCTACGAGAAGCGGAGGCAGGACTATCAAATCACAGATTAACTTCGTGGGGCATGGGAACTAGTTTACTATTTCTCAGCTTGACTTATAAGAATTTAAGTTTGATAGAAACTGCTTTGGAAATGTGTCACCAGGCTATTAACCATTGTCGGCAAAATCAGTTTAGTTTTTTAGAAGCGAGGGCTACATCTTGTTTAGCATCGTTATATCGAGAAAGGGGGGAGTTTACAATGGCGGTAGATAAACATTTAGAAGCGATCGCTAATATGAATACGGTGTCTGATAAATGCAATTTAGCCAAAGCATACTATCAGTTAGGAATAACTTATCAAAGAATGGGTGAAATTAATCAAAGTAGAGAGACATTTAGTCAGGCGATCGCTATTTTCAATGATATGCCTGCACCCAAGCAAGTAGAAAAAGTACAAACAGCAATGGCAAGTCTGGAAAACAGTTAAATTTCATCACTAACAAAGCTTAATAGACTGACATTATAAACTCAATGGATAAGGAACTAACAAATGTCTAACCCAGATAAAAACCACATCAAAATTGATCCAGGAACCCTGGTTCTCATTGCTTCAGCCTTAATACTCTTACCTCTGCTATTTGCTGGCTTCTGGCAATAATTTCGGATCTATATCATCAGCCAAATAACTTACGCACCAAGCGGAGATGATCACAAACTTTTCCCGCCAAAATTACTTAATTCTTAATATCAGTTGGAAAAAAGGCGACAGATAGATTGGGTAGGGGGCTGAGGAGCAGGAATTCTTTAATTAGGAATTGATTAGTCCCCAGCGCCCAATTCCTAACTTAAAACTTGCTGTAGGGCTTGTATCAATTGGTCTACACTTTCTTTACGACTATTGAAACCCATTAGTCCTACGCGCCAGACTTGACCGGCTAATTCACCCAAACCACCGCCAATTTCAATGTTATGTTCATTGAGTAACTGACGGGCGACTGCTTTACCATCAACTCCGGCGGGAATGCAAACTGTAGTTAAGGTTGGTAGTCTGTACTCTCGTTCTACGTGCAGACTCAATCCAATATCTTCTAAGCTTTGCCACAAATACTCTACGTTCTTTTGATGACGTTGCCAGCAGTTTGCTAACCCTTCCTGGGCAATTAAACGCAACGCTTCCCGCAAAGCATAATACAAGTTGATAGGTGCTGTGTGGTGATATACTCTTTCATTACCCCAATACTTACCCAGCAAATTCATATCCAAGTACCAATTTGCTACTTTGGTGCGGCGTTGCTGCAACTTCTCAACTGCGCGGGGACTCATGGTAAAAGGTGAAGCACCAGGAGAACAACCTAAACCTTTTTGACTGCAACTGTAGGCTAAATCTACTCCCCAAGCATCCAGAAATATGGGGACACCGCCCAAACTGGTGACTGTATCTACTAATAGCAGAGTGCCAAATTCTCGACACAATTCACCGACACCTTCCAAAGGTTGACGTGCGCCTGTGGAAGTTTCCGCATGAACCAAAGCCAGAATCGCTGGACGATGGGTTTCTAAAGCGGTGCGGAGTTCTTCCAATGAGAATACTTGTCCCCAAGGTTTGGTAATGGTGCGAACGTCTGCGCCATACCTGCCTGCCATATCTACCAAGCGATTGCCAAAATAACCAGCTACACCAATCAAAACCACGTCATTTGGTTCTACAGCATTAGCGATGGTTGCTTCCATTGCGGCTGTACCCGTACCACTAACAGCAATGGTAAGGGGGTTTTCGGTTTGCCAAACATAGCGCAGTAAAGATTGAATTTCATCCATCAGCGCCAGGAAAGCGGGGTCAAGATGTCCCACTGGTGATATATTCATCGCTTGCAGGACGGCTGGATGGGCATTTGATGGCCCAGGCCCCAACAGCAGACGGGAGGGGACTTCTAGAGGTTCAAGTTGTAAGCGTTGATTGTCATTGATTGAGATTATCTGCGCCATAACGATCGCCTATATAATACTTACCGCATCATAAAGCGATCGCATCACCCATGTTTTACTCAGTCTAGAGAATTATTTTCCTCTGTCACCTAAAGATGTAGTCTAAAGTTAACCAACAGCATCGCTCAAAAATCTTACATATTTAAGTAATAGTACCCAATTATGATTTTTACAGGTAAACGCCCAAATAATCTAGGTGTGCGTGACGGCAAATTAGCACCCTGTCCTAACTCTCCTAATTGCGTTTCTAGCCAAAGTACCGATGCAGTCCACCAAATAGCACCCCTAAATTTCACCTCGACTCCAGAAGAAGCGATCGCCAATCTCAAAAATGTGATTCAATCCTTACCAAGGACTAAAATCATCACCGAAAATCCAGATTATTTGTATGCTGAATTTAAAAGCGCCTTAATGGGATTTATCGATGATGTAGAGTTTTATCTAGACCGAAATACCAACTTAATTCAAGTGCGTTCTGCATCCCGCTTAGGTCAAAGTGATTTAGGCGTTAACCGTAAAAGAATTGAAACAATTAGAGCCAAATTCAGCGAACTTAACTAACCATCCTCATTCATCTCAAACTCTCCGCGTACCTCCGCGCTTTCCTCAGCGTTCCTTTGCGTTTTTCTCCCTAATTAAAAATCATAGGTAACAGATACTCCCAGCATCCATTACCCATCATCCACAAAACTTACTTAGGCGCGAATTTTACTCAAATCATACGTACTACGATAATGCCCGTTATTAGCAAAACGCTGTTGCAGAAGTTGCCGATAAACTTCTTCGTAACCGTCAGTCATTGCTTGCAAGCTAAAACGATTCTCTACATACTCCCTACAAGCATAACGGTCTAAATCTGCAACTTTAGCGATCGCACTGACGCACTCTTCTACATTACTGCACAGAAAACCTGTTTTACCGTGATCAATTACTTCTACAGTTGATCCAAGTTTAATGGCAATAACTGGTGTACCTGATGCCATTGACTCAACCATTACCAAACCAAACGGTTCTCTCCAGGTGATGGGGAATAAGGTTGCTGCTGCACCTCCCATCAGTACATTCTTTTGTGTATGGTTGGCTTCACCTAAATACTCTATTTGCTTACCATCAATTAATGGTTTAACTTCTTGTTCAAAATATTCCACATCAACAACGTCTACTTTACCCGCTATTTTTAAGCGCCAACCAGCTTTTTTAGCAATTTCTATCGCTAGATGTGTACCTTTTTCTGGAGATATTCGACCTAAAAAGGCTAAATACGGAGACTCATCTGGTTGGGGATAAAATTGATAACTACTAACATCAATGCCGTTGTAAACTGTTTTCACATAATTCAGTCCTAATTCCAATTCCCGTTGTGCATCGGAAATACTTACAAAAGGCTGAACCTTGGCAAACTGAAACATCTTTTCGTTGTCAGGGGTAAAAATGCCGTGTAGGGTGTGAACAGTGGGTGTTTTCACTAGGTTTGTATAAGGTAGTGATGCACAGCCCATATGTGAGTGAATAATATCAAACTCGTCTGCACGTTCATATACTGTACCGAGTTGTAGCATTTCATAAATGCCAGTTTCTTTGATACTAGAATCAAGTCTTAGCGCACGGGGATGAACTGATACTAGCTTTGCTAAACTGACAGAATCTCCCGATGCAAACAGTGTGACTTCATGTCCACGTCGGACTAACTCATCTGTTAGTAACCCCACCACTAACTCTATACCGCCATAAGTTGACGGGGGTACTCTCTCCCATAATGGGGCTACTTGAGCAATTCGCATCACAAACCTCCTACAAACTAAGCTTTGAATTAGGTGTGTTTGTTTTTTGTTTCCAGAGTGCTTAACAAATAAATAAGTTTGCACTAGAAACTAGTTTTAACACCAATTTTTAAACTAACTACCTCATCATCTTATGCTTTATATTCTTGATTACTTGTCTATCCTAGTAGAGAAATCACTCTATTCCCAAGAGATAAATTTTATCTTATACTTTACGTAATGTTTACATCTAAATTGGCAATCAAAGATCATTTATTGCATTATCAGAGTTAATAAATCTATATTATTCATACTTAATTTGGAAAATATGTGTAGGATCGCATTGCCCACCTTGTAGTGATTTTGGTGAGCATTCCTAGAGATACTAAGATTTCCTCAATAATCAAATCTGATATATATATAATTAGAGGAATATTTTTGCAATTTTTATCACTAAAAGCTCCAGAAGTAAGCAATTTTATATTTTCTTTTGTCGGTTACACGGCTATTTATACATTTGCTCTGATTTGCTGCCTTGCGCTTGTGATTTGCCAGTTGTTTTTGTTCTGTCCTAATGCTTTCTTAGAGCTGATTCGTAAAGAAAATCTTAAGGAGATTCAAATCATTACTAGGTCTAAGTTTCAGCGAATAAGTGCTGTATTAACCCGAATTCCTGAAACCCTTACATGGTAAGTATTTTACTTTAGTTTACAAATTAGCTCTTAGTGAGCGATTATAAAACCTCTTTGTCCCAAGGGAATACGCCACGCGAATGCTACTGACCACTGACAAAATTTCCATTCCCTTATGGGTGGAGATTTTTAATCATTTATTCTCTTCGTTATGAAAGTAAGCTATAGCAGTTATATATTTTTGTATTAGATAGTTCTTGTAGCCTACTAGGTTAAATTTTGGCTATGATATTGACGTTTAATATCTAGTCGCATATATTTTAAACTTGGCAACATTATAAAATCACAAAAACGTGAATATTTCTCCATCGCATAATAAACCGCTTGTCTCTTGGCAGGCGGTTTTCTCCATAATCCTATTTATATTCATGTACCTACCTATTCTGGTACTGGGATTTTATAGCTTTAATCAATCACCTTACAGTGCGACTTGGCAAGGCTTCACCCTTGATTGGTATTACAAATTATTAAGCGACGATCGCATCCTCTCAGCTTTGAGAAATAGTTTGCTAGTAGCCTTTTGTGCTGTGAGTATTTCCGCCGTGTTAGGAACCTTAATGGCAGTAGGTTTGGCGCGTTATCAGTTCCCTGGGAAGAAATTGTATCGTGGTGTTGCTTATCTACCATTAATTATTCCCGATATTGCGATCGCAGTTGCGACTCTTGTCTTCCTTGCTACTTTCGCTATCCCCCTTAGCCTATGGACAATTGTGGCTGCTCATATAGTATTTTGTTTAGCTTATATCGGTTTAGTAGTCTCATCAAGACTGACTAATTTAGACCCCCACTTGGAAGAAGCTGCACTAGATTTAGGTGCTACACCTATACAAGCATTTATTCAAGTATTACTACCTCAGTTAATGCCAGGAATTATCGCTGGCTGTCTACTAGCATTCGTCCTCAGCTTGGATGACTTCCTTATTGCTAGTTTTACCTCAGGTAGCGGTTACAACACCCTCCCAATGGAAATTTTTAGTCGCATTAGAAGTGGTGTTAAACCTGATATTAATGCCCTCAGTATGTTGTTAATTTTAATATCTGCAATTGTCGCCGTTATAGCAGAATCAATTCGCTCATTAGGAGAGCGAAAATAAACAAAATATAAACATACTTGACAAACTCAATAATTTAATTCTATTATCATTTTTGTAAGGAATATCTGTTAACTCATACATAGTAAGTAGGCAAAATTTAAGTGAGTTAAAGTTTGTAGTTAGGACTTCATTCCTAGTTGCCTCTACTATGAGTTATGAATCACTCGCTACAAACTTAAATAAAATTTAAGTTAACCTATCCACCTGCAAATGTATCTTCAAAAACTACCCAGTAACAAGTAACAGATTAACTAAATAATTTCATCTGTATCCGCCTTTTCAGTATTCATACAGGTGATAATTATTAATATTTATTTGTCTAGATATCGCTTTTCAATTCGATAATATTGGGGTTAAGTTTGGACAAGATGCTATTATCCCTTCATTATGCAAATCTGCCAAAATCCCAATTGCTCAAACCCATTCAATCCTGATGGCAATAGATTTTGTATGAGTTGCGGACAAAGCAACTTTGGCAAATTACTGAGAAATCGCTATCGCGTACTAGGATTATTAGGTGAAGGTGGGTTTAGCAAAACCTACGCAGCTGAAGACGCAGACAGACTAGACGCGCCTTGCGTCATCAAACAGTTCTTCCCACAAATTCAAGGAACCGGACAACGCAGTAAAGCCGCAGAATTCTTTAAAGAAGAAGCCTTTCGGTTGTATGAACTAGGAGAAAATCATAGTCAAATACCGAGGTTGTTGGCTTATTTTGAACAAGGTTCTAGCTTATATCTCGTCCAAGAATTTATTAAAGGACTAACTCTTTTACAAGAAGTCCAGCAAGAAACTTTTAATGAAGAAAAAATTCGGCAACTATTAATTGATTTATTACCGATTCTCGATTTTATTCATCTTCATAACGTCATTCACCGCGATATCAAACCAGAAAATATCATCCGGCGTGATGGTGATAACAAATTAGTATTGATTGATTTTGGTGGTGCAAAACAAGTCACCCAAACGAGTATAGCTAGACAAGCAACAGCTATTTATACTATTGGTTATGCACCAACCGAACAAATGGCGGGTTTTGCTTGTCATGCTAGTGATTTGTATGCTTTGGGTGTGACCTGTATCCGGTTATTAACACAATGCTTACCACAACAAAATCCTTATGGACATATTGACGATGGTCTTTATGATCCCATGAATGGTAAATGGTTATGGCAAGAGTATTTGCAGGAAAGGGGTATTACGATTAGCGATGATTTAAGTCAAATTTTAGATAAATTGCTGAAGCATTTGCCTAGTGAAAGATATCAATCAGCAGCAGAAGTTCTCTCTGATTTAAAAGTATCCACAACCATTGCGGTAGAAACCCAAATTTTACCAACAACTCAACCAACATTAGTCCCATTACCACCTGCAACACAAAAAACCAAACGACCATTACCCCCCTTACAAACCTTTGAGTATGAAGTAGTTACAGTAGATACAGCCGGTCGAGTGGTGAACCGCGATCGCACCAATGCCCAATTTCTGGTAGAAGAATTAAATAAAGACATCACACTAGAAATGGTGTCCATTCCCGGTGGTGCATACCTGATGGGTTCACCCAACTTTGAAGGGGATGCTGACGAACGCCCCCAACATCAAGTAGCGATCGCACCCTTTTTTATGGGAAAATATCCAATAACCCAGGCTCAATGGCGAGCTGTCGCTGGCTTACCCAAAATTAAACAAGCCTTAAATCCCTACCCTTCAAAATTCAAAGGTCAAAATCGACCAGTAGAAAACGTCTCTTGGCACGAGGTATTAGAATTTTGTGCCAGACTATCAGAGAAAACTGGACGAGAATATCGCCTACCTAGTGAGGCGGAATGGGAATATGCTTGTCGTGCTGGAACTACCACATCTTTCCACTTCGGCGAAACCATTACACCTGACTTAGCCAACTTTAGCGACAGCGATAGTCATCATATTGAACCCAAAAGCAGATACCGCAAAGAAACTACCGATGTCGGCAGTTTTCGCGTAGCCAACACCTTTGGATTGTACGATATGCACGGGCTAGTTTGGGAATGGTGCGCTGACCCTTGGCACAATAACTACAATGGCGCACCCACAGATGGTAGTGTGTGGGAAGCAGGCGGTGATATATATCGCCGGGTACTGCGTGGTGGTTCTTGGAACTTTGGTGCAGAACTGTGTCGCAGCGCCAGCCGCAGTTGGAATGAGTCAGATGGCGGCTTGAGGATATGCGGGTTTCGGGTGGTATTTTCCCCAGGTTAAATTTGACTAAATAGTTCAAGATGATAAATGACCTGCAATAGCAGTTCACTTAGTGTTTAATAGAACGACTGGAAAAAAACTATATTAAGTAATGTAAAAATAATAAGATTCGTTTCGTAGTAAGGACTTTAGTCCTTTTTGGTTCGCGGAGCGTCTGTCTACGACACGCTATGCGTTGGCGTAGCCTCTCGAAAGAGAACGCAGAGAGAACTTTAATTATTTAGCCTATTCTACTTTATTTAAATTAAAAAAATAAGTATGCAAAATCATGCACATCTTTCACAAAATCGCTTAAAAATCACCCAAACAAAAGAAATTACAGATTTTGTACCTCTTTTAAAAGAGTTAGAATTTGGTGATAAATTTAGTCTAGCAATGCTTAATTGGTGCGGCATTGGTCAGTGGGATAAAACACTAATTTTTTGGCAAGTTTATCTAGTAAAACTAGATGAAGAACCTATAGGTGTCATGGGTCTTTATCAGTGTATCGATAGCCCATCTAGCGTTGTTTGGGTGGGCTGGTTTGGTTTGCGTCCCAACTTTCGTAGAGAGGGATGGGGTTCAATCATGATGAAAAAATTAAAATCCTACGCGCAAGAATTGGGATTTCAGGAACTTTGGGTATTCACAAATTATGATAACTTGCCTGCCATTTCATTTTATGAAAAATCTGCATTCATTAAATTAGGTACGGCGGCTGAAGTATGTCCAGGGAAAACACATCATTTATCAGATGTAATTTTAAAAACCGATTTGAAAAGCCCATAACACCCCATGAGAATCTAAATCTGGCATTGCAGAACAGGGGGATGAATTTAGGCAGGCAGGGGAAGCAGGGGAAGCAGGGGGAGAAATTTTATAACTTGCTAAATCATCCCTCGATTCATCAACACCAAATATTGAAATCATCCTGCATTTATGCAACGCCCTAAATCTATAGGGGCGCAATTCCTTGCGCCCCTACTTATTCATCTATTCTGGGGAATTAAACCAATTTCAAATCGGGATACTCAGCAAACAAATCATCAGATGTCAGAGTATCGCCTTCAGCTTGGGGAGTCCACAGCACTTCAAAAGCTAAAAGTTGTTCAGATGGAATGCTACCAATTTGCCGTAAAGCTTGGCGCAAGTCATCAGTGGTGTTGACAGATGGGAGTTCAAACTTACCTAATGTCGCCGCCAATAGAGTGACAATAATATATTCGCCAGGGCCTTCAGTAATTAGACGGGTTGGGTTATCTAGTTCATCAGCCGATGGTAAAGCATCTGGAGTTCGAGCCGCTTTTAGCTGATTGTTGACGTTAGACAAGGTTTCTTCGCTGAATTTGCTGCGTTCTGCTAAGGCTAGGCGGTTAAATTGGGATTCCGCAGAATTTAACTTCGCTTGTTGTGTACCAGCACCTGCATATACCCAATATTCAGGGTGACGCAGTAAAGCTAGGCTGGCTTCTTGTAGTATTTCTGCTCGTCCTGCTGGGGAATTGGTATCAGCCGTTTCCGCAATGTGGTTGAGTTCCGGTTGTAAATCTCGTGCTTGCGCTAACAAGCCCACTTGCAAGCGAGACACAGTTACAGTAGGGTTGCTGCTGTAACCCACATCTTCACCAACTTCACCACTGGAAGCACGGCGGAAGCTTTGTACTAGGAAATTAGCGATCGCCAAAAATATTAAAATACTAAATACACCGCCAAATCCTCCCCCGATACCCCAGAAAGGTATCAAGAAGGGAAAGCCAAAACCACCACCAGGGTAGGGAGAATAACCATATCCACCACCAGGAGGCGCATAACGTGGTGCATAAGTGCGGCTAGAAGGCGCTCTAAAGGAACCACCGCCTATCCGTCCACCACTACGAGCGGCTAATGCGCCATCAGCGTTTCCCAACGCCAAAACCAACACTAGTCCCAGGGTAAAGACAGTTTTTAACAGAGGTTTGATAGTTTGTAGTAGTTTTTTAGGCATAGTCACATTCGCTTGAAAACGTTATTACTTATTTAATTCTTATCTTTGGTAGAAGCATTACAGTGCTTATGTGATGCCAGCCAGTAATTAAATCAGCGAGTTTGATGATTGGTAGTAGCTCGGTGTCTTTTTTGGCTACATATTCAATCTAGCGCGTCTTGCCTTGGCTAGGCAGCAAACCGAGGGGGGATTTCTGTAGTAGATAACCGTACCTCAAAAGTTATCCCCTTTGAGGGAACTTTGGGATGAATTAATAATTATCCCCAAACTACGTATATTTCCAAAACTATATGTAATGCCAAAATACAGCACGTTTTATCTAGATGAGGTAGATTATCCTAGTTTCTAGTCCCTCGCCTCTAGCCTCTCTCCAAGAAACGCTGTATATTTTCGTAAACCACAAGATTCCCTAATATTTACACTATGGGGCATTCTGGCGTGATCTTGTTATGTATTCAAGATATTATGGGCATAAGTCATAACTTTAGTATTTTTTGCTTCAGTTTTCCCTTTATAAATATAATTATTAATTTTCATTTTCTTAAAATGATGTTCATTGCTACGATTGTGAGCAAAGATAAAAATAGAAAATAAATAAAATATCTAGTTAACATATACTTCACGAAATTAATAAATAAATATCTATATTTCCTATTTTAAAATAGAGTTGTGGTCGAATACTTGCATTCCCTTTATTAAAAATAAGAAGTATGGAATAACACAACTCCATAAGTTTTTCAGATTGAATTAATTACAATTTGTAAAACTTTATTAAAAAAATCTGTAAATACTTAGATTTTTGAGCCTAAATATTGGCTAAACAGAAAAAACAGGAGAAAATTAGATACAAGAGCAGTATTCCTTTAAGTAAATTCACCAGTAGGATTGATGATTTCCAAAAGAAAGTGTATGAATAATAACACCATATTGATACTCACTTGTAAGTACTGTCCAATATAAGTACAGATGCAGTAGCTCTTAGTTTTGATCACAACAAGCAAGCCGACACTAGTTACTTTGCTTTAGTTGCAGTTTGAACTATTACAACTTATTTGAACTAACTTTACTACACTTAAAATGGAACATATCTCGCAACTGGCAACAAAAATCAGAGACACGACTGCATCCCCAGATATTTTAGTAATATCACGTTTTTTCTTGCCTAAAGAAGCTGTAATTGGGGAATATCTCTACAATCGCTGTCTTCAAGATCCAGAGGAAGTAATTGTTCTGGCGGCTAGTTGTGGAGGTGATAAACTATTTGACCAAGGGCAACAGTTTCCTATCTATCGCTGGCCAAACCTGAAATACTGGCTTGGTAATTTTTTAGGAAGTTATTTACAACCTTTGTTTAATTTGGTGGCGACATTTTTTCTAGCCATTAAACTCTATTTTCGCTATCATTACCGTTATATTGAATGGGGACACGGCTACGAGTTTCCCTCACTCTTATTGTTAAGCTATATCTTACCTGTACGCTTCTTCATTTACTTACACGGCAATGATCTGGCTTCTGCTGTAGGCAATCCTTTATGGCGATCGCTCTTTAAATTAACACTCACACGCGCTGAAGGGATTGTGTGTAACAGTTCCTTAACACAAGATTACCTACAAAATACCTTCCGCTTACAAACCCCTACCCACGTCATTCATCCAGTAATCAGACCAGAAAAGTTTGGTTTGGGGAGCAACGACAATAAACTAAATGAATTACGTAATAGGCTTCGTCAAGTTTACAATATTCCCCAAACCGCAGTAGTCATCCTTTCCGTAGGGCGTTTAATTAAACAAAAAGGCTTTGATCGCGTCATTGACAATTTACCACTACTTTTAACTATTGGTGTAGATGTTCACTACATCATCTGTGGTCAAGGGCCTTGTGAATCTCAATTAAAATCCTTAGCAGAGCGCTTGCGCGTAGATAAGCGGGTACATTTTGCTGGATACGTAGCCAATCAGGAACTAGCAGGTTATTACGCAACTTGTGACATATTTGCCATGCTGACTTTATCAAACACTAAAGCCAGCCAGATAGAAGGGTCTGGGATTGTCTTTTTAGAAGCCAGTTACTTTGGTAAACCCGTAATTGCTTCTCGTCACGCTTCTTTAATTGATATAGTACGCCACGAAGAAAATGGACTGCTGGTAAATCCCAAGTCTGGTTACGAAGTTTTGCAAGCGTTCAAACAATTGTCCCAAAATCAGCAATTGCGCGAACAACTTGGTCGTCAAGGCAAAGAATTAGCCAAGCGTAAAACCCTACACCGTTCCTTGTATAACAATTAACCACCACCAACAATAGTGACCACCTCTAAGCGATCGCCTGATTGTACTTTAGTTTGTTCCCAAAACTGGCGGTGTAAAATTTCCCCATTATATTCTACTGCCACTAATCGGGGATTGAAACCCAATTGCCGGAGTAAATCGGGTAAAAGAACTTGGGGTAAACAATTATGTGTTTCCCCATTTACTTGTAATGTAATTGGATCGGACATGGGACTAATTCTTCAACTTTAAATTGTCAATTAATTAAGTTTCTGGCTTGATCCGATTAAGTTGAGAGAGTAAATATTGTGTAACTAAGGTAGGTTGTTCAGCCTGCATCAGCGATCGCACTACCGCCACCCTTTCTGCTCCTGCATCAATCACATCATTGATATTATTGGCATCTATACCCCCAATAGCAAACCAGGGAACTGAACTATTTTGAGCAGCGTAACTAACATATTCTAAGCCAGCCGCCGCCTTACCTACTTTGGTAGGAGTTTCATATACAGGTCCCACACCTATATAGTCTGCACCTTCAGCGATCGCCTTTTGCATTTCATCAGCGTTGGTAGTAGAACGACCGATTAAGCGCTGTGGCCCTAGTAGTTGTCTAGCAACGGCGATCGGCATATCTTGCTGTCCCAAATGCACCCCATCCGCATCTACCGCCAAAGCCAAATCCACCCGGTCATTGATCATAAACAAAGCACCGTAGGTATGGCAGAGTTGACGGAGTTTGGTCGCCAGTTCCAGACGCACAGTATCATCAGCATCTTTATCACGATATTGCAGTAATGTCAATCCACCTTTGAGAGCAGCTTCGACAGTTGACAACAAACTTTCTGACGGGGAAGTGACAAGATATAAACGCGATCGCCGCAGTAATTGATGGCGTTGATAACCCATTAAATTAGTTTCCAGGCTGTAAACTCGATATCGCATCTGCTTACAAGCCTGTCCCATTTTTGGGTGATAAAGCTTACCATATTCCTCCAACACTCGCAAAGCTTCTTCTACACGACAAAAGTTAGCTTGTAACAATGCCTTAATGCTAGAGCGTTGTTCTTCCTGCGGATGGCTTAAATCAGTGCCGGGATCACCTGGTGTATCTCGCGCTGCCCGCAATTCTTCCGTATGCCAAATAACTAACTCTTGGCGTAAGTACTTACATTCCCCCGCCAACTGAGCGCTATTTAAACCAAAGCGACACCATTCTTCAATAATTCGCAACCCTTCACGAGTGCGGTCTAAATTGGCATCTAATATGCGGTAAACAACCTGCTGTATTTGCTTTTGTTGGCTGTATGGCTCCACCATTACAACTACCCTATTAGTGATGCTTTCATCGTAATAGCCAGCCTCTTTCATATTTGCAATGTTTCTCGCATCATGGATTTGCATAGGTATTGGCGATTGGGTATCGGGTGTTGGGTATTGGGTGTTGGTTATGAGAAACATTTTTTTCTAGTCCCTAGTCCTAGTCCCCAATACCTTTATTAATTACTTTGTATTCAAAATAGCCAATAGGTCAATATAGCGGATAACATTATCGACATACTGAATATTGCGAGTATGAAACTTTATTATTACTTCTAAGGAGTGGTGCGAACTTGATTTCCCCCATTTTGTTTAGATATCATCGGTTAAAAACCTGGCGAGTTAAGCCAACTTCTCTGGAATTAGCAAGGTATGCAGTTTCTAGCCTGTCCATACTGTCTACTCTGGCAGTATGCAGCATAACGGTGCTGAGTACTATCCCTGGCAGTGTTAATGCTCAGATGCCCCTAAGTGAAAGAACAATTTCTCAGGTTAATGTAGTGTTTGTCAACCCAAGTGCCGGAGATGACACAGTTGGCAACGGTAATGAAAGCACACCATTAAAGACGATTACCCAAGCTTTAAAGGTTGCTAGCCCTGGCACGGTAATCAAACTAACACAAGGTAATTACAGTGCTGAAACAGGAGAGATGTTTCCTTTAATGCTCAAACCAGGTGTTTCGATTCAGGGAGACACCAGTAACAAAGGACAGGGAATCACAATTCAAGGCGGAGGACAATTTCTTAGCCGCAGCTTTGGTGGGCAGAATGTCACCATCGTCGCTGCTAATCAAGCCGGCTTAACAGGAGTTACAGTCACTAATTCCCATCCCCGTGGTTATGGTTTGTGGATTGAATCGACTAATCCAGTGATTAGCGAAAATACCTTTACAGGCAATACCCAAGATGGCATTTCTGTGACTGGTAACAGTGCTACCACCATTACCAAAAATTATTTTTATCGTAATGGAGCCAACGGCATCACTATTGGCGGTAATTCCCCAGCCCAGGTGCGAGAAAATGTGTTTGAGGAAACAGGTTTTGGCATCAATATAGCCCAAAATGCCGTACCAATGTTGGTGAGCAATCAAATTCAAAATAATCGCGCAGGAATTATTGTCCAAGCTAATGCTCGCCCAGTTTTACGGCATAATTTAATTCAAGGCAATAAAGAAGATGGCTTAGTAGCGATCGCTCAAGCAATGCCAGATTTGGGTAACGCTACCGAAGCAGGTGGTAATGAATTTCGTAACAATGGCCGTCACGATATTAATGCTCGTGCCGCTAAACAGGCGATCGCCGCAGTTGGTAATACGATTGACAGCAAACGGATTGTTGGTCAGGTAGCTCTCAACGCCCAAGATGTACCTGTGGCTAATAACGCCCAACCTGCCGCTATATCCAATAGTCCGCCGCCCACAATCGCTAGTAATGGGGAAATTATATTTACCGCTCCTAGTGTATCTAATCCAACTAATCAACCCAGCCAGCGTGTGGTTCGTAACCAAGGTAACAGCCAATTACCAGCACTAGTATCAGCCGATGCCCCACTATCTATACCGAGATACAATCAACAACCGCCAGCCCCGATTCCCAACCGAGTAGCAAACCAAGATATACCAACAGTTAAAAGTCAGACAGCACAGCTAAATTATGTGCAGATTGACTCGAACACCATTGAGTTTGTCGCACCCCAAGCACAACAACCATCATTGCCATTGGGTGTCTCCTCCCAACCAAGAGTTAGTGATACTAATGTTCTACTTGTTCCCACTGGTAATATTCCCCTTGGTAACACCCGCAATCTACAAAAAGTATCAGTGCCTCAAACTAATACAACAGGTTATGGTGGCAATTATTTATCAGCCACCAGAAGTGCATCTGTACGCTATCGCGTGGTAGTAGAAGCCTCCAATGACAGAGAGCAAGAATTAGTGAAATCTCTAGCTCCTGGTGCATTCTTCACCATCAGGCAAGGTCGTAGAGTCATGCAAGTAGGAGTTTTTAGCGATCGCAGCAACGCTGATGAAATGCTCAAAATCCTCAACAGTAGTGGCTTAAGAACCATTGTAGAGACGTTAAATTAATTGACGACCTACGCGCATAAAACCTGAGTGTTGGGCATAGACAATTAACCTATGTCCAACACTAAATAAATAACAAAACTCCACTCACAAGGGGATGGAGTTTTTATTTTTAACTAAAACGAGCGCGGCAGGGTTCGAACCTGCGACCAACGGATTAGAAATCCGTGGCTCTATCCACTGAGCTACGCGCCCAAGTTAATACCCAGGCTCCTATTGGAGTCATCTAAACTATTATATCGTTCTCTCTACTAAGAAGCAAACAAAAAATTGCAGATTTACCAATAGCAAGGCTAAGATGCTAGTCGCAAGTCAGTTGATTTAGATTAAAAATGCGGCAAATTGGCAATTGTTTAGCTATATTGTGTGGTCAACAGATAGTTATTTGCCTGTTGAACCTAAAGCGCACTAGATAAGTTACTCTATAGTAAATTATTTTACAAGTGTCGGACAAGTTCAACCCACATCACGTAAGTAATCGCACTCTTGGCGATGCTGCCAAATCAGATTATAAATCGCTTATCTACAAAGCCCCTGAGAGGAGTTATTTGCTAGTGCAATGTTTATTTTAAAACGGCAGGATGTTGAAATATCAAGCATTCAGCACCCAAAAAAGGATCAGCAAGTGCCGATCCTCCATTATCAGGGGCAGACTTTTCGCTTGATTAGCGTGTTTAAAGCTGGACAAGAGGAAGAAGCTAGAGCCTTATGGAGAGAGTTAACCGATAACCGAGGTAAAGCTTGTGTCTTACTCGAAGAACCCGATCGCTTTAGTGTCTGGGGTAAGGTACGTTTAGACCAGTTAGGTAATGATACTGGTGGTCACAGTAAAAATGGGGTTTTTGTTCAAGCTAGCATTTTGCTGTTACAAGCCGTTCACATGGATATTGAAGATTTTTTGGGTACTAAGCAAGCAGCACTATTTGAAAAAGATATTGCTGAAGTCATGCGACAACAGCAGTTCCCAGAAACTTCCTCTATTGAAGCAGTCAAATATTGGGTAGCGAATAATCCCTTGGAAGCCGCTAAACTCCCTTCCTGGAAAGAAAATCATGTGACTAGCTTCTTGCAAGAACTGCATAAACTAGGAAAAACGTATTTTGGTAACGCCAACTTTGCCCGTCAAGTAGCTGATAAGTTACAAGATATGCCAGAAGGTGAGCGATCGCTATTCATATCTTGGCTAAATCAATCTTCACTGAGTAAACTGTGGCAATAGCATAAAACTTGTTGAAAGAAAAGTAACTATTGGTAGTTGCTATCTACTCACAGTTGTGAGTCTACAAGTTACTCCACCACAAAATATTGCCAGAGTGCATTTAGTCAAGTCCTATGAATAGTTCTTACAAAAATTCTTCTCAACTAGCCAAATCGTTTTTCACCACCCAGAACATCGTTTTGGCTAGCATTGGTTGGGGTGTGCTGGCACTGCTATACTTTTTGTTATTCAGTGCCAAAGTCCCAGGGCCAAATGGTGTTGAAAGTCGGGCTGAGTGGTATGTTTTGGGGACAAATATTTTTGAAGCCTTAGCTTACCTGAACGCCGGCATATTGTGCTTACGGAACTGGCGGAGTCCACAAATTGTGAGCAGTCGTAATGTGTGGCTAGCGATCGCCATAGGGATGATTTCTTATTTCCTGGGGGGGATATTTTTTGGCTATACAGAAATAGTTTTAAAAGAAGAACCGGATGCGTCTATTGGCGACGTGTTTTTTGTATTAAGTTATGTATCTCTAGGCGTAGGCATGATTTTAGCAGTAGCTGCCAGGCGAATTAATCTAGAAAAATGGCAATGGCTCATTGTCTTGGCAATTGGAGTATTTGGTAGCTTGTTGGCATGGTGGATTTCTATGCAGCAAGCAACAAACTCTCAAGAAACAATAGTCCTGATTTTGAACTGGTTTTACATCGTGAGTGACGTATTGCTATTAATCATCGCCACCACCCTGTTACTAGCTTTTTGGGGAGGACGTGTTTCTCAATCCTGGAGAATGATTGCGGCCGCCGCCTTTTCGCTCTACATTGCAGATATGTGGTTTAAATACGCTCAAGGTCCCAATTATCAAAGTGGAGAAATACTAGAAGTGTTTTGGGTGTTTAGTGGAGTGTTATTTGGTATGGGCGCTGCCCTAGAATATGACGCATCATTAAGCCGGACTCGGCGGGAGCGCGGAAGAAAACGAGCATAGGAAAGATTGGTATCTACCGTGAGAAAACTAACAAGTTCTGACAAACAAGAAATTCTCAAGCTATATCGAGAAACTGCTGAAACGACCTCAACTTTGGCAGAGCGCTATGACGTGAGCAATTCCACAATTAGCCGCCTGCTTAAAAGCACATTGCCAGAAGATGAGTACGAATACCTCGTTTCTTTGAAACGTGCTGCTAGAACTCCTGAAGGCAGAGCGCAGGTGAGTTATGACCAAATTCCTTTTTTGGGTCAGCCAGAGCCAGAAGTACCTGTCATTAGCAGTCAGAAAGTTGCGCTACCGCAGCCAGTAGTAAAACCGGAGCCTTCACCAGAAGAGGAGGAAAAACCTACCCCGGTGATTAGAAGGGCGCGGCAAGTCGCCAAACCTGAACCTTTACCAGAAGAGGAGGAAAAACCTACCCCGGTGATTAGAAGGGCGCGGCAAGTCGCCAAACCTGAACCTTTACCAGAAGAGGAGGAAAAACCTACCCCAGTGATTAGAAGGGCGCGGCAAGTCGCCAAACCCGGAGCCTTTTCTGAGGAAGAAGATCAACCAACCCCGGTAATTAGAAGGACGCGGCAAGCAAAACCAGAGTCTTTTGCTGATGACGACAAACCTACCCCAGTGATTAGAAGGGTGCGGCGGCGTTCTTCAATGGAAGAAGAAGATGGCGAGCCAATAGCACGGCAATTGGAAATCCCGGTAGGCAAACCCCAGGAAATCGCCAATATTTCCAGTCCCTTACTAGAAGATGACAATTCTGAAGTCACAACAATCGCCGCCATGTTAGGCGAAGACTTGCTAGACGAATCAGAAGATATGGACGATTTAGAGGAAGACTTAGATGATGAAGACTACGAAGACGAGGAAGACGACTTAGAGGAATCCAGACCTCTAGTCACCAGAAGGAGATTTGGAGAAGCGCCAGTCCAAGTTTTACCCTTGTCAGTAGCATCTTTGCCTAAGACCTGCTATCTAGTAATTGATCGCTCCTCGGAATTAATTACCCGACCACTCAAAGACTTTGGTGATTTGGGGCAAATTCCTAACCTAGAAACCCAGCAAAGAACGCTACCGATATTTGATAATCACCGTGTTGCTAAACGCTTTTCTACCAAGCGCGATCGCGTGATTAAAGTCCCCGATAGCAAAATGCTGCACAAAGCTCGTACCCATCTGCAAGCCAAAGGTATCACCCGCCTGTTAATTGATGGTCAGGTCTACTCTTTGTCTTTGGTATAAGTGTAAGGGCGCACAACTAGCTGTGCGCCCCTATATATAAACAGCCGCCGCAAAACGATTCGCCAAATTAATAATGTCTTGCTTACGAGCAATTTGATTGACCCACTGTTGGGGAATATATTCCATTCCGTAGTAAATCCCGGCTAACCCCCCTGTTACCGCCGCCGTTGTGTCTGTATGCCCTCCTAAGTTGACCGCTTTCAGCACAGCCTCAGAGTAAGAGGAACTATTTAACAAACACCAAAGAGACGCTTCTAAGGTATCAATCACATAACCACCAGAATTTATCTCTGCTTCTGGTAACTGAGCAATTTCTCCACTGAAGACTCGATGAAAGTGTGGCTGTTCTCGAATATATTCCTCAGTCGAATAAATTTTTTGGATATTTTCTAGCCCTTGTAAATAAGCTGTAAGAATATCTGCTCCCTGAAGCATCTCAACTGCAACACTAATGTAAATGCCACAGGACATTTGGGAACGACGATGAGCGTGGGTAATGCCAGAAACTTCATGCACACGCTGAATTAACTCAGGGAAAGTTAAGTTTTTATGACAATAAGCCATTGGCAAAATTCTCATCAAAGAACCATTGCCATTGCTCATCTCACTGATTCCTCCTGCGTGTAACGGGGAAATTCCCTGTTTGAGACGCATAATCACTGCATGAGTGCTTTCACCAATGCCAAATATTTCTCCACGGGGTGTCCAGTAAGCCTGCTTGTACCAGCGCCAGAAAGAATGAGCGATCGCATCTAACGAATACCCTCTACATAGACTTTCTGCCAGGCAAAACGTCAGCGAACTGTCATCAGACCAAGTTCCTGGGGGCTGATTCCATGTACCGTAGCCCAGCATCTTTGTCACAGGAGATTTAACTAGTTCGGCACGGCTAGTAAACTCCACCGGTACACCCAACGCATCACCGACACACAAACCCATCAAACCAGATAAAGTTTTTGGCGCGGTTAGCATTATCTAATCTCCATGTAGACTATCAAAAATCCACTTTATAGATTTCCTTGAAAGCTTGTTGCCATAGTTGCTACATCTCACAGTTGATGTCTATGTGAAGCACAATGTTTTTAATTTGTAATTCATAATTTTGAAAGTTATATCTACTAAAAATAAACATTTATTTTGTGACAGTTAATAAACTGCATACGGTGATTTCAAAGTAATTAAGATTAAGCTATGAGTACTGATTTTTAAAATTTTTTTCATTCTCTATCCCGCGCAAAGCTACCACAAACTGCTCTCTAACTCCTGCTTCATACATTTTCCAAATAGCTGATAAATTCAAAAAAATATCTGGAACCTTTTCGTATATTTTTCGACTAAGAAGGTAACAGTGAAAACACAAAAAGATTTTCAAATTTATGAAAAATATACTCAAGTCTTTGCTGACAATCTCTGCATTGTCTTCCTTAATAATTGCACCTATTTTACTTAACGCTGGTCAAGCATCTGCGGAAGTTCAGAAAGGTACTGATGCTAGTTATGTTGGTGCTGGTATAGCAGTGGGTGTTACCGATGGTGGAGCCAATAATAACTCAAATAACTTCGGTGGTAATCTCACAGGCCGCTTAAAACTAGGAGATACACCATTTTCTGCACGCGGTAATGTGATCTGGACTAATGAAACTAGTGCGATCATTCCAGAAGTGTCCTTCGATGTGCCAATTGCTAATCGTACCAACGCTTTCGCTACTGCTGGCTATTCCTTTGTGGAGAAGAATGGTTCTGCCACTCCCATAGGCAACAGAGATGCTGTAGTGTTGGGTGCTGGTGTGGAGTCAGAAATTGCTAATAACTTTTTGATTTACACTAACGCCAAGGTAGGACTCCGTTCTTACCAAAATGATGGGGCTTCTGCTGTTAGCATCAATGGTGGCATAGGTTATCGCTTTAGGTAAGGATGTAATACCAATTCAAAATTCGTCTTGAAAAGTTTCCTACGGCGGGAAACCCGCCTACAGAACTTTCCGCAAAATTCAAAATTAAGAAACCTATATTTTGCAAAGGTTTCTGGATTTGGATCTGTATCAGAATTTTAGTGCAATGGTATAAGCAATAGGGTTGAGATCAGATAACTTTTCAGCAGAATAACGCCAGTAGGGACGTTGCAATGCAACGTCCCTACTGGTTTAATTAAGTGTAGAATCACTGACTAGTCCGGATTTTGTCCGTGTTAAGATTGAGTTATTATTCATATTTCCGACCGGATTACCGGGAAACTATGAGCAAATAAAACGCTGCTAGTTTGCTGCTTCGGCGATTACCGATGCCTTATTGAGAATCCTATAGAACTCTGATGGTTAAATCTGCTCCTCCTCCTACCACTGGCCGTAAACCTTCCAAAGTTGAAGGGCTGAAAGAAAACAGCAATTTTTTACGCGAACCTGTAGCTACGCAAATCCTTGAGGATACTACTCATTTTAGTGAAGATGCGGTACAAATCCTGAAGTTTCACGGTTCTTATCAACAGGATAACCGCGATAATCGCACCAAAGGTCAAGAGAAAGATTACCAGTTTATGCTGCGGACAAAAAATCCTGGTGGCTTGGTTCCGCCGCAGCTTTATCTAGCTTTAGACAAGCTAGCTGATGAATATGGCAATCATACTTTACGAGCCACTACTCGCCAAGGTTTTCAACTCCACGGGATTTTAAAGAAAAACCTGAAGGCCGCGATCGCTTCTATAATCAAAAATCTAGGTTCAACCTTGGGTGCTTGTGGCGACATCAACCGTAACGTCATGGCTCCCCCTGCTCCTTTTAAAAATCGGGCTGAATACCAGTACGCTTGGGAGTATGCCCAAAATATCGCTGACTTACTATCACCCCAAACTGGCGCTTATTACGAAATCTGGTTAGATGGGGAAAAAGCTATTAGTGCGGAAGAAAGCCCAGAAGTCAAAGCCGCAAGAGACCGGAATGGTAACGGGACAATCATTCACAACTCCGAAGAACCCCTCTACGGCACTTACTATATGCCAAGGAAGTTCAAGGTCAGCGTAACTGTACCAGGGGATAATTCTATTGATTTATATTCCCAAGACCTAACTTTAGTCGTCATTACTGATAAACAAGGCAGCTTGGAAGGATTTAATATCTTTGCTGGTGGCGGTTTAGGAAGGACACACAACAAAGAAGAAACCTTTGCTCGACTAGCAGATCCCATTGGTTATGTAGCCAAGGAAGATGTGTATGATGCGGTGAAAGCCATTGTCGCCACCCAAAGAGATTATGGCGATCGCACTGACCGCCGTCACGCTCGGTTAAAATACTTAATCAACGATTGGGGTGTGGATAAATTCCGCGCCAAGGTGGAAGAATATTTTGGCAAACCCCTTGCACCTTTCCAAGCATTACCAGAGTTTAAATATGAAGATTTCCTTGGTTGGCATGAACAAGGCGATGGCAATCTATTTTTAGGTATTTCCATCGATAATGGTCGGGTAAAAGATGAAGGCTCTTTTCAACTGAAAACTGCCTTAAAGGAAATTGTCCAGCAATTTAACTTACCCATCCGCCTCACCCCCAACCACAACCTCATCTTTTACGAAATTACTCCAGAGAACAAGCAAGCTATTCAAGAAATTCTTGACCGTTGTGGCGTGGTTTCTGATCCCACAACCATCGAGCCTTTAGTGCGTTATGCAATGGCTTGTCCAGCTTTACCTACTTGTGGTTTGGCAATCACCGAATCAGAAAGAGCAATCCCCGGAATTTTGGAGAGGATTCGCACTCTTTTAGATAAAGTTGGTTTACAGAATGAACATTTTGTGGTAAGGATGACAGGCTGCCCCAACGGTTGCGCCCGTCCTTACATGGCAGAATTAGGTTTTGTCGGTAGTGCGCCGGAAAGTTACCAAGTATGGTTAGGGGGTTCACCCAACCAAACACGCTTGGCACAGCCTTATGTAGAGCGATTGCACCACGACGACATAGAAAGCTTTCTAGAGCCAATTTTTGTATATTTCAAAAAATCTCGGCAGTCTGGGGAAAGCTTCGGTGATTTTTGCGATCGCGTCGGTTTTGATGCTATCCGCGAATTTGTTGCCCAGTATCAACCGGAAACAACACCAGTCACAATAGAACCAGAGCAGCCTCAAGCTGTCTCTAAATCTCGCAAAGCCCGGTATCGCGTGAGCCTGCATGATGATTTGTATAACAAGCTGAAGACAACAGCTACAAGTCAAGGCAGGTCGATGACTGAGTTGGTGAAAGAAGCACTAGAGACTTACTTCCAAAACCTTCCTTAAAGAAGGGAATGAGGAGTGGGGAGTCAAGATTTACTGAACTTTTACTCCCTACTTCCTCACTTGTTTTATAAAATCTCATGGCTCAATTACAACGAATTACGATCACCCCCTCCCAACTCCAACAACAGCAAATTTTCCTCACACCCCAACAACAACATTACTTAAGGCGAGTACTGCGCTTGTGTGAAGGCGATCGCTTGATTGTGATGGATGGATTGGGGAAATGGTGGTTAGCCGAGATAGCTGGGGAACAAGCCCAGGTTTTAGAAGAATTAGCTGTAGAAACCGAATTACCTATAGCAATTACGCTAATGATTGCTTTACCTAAAGGCAGTGGATTTGATGACGTTGTGCGTAGTTGTACGGAGATGGGTGTCGCTAGCGTTGCTCCAATATTGAGCGATCGCACTTTACTAAATCCGAGTCCGCAAAAGCTGGAACGTTGGCGACGTATTGCAGCAGAAGCTGCTGAACAATCGGAGCGTGCATTTGTACCGACGATTTTAGAACCTGTGACTTTTAGTCATGCAGTGACCAATGTTACAGCCACCCACAGCTATATTTGTGAGGCGCGTGGTGAATACGACCATTTGAAAAATGCTATTACACAAATATCAGGGGAAATAGCGATTGCTATAGGGCCAGAGGGAGGATGGACAGACAGAGAACTAGAGGAAGCGATCGCCTGTAGCTTTCAACCAGTATCCCTTGGTAGGCGCATCCTCCGAGCAGTCACAGCCCCATTAGTAGCCTTATCTCTAATTAGCGCAGCTTGTGAGGCATAGGAAAATTCAAAAAATAAAAAGTGGCTCTGTATGTCACAGAACCACTCAAGTATTTGCAAAAATTTACAAATTAGCGAGCCGCGCCTTGGGCGGAAACTGCATCAATTGGCTTCATCAAAAACAGGCGCAATAATTGCCAGCCAATAGAGATGAAAGCAGGAATTTTTTGGAAAAATTGCAGGAATTTGGGCGTATTGGAGTTAACGATCGCACTCAATTTTTCGCTATTCTCAATACAAATATCCAAACGCTCATAAAACTCTGGGCTATCCACATCCAAAATCACAGGGAAGACTCTACCTGCTGTTTCGTTGGTCTTCTTAATCACGTAGATGTCATATTCCCGTGCATCTAGACCAATTGAGGCGTAGAAGTCCTTACGCTGGATGTCGTTGAGATACATTGTGGCAAACACTGACAACAAGAAGAAGCGACTCCACAGTTTCGCCTTCCAGTCATTCAACATTTGCGGCTGAGATTTCATAATCGCATCAAAGAAATCTCCATGACGGTTTTCATCCTGACACCAGTTTTCAAAGAACCGGAAAATTGGATAAATTCTGTCTTCAGGATTTGCTTCTAAGTGGCGATAAATGGTGATATAGCGCCAGTAACCGATCTTTTCAGAAAGGTAAGTAGCGTAGAAAATGAATTTTGGTTTAAAGAAGGTATAACTGCGGCTCTTAGTTAAAAACCCTAAGTCTAGAGACAGGTTAAAGTCTGACATCGCTTTGTTCAAAAAGCCCGCATGACGTGCTTCATCCCGTGACATCAGGTTAAAGCACTCTGCCAAAACAGGACTTTTGTCTTTCAAACGACGACCGAGTTCTTTGTAAAGCAAAAAGCCGGAGAATTCTGCCGTACAAGACCGTTCGAGAAATTCCACGAACAAGCGGCGAGTATCCCCATCAACGTGATCCCAGGATTGTTCAAACTCGGCATCCCGAACAAAGTGATGGCGATTATAGTCCGCGCGGAATTCTTCCAGAATGGCTCTTAACTCATCCTCATTAACAGAGATGTCCATCCGCGCCATCTCATCAAAATCAGTGGTGTAAAACCGGGGTGTTAACAGAGTTTCTTTGGCCGGAACTTTAATCCCTGGACGGATTTCTTCAAAGCCTGGCTTTTTTAGGGAATCTACCATGTCCTAATTGCTCTTTTGTCTTGATTATCTTGAGTACACCAGAAGAGCCAAAGTTTAGGCTCTCACAAGGCGCAACAGCCGACAATAATTAATTTGTATAAATTTCAGTCTACCAAGGTACAGAGGGAAACTGGTAGGTAAAACGTTAAGAGTTGCAACAATAGTTCAAGATTCGCAGAATCCCTTGATGAATTGTCAACTAAGAGGCAGCGAGCAGGGGGGAAAGTTTATTTTATCCCCTACACCCTTACACCGCTAAACCCTAAGCAAGGGTTTTTTGGGCAAAGTGTAAACAACCTACACGCTGTTGTGGATCAAATCAGAAACCTATATCTACTCCACTACTGAAAAATGATGGTATTTCAAATAACCTCTAACTCATTTTCGCGTAGGTGAGCTTTAAACTTTTTACTAAACTGGACGAGCAAGGGTAAGTTAGCACTAACAGGTCTACCTTGCCATTGGGTGACAATTTCTTTAATGTCGCCCTCTGAGCCTTTGAGGTCAAAAGCTTCACCACGATGTTCAGGATGATGATAAACTACCACCGATTCTTTAACACGGACGCGATCGCCAACTTTCATAACAAAATTCACACCTTTTTCGACAAGTATCTCCACAGCCATCCCTCACTGAACTTTTTGACCAATAGTCTTGTTGACAACAGCAACTCCCATAGCACTAATACCAATTCAAAATTCGTCTTGAAAAGTTTCCTACGGCGGGAAACCCGCCTACAGAACTTTCCGCAAAATTCAAAATTAAGAAAGGCAAACAGAATAAGGGTATGTCCGTATGTATCTGTCACATTCTTTTTCGAATTGGTATAAATATTTACAGATGTTCCGTTTTCACCTCTGTAACTGCTATACAAACAAAGCCTGCCTGTGCAGGCTTTGAGCGCAATTAGTCAGCAACATGAGAATTTCTGAGTAGACTTATATATATTGACAAGCAAGTAGGAAAACTTATTTTTTCCTAGTCCCTGAGGTAACAAGGCAAAAACTCCGAGCAGTGATTTCCGCCGAGCAGTAAGCTCATTGGCTGGAGAATCTTGCTTGTGTTTTTTAAAGCAATTGTCCACGCTCACAGGTATCTCAGAAGTACTTTTGAGAGTATGAATATGCTCACGGCGAGTAAAAACTCACTTTGCTTTTGCTGTGCGCTTTAACGACAGAATCAATTCTACAATAAATAGTCATTAGTCCATAATCATTGGTCATTGGTCAACAGTTATTCTCCCCTGCTCCCTGCCTCTTTGCCTCTTTGCCTCTCACCTACTCGGCGGACAATATTGCTGTACTCCTGGGGGCAGTTTTTGACACATCTGCTGAAATGTTTGGGGATTTAGTTGCCACCAAGCAAATAATCCTAAACCTGTACCGCCTACTAACAATGCTAATAATCCCCCAACTAGTACTAAAGGTTTACGGCGGCTACTTGGTTTTGGTACTGGGGGGGGACTGGGTTCGTCGGGTAGTTCCAAATCTAGTAGTGCTTGAGAACTTTCCGTCAAGATAGATTCTTCTGGATATGTTTCTAATTCTGCTGGTTCTGCTTCTGAAACCTTTACCAGTGGTTGTGGTGGTGTGATTGGCACTAAATATTCTTTAGAAATACGACACAGAGTCAATACAACAGAGATGTTGTCATGACCATTTTTTTCATTGGCAAGATTAATCCAATGGTGGGTAGCATCTTCAACTGTCATCTGACCAGTTAACAGTGGTACGGCGTAATCTTGCCAAGAATTTTCTACCCAGTTGTGATCACTTAACCCATCAGAACACAGTAATAAAATCCCGTCTTCATCGATGATAAATCGCTTAATCATCAGTCGCAGAGATTCCGCATCTCTTGTTCCTAAAGCTTGAGTTAGGGCATTGGCATCAGGCCTTTGGAGGGCTTGCCGATACAAACTCCGGCCCAGGCGGACTTCCCTGGTGATGACATCATCATCTACTGTGAGTAGTTGGCAGTAGTTACGAGTTATCCAATAAGCACGGCTATCACCCACATTAGCCAAATAAAGCTCATGGGCATTATCTGATTGCCATCCAGAGGTGGTTAATACTCGTTGGGGTACTTGTAATGCCATCACCAGAGTTGTAGCCATGCGTTCTCGACCTTGGCGCTTTTGTTCATCATTACGGGAACTAATCAGGTTGTTAGCTACGCGCAAACTAGCTTCTATTTGTTCCTGCAACAATTTAGGCGGGACAATTTCAGTTTGTGCTGTCACCTCGGACAGTAAAGCACGCATCTGTAATTTCAAAGACTGCACCGCCAATTGACTGGCTACTTCGCCCCCTTGATGTCCGCCAATACCATCGCAAACGATCGCCAAATTTGGTACTAATAATTCAGGGGAATCAACAGCAGTGTTGGGGTAGCAAGTATCTTCATTTTGTGTGAGTTGGGGGCCTGTATCTGTTGCTCCTGCTATGTTTATAGTTAAGGGTAATTCTCCGGCTGCTGCAAGTAATAAAGCATTGAGTTGAGTAGCAATAGTTTCTAACTCTACTTCTGAGTTAGCCATCTGCTGGAGGATGTTTTGCAACTCTGGGGTGACTGGTGTTTGGCCTAACTCCAGTAACGGTTGCCAGGAATAGCTTAAATCTCTTAAATTAGGCTGTTCTGTGGCTATTGTGGGGTTCAGTTCCAACAGTCGCACACACCAGCCTTGGACTCGTAAATTATCTGATCTCAGCAAATTGTGAACTAGCCCTAATTCCAGTAAAGGTGTCCACAGTTGAAGAATTTGCCATAACCAATAAACCTGTCTGACTGGTTTGGCTTGCTCCCAGGCATCAATGATAGTTGGATAGAGATTGCCTTCTTGGTCTATGGGGACATTTTCTAATAAGAGGATATCGTCTGTGCCTTCTTGCCAAGAGGGAACAAAACCATAAACTTGGGGGAGATGCGATCGCTCTGGATACAAGCGAAGATAGGGAATAACATCTGGAGGTAATTCTTGTGGTGCTTCTGGTGGGAGTCCTGGTTGAGTATCTAACCAAACCTGTGGGCTAATTACCTCATATCTATCTACTACTTTTGTACCTAGTGGAATTTCGGTTGCTAATGAGCCAGTAGCCCAAAGATAACGGTGGACTAGAGGAGTTTGACAACTGCTACAAAATCTCTCTCCTACGGGATTAACCGGATGATCACAGTTTTGATTTATGCAATAAATTATTCGTTCGCTAGAAAGCATATAGGTATAAATTTAAAAATTAAATTAACTCGTGAAGTTCGATTAACTTTAGCTGTCAAAGGCTTGAAGGCTAGAATAGACTGGTTTTGTGTACCTGTGGCTACACATTGTTACTGATTTTAATCAAATTCAATAGTCATTAGTCATGAGTCAACAGTCAACAGTCATGAGTTAAGAGCCAAAAATTAGGGTTTTGATTATGGACTATGGACGATAGACGATAGGCTATGGACTATAGACTATGGACTATAGACTATGCCAATTTATACCTTAATCTGGCTAGTAGCAGGAGCAGTTCTTTGTTTAATGGAACTGTTCTTCCCGTCGGCTTTTGTCGAATTTATGATGGGGATTAGTGCTTTAATTGTGGCGCTACTGTCTCAAATTGGTGTGTCCAGTATATGGCTGCAAGTTGTAGCGTGGTTATTAATCTCTACAACTTTGATTGTCCTTTCCCGACGGTTTTTGCAACCACGACGACGTAAGTCAAAAATTCAAGATGCGATCGTCGCAGAAACTTTAACAGAAATTCCACCTAGACAATCAGGGCGAGTTTTATACGAAGGAAATTCTTGGCGGGCAAAATGTGACGACGACCAAATAACCATTGCGCCTCACCAAAGGGTCTATGTAGTCAGAAGAGAAGGTACTACTTTAATTGTGATGCCAGAAAATTTGTTGCAAATGTAGCGTTGTACACAACGTCTCTTAAATAACAGGAGATTTACAATGGATCAGTTATTTTTACTCATTGTTTTAGCGCTTGGTGGTTCTGCTGTAGCGGGGTCTGTGAAAGTTATTAATCAAGGTAATGAAGTATTAGTAGAAAGATTGGGTAGCTATAACAAAAAGCTAGAACCTGGGCTAAATTTTGTCATTCCCTTTATCGATAAAACTGTTTATAAAGAAACTATCAGAGAAAAGGTTTTAGATATTCCGCCCCAAAAATGTATTACCCGTGACAACGTAGGCATTGAAGTAGACGCAGTGGTTTACTGGCGGATTGTGGATATGGAGAAGGCTTGGTACAAAGTAGAAAATCTCCACTCGGCAATGGTGAACATGGTACTTACTCAAATTCGTTCGGAAATGGGACAGTTGGAGTTAGACCAAACCTTTACTGCTCGTTCTCAAATCAATGAACTTTTATTACGGGAATTGGATATTGCTACCGATCCTTGGGGTGTGAAGGTGACACGGGTAGAACTGCGAGATATTATCCCCTCTCAAGCAGTGCGGGAATCGATGGAATTACAAATGTCAGCAGAACGCCGCAGACGGGCAGCAATTTTAAATTCTGAAGGTGAACGAGAAGCGGCTGTCAACTCTGCCAGAGGTAAGGCCGAAGCCCAAATTTTGGATGCAGAAGCCCGGCAAAAGTCGGTAATCTTACAAGCAGAGGCGGAACAAAAAGCGATCGTTCTCAAAGCACAAGCCGAACGTCAGCAACAAGTCCTCAAAGCTCAGGCGATCGCTGAGTCAGCAGAAATCATTGCCCAAAAAATCAGTTCCAATGGTACTGCTGAACAAGCTTTAGAGGTGTTGTTGGCTTTGACTTATCTGGATATGGGCGCAACAATCGGTAAGAGCGATAGCAGCAAAGTCATGTTTATGGATCCCCGCACCATTCCCGCGACTTTAGAGGGTATCCGCGCTATTGTTTCAGATCATCAAGACCCGATAATTAATGGTCGTTAGTCAATTGAAAACTCAACTATTGAGCAATTTCACTAACTTGATTCATTTGGCACTTACCACACAAACCAAAAAACTCTAGAGTGTGGTAAAAAACTTTAAACTTATGGGCAGTTTGTAACTGGTCTTCTAAGTCGTGGACAGGGCATTGATGAATAGGGATAGATACACCACATTGCAGGCAAGTTAGGTGATGCTTGTCTTGCTGGGCTAGGCTGTAGAGGGCTTCACCATTAGATAAAGTCCGCACCTGCACTAGACCTTCTAGTTTTAAGGCTTCCAAAGAGCGATAAACTGTTGCTAACCCCATACTCTGATTGCGGTTACGGAGTTCTACATAAATATCTTGAGCAGAAATGCCTTGTTTGAGGGTTTGCAACAGGTTTAGAATGCGCTCTTGACTGCGGGTGCGTATAGCTCTCATAGACTGTTATTTAAATATGCCACTGGATTTAGAAGCTGTTCTACTGCCTAACTAATAAATTAACTTTAACGTCTCAATTAACTTATTTTTACTCAGTTGGAACAGAAAGTTATAGTATAGCGATCGCAGCTTTCACCAAAACACCGTGCAAACTAAGTATCTAGCCAAAATTTTCGTGACGCTTCGTCCTTCAGTTTTAGACCCTGCTGGTGTGGCTGTACAATCGGGCCTCCAGCAAATGGGATACGATAACGTAGAAAATGTACGTATTGGTAAGTATATTGAACTTACCATTACTACCTCTGATGAGACCAAAGCGCGTCAAGATTTAGAGCGCATCTGTGACCAAATGTTATCTAATCCAGTAATCGAAAATTACCGCTTTGATTTGATTGAGGTCGAAACCCAGACCGGAGTATTTTAGAGACTAGGTAAGAAAACAACAATAGCAACTGACCACTGACAACTGACCACTGACAACTAACAACTGACTAATCATGAAATTTGGCGTTGTTGTATTTCCTGGTTCTAATTGCGATCGCGATGTTGCCTATGTCACTAGAGACTTGCTAGGACAACCAACTCGCATGGTTTGGCATCAAGACACAGATATTGCTGATTTAGATGTGGTGATTATCCCTGGTGGATTTAGCTACGGTGACTATTTGCGCTGTGGTGCGATCGCTCGGTTCTCGCCTGTGATGCAGCAGGTGGTGGAACACGCCCAAAAAGGCAAGTTGGTTCTGGGTATTTGTAACGGTTTTCAGGTATTAACTGAAGCCGGACTGTTACCAGGAGCATTGGCGAGAAATCGGGATTTGCATTTTATTTGCGATCGCGTTCCTCTCACCGTTGAGAGTACCAATAGCCTTTGGACTCAAGCTTACAACTCTGGTGAAGTCATCACTCTCCCAATTGCCCACGGTGAAGGGAGATTTTATGCTGATGAGGCAACTTTATCGGAGATTGAAGATAATGGGCAGGTGGTGTTCCGTTATGCGGGTGAAAATCCTAACGGTTCTCTGAATAATATTGCCGGGATTTGCGATCGTCAAGGCAATGTTTTAGGGATGATGCCACACCCAGAAAGAGCCTCTGACCCTGTGCTTGGTGGTAGCGATGGATTAAAGTTATTCCAAGGATTGCTTGAGAAGGTGGTGGCGTTGGCATAATGTTGATCTCCGCACCCAATACGGTTCGGTTAACAGAGTTATCTGTTGAGGCGAGCTGTTCTTGTGCAGGGGGAGAATAGAAGCAGGGGAAGAGAAATTGCTTAATAATAACTCTCTTCCCTCCCCTGCCTCCCCTGCACCTCCTGCTTATCCGAACCGTATTGCCTCCGCACCCACCATAGTTAAACAATATAGAGGCACAGTCAGGCTGTGCCTTTCTAAATTTTTATTAGGTGCTTTTTTTAACTATCAATGAGGAATAAGGTAAAGTCTAAAAACATACTGTATCAATTAATTATCAATTACGTAGCTTGCGTTGCTACGCAGGCGTAAGCCTACCCGTGGGGTATTACGAATTAGTCTAATGTCAATTTCTAATGAAACTAGAAAATTTATTCAATGGATACAATCTTTTGATTATCGTGTTTTAAAAAACAAGGATGATGTAGAGATAAATTTTGTTGTACCGATGTTTCTTCATCTCTGTTATCCAGAGAGATATTGTTCATGTAACTATCCTTTAAATAGTCAAAATATCGAAAAAAATATAGAAAGTATTTATATATATTTTTCTACTGATGAGGCATTAAAACAAAACTCAGAAACATCTTTAATTCTTGCCATATATTTAGAACCAAACTCTAATAATTTTATAGAAGCTATCGAAAGGGCAAGGTTTTATAGTACTTATGTAAAGCCATTATTTTTTTTAATGACTAATGGTTATCATGTGAAAATTTTTAAATATTTTATTTATCATAAAGAAGAATTAATCTTTGATAAAAGTGTTGATTCTTTAAAAAATACAAATATAGCTACAGAATTTTATCAGAATTTCAATTTTAATGTACTTAAAAATATTGATAAAAACACAGCTAATATATTAAAATATACACAATATAGCCTAATAGAAAAATCATTAAGACGATATAATTTACAAGAAATTGTAGCTAATACTGACTTTAGACCAGCTATTTTTCGAGAAGGCGATCGCCTCACTGTTGTCAAGCCTAAAGTAGTCATAGAATGTAACTTACCCAAAGCTTGTGGAGAAGGTAATTGTCAAATTCAATTTAGTAGTGTCATTCTAAGAGGTCTGAAGGCTAGTTTAAATCATCACTATATTTTAGGAAAACTAATGACTGGACTAGATACCCGTCCAGAATGGGGTTGTCGGAGTTTTTTAAAACAATTAGATGATAATGCTTTTGAAGTTCACTTAGGTCAAATAACAGTAATTTTATCCGACTTAGAAACAGCAGACTTATGTTTATGTATTGATATAGTTTGCCAAGAATATCAAAAATCTATTATTGCTTTTGAAAATGCTTTAGAAACATGGAATTTTGAATTTACAGAATTTTTAGGTGTGAGGGGAGTCGTTCTTTTTTCAGTAGATGCAAAACTATGGCGATTAATGCACAATTTTGCCAATGAATTTAATTACGCCCAAGGCAAATCAGAATGGCACTTATTCCAGCAAGAAGATATTTCCATTCGTGTCAGTAGAGGGATTCGTGATCATGCTTTTATTCTACCCAAACCCGTCAATTATTTATCCATATTACCCAACGGCACAATTAACATAGTTTATGAAATAAATGATGTTCATCTCCAATCTTTAGAAAAAGGAGAACTACATACATGGCAACAAGATATAGGCCCGCGCGGAACTTGGACAGCAAGATATACTCAACAATGGTTATTAAATCAATTTATTCCCAAGGTGATTGATTACTATTCCCAAAAATATCATTTATCTGAGGAAGAACTATTAAGTAACATAACCATAAATAATAATAACCGTACCCCGATAATAGAAATTAATGACATTAAAGAATTAATTTTTTATTTGCAATATATACAATCTTGGCTACATAATTACGAAGAAAATATTACAGCTACTTTATTAAGGATATATTACCGAGCTTTGACAAATTTAGTACGGAATACTGATTCATCAATAGAAGGTATGGACTACATTATCCGTAATTTATCTTTAATTGAAGCTGACAATACAAAAGATAGTATTAAAAGTAATTTTCAAAAGTGGACTTTTAAAGATGTAATTTATTATCTAGATGCTCAAGTAGGCAGAATCAATAATTATCAATATGAGTATAGTTTTAAAGCGGTTTTAATCACGCGCATATTTATCTGGATTATCGAACATGGGAAAATAAGATTCTCCCAAGCCCAGTTAAATGCAGCCAAGCAAGCATTACTACCACTGTGGGAACAAAGCCGCTTTGAAATGCGCCATGTTTATCCAAATCGTTAACAATACTACTCGTTCAAGAATATTTGTAGTGGCGTGACAAAGCTAAAATAGTACATTAGATGTAGTATCGCGTCTATTCTAATTTGTTGGGTTAAGTAATCAATTATTATGAAGTTTTGGTTTTTTCACACTTAACAAACCAATATTTTAAGACAGTCGCTACAATTTTTTTTGCAACATTTAGATAATCGTTCCCTGTTCAAATTGGTCGATAGCTTCAATATCGTCTGAAATTTGGATACATTCTTCTAATAAAGCAATATTTAATTTAGGTAATAATTCACTATTAGTAATCTGTTCGTAGCCATGAGTATCTAAAAACTGGGATGGTGTTTCTTCGCGTAGATGGTAAAGTCTGAGTCGATTAATTTGCCAAACCCAAACTTCACTAACTCCCAAGCGATGATAAATTTCTAGCTTGTCAATGCTACCACTAGTAATAATTACTTCTATGGCTAAGTCCGGAATATTTTTTTTCTCACCAATGCAGTAACATTCGTCTGGTTCTACTCCTGCTTGCTTGAGTTGTTTTTTAATAGTAGAACTCCCCATAGGACTGAAGCGAATTCGCTTTAAATAGAGATAGCGTTCTATCAAAATAGCTAAACGTTTTTTCAGATTCTCATGTCTGATAGACGGTGACACAATTTCTAAAATTCCATCTACATAAGTTACACGGTAATGGGAATTATCTGCTAGTTTTACTAATAATGCCTCATATATTTGCCAGTTGACACCAGTAGTAACAAACTTTTCCTCTGGGTCATCAATAGGAGAAAGTTCTGGTTCATTTAAAAGTTCTTTTAGACTGTTGACCATTATTTCTTATCTCCTAGTAGAAATTTGCTAGTGGTTTTTACCCCAAAGATACACAGACTAGAACAAAATCTCTGGTGATTTTTTTCACTGCAAACAACGAATAGCTAATAGAAGTCCTCTAGCTTTATTTAAAGTTTCTTCATATTCTTTCTCTGGTTCAGAATCAGCCACCAAACCTGCACCGGCTTGTACTGTGACTGTGTTATCTCTAACTACCATTGTGCGAATAGCGATCGCACTATTTAATTGTCCTTCAAAATCGTAATATCCATATACCCCAGAATACACCCCCCGGCGGCTTGGTTCTAATTCATTTACAATTTCCATCGCCCGAATTTTGGGTGCGCCGCTAACTGTTCCGGCGGGAAAACAAGCTTTCAACAAATCCCAGGCGGTTTTACCTTTTGCTAATTTTCCCACCACATTACTCACAATGTGCATTACATGGGAATAGCGTTCCACCACCATCAATTCATCAACTTTCACAGTTCCGGTTGCACAAACACGACCTAAATCATTCCGTCCTAAATCCACCAGCATGACGTGTTCGGCGATTTCTTTGGGGTCTTGGAGTAAATCTGCTGCTAATTCTGCATCTTCCTTGGTTGTTTTACCCCGTGGACGTGTCCCCGCAATTGGACGGACTGTCGCTACTACTTCACCTTCTGTATCAAGTTCAGCTTTTACCATAACTTCGGGACTGGAACCAATGATTTGCCAATCTTGGAAGTTAAAGTATGCCATGTAAGGCGAGGGATTTATCTGACGTAGGGAACGGTAAAGGGCGAAGGGGTCGCCTGTGTATTGGGTAGAGAGGCGTTGAGAAATGACTACTTGAAAGATATCACCTGCTTTGATGTATTCTTTGGCCTTTTGGACGCTGGTACAAAATTCTGGACGGGTGAAGTTGCTTGTATATTCTTGTGTTTCCCCTACTTTTGTATTATTTGGGGGTGTCCACTCCAATATGGTTTTTTGTGGCGACACTGGCAAAGATAGTTTGCTGACCATTTGGCTGACGCGATCGCACGCTTTTTGATACGCTGCTTTTAAATCTACATTGGCATCACGTAAATCAGCATAGGCGATCGCCCATATTTTCCGCTTTACCTGGTCAAATATCAATAGGTGGTCTACCTGCATCCACAACCCATCAGGAATGTTGCGTTCATCTTGGGGATGTACTGGTACACGTGGTTCAATCCAGCGAATTAATTCATAACCCCAAAAGCCAAACAAACCACCAATCCCCGGTGGTAGTTGGGGTAACTTGACTGGTTTATATGGTGCAAGACACTCGGCTAAGGCTGTAAACGGATCACCTGTAAATACAACCTGCGAACCGTCACGGTGTGTCTGGGTTGTCGTCTCACCCCTGGCTTCCAACACCCATAAAGGATCACTCCCAACCAAACTGTAGCGCCCAATCTTTTCCCCACCTTCTACCGATTCCAGCAAAAAGCTATAAGGCTCTCCAGCACAAACTTTATACCAAGCCGAAACGGGTGTATCTAGGTCGGCGACCCATTCCTGATACACTGGCACAAAATTACCTTGCGAAGCTAGCTGAGAAAATTCGGAAAAATCTGGGAAAATCATCGGCAATTTGTAAGTGTGGTTATGGGGGATTGGGTACTGGGGATGGGGAATTGGGGATGGGGAGATTGGGTAAGTTTTCTTCCCTGCTCCCCTGCGCCCCTACTCCCCTGCTTTCCCAGTCCCTATTCCCTAGTCTCTAAGCGTCGTAGGTAGCTTTACCAGAGAACTTAAGTTGTGCGGGGCTGGGATTTTCCCCAATGCTGCGGGCGTTAAAACGTACTTTCTCACGACCTGCATTTACTTTTTCTGGGAATACGCCATCAGCTGGGTGAATGAATGTGGTTTCGCCGTTGGGTAAAATCCGGTAAATTTTGTAATCTGTGATTTTGAATTTACGGAGTTGACCGCCTAGAGCAATACCATATTCCTTGCGAGCGATGTACAGGAGGTTTTCACCTTGGTTCATAGTAGCCGCGCCGCCTGTAGGCAGTTCAAAAACTTGCGCTTTGGGGCTAGTCCAGGTGATAGCGTATTTTTCTTCTTCTACTGCTTTTGTGAGCAAGCCACCAGTGCTGCCAGCAAATAGGGGAGTTTTACCAGAAAGTGTTTCCGCCATAAGGGATTCTCTCAACGTTTTTAGGGCATCGTAACACCGTCATTACGATCATATTGCGATCGCGTCATAGTCTGTAACAGTTTTTAGTCATTAGCCCATAGACCAAATCTCATTCTTTAACTGTTTACTATTGACTATTTACTCTTGACTTTTGTCCGACTTTCTTCCTGACTATTCTGGGCGATGGGGACTGTGAAATGAAACTGACTGCCTTGGTCTTTACCAGTTGACTCTGCCCAAATTGCACCACCCCAGCCGTTGACGATTTGGCGGCAAATCGCTAAACCTAGTCCAGTACCGCCTGCTGTGCGGCGTAATGCTCCTTCTTCTTGGTAGAAACGGTCAAAAACTATTTCTAGGCGATTTGGCTCTATACCGCGTCCTGTGTCAGCTACGGTGACCTCTACCATTTGACTACCGTTGTGAGTGGCGCTGATTTTGATTTCGCCTTGTTGTGGTGTGAATTTACAGGAGTTATCCACGAGTTTTGCCAACACCTCTACTAACCAATCACCGTCTGCTCTTACCAAAGGCAAGTTTTCTTCAATTTTGGTTTTAATTGTGGGTGGTTTTTCTGTGGCTGAACGGGTGCGGAGACGACTGAGGGCTAAATCGATACACTCTTGTAAGGTTAAGGATTCTGGATGCCATTCTACGCGACCGCTTTCTAAATTAGAGAGGGTTAAAAAATCTTGTACCAATTTCCGCATCCGTTCTGAGTCAGACAACGCAGTGTTAAGCATTACCTGCTGCAACTCCAAGGGCATATCGGGTTCGGTAGCCAAACTTTCTAAGCATACCTGAATCGTTGATAAAGGCGTGCGGAGTTCATGGCCAGTAATGGCTATCAGGTTGCTGCGAGTACGGTCTAGGGCTTCTAGTTGTTGGTTTAGTTCTTCTAAGTTAGCGTAGGCTTCTGCTTGAATTAAGGCGGCTCCGATTTGAGTGGCGATCGCTTTGACTAAATCCAGTTCTCCTGGTTGCCATTGGTGCGGTGGTGAGGAACAATAATGTAGTTCTACAATGCCTAACAATCGTCCTTGAAATAAAACTGGTTCGATTAACCAGGAACGAATCGCCAATTTTTTGGCAATCAAGGACAAAGTAGGGGAATTAGTCACCCGAAAGTCATTCCAGGTATCGCTGACACAGACACCTTCACCATGATCTACTACTTCGTTGAATAGAGGATTGTTGCTTAACTCCCAGTTTTGACCGCTAACAGAAACAACACCAGGAGTTAAAAATTCATGTTCAATCACCGCTTGAGCATCGCTGGCTTGGGCGCGATAAATCAGACAACGACTAGCTCCTAGATGTTGCCCTAATTCTTGGGCAGCGATTTGTAGTACTTGGTGGGGGTCGAGCGATCGCCTAATTGCTGTACTAATTGAGTTGACTAAACGCTCTTTTCGTGCTTGTGCTGCAATGGAACGGTAGGCTTTATGTAATTTGTACTGACTTGCTTGCAAGTAAGTAACTAAGCGTTGCACAAAGGGGTCAGTATCTATATCACAAGCGTATTCCGTCAGGACATTGGTGGCGGAGTAAATTTTTGTCTCACCAATACCAAATCGCTGACGAGCCTTTAGCACTTTTTTCGCCAAGTCTGGTCGATAAACCAAAATCCTATCTAATAGCAATTGGGCTGCTTTGATACTTACTCCCCGTTCTGATGTCCAAATGCCTTCAAATCGCCGTCCTGCGTCCATATCTAGGCTAGGACTGAACTCTGGCATTTGCTTATTTCTAGCGATGGAGCCAAGGCTTTCTCTACAAACTAAGCAAGTAGCATAATTGTCAGCCACTACGACCAAATGCCACTCTTGACTCAAAGCATCATCAGGCTCAAATGCTACTTTTTCATAGTATTCCGAACTATTAGTAAAATCTGTTTCCGGCGCAGATAAAACGTATATTTGATTACTACGTTGTGCCAATCGCTGATAGCGATGAGCTTCTTGGCGATAGAATCTCTCTCTTTGAAAGCTAGCAATCACTAAAGGCTGGTCTAAAGTCGCAGCCAACACCTGATCTTCCATCGCGTGGGAAAGGGCCGTCAATGAAGCTTTGAAATATAGCTGAGGCCGCAGGTAAGGTAGGGACTGTAGTAGATCACTCAGCACGGAAGTTGAAATGCTCATGAATATCTTTAAGGAAGCCCAGTCTGAACAAGATCCACGTCACAGCTGCATTGTACAAATTACAACGGACTTTCAAGTAAAGTAAACTGTTGCAATATGTAAATATTTTTAAATCACACCTCCATAAAAGCATTTATAGGAGTGCTAATAAATTGGTGTACAGATTTAAGAACATAGAGTCACTAGTAGACCAACAACAGCAATGAATTTTTTTGTCTAAGCGTCGGTTTCTTTGAGGTATAGACAGATCATAGCTACTTTGGTGATCATTAAAATATTGTTTATCCAGTTATTTGCATCGTAATTTTTCCCAAAATAGGCTACTAAGCCCAATATACATTCTCGAACAGCTCTCCTATCACACTGTTGAGAAGTTTTTTGGCTAAGTGGGGCTAGAAATAGGGAGTAGGGAGTGGCTCACTGATGTCAATTTTTGGCAATTTGTCCCTAAAATCAATATTTTAGGGAACACCAAAAAATAAATTATTCCAAATTGACGGTTAGTAGGGTGTGTCAGTATGAATAATTTCTTGGTACAGCTAAGTTTTCTCCCACTGACGCACCCTACCCAACCTAGTTGGATATTTTTTTATCTGGAAGTCCCTTAGGGTGTAGGGGTTGATGGAACTATAATTTTTAGGTTGATTTTATAGTCATGACTCATTACTTTATTAAAAACCTACACTGGTAAGGAGGGGAGTGGGGGAGCAGGGAAAAAAGGATAAGACTTAACTTTTCATTCTTTTCTCAAAACTCTCCATTTTTAACGTCCCAATATCAAAAATCACTCTGCGGCCTCAGCCTTAAATAAGTTGTATCTTAGTTGAATATTCGTTATTCTTCAGGCTTGTGTTGTTTGATTTGGGGATAGGTCAAGTAATACCATTTTGAATTTTAGATTTTGCGAAAAGTTGCGTGGGCGGTTTTCCCTCGTCGAAGCACACTTTTCAAGACTGATTCTGGATTGAAAACTCCTCTCTGTATATGAGTTGTATGATTCCATCTGTCGTACTCATTTTTCAAATTGGTATAAAAATCTCATTTTCCACCTTGACTTAAAGATGCACAAAATTTGAGACATCTTTTGCCACCGACAACTGAAAAAATCTCCACCCACAAGGGGATGAAGATTTTTAAATCATAATTTTGCCTTTTGAAGTTGATACGATCGCAAAAATTTAGACCTGTAAACGGAATTTTGGCTAATGACACCGGACACTCTGACTACCCCGGACAAAATCTTATTGGATGGTAAAACTTTTATCCCCGCAGATCAATTACCGATTCCAGAATGGCCTTGTGTGGTGAGTGAAAGACCACAACCAACTCTGACGGTAAAGGATGATGATTTATTTTTAGTCACAGACACCATCGGGAATATCTCTGGCTGTTCCCTGAATGATGGCGGTAATCCTAGTATGGGGCTATTTTGCTGTGATACGCGATTTCTCAATCGTTTAGAGTTACAAATTGATGGGCGATCGCCTGTACTTCTCAGTAGTAGTGCGGATAAAGGCTTTGCTCTGTCGGTGTTGTGTACTAATCCCCGAATTGATGAACGGATGAAGGCTGAGACTGTAAGTATTCGGCGGGAATTGGTACTAAATGGTGCTTTATTTGAAGAAATAGAGGTGGCTAACTACAGCACAACTACTGTTGCTTTTGAACTCAGTATTAGCTTTGATGCCGATTTTGTGGATTTATTTGAAGTCAGAGGTTACGACAGAGACAAACGGGGTAGGCTTTTACGCTTAGTGGAACCAATCCCTGAGGATGGAGTAACCCCTCATACACAGCATTTTGCCCACAAAGAAGAGTCTTTAACCTTAGCTTATCAAGGTCTAGATGGTTCTGTGATGGAATCTCGTATCCAATTTCAACATCGTCAACCAGACTATTTCAAGGGTTATACGGCGATTTGGCGCTTAGATTTGCCTTCTCACTCCACTCAAAAGTTGGGCTATCGGGTGAATCTGTTCACCAACAACAACTCTAGTTCTACGGTGAATGCGGCTGTAACTTTAGTCCAAGCCAAAGCATCTGAGATGATGGAAGAGCAGAACTGGGTGCAGAAAATTACCAACATTCGCGCCGATAAAAGCATCTTCAATCTGGTGATTGAACGAGCTGAACAGGATATGTATTTGTTGCGCCAATCTTTTGACAAATACAAGACTGTTTCTGCCGGTGTACCTTGGTTTTCGGCTTTGTTTGGGAGAGATTCCCTGATCACAGCTTCCCAAACCCTGATGCTTAACCCCGAAATTGCCAAAGAAACTTTGATGTTGCTGGCGGTTTACCAAGGCAAAAATGATGATGAATGGCGCGAAGAAGAACCAGGGAAGATTTTACATGAGTTGCGGTTGGGAGAAATGGCAAGATGTCAGGAAATTCCCCATACACCATACTACGGTACAGTGGATGCTACTCCCCTCTGGTTGATGTTGTATTCTGAGTACTATTCTTGGACTCATGACCGGGAAACTCTAGAGCAACTATGGCCTAATGCCCTAGCAGCGATGGAATGGATTGACCGTAATATGCGACCAACTGGCTATCTCACCTACCACCGCAAATCTAAACGTGGTCTGGATAACCAAGGCTGGAAAGATTCTGGTGATTGTATCGTAGACCGCCAGGGAGATTTAGCCAATGGTTCCATAGCTTTGAGTGAGGTACAAGCTTACGTTTACGCCGCCAAAACCCGTTTGGCAGAAATTGCCAGGATGAAAAAACGCCTAGACTTAGCTGAACGCTGGCAAGATGAAGCCAGAAGCTTGAAGGAGCGTTTCAATCGGGATTTTTGGCTCGAAGACCAAGATTTCTGCGCTTTGGCTTTGGATGGTGCGGGTAAACAGGTAGATAGTATTACATCTAACCCTGGTCATTGCTTGCTGTTGGGCCTTTTCACTCCAGAGAGAGCCTACAGTGTGGCAGAACGTTTACGCGCCCCAGATATGTTTAATGGTTGGGGGATACGGACTTTAAGTAGTTTGTCACCAGCCTATAATCCGATGGGTTATCACATTGGTTCGGTATGGCCTCATGATAATTCTTTGATTGCTATGGGATTGCGATCGCTTGGTTTAATCGACCAAGCTTTAGAAATATTCCAAGGTTTGTTGGATATGACAAGTCAGCAACCTTACCAGCGTCCCCCAGAACTATTTTGTGGTTATGAACGTAACGGCGATCGCTCTCCTGTACAATATCCTGTTGCTTGTACACCCCAAGCTTGGGCTACTGGTAGCATCTTTCAATTAATTCAAATGATTGTCAATCTAGTACCTGATGCGCCCAACAATTGCCTCAGAATTATCGACCCTGCTTTGCCAGAGTCAATCAGTAAGTTGTCATTGCACAATCTACAAGTTGGTACTACCGTCTTGGATCTGGAATTTGAGCGTTCCGGTGGTACTACCGCCTGTCGCGTTGCTAGAAAACGTGGCAATTTGCGAGTCGTGATTGAGGCTTGAAACAATACAGGACTTGATTGGGTAGGTGTGTGAGGAGATAAGGGTATTAGGGGGATAAAAGCTTTTAACCCCTATACCCATCTATTAGTTATTTCTCAAGGACAAGCGATCGCTGATATCGCCAGTTGCAAGTACAGTTTAACCATGCCAATAGTATATCTGCATTGCAATTGTTAGTAGTGCTGGTGTGATGTTAGCTATGTATATTCTGTCTTTCAGTGGACAAGTAATACTGGTTAAATATGGGTTTAAATCACCTTGGTTCTATAATTCAATTCAAAAAAATAATCACCAAGATGTGGTGAAACAAGAAGTTCTTCGCAACAACTTAAAACAAATCAGAACCCGCTTGGGTATGAGTCAACAGGATTTGGCTAGCTTGGCTGGTGAGGTTGTGCCACAATTGAGCCTGATAGTCAGGGTAAGGATAATTAGCAATTATCTAGACAAGAAAAAACCTGAACATTTACTAAAAACGTTCAGGATATAATTCGGATTAAGCTTTTTTCTTAAACACCGAAACCAAATATTAAATTCGATGCTACATATTTTTATTTATTGTTGAATTTTCAATTGTTAAGCTTCTTCCGAGTTTTCACTCTTATGCCCTGGGGAGGATTCATAAAGTGCATCAAGTTGTTGACGCGCGTCTTCAACATTAATTGAACGCATCACCAAAAGAGGTTCTTTAATAAATTTACCTGTGCTATCTAATAATTCTGGGTGTGGAGTTATCTGTCTATTTGATGATACATAGCCAAAGCCTCCCTGATTCCCAACTTGTGAGTTTCTGCCTGAGTAATTCCCAGCCACGCCAGGGCGCATCCCATCACGGTCAAAACTAAACATGATTAAGTTGCGAATTAAATTAGCAACAGCTATAACAGCAAGAATTGTAAAAGCCAGAATGTAAAGCAGGTGTAACATCGGATTTTCCTCCAGAGACAGCAAATTTTTTAAATTTATACTTTAAACGTTTTGTTTCGCTTATTTATTACCATTGGCGAGGATAGATGCTTGATACACTTAAAGGTGCATCTACGTGTATGTAGGGAAATTTGTCAACATGAATTGCAAATACTGTAGCATAGAATACATTATTTTTTAATTAAAATAATGTTAAGGATTATCTAGCATCACTGCAAGTTATATGATGTCTTGTAATCTTTTAAGTAGATTGCTGAGAACGAAAGCGTGCTGCCACATTCCAGCATTCAGTTACTAATTGATGCCAAGGTGTCATTGTTGCCATATCAATTCCGACTTGTCCCTCAGTCGCAGTAAACAGCATTTTTGCCGTCTTTAGTTCTTCCTGGGCTTGCTTAACTCGTAAGAGCAAGTCTATTTGCTCTTGTTCATCCATAAATGAGAGCCGTTCTGTTTCCAAAAAGTCACGCGATCGCGTAAACCAATAATGAAAATCTTCTAACAACGGTTCTAAAACCGTCTTCAGCACCTCAGTTCCCGATAAGTTCGAGTCTGACATAAATGAGAGGGATACTTCTAATTTCTTTATTAATATTAACTCTATTTACGTTTCTTAACATTACTATATGCTATCTCTAAAGAATTATTTAATCTTTTCTGTAAAAATAAATACAAAAATATTCTCGGCAACTACTTAAGACAGTGAGTGGGAGGGAAAAACTGGGACGATTGACAATGGACTACTTACTCAGCACTCCCCCATCTCAGAGTTGACGACAAGAAGTCAATCGGCTGTTTTGATTACAATGAAAAAATCTCAGACAATCTTTAGCCCCATATTCCTGCTTGATGCCAAAGCAGCTTGGTAACAAGGAAATGCTGACGCAGCAGGAACATAAGCCCATGTTATATTTGGGTAGATTTTAAGAACTTCAATTGATAAATTATTCTTGCAGTCACTTCGCTAATGGTTCAGCAGCCGATGTCGCCTAATCAAGACCCCAACAATCAGCCAGAACAACCTGAAAAAATCTATTTACCTCGTACCAGCGAATCAGAGTCATTAAAAAAGATTCGCCACACCGCTTCCCATGTGATGGCAATGGCAGTGCAGAAGCTGTTCCCCAAGGCGCAAGTTACAATCGGCCCTTGGATTGAGAATGGATTTTATTATGACTTTGACAATCCAGAGCCATTTACTGACAAGGATCTCAAAGCCATCCAAAAAGAGATGGTGAAAATTATTAATCGCAAACTACCAGTAATTCGGGAAGAAGTTAGCCGCGAAGAAGCCCAAAAGCGCATTCAGGAAATCAAGGAACCTTATAAATTAGAAATCCTGGCAGATATTAAAGAAGAACCGATTACCATTTACCACTTGGGCAATGAGTGGTGGGATTTGTGCGCCGGGCCTCATGTAGAAAACACCAAAGAATTAAACCCCAAAGCCATTGAATTGGAAAGTGTGGCGGGTGCTTATTGGCGTGGAGATGAAACCAAAGCCCAACTGCAACGTATTTATGCTACTGCTTGGGAAGCTCCAGAACAACTGGCTGAGTATAAGCGGCGGAAAGAAGAAGCCTTACGGCGTGACCACCGCAAACTTGGTAAAGAACTGGGATTATTTATCTTTTCTGAGCAAGTAGGGCCTGGTTTACCTTTGTGGACACCCAAAGGTACTTTGTTACGCAGTATTTTAGAAGACTATCTCAAGCAGGAACAGATCAAGCGTGGCTACCAGCAGGTTGTGACTCCCCACATTGGCAGAGTTGATTTATTTAAAACCTCTGGACATTGGCAGAAATATAAAGATGATCTGTTTCCTATGATGGCAGAGGATGAAAAAGCAGCAGCACAGGAACAAGGCTTTGTTCTCAAAGCAATGAACTGCCCTTTTCATATTCAAATATATAAGAGTGAGTTACGCTCATATCGGGATCTGCCTATGAGATTAGCGGAATTCGGCACGGTTTACCGCTATGAACAATCTGGGGAATTGGGGGGCTTAACCCGTGTACGTGGCTTTACTCAAGATGATGCTCATATATTTGTCACACCAGAACAGTTAGATGAAGAATTTCTCAACGTCGTAGATTTGATATTGTCGGTGATTAAGACTTTAAAATTAGGCAGTTTTAAAGCGAGACTCAGTTTCCGTGATCCAGCTAGCGACAAATACATTGGTTCAGATGAAGCTTGGAACCAAGCCGAAAATGCTATTCGCCGTGCAGTTGAAACCTTGGGGATGGATCACTTTGAAGGTATAGGGGAAGCAGCATTCTATGGGCCTAAATTAGACTTCATTGTCAGCGATGCTCTAGAGAGAGAGTGGCAATTAGGAACTGTCCAGGTAGATTACAACTTACCTGAACGCTTTGATTTAGAATACGTCGCCGAAGATGGTTCCCGCAAACGTCCAGTGATGATTCACCGCGCACCTTTTGGTTCTCTAGAACGGTTGATTGGGATCTTAATTGAAGAGTATGCAGGGGATTTCCCTTTATGGTTAGCACCAGTGCAAGCGAGATTGCTACCTGTAGGCGAAGTACAGTTAGACTTTACCAAAGAGGTAGCAGCAAAGATGCGGGCTTTGGGTATTCGGGCAGAAGTTGATACTAGTGGCGATCGCTTGGGTAAACTCATCCGCAATGCTGAGAAAGATAAAATACCAGTTATGGCGGTGGTCGGAGCTAAGGAGGTTGAAACTAACTCCTTAAGCATCCGTACCCGCGCTTCTGGGGAGTTAGGCGCTATAGCTGTAGATGAAGTGGTGGAGAAGATGAAGAATGCGATCGCTAACTTCGATAACTTCTAACAATTAGCAGGCTAAGTCATAAGTCATAGTATCCTCAGCTACTTCTTTCGATATCTTGACTGCGTTGTGCGTTTCAGTTGTTAGTTATCCTTGAAAAAAGCGAGGATAAGGGCGATTTCGCCACAAACATCCGGCTAACCATTGTCAGTAATTAGCCGGACTTGATATCAATCATTACGGGCGTGTTCAAATTCGTAGACATAAAATAGCCGACTGAACCTTTTTAGTTGGTATCCTACTACTGCCAACAAGATCCCACCCCCAAGGGCTAACCAAAATTCCATCGGCGGAATAGTGAATACAGATGCACCCAACGCAGCTTGTACTGCTACAGTTCTTGCATCTAAAATCACTGCCAGAAACAAGCACATAGCAGCAGCCACATAAGCTGATACAGTCAGGCGATTGATATTTTTCAAGGCATTTTGGCAAACTGTGCAATTTTGAGTATGGGTTGTCCACACATCAAACAACTTCTGCTTATCTGCTTCAGCTTGAGGTATGTCGCTGCTATATCCTTCTGCCCAAGGTATACCACCACCAGCTCGTTTCTCCAGCCACTTACGCAATGTAATTACCATCTTGTCTTGAGGATTTGGTGTATACACAGCATCTAGCCATTTACCCTTTCTTCTCTGAGCAATAATCTTTTCTTGGTAATGCAGAAATACCACATCTTGGTGCAGGAATAAGGATGCTAACACATGACCCAACCAAGTAGGTAGTGGTAGTCCAAAGAAAGATAATCCTTGGGGTTTCTTTCCTTGGGAATTTTTGACGAAAACTTGGCAACCAATATGACGACACCACCCAGGACGGGTTGGTGTAGCATACAACGCTAATATTAACTGTCCACCATCTTGAGAGGTGGAGACAATTTTCATGTAACAAGGTGGTTGAAAATCGTGAATTGCCTTGACTATATTGCCTTGTGTTGGTTGAATTTCAAAAGCGAACCCATCTTGAGTGGATATGTTGCGTACAGGAATCATATCGTAGTATTTAGCATCCTTGTAGCGATCGCCTATAATCCCGTGATGGGAAACTGGTACATGGGCTGGGTCTGAGACATTTTCCATGAAATAGTCCCATCCATAAGGCACATCGCGGAAGTTCCAAAAGGATTTCACTACCTTATCTGAGTTATCTTCTAATTCAGTCACAAGACGCGGTGTCTGCAATTGGCTTTCTACCTTGGCTTCTTCTCCAGCTTCAGCCCATACCCACAATAGCCCCTGGCGTTCTTGGGTAGGATAAACTACTGCACAGGATTTCTGATTTTCACAGTTCTTAGCCATAGTCTGTTCATTTTCAGACTGGGGCATACTCACACAATTTCCTTGAGCATCAAAGCGCCAAGCATGATAAGCACATAAAATTGTACCATCGGCTTCGACTCGACCTTCTGAAAGGGGTACAAGTCGATGGGGACAAAAATCTTCAAAGCATCGCCATTGAGCAGAAGCATCCCGCCACAAGACAATATCCTTGCCTAATAATTGCATGGCATGGGGACGACTAGGATCAAGATACTCTACTACTGCTACTGGATACCACTGCTTTGTCCATTGGAAGATATTTTCTTCTGTTTGCAATTGCTCGTCAGTTGCGTCATGGGATGAGTTTTCGTTCTGGACATTTTGTTGCAATCTGATTTCAGTATTCATAGTTAAGTTTTTGCCTATTTTAATTTCATGTTTGCGTAAAAATTGGCGGATTGAGGTGGAGATTGAAAGACAAAGGAAGGCAGATAATTAGCTACAAATTTATTAGATGATGTAATTGTTAAATCTTATAACATTTTAGATTTTGGACTGCAAATTCCCCTCTGTATCTAGCTTTTGGGCATCCATCCGCCTTATTATTTTTGAAAATTGCTATTATATTAGGGACTGGTTAAAATATTTCCTATTACTGAAAATATAGTAGTATGTTTATTAAAAATTTATACTCCTTCAGCAAGATTTATCAATAAAATTTTAATAGCAATGAAAATAGGTCTAGAGCCTAAAGAAGTGAGATTTTCATATCCTTGTTGTGTGAGTTATCACATGAGCGTCTGGCTAAAAGTTTGATTTGGGAAATACGAGTTGGGTAGGCGATTCCCACCCAACACTTAAGCTTCAAGAGTAGGTTACTTTTTCAAGAATCAAATCGGATGCCTATAGATAATATCCCCATATTCTTAAACTAGATAAGTTGTATTTGGCACAATGGGGAAAAAGGCATACTCATACCAAGCAGTCCAGATAAAACTGCGAATCCAGCGATCGCGTTTTTCTTGGCTCAGTTCATAAGCAAAGACGCCGCGAGATTCATCAATTGAAGATAGGTGAGAGTTACAACCACAACCATGCTGGTAAGTAAAACCGTATTTGGAGGCGATACTCTGCACTTTCATTTGCATGGCAAATACTTTGCCAGCATGGAGTATAGCATCCCAAGAACGTTTATGTTCGATGTCGCGCTTGTCAAATCTCAGGGCGCGTTCTTCAAATACGTGATCTCGGTAAATTGGCGCTAGATGCACATGATAGAAACTAGCTGGTAGTTCATAACCAAACTCTTGGAAGAGTTCTAAGCCAATTCGGGCAACTTTCGAGTAATCAGCATCCTGAGATGCCACATCCCGCAGAATTTCTTCAAAGTTGGGATAGTTATGAGTCATGAAATCATAACCGTAGAACTCAAGAGTTTCTCGTGCTAATTGTCCAAATAACTGACAAAATGAGGGCTTGAGGTGGGTTAATTCTGGACGTTCATTAAACAAGTCAACATCACCCTGTTCTAACTTGTATAAGAACAACTGTGCCATCTCAAGATAAATTTGGGGATTGCAGAGTCCGACGTTAGCTGTACCCTTAGCAATGTCTTGCCACACAGTGGGTAGTTGAGCAACAGGAACAGCATTTTCTCCGGCAATGATGGCAATACTGGGGAATTCAAGAAGTTGCATTGGCAATTTCCGTAATAAATGTTTAGTTTATCCTTAAAAGATATTTATAAGCAGCGTAAGCCATCGTCACAACGCCTGTAATGATTGCAGATTCATCTACTTCAAATTCTGGGTGATGTAAGGGATAATTAATAATTCGGTCAGGGTAGCCTACACCCAAACGAAACATCGAACCAGGGGCGTGTTCCAAATATATGGAAAAGTCTTCCGCGCCTAAGGAAGGTTCTGGTAATACCTGGACGCGATCGCTATTCCAAGCTTCTTCACCTACTGATTGAAACAACTGAGTCAGGGCATAATCATTGTATACACCAGGGACACCTTGACGATAATTGACTTGATAACGCGCTCCGTAAGAATTGCAGACATTGGCGACAATTTTTTCAATCCAGTTGGGAAGTTGAGTGCGGGTTTCTGGGTGGAGCGATCGCACTGTTCCCAATAACTGTACTTTATCAGCGATTACATTCGGCGCTCGCCCACCAGTAATTTTCCCAATAGATAACACCACAGGACGTAAGGGGTTATGGGTACGGCTAATGGCTTGCTGCAAGTTAGTAATTACTTGTGCCGCAATCCAAATCGCATCAACCGCCTCATGGGGACGCGCACCATGTCCAGATTCGCCGATAATCACAATTTCTAAATCATCAGCCGCCGCCGTTAAAGCCCCGTAACGTACCCCAATAGAGCCAGCCGGAATCGAAGGGAAAACATGAATACCTAAAATAGCGGAAACGTCTTTCATTGCTCCATCTGCTACCATCCAGCTTGCACCTTGAGCAATTTCTTCCGCAGGCTGGAACAAAAACCGCACATTTCCGCCTAACTCCTCTGTCATCTGAGACAGTATCATGGCTGCCCCCAAACCAACAGTAGTGTGAATATCGTGACCACAAGCGTGCATCACCCCTTCTGTCCGAGAAGCATATTCCAACCCAGTACGTTCTTGAATGGGTAAAGCATCCATATCTGTGCGAATTGCCAAGAAACTCTGATTTTTACTAGTAACTTGTAATTCACCAACTACACCTGTTTTACCGACACCTTCTTGTACACGCAGACCACTAGAAGATAAGACACCAGCCACAAAGGCAGCAGTTTGATATTCTTGACCGCTAAGTTCTGGATGAGAGTGGATGTGACGACGAATCTCAACGAGGCGAGGCGCTAGTTTTGTGGCTAAGTCTTTAATAAGGGTGAGCATTGCTTAATTTTAGATGACAGGCTTAGTTTCCATGATAAGAGGGGAATAAAAAGGACTAAAGTCCTGACTACGAACTTGCTTGTTCTGGAGATATGCGATATGTGGTCATCTCAAATAATATGAAGCGATGCCGTTATGATCAAATCAGAACCAAGTCAAGCGCACATTATCATTCTTCGCTGACATTGGTGGGGGTCAACGATGGTAACAGTAGTTGTGGTTATTAACTTGCTGATTTCACTGACACTGCTTTGTGTAGCTTGGCAAGTGTGGCGACTAAAAGGAAAAATCGCATTTATCGGCGATCGCTTACTTGACTATGAACGCTGTAGTCATGATTTGCTATATAAAGCACCAGAAAATATCTATCTTGGGCAGCAAAATCTTTTGAATCTTAGACAAAGTAACCAAAGTTTACAAATACAAATTCAACAACTAAGGCAAATTGTTAGTTTACTATTACTTGGTCAGCGTAGCTGGAAGCGTTATGTTGGCAAAAAGAAGCCGATAAAATCAATCAACTCCTGAAAGCAACTTTTTGGCTGGATATATTGTCACGATAAGCTAATTAGATTAAATTATTTGCGTTTTTCAATGAACGAAAACCACCTAAAATGGTTGTAAAGAGAGAAAAAGTATAAGATGTCTAATAACCGTTCCGGAGTATTTATTGGCGGTTTGATGCTGGGAGCTACCATCGGTGCTTTAACAGGTGTGCTTGTAGCTCCACGCACAGGGCGCGAAACTCGTAAACTTTTGAAAAAATCTGCTGATGCCATCCCCGAACTAGCGGAAGATTTGTCAACAAGTGTGCAAATCCAAGCAGATCGACTTTCTGCCTCAGCTTTGCGAAATTGGGATGAAACTTTAGATAGATTACGGGATGCGATCGCATCTGGTATAGATGCTAGTCAGCGCGAAAGCCAGGTCTTGAAACGCCAACAAGCTAACCAAGACTCAGATCCTCTTGCTCAAGAATTAGAACGCTCATAATTATAGTGATATGGGTTTCCTAATTTTGAATTTTGTAACTTGCTTCCCGTAGGGTATTTTGAATTTTTATCGCCGTGATTGAACCCCTTTTTTGGTTGGGACTGTCTATTGTCTTAGTCGCTACCAGCTTAACTGCTGTTTTGGTAGCGGCGATACCTGCTTTGCAGGAATTGGCAAGAGCAGCCCGCAGTGCAGAAAAGTTATTTGATACACTCTCACGAGAACTACCACCCACATTAGAAGCTATCCGCACCACAGGCTTAGAAATTACCGATTTGACCGATGATGTCAGCGAAGGAGTCAAAAGTGCCGGTCAAGTTGTGAAACAAGTTGACCAAAGCTTAGATGGTGCGAGAAAACAAGCTCAAAATTTACAAGTAGGTACACGTAGCATATTTGTTGGTGTCAAAGCAGCTTGGAAGACCTTTACCCGCCAAAAACCTACAAGGCGAACGGTTGAGCGTTTATCCATCACAGAACAATCTTCTCTAACCCTCCGAGAACGAGAGACACTGAAACCAGAAAATCGCCGCCCCAAAGCAGAAGCATACCGTTCTCATGATGGTTAATAGTCAATAGTCCATAGTTCATAATCATGAGTTTTCTTCTCTCCCTAATCCCGGCTACGCCACTTGCTCCACTTGGGGAGACCCCTTCTTTACGAGAGGCTTCCGCCAACGCGGCGCGCGCGTATGTCTCCGACACGTTCCGCGTAGCTTGCTTCTCCGTAGGGAACGTAGAGAAGACCGCAGTGGCTACCCTGTTCCTCTGCTTCTATTCCCGACTCCTACTTCCTAACAATAATCTTTGCTTTCAACCCTAAGATTAGAGTAAAGTAAACAAGTGTAACAAAGTATCACTTTTCTCATACTGTTTTAAAGCAACTTGTTCACTTTTACTGTTGATATTTGTATAAGAACGTCCATGCAGTCTCGTTTTTGGCGACGAATTTTAGTATCTATTACAGTATTTTTCTTGGCTGGGTCACTTTGGGTGATGAGTTCTCCCCCTGCGCTGGCTTATGACAATCCTGAGTTGTTACCTAATTTTTTTACCCCAGTTGTAGACCTAGCTAAATCCCTACCTGATCCGCAAGAAGAAAAGCTCATCCAAGAAATAGAGCAATTTGAAGCGGATACTGGTTGGAAACTGCGCGTACTGACTCAATATGACCGGACTCCGGGTAGGGCTGTAATCAATTACTGGGGATTGGATGACAAAAGCATTCTCTTGGTTGCTGACTCCCGTGGGGGTAACATCCTCAGCTTTAGTGTGGGTGACGCAGTTTATGAACTTTTACCCCGGACTTTTTGGATAGAATTACAAACCCGCTTTGGAAATTTGTATTTTGTTCGAGAACAAGGGGAAGACCAGGCGATTTTACAAGCCTTAGATTCAGTTAAAGGCTGTTTAATTAGAGGTGGTTGTAACGTTGTTCCTGGGCTACCAAGGGAACAGTGGATTTTAACCTTAATTACATCAGTCATTGGTGGGATTATTTGTGGCTTCGCAGCTCAACCCCGGACGGAAGGGCAAGTTTTTGCTTGGCAATGGGCTTTAATTTTCTCGCCTTTGTGGGGAATTTTGTTTATTGCCTTTGGTATTGGGCCTGTGGTTACACGTACCAGTGACTGGCTACCTCTAGTGCGTAATATCTCTGGTTTTTTTATTGGGGCTTTGGTGGCTTATTTATCCCCAGTTTTCAGTCGTCCTTCCTCTAATGCGAATTCTTAAATGAGGCGTAGGGAGTAGGGAATAGAGGCAAGGAAGGGGGAGGAGAAAACCAATGACTATGGACTTCATGGCGGTCTTAGTCCCTCTTACCTAGCGATCGCTCAAACTGATAAGCTGAAAGCTAGTCTCTCAGCAGTTAATAGCAATGGAATGGCACGTAACTGATGCTCAAAGTTTAGCAATCATCGATAGCGAAATTGGCGATCATGTGTTCTCGCCAGCAGAATATGAAATTGTCCGCCGAGTGATTTATGCTACGGCTGACTTTGAGTACAAATCTTTAATCCGGTTCTCTGAACGTGCTTTGCAAGCTGGGGCAGCAGCATTGGCAGCTAGAACTACTATTGTGGTAGATGTGCCGATGGTGCAAGTAGGTATTGCCTCCGATGTTCAAAAGACTTTTGCTAATCCGGTGTATTGCAGCATGGAAGCTTTGACCCGTCCCCAAACAAATAAAACTCGCGCAGCTTGGGGAATTGAAACCTTAGCCACACGCTATCCAGAAGGAATTTTTATAGTAGGTCAAGCGCAAACAGCAATGACTACACTCGTTGATTTATTTGAAGCAGAAGAGATTAACCCAGCTTTAATTATTGCTACTCCTGTGGGATTAGGAGATGTGGAAGATGCCAAAAGACGCTTGCAAGATTCCTTAGTTCCAAATATCACAATTGACAGCCGCAAAGGAAACGCAGTTGTAGCAGCTGCGATCGCTGGTGGTTTGATAGATTTGGCTTGGCAAGCCTACGGGAAAATTAGTCCATAGTCCATGCTCTTGTGCTTCTTCTCCTCACTCCCCTAATTATTCCGGCGGCGGCGGCGTGGTCTGTTTTGTCGGTCTTCGCGTAGGCGATCGCTGACTTCGTTAAAGAAATCCCTTCGTAGATAGGGATAATCATTTACCCAGATGTTACGACTGGGAATATAAACATCACTAAATTCTTCTATCCTGCTTAAATCGGGGCGATTTGACAGGACAATCATTTCTGCTATTTGACCACGGGCGATCTCTTTATGAAAAGGACGTAGAGGTGCTTCTAACTCGATGCTAAATCCTGTATCGTCACCTACTTCAATGTTGATCCGTTTTTCTCGATTTTCCACAATTACCAATTCGCCTTTGCTGTTGACGGTTTCTTGTTTACCCATCAACTTATCTGTAATCCACCAATCTAGAATTCGACCACGGAAAAAGCCACTGTATTTGTAACGACGGCATTTTGCATTCCTTAGACTCGCCTGAAGAACGGGATACCATAACCAAAAAAAGGCGGCGAATACTCCCACAAAAAAGACGATAAGGCCAAAATCTAACCGAAAAACTGTTCTAATCAGCAGAATCACAACTATCGCAACTACAGAAATTAACAGGCGCTGCAAAAAGTTGGAAAACTTTCCCCAGTAGTACTTGTACTGCGGGCCAGTGGCAATTAGGGGAATTATTTGTTCAAATTTCTGGCGAGTCAGTGGAACTAACATGAGTGGGGAGTGGGGAGTGGTGAGTTTATAGTATCTTTTCTAAACCATATACTAATGACTTTAGCTGTAAGACTTTGCGAATCGCAAGCAAAACTCCTGGCATATAGCAGGCGCGATCGCTTGTATCATGGCGTAAGGTATAAATTTGTCCTGGTGCGCCAAAAATCACTTCTTGATGGGCTATCAATCCTGGTAGGCGGACGCTATGAATCCTAATGCCTTCGCCAGCTAAACTACCTCTAGCTCCGGGTATTTTTTCCGTTTCTTCCACAATTGCAGGGTTAAAAGTTTTACCCAACTCCGCTAGTAATTGCGCGGTTTGAATCGCTGTCCCACTGGGCGCATCGGCTTTTTGATTGTGGTGTAATTCGATAATTTCTACATGATCAAAATATTGTGATGCGGTGATGGCGGCTTGTTGCAGCAACACCATACCAATGGAAAAGTTAGGAATAATGAGACAACCAGTACTAGCTTTTTCGGCAAAATCTGCCAAATTTTCAATCTGTGATGGACTTAACCCCGTAGTTCCGACCACTGGACGAATACCATAGGCGATCGCACTGCGAACATTATCATAAACTGAATCAGGGTGAGTAAAGTCTACTATGACCCCTGGTGGCCCTTGTCTTTCACCAGCCACATAACCCAGCATTGGTTCCAATTGGTCTGTAATTGGAACTTCTAGGGCTTCACTTAAACCAGCTAGTTCCCCAGCGTCTTTACCTTGATGTTCGGGACTGTGGTCAATTGCACCCAATAAATTTAAGTCTGGCGCTTGGGCTACTGCTTTGACTACTTCACGACCCATTTTGCCAGCAGCACCATTGACAATAACTGGGATAGGAGCTTGATTTGTCATAATTAGGAAAACGCTTTTTTAAGCTAACAAGGGAATCATTTTAGACATTGTGTGAGCTAGTATCTAGCCTGATTTTTCAGATTATCTTAAAACGGTGCTAATAACTAAGGACGGGCAGGATGTATTGTAACCTCCCCGTCACTCTGCGTTTAAAAAGCTCTATTTATCGGATGTTTTTACTCTCTCAGTCAAAGCGGCGCGTGCGTGTTCTCGGTCGTCGAAGTGGATTTTTTCTGTACCGAGAATTTGGTAATCTTCATGACCCTTGCCAGCCAGTAGTACTCCATCACCGGGTTGGGCTTGTAAAATTGCAGTACGAATGGCAGAAGCGCGATCGCCTATAACTATCGGTTGTACGGTGTCAGGGATTCCCGCCAGAATATCCTCTAAGATTCGTTCTGGGTCTTCCGTGCGCGGATTATCTGAAGTCACCACAGCTAAATCGGCTAGTTCAGCCCCGATTTTACCCATTTTGGGGCGCTTGGTGCGATCGCGATCGCCACCACAGCCAAACACACAAATCATTCTCCCAGGAATAAATGGTCTAGCAGCTTTGAGTAAGTTTTCTAAACTATCTGGGGTATGGGCATAATCGACAATGACGCTAATATCTTGGTCAGGATGAATCTGCACCCTTTCCATTCGTCCGGGGACACCGGGGAACTCTGGGATAGCATTGGCGATTAATTGTAAGTCTAGTCCTAAGTGTAAAACTGCACCTATAGCCGCCAAGAGATTTTCTAAATTGTATTGACCAACCAAGGGGGAACGGAAACTGACATCACCTTCTGGTGTATGCAATATTCCACTGACACCGTTTGGCTCATAACTCAAATCACTCATCCATAAATCAGCACTGCTATCATTAACGCTATAACTCCACACCTTCTCAGGACTCAATGCCTTAATTAATCTTTGACCGTAGGTATCATCAGCATTGATAATTGCTCGTCCTTTGAGGTAGTCAGGACTAAATAACAGCGCTTTCGCTGCGAAATAATCTTCCATGTCGCTGTGATAGTCCAGGTGATCTTGGGTGAGATTGCTAAATACCCCCACCTCAAAGGGACAACCAAGCACCCGACCTTGTGCTAAGGCGTGGGAACTGACTTCCATGACTCCGAACTCACACCCAGCGTTGACAGCTTGTGCTAGTTGCTGTTGTAGTTCCACTGCGAAGGGTGTGGTGTGGGTGGCTGTCTGTTCAAACCCAGGCCAACGAGTGTAGAGAGTCCCCATCAAAGCAGTGGATAATTGCGCTTTGGTTAAGAAAAATTCAATTAAGTGAGTCGTGGTAGTTTTACCATTAGTACCAGTGACACCTACCAGCTTGAGTTTCTGCCCAGGATAATCATAAAAAGCTGCGGCAATTTCGGCACAAGCTTTAGTCATGTCGTTAGCGCTAATGACAACAGCCTCATCACTAGGAGGATTTTTTTCCACAGCTTGAGGAGAGACGATCGCCGCGATCGCACCGGAAGCGATCGCACTAGGCCAAAATTCTCCACCATCTACCCGTGTTCCTGGCATTCCAATAAACAAATCTCCTGCACCACAAGCATGGGAATTAGTCTTGATTCCTTTTACTTCCGCATCCCCTAAAGCTTGAGGTAAATTTTCCACACTGTCTACTGTCGCTAATAATTCCCGCAATTTCATGTTGTGAACCTCGACACACGCCTTTCTTGCGCCTATTCTGCATTATTTTTTTCCGGATTGGCTAAATACTTACACAACATTTGCTCCAATTGCTGAACGCTAGCACGAGGCGAAGGCCGGGGCAAAGCTCGCTCTTGCTCGTCTTCAGGCTTTACCAGATAAAGAACCGGAACCTCATATTGGTATGCCATAAACCAATCTTCACGAGTTGTAATGTCACGAATTTCTAACTCAAAACTCAAATTTTGGATCTGTTCCAGTTTTTCCTGTAAGCCCTCACATAAATGACAACCGGGTTTACTGTATAAAATTAATTGCATTTACTGAATACTACAAATGTTTTATAACTACTATTGTAAAAAATATATTATAAATCTATAAGCTTTGAAATATAAAGTGGTCATTTGCATTAAAAATAGTAATATTTAGTAATTTCGTGATTCATAATTTATTGTGTTTCCGGGGCTTTTGTGTAAAAAACATATATATAAGGAATAAGGATAAAAATCGATAAATTGAAGAAACCAGAAGGTTCAATTACAAGGGGATTCTTACCCCCAGTAATTGTAGACCAATGAATCTACGATTTAGTGGGGGTATTAAACCTAGTTTGGTCAAAGCAACAAGGCATACCTTAAAACTTTTTTCTTCCCTGCTGCCCTCTGCCTTCTGCCTTGCCAGAAAGGCGATAATTATTTTTTCCTTACCATGATTTTTATTGGTTGTGCTTAACTCATGAATGACTCTCTCCATAAGGATTTATCCGTTTATCAGCTGGCTTTAGGAGTGGAAGCGCCTTCCCAAACAGTGACTCTCAATCCGGCTACGTTGTTATCACTGGTGAGAGCGCAAATAGACTTACTAATTGAGCAGCAGATCAGTGCAACGCTGTGGATTAAACTTCCACCAGGGAAAATTTGGACTTCAGAATTAGTCCGTTATCAGTCATCTATGGGTGAATCTAGTAATATTTACAATTGTCAAGTAGGGGAAGGAAAATTAGAATTAGGGGAAGAAAAGTTAATATCTTTATCTAGTTTATATGACCATTATCTAGATGTGCGATTACTACCAAATAATAATCTGCCAAGAGAATACTTTTTGTTAGTATTATCGCCAAGATTTTGCAGTTTAATTGCAGCTTATCGTCCGCGCCAAAATAATAAAATCAGTACTTTAGATAAGGCTCAAAATAGTAAAAATCAACCTTTATTTACCATTACTTCAGTTGATAATCAAGTAATTCAGCGTGTATTAGATGGTATCAAACAAGAGATTGTCCCAGAATCAAAGCCAATTACACCCAGTGATTTCATCTGTCCAAACGCTTGCGAACCAGCACTCATCAGCCAACTTCTCACCAAGCAACTCCAGCGACAAAATGAAATTAATCGGCGAATTAGTGTAGAACGCATTGCTAAATTGCAGCAGCACAATCAAAAACTGCAAACAAAAGAGCAACTGAAAGATGAATATTTAACCAATGTGTGTCAAGAATTGCGTACACCCCTAACGCAAATGAAGACTGCACTTTCGCTGTTAAATTCGCCGACGCTCAAACCCCATCAGCGACAGCGCTATTTGCAAATGCTAAATACTCAGTGCGATCGCCAAAGTGTTTTGATTACAGGTCTCATGACGTTGGTAGAACTAGAGCATAATTTGGAAGCTACAACTTTAGAATTAGTCAAGCTTGTAGATATTGTCCCTGGAGTCGTCAGCACTTACCAACCAGTAGCCCAAGAAAAAGGCATCATGCTAGGCTACACCATCCCTACAGACTTACCCACGGTTTGGTGTGTCAATGGTGGCTTGCGGCAAATTGTTATTCATCTGCTACATAACAGCCTGAAGTTTACACCCAAGGGCGGTCAAGTATGGGTCAGAGCTAAAGTCCAAGGCGAATATGTCCAACTAGAAATTCGTGACACAGGTATCGGGATTTCTGAAACCGAAATTCCCAAAATCTTTGACTGTTTTTATCGTGTGCGATCGGGGCTAATTGATGAGACAAATGGCGCAGGTTTAGGATTAACCATTGTGCAGAGATTGTTATGGCATTGTGGGGGTTCTATTAATGTCAGAAGCAAGATTGATGAAGGCACTATGGTAATAGTGCAAATGAAGATAGGAACTACCTCACCCACTTAAATCTGGAAAACACTGTGAAGCGATCGCCTAACGATTACTCTCAAAACATCATCATTGCAATTGCACCTTAAAACAACTTGATTTTGACCTTTCCCCCAGCCGACGCGGAGAGGGGAGTAAAGAGTTAAAATATCAGTGAAAAATAGGGTTTTAAAACCTCTCTCCTTGCAGGCTACCGTGTACACACATCCTTGTGCTAGGTGCAAAATGTAGTTTGATCCCCCTAAATCCCCCTTCAAAAGGGGGACTTTGATTCTTGTTCCCCCTTTTCTAAGGGGGGTTAGGGGGGATCAAAACGTTATAGGGCAAAGTTTATCAGACTTGTGTGTACACCGTAGCTCCTTGCAGGGGAGAGGTTTCGAGAGGGGTTTTTTATTCGTCGAACTCACCTTAAAACAGGAACGTTCTCACCTGAAACTAAAACGTTCTCGCTTAAAACAAAAATGTTCTCCTTTAAAACAGGAATGTTCTCACTTAAAACAGAAACATTCTCACCTGAAACAGAAACATTCTCACTTGAAACAAGAACATTCTCACTTGAAACAGAAACATTCTCACTTGAAACAGAAAACTTCGAGTTCAGAACACGAAAGTTCGAGGTTAGAACACCAAAGTTTGTGTTTAAATGTAGAAAAGCATCGCCGCCAGCATCGCGTATTTAAGAATGAACCTGATTATTCTGCTTATGAGTTTAAACACTCACGCAAATATGCTAAATTTTTACGCACAGTCACCGTATTAGGATGATTTACTCCTAACTGTTGCTCAAAAATATCTAAAGCTTGGATGTACAAGGGTTCGGCTTCGCTGTATTTCCCTTGGGAGTCGTAGAGTTCAGCTAGGTTGTTGAGGCTTTGGGCGACATCAGGATGTTCTTCACCCAGGAGTTTACGCCGCAGTGCCAAAGCTTGAATGTACAAGGGTTCAGCTTCGCTGTATTTCCCTTGGGAGTCGTAGAGTGCTGCGAGGTTGTTGAGGCTAGTGGCGACATCAGGATGTTCTTCACCCAGGAGTTTGCGCCGCAGTGCCAAAGCTTGGATGTACAAGGGTTCGGCTTCGCTGTATTTCCCTTGGGAGTAGTAGAGTGACGCTAGGTTGTTGAGGCTAGTGGCGACATCAGGATGTTCTTCACCCAGGAGTTTGCGATACAGAGCCAAAGCTTGGATGTACAAGAGTTCGGCTTGGCTGTATTTCCCTTGGAAGTCATAGAGTCCAGCTAGATTGTTGAGGCTAGTGGCGACATCAGGATGTTCTTCACCCAGGAGTTTACGCCGCAGTGCCAAAGCTTGGATATACAAGAGTTCGGCTTCGCTGTATTTCCCTTGGGAGTCATAGAGTAGAGCTAGGTTGTTGAGGCTAGTGGCAACATCAGGATGTTCTTCACCCAGGAGTTTGCGACACAGAGCCAAAGCTTGGATGTACAAGGGTTCGGCTTCGCTGTATTTTCCTTGGGATTTGTAGAGTAGAGCTAGGTTGTTGAGGCTTTGGGCGACATCAGGATGTTCTTCACCCAGGAGTTTACGCCGCAGTGCCAAAGCTTGGATGAACAAGAATTCAGCTTCGCTGTATTTCCCTTGGGAGTGGTAGAGTGCTGTGAGGTTGTTGAGGCTAAGTGCGACAGATGGATGTTCTTCACCCAGGAGTTTGCGCTTGAGAGTCAAAGCTTGGATGTACAAGAGTTCGGCTTTGCTGTATTTCCCTTGGGATTTGTAGAGTTCTGCTAAATTGTTGAGGCTAAGTGCGACATCTAGATGTTCTTCACCCAGGAGTTTGAGCTTGAGAGCCAAAGCTTGGATGTACAAGGGTTCGGCTTCGCTGTATTTCCCTTGGGAGTCGTAGAGTGCTGCGAGGTTGTTGAGACTGAGTGCGACATCTAGATGTTCTTCACCTAAGAGTTTGCGATACAGAGCCAAAGCTTGGATGTACAAGGGTTCGGCTTTGCTGTATTTCCCTTGGGATTTGTAGAGTGACGCTAGGTTGTTGAGGCTAGTGGCGACAGATGGATGTTCTTCCCCTAAGTGTTTTTTGGTAATTTCTAGGCACTGCTCAAACCAAGGTACTGCTTTATCATATAGTCCTTGACCATGATAAAAAAAAGCGTTGCCAACAAATGCCCAAATTAAATCATCATTACTAATATACTGAAAGAGATTGGTTGCTACTTCTGCTAAGTGAGGTATTGCTGGGGCGACATTCTTAATTTGCACAAGTGTGGAAGTATAAGAAATATCTTGAGCAACTGCTATCATCACTCTACAAACAGAATGCTTAAATTCCTCTGCCTGTTCTAAACCTCTAAGCTTAAATTGGAAAAACTCCCGCAACAGGGAATGCAGTTGATATATTCCCTCACCTTTACGCTGGAGTAAATGCAGATTCAGCAACTTATCGTCTCTAATATCTTCTAAATCTTCCTCATCTTCCTCTGGTAAGCACTGTTCCACCAACTTCCAAGGGATAGGCGCGGCGGCGAATAAACTTAATAAACAACCCAATTGCTGATCATTTTCCTCTAATTCCAGCCAACTCAACTCAAAAGCAGCTAACACACCTCGTTTTGCTGTCATATCAGCTTCTGCCTTCATCAAGGCGCGTTGTTCTAGTCGCTTATTCTCCAACCGTCGCAACATTTCCGCCAGCGATAAATCTTGCTTTCGTGCCAGATACCGTCCCACCAACTCTACAGCCAAAGGCAAATACCCCAACCACTCACACAACCCCAACGCCACTAATTCACCCTCTGACCTCTCCCCTAACCCCTCTCCTACAAGGCGAGGGGAATCACTCTCCCCCTTCCCTAGTAGGGAAGGGGGCAGGGGGTTTAGGTCATTTTCAACCCGTTCCTTGCCAATAATCGACACCAACAACTCTAACGCCGCCTCTGGTTGCAGCACATCTAAAGATAACTGGGCAATTTTTCCCAAACGCTGGCGGGAAGTCAACAACACTTTAAACCGAGAAGATGAGGACGGAAGATAAAGCTTGACTTCCTCATAGTCGCTGACATCATCCACCACCAGCAACACCTCACCCTCACGCCAACGCCGCCAGCAATACTGCACCCGTCCGGGTAAATCTAAATCATCCGGTGGGTTTAAATCAAAATAAGTTCTGGCAAACTGGACAATTTGTAGCCCCACATCCCCAGACTTGGGCAATAACCAGCAAATTCCCCCCGTATAAATTTCACGATGCTGGATGGCATATTGCAACGCCAGTTCTGTTTTACCCAGTCCACCCATCCCCGCAATAGCCGCAATGGCTACACGGTCATTTTTCTGTAAAAGTTGGCGGAGGGTGTGCAGTTCCTCCTCCCGCCCAACAAATTTTGTTACCCCACTCAGGGGCAAATTCTCCGGTATTCTACTATGGGGATTTAACTCTGCCCGTTCCCGTTCAGGCGACTGTAGTCAATCAGAAGAATTATTGTAATTGATAGTAATCGGGCTATTTTCTACACCTTGAAAGATGGGTGCTTTACTATCAATATTCTGAAAACCTTGCCCTCCATAAACATTTTGGACATTTTTACCTTGAATCTTACCAATATTAATTTCTTGGTGAATTTCTTGGGCAAGGCTTTGAACTTCTTCGCCAAATTGACTATCTGTATCCATTTCTACCTGTAGGTAGGCGGTAACCAAGTTTAAATCTTCCTTAGAACCTTGTTCAGCTTTTGTTAAAGCTTCTTGCGCTTTCGGCTTACCCGTGAACTTGTCCCAAATTTTCTGACGTAGCAGTTTCAGCTTGTCTATTGTACTTTCAGTTATTTTCTCTACGGTTGTTTCAAAGACCTTAGTGGCAATTAAAGTAGCGATCGCAGCAGCAGTTAATGACATAAACTCAATAAAAGCGCAATTATACTGATTTTTCACAGTTTAACAGCCTCTCAATAGAGAATAATGCTTTCCCGCGCCTAGTGGTTCAATTCATAAGCAAGCTATCATCGTCAAGTAGTTTTAATCACTCTGTATGCCCCGAAAAATTTCTCTTGGCTTGATGGCATTATTTATTAGTGTTCAAGTTAGTGTTACCCAGCAACTAGTTAAAGCCCAAACCCCAACCGCACCTACACCCACCACAAAATCTATTTGTCCGGCGGAACTGAGAACAGCCATAGATACAATAGTTAATCGTCCCTTATTTAATCGAGTGCGCTGGGGTATCTTAGTAAAACCTCTCTCATCCGTGCAAACACTCTACAGTCGAGATGCAGAGAAATACTTCACTCCCGCTTCTAATGCTAAATTGCTGACTACAGCTGCTGCCTTACAACAACTAGGTGCAGACTTTCGTATTCGTACCTCAGTTTATCAAAATGGTAATGGCAATTTCACTGTTGTTGGTAGAGGTGACCCTAGCCTCAGCGATACTCAATTGCAATCACTAGCACAACAACTAAAACAGAAAGGTATCACCCAAATTAGTCAGCTAATTGCTGATGATAGTTATATTCAAGGGGATATTGTTAACTCGACTTGGCAATGGGAAGATGTGCAGTCAAATTATGGTGCGCCAGTCAATAGTTTTATTTTGAATCAAAATGTATTTGGTTTAAAACTCATTCCTCAAACTGTAGGTAAGACTCCACAATTGTTGTGGAATGACCCCAATGAAGCAAGACAATGGTTGATAATCAATCAATCTGTAACAGTTGCAGCAAATCAACCAAGTTATATTGATGTTAGCCGTGATTTAACAGGAAAAGTGCTGCGAATTAAAGGACAAGTTGCAGCTAATTCCACTCCATATTTAGTAGAATTGCCCGTAGTTGATCCTAATTATTACTTCCTGCGACGTTTTCGTAGTGCCTTATCCACAGAAAAAATTAGTTTGGGTACAACATTAGTTGCTTCTAGTGCTGCTAATCAACAGGAATTAGCTGCTGTACAGTCCCCGCCTTTATCACAATTGTTGATAGAGACAAATCAAAATAGTAATAATTTGTATGCTGAGGCTTTATTAAGAACATTAGCATTTAAACAACCCAGATTGCAGAATAAAACTACTGCTGACATTGGTTTAGAAGCTATTAAAACAAACTTAAATCAATTAGGTGTTGATCCCACAGGTTATGTTTTGGTAGATGCTTCTGGTTTATCTCGACGTAATTTAATAACTCCTGAAGCTTTAGTACAAACTTTGCAAGGAATAAGCAAAACACCAGTCGCCAATGTATATCGTGCTTCCTTACCTGTGGCTGGGAAAAGTGGTACGTTGAGAAACCGCTTGCGTAATACTCCTGCGGAGGGAATTGTACAAGCAAAAACAGGCACTTTAAGCGGTGCAATTTCTCTATCTGGATATGTGAATCCTCCTACGTATGAACCTTTAGTTTTTAGTGTTATGGTGAATCAATCTGGACAGCCAGCGAGTGTTTTACGGCAAGCCATTGATGAAATAGTTGTATTACTAACACAGTTAAAATCTTGTTAATATTCATTGTCAGTTATACAGATTCCTTTACATTTAATTCCGTTTGTAGCTGTACGCTGACAATGAGAACATAAAATTTTTTCTATTTCTTGGTTGGTATTTATGTTAGCACTTGCGTCCAATTTATCTTTTTCAGGCTGATTTTTTACAGTCATAAGGTGAAAATAATTGTTCACTGTTTACATTTTACAAGTTTGTTAGAAGTGATGATCAAAATCTCAATTTATCACCTCCGAAAGACTACTACCTGAATTTTAAGTTTTGGGTGATAGTTTCTTCCCCAAGCGATATTTTCGGCATAAAGCTTAAATTGTGGGGTGTATTAAAGCAACGCGTAACGCACCGTGTGATTATGGTGCGTTACGGCAATTTATACTGTCGTTCATACTCAAGTCCTCACGCTGCCGTAACACAACGGCAATAAAGCGGGAAGAAGATCTACACCGCTTTTTGCCTCCCCTACTTAATATTTACTTTATAAATAGGCTCTAAGTAAGGCACTCTAACAAAAAAATTGTCTTATATATTTGTGTTTTCAATTACTGTATGGATTATTTTTTCAGATATAAAATGTGAGTCTTAGCAGTTCGTAACAACAGGTAAATATATTTTTAAGGGTTTTGTAGCTAAAGTTCCAAAATTTATCTTTTCTCCTTTTTGAGGTATTTATATGACTTACAATTCAGAACAAATGCAGCAGATTCTTCAAAAAGCTTTTACTCGTCAGCAACAGGGAGAAATTTCACGACAGCAAATTATAGAAATTGCTTCGGAATTAGGGGTTTCATCAGCATCTCTACAAGCGGCTGAACAAGAATGGTTGACTCAAGAAATAGGAGAAAAGAAGCGGCAAAGATTTCATGCTCAACGACGTGAAGAGTTTAAAACACACCTGATTTCTTTTATTGGTGTCAATGGATTTTTGATTGTGTTGAATTTCTTGACAAGTCCTTCCTACTTCTGGGCAATTTTTCCCCTGTTGGGTTGGGGATTAGGTTTATTCTTTTCTGGTATGAATGCTTATAAAACTAGTGGAGAATCTTATGAACATGATTTTCAGGAATGGTCTAAAAAATTGCCAAAATAACTAAAAAATTTTAGGGGTAGTTTTGCAACCACCCCTAATGTTAGTCATATTTAGGATTTACATTCAGCACCATTGCTGAGAGATATATTTACTTAGAGATATTAACTAAACTTTCAACTTGAGCATTAGCCAGTGTTGGCGCTGTAAAAATCTGGGAGTACAGACTTGATGGTTGTTGTCTGGCAACCACTGGTAGCACTTGACGAGCATGGGTAGCAATTTCTACAGTCTTCACATCATAAGTTTGTGTGATTAACTTGGGATACAAACCAATACCGATGATGGGAAGCAACAGAGAAGCGGTGATGAACAACTCACGAGGTTTGACATCAGGAACAAAGGCATCGAGATGTAACTCTTCGCTTTGTTTGCCGTAGAATACTTGGCGTAACAGAGACAGTAAGTAAATCGGAGTCAGAATTACACCCACTGCTGAGAGTAGGACAACTACAACCTTGAAACTGGAACTGTAAACATCACTGGTAGCGATACCGATGAACACCATCAACTCACCGACGAAGCCACTCATTCCAGGTAAAGCTAGAGAAGCCATTGCGCCTGCTGTGTAAAGAGCGAAGGTTTTGGGCATGACTTTACCAATACCACCCATTTTGTCCATCAACAAGGTGTGGGTACGTTCGTAAGTTACACCAGTTAAGAAGAACAAGCTAGCAGCAATTAAACCGTGAGAAACCATTTGTAGCATGGCTCCACTAACACCAATTTCTGTGTAGGAAGCTAGACCGATTAGCACAAATCCCATGTGGGCAATTGAAGAGTAAGCTAGGCGGCGTTTGAGGTTGGTTTGAGCAAAGGCACAGCAAGCACCGTAAACAATGTTAACGACACCTAAGACTGCTAAGACTGGGGCAAAGTAAACATGAGCATCGGGCAACATTTCCATGTTGAAGCGGATTAGGGCATAACCACCCATCTTTAACAACACACCAGCCAGAATCATGGAACCAGGTGCAGATGCTTCACCGTGGGCATCAGGTAGCCAAGTATGTAAAGGAAATATTGGTAGTTTTACACCGAAGGCAATTAAAAATCCTGCATAAGCTAATAATTCGATCGCTTTGGGATATTGTTTCATTCCCAGAGCTGCAATGTCAAAAGTGACGGTATCTCCAGAGAATGCTAAAGCAAATCCGGATAAGAGAATAAATATAGAAGCAGCAGCAGTGTATAGGATGAATTTGGTCGCTGCATAACGGCGTTTGGGGCCTCCCCAGATGGAAATCAGCAAGTAGACGGGAACTAGCTCGATTTCCCACATTAAGAAGAATAACAATAAGTCTTGGGCTACAAACACACCCAACTGGGCGCTGTACATCACCAGCATCAACCCATAAAATAATCGCGGCTTGTTGGTTACTTTCCAAGCCGCGAAGATTGCGAGTGTGTTAATTAAGCCTGTTAACAACAGTAAGGGCATCGATAAGCCGTCAACTGCTACGGACCAATTCAGCCCTATTTGAGGAACCCAGGCATATTTCTCTACGAATTGGTAGGTCGAGTTTTGAAAGTCGTAGTAGTGCCAAAAGGCAGCAATCATTAAGGCGAAGTCTGCAAATGCGACTCCTAAACCATACCATCGGACTGTTTTTCCTTCTTTATCGGGAATTATGGGGATGGCTAGGGCTGCCACCAAGGGCAAGGCAATTATGGCTGTTAGCCAGGGAAATTGAATAAGATTCATTACTTCTGACAATCTTTTTTTGTTTTCGCTTTTAATTACATTATATTAAGGAATTCGTACTTTTGTAAACTTTATTTATCTCTGAATAATTAAATTTTGAGAGTTGATAAGAATATATACCCATAACAATGGCAATTATCAGCATAAAAAGGAATAAATACTCATCAAAATTGGTCGCTGACTCATTGTATTTGTAAAGTTTTGCAACGTCAATAAAAAACGGTGGCTCAGACCACCGTCACGAATTGTAATATTACGCCTACTTCTATATGGTTATCAGCGATCAAAATGTCAAGGTTTGCTAAACAATGCGATTGACAATAGTCCAAACTGCCCCATCTGAACGGACATAAGGAACTGAGATCGTTTTGAATCCCGTGATGAAAGGCTTGTAATACACTTGCCAATACAAGGGACTGAGTTCATCGGCACAAGCTTTGAGCAGGCGAATTTCCGTGGCTAATTCCCCCGCTATTTGATTGATTCGTTCAGCATGGACTTGAGCGACTTCTTTGGCTGCTTCTAGCTGTTGTTCTTGGTTAATTTGTTGAAGTCTTCTTGGTAAACGGGCTAATTCAGTTTTTTTGTACTGTAACTGCAAGTCTAAAGCAGCGATCGCATCTTCTATGCCTTTGAGTTCAGCAAATAGTTGGGCATTTTCCCGCGCTTGGCGGCGATAAGCTTCGACAATTGCGAAAGGTGAATCATTCTCGTGAGTAATCACATCATTATTAATGGTGAGTGCAGCACGTTCCTGCTCAAGCACTTGGATTTGTGACTTAAGCGCCGTCATCTCCGACTGAATTTGCTCTAAAGGCAAACTGGGGTTAAGTTCTTTCATTATGAATTTTGAATTGTTAAGTTGCGCCATGAGTATCGAGAGCAAGCGATCGCACTACAGCCGTAATTCCTGCTTCTTGCCAAGCTGTGGACATTGCCGCCTCAACAGCTCCCGCATGAGATACATTAGCTAAAGCCAACAATGTTGGCCCCGCGCCACTAATCACCATACCGTAAGCACCAGCCTTCACAGCCGCAGTATTCACAGCATCGTAACCAGGAATTAAAGCTTGGCGATAAGGCTGATGTAACTTATCTTGTAAAGCTGCCCTTAACCATTCTCTCTTACCTGTTTCCAAGCCACGCAACAATAAACCTAAATGGGCAGTATTGAAAATTGCATCTGCACGACTATATTCTGTTGGTAAAACTCGCCGCGCCTCTGAGGTTGACAATTCAAAATCAGGAATCGCTACCACTGGAACAACATCACTATGCCAGGGAACATCGCAAATTTCCCAACCCTTAGCACTAGTAGCAGCCAGACGACATCCCCCCAACAAAGCTGGGACTACATTATCAGGATGTCCTTCAATGGCGATCGCTAATTCCATCACCTGCTCTTGAGATAGGGGTTCACCCGCTAATCTATTCGCCGCCACCAAACCCCCAACAATGGCTGTGGCCGAACTACCCAAACCCCGCGCCAAAGGTACACCCAACTCAATCTCTATTTTCACTCCTGGCGTTGGCTGATCTATATATTGATATAACTTGACAAACGCCTGATAAAGTAAATTACTCTCATCTGTTTGCACTCGTTCCGCTTCTGCGCCCGTGACCTGAATAATTAACCCTTCATCCAAGCGGTTGAACTGGAACTGATTATATATAGTCAAGGCTGCACCGATGCAGTCAAAACCAGGCCCCAAATTAGCAGTTGTGGCGGGAACCTTTACTGTGACAGAAGAAACAACAGACATTGCTAAATACTCACCTAACAGTCATTGGTCATTAGTCAATAGTCATTAGTTACTAGCTTTTGGACTATAGACTACTCACCTCACCAATCAACCAGCATCCCACGTAATTGGTCAATTAGTCATTATCCACATCGCTAAACGCATATCTCCCCATCACCAGACAACAAACACAATTAACCAAGACTGAGCCAAAACGCAGATGTAGTAGAAAAGCCTAGCTTCAATAGTGCCACTGCTAGAGTTATCACCGCGTTACCAAGCAAGATTTCCAGAATCAGAGCAGTAATCATGTTTAACAGTGTTTTCACTAAACTTTTAATTAAATCAGCGTTGTCAGTAGTGAATTGTTGGCAGCTTCTAATAAGTTATTTCTATTGCCTACTTGTTTCAGATTGTATATGGAATATTGAAAAATTACTGACTCTAGCATTGCATGGCAAGAATTTTTCAAGCTCACAGTTAAAGTTTCATCTTTTAAAATATCAGCTTGGTAAGTAAATTGATCACCACCAGTATTTTCAAAATTCAGTTCAGCTAAAATCATACTTTGGTCTGAACTCTGTTCAATAATTCTCCCCCCTACCTTGTAGTTAAACCAGTCCCATCCATAGCGTAAAAGCAATTCCCTTTCAAGAATTTGAAGTGAACTAGGAAAAATACTCCATCCCCGGTAAACATCCTTCAAAAGATTAATATTGCCAGTGCGAGTCAAAATTGACTTAAATGAATTCTGCTCAAGAACACCATAATACCTTCCTTCCGGTAGGTCGATCATTGTCGGTGCAAACCTATGTCCACCAAAATGAGTTGATTTCCAAATACGCACATTTTTCAAATTTAAATCAGTAATAGTAGCCGCAGCATGATAATAAAAGGGATTTCCATATCTAGCACAGCATTTATCATGACTGCCATGAGTACAAACTAAAATATCTCTGCTTACAGTTATATCTACTTCATTGCTAATATTTTTTCCCCAAAACCATGCTCTAACAATTTCTGCTACTTCTTCAATATTTTTTAGGTTGAATTCTCGCTTATTATATCCATTACTTAGCCCAGCTTTCCTGTGATAAATTAATAATTTTGTCTGCCCTGATTTTTCAGAATTATTGTTAGCGATCAGAAGAAATTTGATAGGTAATTTAGCTGTTTTACATTCATTTACCAGAATTTTTAAGTCACTAGGGATATATTTAGAATCAAACGCTTCTGATTCCCAAGGTGGAGGACATTCAATTAAAATATAAGCCTGGACATTATTAGCACTGCCAATAAGTGATTCGCTTGCCAGTCTTGATTGATGAGAACAAAAGAAAGTACTTGTCATAATAAAATCAAGATAAAAATCATATATAAATAACTATGATTTTTATTAAAAATATGCAGTTTTACGAAAAATTTAAAAAAATAGGATAGTTATATAAAAATTTATAACTATCCCAAATATTTAGATATTTAGTTTTTAAACTGAATTTTCAAGAAGTTCTAAAGCTTTTTCGACACATTGGACATCATAAGAATAGTGGCCACCACTAACTCCAATTCCTCCGACGATTTGACCATCAACCTTGATAGGATGACCGCCACCAAAAACAACCAAATCTTCAATGTGTGGCGCACCCATACATAATGGAGGATCATTTTTGATAAAGTTAAATAAATCAGCAGTAGATAATCCAAATCCTACAGATGTTTTTGCTTTCTTAATTGCTAATTCAATACTCATTAAAGGCGCGCCGTCCATCCGAGCAAACACTTTAAGTACACCACTTTCATCACATATTGCAATCGATGCAGGTATGCCTAATTCTTGTGCTTTAAATTCAGCCTCATTTAATAATTTTTGAGCTAGTTCTTGAGAAATGCTTTGCTTGGTAACTAAATTAGCCATGAATTTAACTCCTGCTTGTCATTGTACTTGATGTAAATCCAATAAGAATAGCTATGACGTAGGCTATTGTTATTTGAATCATGAGAGATTGAAAGTTATATTCAATCAATATATATCCACCTACTAATAACAACACGGCATTTATTATGCTAAAACGTTGTTCCATAGTAGATAAAATACTTGCTCTCTGTTGAGGATTTAGGTTGCTGAGGTCTAAGTTTTTCATTGTCAGTGGTCGTATGCAGCCTGAGCCAAATCCCAGCAATAATATAGCAATTAAGCTAATACCAAAATCCTCAAATATACTAAACAAAATCATAGAAATTAAAGTACATCCCATAGTGATAATTATAAAATTATTAATACCAATGACTTTCATCAGTTGAGAACTATAAAGTGCGGAAAAAAATGCACCTATACTAAATAAACTGAGAACTAGACCAAAAAATGGTATATCTACTTGCAGCATCAAAAAGAAAAAAGGTAAGAACCCTACAAAGGATGCTAGTAAAAAAGCACGAGATAAAGCATAGTAATTCATCCAAAATCCTTGTTCCGCAGTAATTTTGGGCTTTTGAATTGAATTGTGAGTTTTAGAGGAGGATGTTTTTTGCTTACTTAAATTTGGTTCTTCGGAAATTAACAAAATAGATATAATTGCCATAGCATTCGCCAACATTGAGATATAAAAAGGCCAATGGGCTTCATAATCAAATAAAATGCTACCGATAACTCCTGCTAATAGAGTAGACAAGAACATCAAGCTTTGAGATTTAGATTGAATATTATTAAATAAGTCTGTTGAAGATTTACTAGTAATTGAACGTAATAAACTAGAATCACTACTAATCGCTAAACTAAATCCACTTCCGCCGATTATTTGCCCCAAAAAAGGTAGCCAAAAGTTAGTATTACCTACTCTTGTTCCCCAAATAATGAGAAACAAACCGATCGCCTTTAATAGTTCCCCTAAAGCGATCACAGATTTTTGTGGCATATAGTTTAACAAAAAGGAATTTGTTTTGGTATTCAACATAATTGATAAACCATAAACCATCAGCAATGTTTCGGTGAGTAAAATACCCATACCTGATAAGAATAAGTGCAGAAATAACACAGGTAAATGGAAATACATTCTTGATATAATTCGGTATGAATAGAAAAAGAAAATATTAGATTTCATACCAGTTAATTTTGATTTTTCCGAATTTTAACTTCAACACTCCTACCTGCACTACAGAAATTATCTGCGTCCAAAGAGTCTGACCAATCAACTTGAATTTTTGCAGTGACAACACGAACGGGAAGTTGGCGACGTTCAATTTCTGGGGGTGGTTCGACAACATATTGTCCAACTGTCACTCGTCCTGTACCGGCTCTGATAGTTTGTATTTTTCCCGGCCACATCTTTTGAGAGCCAATGAGATGAACATCTACAGATTGTCCAATTTGTAATGCAATAGCATCTCGCTCATCAATAAAGGCTTCTACCCATACGTTCTTGCAGTTAATTAACTTCAAAATAGGAGCATTGGCTGTAAGAACTTCGCCGGAATGTGCTTCAATCGACCAAATCACTCCTTCTTGTGGCGATCGCACTAAAATGTGATTCTGGGTTTTCAACTCCTGACGTACTCTAGCTAACTCAGCTTCGTTACCTCGAATTTCAATCTGCAAGTCAGAAATCTGATTTTTTAAATCTGCAATTTCCGTCTTCAGTTCAATGGTGCGAATATCTGGATAACTATAACTACGAGGGCCATCTAACTGTAACCCCTTAGCCGCAGCATTCAAACTGAGTTTATGTTGCTCAACTCTGGAACGCGCTGCTGATAATGCTGCTTGAGCTTGTCTTGCTTGTGTGACTTTCTGCTCTTGAGCTGCTTTGCTGATAGCACCTTCTGTCAGTAAAAAATCCGCACGCTTTGCATCAGATTGAGCTATATCAGCCTCAGCTTGCGCTCTCATCAAATCATTTTCAAATTGATCAACTTGAGATTGTCCAAATTTAATCTGAAGTTTTTGTTGTTCTTGACTAGCATTACTAAATTGCGTTAGTAAATTAGTGCGATTTCTCAGTTGTTGATTGAGTCCGGCTAGGCGCTCTCGATTATTATCAAGACGTGATGTTAGCGTCTGTTGATTGATTTTTAGCGATGATACCAATTGGTTTTCGACATCACCGGAAATACTACCAATTACTTTTGTTTTTGTCAGTTGCTGACCTAATTCTGGCTGAGTTGTTAAAGATAATTTTCCTGGTATAGGAGCGCGAACGTAGACAATTTCACTATTAATAAAGGCTTGAATACTTTTTACTTTCCCTTGTCTTTGCCAGAGGAAGGCTACTAATAGCCCTACTATACCTAAACCACATAATAAAATCAAAAATTGTTTCTTAAATCGAAAATCTGATTGATGCTCAGGATTTTTTACAGAATCTGGACTAGGTTCTTTTGTTAAATTGTTAGTGAGAGTTTCTTCTTCTTTAATAATTGTAGTTACCGAGTTACTTCCATTAAGTTGCTCAATCTTCATATCTGCAACTGAATTTTTATCATTACTCATTGACGTTTTTCCACAGTTAACACTCAAAAAAATGTAAATATCTACACTAAAACAAGATTTTTATTTGCTTCATGCTTCTAAATATTGGAAATAAGGAACTCTTTCAGCAGTATTAATAATTTCCTGCCTAACTGATAATAATTCCAGTAACGAATCTTGATGACCAGATAGAAAATTTTGCCTTAATCCTTCAGGCATCCATACAGGAAATTTGTTATTTTCACAAGCAATAGTTAAAGACTGAATATCTAAATGAAATTTCATTTGCGGATCACATTTATTCAAGTTAATCAGTTGCGTTAGAATATCAGTACTAGCTGTTAGACACAAAAGACCAATAGCGTTACAGTTACCAAAAAAAATTTCTGCAAATGATTCACCAATAATTGCTTTGATACCTTTACCCCATCGTTTGATACCTTGCGGCGCGTGTTCTCGTGAAGAGCCGCAGCCAAAGTTTTTATTAACAAACATCAACTGAGCATCAGCATAGACAGGATTATCTAAAGGATGTATTTGAAATTGTTGTTGTTTTTGTATTCTTTCATCTGCAAAAATGTATTGACCTAATTTGTCAAAAACTAGTGTTTTTACAAAACGAGCAGGTAAAATTCTATCCGTATCAATATCATCACCATGAATACTAATTGCTGTTGCAGAGATAATAGATTTATTATTTTTCATTGTGCTTATCTTCTAACTCAAGCGCCAACTAATGCGGGTGTAATTGAATTAATTTTCCAAAAATTTCGCGCATCAACAAGTTCACCTGCAATAGCAGCAGCAGCTACCATAACTGGAGACATTAATAATGTTCTACCTTGAGGAGAACCTTGTCTTCCCTTAAAATTACGAGTTGATGAAGAGGCGCAAATTTGATTTCCGATGAGTTTATCCGGATTGATTCCTACACACATTGAACATCCCGATTCTCGGAATTCAAAGCCAGCATCTTGGAATACTTTGTCATAACCATGTTTAATTATTTCGGCTCTGACTTGTTGAGAACCAGGAACAATTAAAGCCTTGACATGGGGAGATACTTTCAGTCCTCTATTTTGAATTAATAATTGAGCAACTGTTTCTAAATCTGAAAACCGACCATTGGAGCAAGAACCGATAAATGCTACATCAATTTTAGTACCTTTGATGGAAGCACCTGGTTGAAAGGACATATATTGATAAGCTTCTGCAATCAAGTTGCGCTCTGATTCATGAAACTGACTGAAGCTAGGAATGGTTTCATTAATACCTATAGATTGGTCACTGCTAATACCCCAAGTCACCATCGGTTCAATATCTTCTGCTTTGAACATTACCCGATCATCGTAATAGGTATCAGGGTCAGATTTTATAGATTCCCAATAAGCAATAGCTTGTTTCCAGCTATTTTCTTGAGGGGCAAATTCTCGTCCTTGGAGATAATCATAAGTCTTTTGATCTGGGTTGATATATCCGCAGCGTGCGCCTCCTTCAATAGACATATTACAGATAGTCATGCGCTCATCCATTGACAAATTATCAATTAAATCACCTCCGTATTCATAAGCGTAACCTACTCCAGCTTTGGCACCGAGATGATTGATAATATGTAAGATGACATCTTTGGCATAAACACCAGATTTGAGTTTACCGTTGACATCAATTCTTCTAACTTTCAATTTTGGCATTGCCAATGTTTGAGAGGCTAAAACATCACGAATTTGGGTGGTACCTATACCCAATGCAATGGCTCCAAATGCCCCATGAGTAGAAGTATGAGAATCACCACAACAAATAATCATACCTGGTTGTGTCAAACCTTTTTCTGGTGCAATTACATGAATAATTCCTTGCTGGTTAGTATTAGGAGAAAAAAACTTAATTCCATATTCAGCAGTATTTTTTTCCAGAGCTACTAACATATCTTCAGCCAGTGGATCTGACAAAGGGCGATCGCATCCTGATGTAGGGATGATGTGATCAACTGTGGCGAAGGTGCGATCAGGAAACATGACATTTAAATTGCGCTCCTGAAGCATGGAGAAGGCTTGCGGGGAAGTAGCTTCATGGATGAGATGTAATCCTACCAATATTTGATAGAGTCCAGAAGGTAATTGTTTGATAGTGTGATACTCAAACACTTTCTCATATAAGCTTTTTCCCACGAGACACAACTCCTTAGATTAATTGACAGTTATGATTGCTCACATGAATCTTACTAACAAAAAAACTCAAGCTTTAATACTTTCCAGTTTTTCTTTCAGTTGATAGAAAGAAGGCTCTATTGTTTCCCAATTAACTCCACGTCGCTTGATAGTCCAGTTAGTGAAATTGACAATTGTTGTAGCTAATTTTTGGTCATTTGCATATTTAGCTGTTCCATGATCAATGACCAAATCTACCTGCTCGGTAAATTCTTTTGGTAGGTCTGTAAAACTATAGGTATTACCTTGGCTAGAAACATTACCAGAAGTACCAACGAACAGAAAACCTTCATCATCAGCTCGTTGTACCAAAGACTCCAAGAAAGAACCAGTGTTAAGAAAGGCTGCTACTGTTCCATTAGTAACACTTTGTGAATAAACCCAAGGTGGTAAAGAGTTGAGTATTTCACTATCTTTTTTGACAGGTAATACAACTGCTAGCGTTGTCCAACTTACCATTTTTTCAATCCATTGGAGAATTTCCAGATGAGGAATATCAGCAAATTTTGGCAGAGTTTGTAAGTTAGCAATCACAATGCAAGGATTAGAATGAGGACGGTTTTTTAGCTGATACATTTTGCGTATCGCTGCTTCTGAAGTGGCGAAAAAACCATAACCAATATCACCTTTAGCGATGACTAGACCGCCTTCTTTGATTGTTTTGAATGCTTGATTAGCTTCTTCATTTGTCCAATACTTGTAATTCACAGCTTCAGAAATCATTGCAACTATCCTTTTGGTAATTTCTTTTGATTTATCGGTTAATTTTTAGACTTTTATGCAACCTTGAGCGCGATTTGTTAGTAAGACCTTATATTCCTCAACATCAGTCTCGATATTGGGGATAAATTCCAATACTCTTTCCACTGGTACCCAACCTGGACGACAAAGGAAAGGCTTCTCAAAGGTCAAATCAACGATGGTAACTACTCGATTTTCGATGTGATCTGCTTGATGTGCTGGGGTTTCGCCTGCGTCTATGATTAGATCAACTTCATCGCCAATATCTGCGATCGCCTTTTCTAAGGTGACAAAAATATTACCTTGACCGGAAATATTCGCGGATGATGCAGCCAGTGGTTTGTTTATGCTTGATACGATCGCCTTGAGTACTGAATGAGTGGTACAATTGACTGCAACTGTGTGTAATCCACAGGTCAATTTTTCGGGAAAGGGGTAACGTTGCCAAAAAATAAATGATATTTCCCCTGGTAGCATACTGTCTAAGATAGTGCGATCAAACCAGTCGGGTATCTGGACATATTCATTAATTGCGCGGATGTTAGGGAAAAGAACAGGTAAAGGGCCTAGTTTAGTGCGCTGTTTAATCCGAAACACTCGATCGACTGCTTGAGCATTGGTAGCATCACAAACAATGCAGTAATTTGTCGGTGTGGGAGCAATGATTACCCCGCCTGCTTGTAGCGTATTGATTACAGGTTCAAGGTAGTTATTTTGATGAGCCTTGAGTATCTTTGCCATGATTAAGTTAGGGTTGAAGCAAATCGTTGTGTATTGTCTATTCTCAAAAGGATGATTGTGTGGATTTAGTACCTAAATTAGAAAACCAAATTGCATAATTTAGGCACATTTTGCTAATCTATCTAGCCACAGCTAATTGATTATCACTTACCAAAGAGAAGTAATAATCGTGGAGAGCTAACCATGTATCACAAATATCGTTAACAATCTTTAAGCCACGACTATCGAAGTTTTTCACAGAGTTGCCATACTTGAAAATAAAGGTTAAGCCTTTACTAGCGTGTTCGTCTTCTGCTTCAGAATGAACAGCAAACCACTCTAATTCTTCTTCAGTAAATTCCTCTGTATCTCTCAACCATTCCAGTAACTTAGCAACGCTTTCTCCAGATTGATTTTCAATAGCATATATAGCTAATAAACCTAGAGTAAAATGCTCAGTACGGCAAATAGAAACTAATTTATCAGCATAGTTTTTAACTGGCTCAGATGCTAATTCTAAATTAAAATCCGCTTCAGTCGCTCCACAGGCTTCTGCGAATCGACGCATTAAATTGTAGTGAGTATCAGAACCACAATTAATATTAGTTTCCTCCGCTATTAGTTGCTCCATCATGAATTGGCGGACTTCTTCATGAGAAGTTTGGGCATGAATTGCACTAAATATTTGATTTTGCAAATATACCTGATAATATTTCTGAATCGCCCAATTTTTCAACGCATTCTTATTAAGAGCATTTTTCTTGAGATTAGCAACAAATGGATGTCTGGAATAGCTTTTTTCAGCAATGATTGCTTGACAAGCTTTAATGGTTTGTTCGATAGTCATGATGAATTAACTCCTAAACGAGAATTGTGTTAATTGGAAATTATCCGAAAGCTACTAAGAATGATGAATTGCAATTCTGCAAAATAGTTGATATATCTTTTGATTGGAATAATTAAACAATGAATCAACCTATTTTGAATTCTTTTTCAAGAATTAAGTAAAAAATAAATGAAGAGATTTTTACTTAATTTGAAATGGTAATACAAAGAACATTTTAAGATGTGTCAAATCCCCCATATATCAACATCATTGACTGTGGAAAACTCAAAATATACATTATGCTACACAAGTAACTTGGGTTAAAGATTTATATTTTTCAAAAATTAAATCTCTGGCAATATATTTCTCGGCATGAGTATTTGCCATAATGTCTTCGTAAATATAGTCAACAATTTGGTTTTCAATATTTTTGATACCCTTTTGTAACAGCATATTTCTGATGATATTACGACCACTATGACGACCAATCATCATCAGAGGAGTGGCTCCATAATCCTCTGCTTGTAACCATTCGTAGGTGAATCGATGTTTCATTAGTCCTTGTTGGTGCATACCAGCTTCGGAAGCAAAGGCATTTCTCCCAACAATTGGTTTGTGGTAGGGAATTGGTAAATCTAAGATTTCGCGTAATAAATGGCAGGCTTCAACAAGTTTATGGCTAACAATACTATGAACTTTATAGAGGGTTTCTCGTTTTGTATTAAGTACAGAAATCAACTCTTCAAGGCTTGTATTTCCTGCACGTTCGCCTATACCACATAGAGTAGTTTGCACCTCATCCGCACCAGCTTTAATCCCAGCAATACTATTAGCAACTGCTAAACCCATATCATTATGACAATGGATAGAGATGCGGATATTATCACCTACAAATTCTCTTAATTGTTTAACTAAACTATAAAATTCATCTGGTAGACAACAGCCTACAGTATCAGGTACTGCAATAGCCGTAATCCCATGCTCAATAGCTTCACCAATTAATTTTTTCATAAATTCCATATCCCCGCGAGTAGCATCTTCTAAACCAAGGGATATGTCTTGAAAACCTAACGATCTAGCACAACTAATCCCATCTATCGCCTCTTTAACTACCTGCGCTCGATTCATATTACGTTTATAAATCATGTGAATATCAGAAGCAACCGTGGCTAACTCAATTTGCGGATTTGTTGCATCTGCCATTGCCTTAGCGCAGGCTTCAATGTCCTTACTAACTGTACGTGAAAAACCGCAAGGCTGGGCTTTTTTAAGTGTCCGGCAAATTGCTTGAGTGGCTTCAAAGTCAACAGGTGAAGACATGGGAAATCCAGTTTCAATTGTATTTACTCCAAGGCTTTCTAGTTCTTCCGCAAGTTTTACTTTCTGATCTACAGTCATGCTATAGCCAGGTGCTTGTTCTCCATCTCTTAATGTTGTATCAAAAATGTTAACTTGGCGAAATTTATGCAATTCAAACATAGATGACTCCTTGATTTTTCTAAACTATAAATTCAAGTTAAATTGAGTTCTTGTATACAGAGTTCAGCAACCTTTAATCATTTATCTGTAGGAAGAGAGAAATTTATGCAATCAATCAAAAATTTATATTTTTTCTCCCTTTAGCTAGAAGTTGACAAGCCGTATCTCATTTACAGACAGCACTAACTTGTCTACCAAAGATTAAGATTTATTGCACAAGTAGATTGAGAATATATTCTTCTTTATGTCTCTGTGGCTCTGTAGTTAATAAAGTTACTTATAAATGACAACAATACAGAAAAATTCTCTTTCCATTGCAACCTGATGTGACTTTAACAAGTTGAAAAGGCTGCAAAAACAGGCTGAAAGAAAAATTCCAGGGGTTTCAGCAATGACTACAAAAGTTATAAAGTTCAAACTAATCCACAGTTTGAATGTTATTGATATCAATTCAAAATTAAGAAAGTGATAATTAGTCTGGGTTTCAGGGTTTGCATCTGTCCCTTAATTTTGGTGAATGAGTATCAGTCCATACCTTTTCCCCAACGTAGCGATCTCCTGCGCCACTGCTTCCGGTATGGGATATTTAGCGATGAGGCTAAAAAATATTAAAGTAACTCAAGTATCAGCCTTTACTTCTTTTTCTGAGAGTGAGAATTACGCTGTGCTTGGCTATCACTTCTTAATTGTTGCCGTCCATTTGTAATAACTCTTAACATATCTTTCAGGTCTTGTTCGATTCCTTCCAGAACATGATCAGCATATTCATCAGCACCATTTTCAATTTCTTGAGCCTGAGCGATCGCGGTTTGTCGCATTTCTTCTAACTCCTGCTGACAAGCACGGCGTTTACGGTCAATCTCTGTGAGGGTTTCTTCCATCATTTCCTCACACTCTTGCTGTACTTGTCGGCGTAGTTGGTCAGCCTCTTGTTTTGCCTGTCTGACAATATCACTTTCAGCTAGAATTTGCGCTCTTTTAGCTTGAGCTGCATCAACTAGCTGCTGTCCATATTCTTCGGCTTCCAAAAGGATTTCCTGCTTTTGTTCCAAGATTGCTCCTGCATCCTGAAAGACAGATGGCAAAGAAACTCTGATAAAATCTAACTGTTCTAATAACTTTTCTTCATCTATTAGTGTCCGACCTGTTAGAGGGACGCGAAAGCTAGATAGAATGATTTCTTCTAAGCGATCGAGTTCTTGCTGAATATCTACACTTCCCGTTCTTGGAGTATCTCCTGGGGGGCTTCCGTTGTCATAGTCTGGAGATGGGGAGTACTTTCCGTTGTAATTGGATTCGCCGTTGGATAGTTGTGGTTGTAGCATTTGTATATATCTAAAGCTATGTGTGGGGGGACAAGATGATCGATTGAACCACCAAATCTTGCAATCTCTTTTACCACACTACTACTTAAAAAACTATACTCATTTGATGTTGCTAAAAAAACTGTCTCGATTTGAGTAGAAAGTGTTTTATTAGTATGGGCCATCTGTAGCTCGACTTCAAAATCAGAAATAGCTCGTAAACCCCGTAATAAAACTTGTGCTTGTCGATTTTGGGCATATTTGACAGTCAGACCATCAAAACCATCTGCTTCTACATTAGGTAAATGCTTAGTGGCTCGACGGATTTGTTCTAGGCGTTCCTGTACGCTAAACAATGGTACTTTATTCGGATTTCGTAATACGGCAACAATCACCAGATCAAACAGGCGACTACCACGCTGAATGATATCAAGGTGTCCTAAAGTGATCGGATCAAAGCTACCAGGATAAATAGCAATCACAATCTTCGATGTATCAAAGTTATTGAGGTGATTATATCCGGGGAATGGGAAACAATTCAAAATTCAAAAAAACTGGGGAGTTGAGGGAGTGGGAACAAGTGGCATAGCAGGGAGAGAAGAGAACTGATGACGAATGACTATTGACTGTTGACTGTTGACTGTTGACTATGGACTATGGACTCACATAATTTACTTAGGTAATTTTACATGGCACTGGATCTTTCAACTTTGCCTTTAGCATTTCTGTTTACTTCTCCAGGGCCGGTTCTGGTGGAAATCGGCCCCATCACTATTCGTTGGTATGGCTTGTTGATTGCCTCGGCTGTGCTAATTGGTGTTAGCCTCTCCCAATACTTGGCAAAGCGCCGACAGGTTAATCCAGAGTTACTTAGTGACTTGTCTATTTGGCTAGTGATTGGGGCAATTCCCGCAGCTCGGATTTATTACGTTTTGTTTCAATGGGCAGAATATGCCCAGAATCCAGAACGGATTATTGCTATTTGGCAAGGAGGAATTGCAATTCATGGAGCCATTATTGGCGGGACTTTGGCAGCGTTAATTTTTGCCAAGCTCAAACGAGTTTCTTTTTGGCAATTAACCGATTTAGTGGCTCCTTCCCTGATTTTAGGGCAGGCGATCGGGCGTTGGGGTAATTTCTTTAACTCAGAAGCTTTTGGTCGTCCTACCAATTTACCTTGGAAACTATACATTCCCATAGAACGCCGTCCTCCAGATTTAGTAAATTTTGAATACTTTCACCCCACGTTCCTTTATGAATCCATCTGGGACTTAATGGTGTTCGCCTTGCTAATCACTTTATTTTTTCGTAGTTTAGCCAATAAACCACGTCTGCGAGTGGGTACATTATTTATGGTTTACCTAGCCAGTTACAGCTTAGGACGTTTATGGATTGAAGGTTTACGCACTGATAGTTTAATGCTAGGGCCTTTACGAATAGCACAAATAGTCAGTCTGACAGGTATTGCTTTAGGATTAGCTGGTTTAGCTTGGTTGTACGTTCGTAAACGTCCTTTACCTGATGTGGTTACTGCCACGAAAGATATTGGGGAGATGTGAGAAATAGAGGGCAGGGAGCAGTAGTTCTCTACAAGACGCTACGCGTAGCTTGCTTCCACGGAGTGGTACGACTGCGCGCACCAACCTGGGGCAGAGGGAAGAACTAATTACTATGGAATGTTGACCAATGACCAAAAATAAAAAATGCCCCAGAGTTGTCTCTAGGGCTTAACCAGGGTGCATCTACCATTACTCTCTACTATGCCTAGAGAGTGAATCCGGAAAGATACGGAGCAAATTCTCAAAAAACTTTTTTGAATTTTTTCTGTCTACAGGTAACTACTTAAGCTTTAGATAAATTTTTGTATGCAAAATCATATAAATACGATAGATTCCGCAGTTTATATTGTAGGAGCAGGCCCTGGAGACCCTGATTTACTTACGGTTAAAGCTCAAAAATTACTGTCAGTAGCAGATGTGATTTTATTTGCTGATTCACTAGTACCAGAACAGCTTTTGCAGTTTTGTCGAAAAGATGCAGAAATTATTCAGACTGCGAACAAAACCTTAGAGGAGATTATGCCTTTGATGATTGAAAAGGTGCGATCGCAAAAATCTGTAGTTCGTCTTCATTCTGGTGATCCCAGCCTCTACAGTGCTGTGAATGAGCAAATGCAACTCCTCGCGGAAGCTAATATTCCTTTTGAAGTCGTCCCAGGAATTAGTGCATTCCAAGCCGCAGCTGCCAAACTTAAAGTCGAATTGACTGTCCCTGGTTTAGTACAGACTATCATCCTGACGCGCATTAGCGGACGTACAGAAGTCCCACAAGCAGAAGAATTAGCCACCCTAGCAGCCCATCAGGCTAGTTTATGCTTATATCTGAGTGCGCGTCATGTGGAAAATGCTCAAGCCAAGCTACTAGAACACTACCCGTCTGATACTTCTGTAGCTATTTGCTTCCGCATAGGATGGCCAGATGAAAAAATCCGTGTGGTTCCCCTGAAGGAGATGGCAGACTGTACTCAACAAGAAAACCTGATTCGTACTACGCTATATGTGATTAGTCCTGCATTATCGCCAACCACAGGGCGATCGCGCTTGTATGATCCTGAGTATAGTCGTCTGTTTCGCGGATCTGGCAATTAGGAGATTTTAGCTTTTGGATTATTCAATCTAAAATTGAAAGGGGACTGGGGATTGAAGACTGGGAAATCAAAAATCTCTAGAGTTCGATAATATAAACTGGGAATTGTCAATTAATCTTATGCCTTTAATTAAAGTACAAACTTCTGTATCTGCACCTGAAAAAACTCAAGTTGAGGCAATGTTAAACAGCCTCTCAGCTAAGTTAGCCAAACATTTAGGAAAGCCAGAATCCTATGTTATGACCGCTTTTGAATCTGACATTCCTATGACATTTGCTGGTAATACTGACCCAGTTTGCTATATCGAGATTAAAAGCATTGGTACTATGAAATCAGACCAAACACAAGCTATGAGTCAGGACTTTTGCCAGCAAATTAATCAAACTTTAGGAGTGCCGAAAGATCGCATTTATATAGAATTTGCTGATGCCAAAGCTGCTATGTGGGGTTGGAATGGCACGACTTTTGCCTAAGAATATCAACTTGATGGGGAAAAATCACAAAAAACAGAAATCTATCCAGTCCTCCATCATAAATTAGCAATTACGAATTACGAATTACGAATTACCATAGAGATCCAGCATCAATTTGATTTGTGATTTTTTATGTCTGCTACACCTCTTGCGTCTCCAGTTAACTCACTTGTCTCAGAAAAAACAACGCTACCTCCCTTATTAGGTGCTTCAGTTGCGGAGTTAACCGCATGGGTGCAGCAGCAAGGACAACCTGCTTATAGAGGTAAGCAGTTGCATGAGTGGATTTATCAAAAGGGAGTGCGATCGCTCTTTGATATTTCGGTATTCTCTAAACAATGGCGGGCGACTGTCGCAGATGTCCCTGTTGGACGTTCTACAATTCATTATCGGTCTGTTGCGCCCGATGGCACGGTAAAATATCTGCTGCAACTTAGCGACGGTGAAATTGTGGAAACTGTCGGTATTCCCACAGAAAAGCGGTTGACTGTCTGCGTTTCTACCCAGGTGGGTTGTCCAATGGCTTGTGATTTCTGCGCTACTGGGAAGGGTGGCTACAAACGTAACCTAGAAAGACATGAGATTGTTGATCAGGTGTTAACTGTCCAAGAAGATTTTCAGCAACGGGTAAGCCATGTTGTATTTATGGGGATGGGTGAACCGTTGTTAAATACAGATAATGTCTTGGCGGCGGTGAGATGCTTGAATCAAGATGTGGGTATTGGACAGCGATCGCTCACTTTATCTACTGTAGGGATACGCGATCGCATCAGTCAATTAGCCGAACACCATCTACAAGTTACCCTGGCTGTGAGTCTCCACGCCCCTAATCAAGCACTGCGCGAAAAACTTATACCCAGCGCCCACTCCTATCACATCGAAGATTTGCTGGCTGAGTGTCGGGAATATGTAGCTATCACAGGAAGACGAATTTCTTTTGAATATATCTTGCTGGCTGGTGTGAATGATTTGCCAGAACACGCTTTAGAACTGTCGAAGCATCTGCGGGGCTTTCAAAATCATGTTAATTTGATTCCTTATAATCCTATTGCAGAGGTAGACTACAAACGTCCTAGCGGCGATCGCATTCAAGCCTTTGTGACAGTTCTCCAGCAACAACACATTGCTGTGAGTGTCCGCTATTCTCGCGGTTTAGAAGCTGATGCAGCTTGTGGACAATTAAGAACCAAGTCACCAAGGTAGAAGCTACTGTATATTTCTACCAAACCTGACTTAAATCTAAAACAAACTCAGGTAATAAAGTTTCACCAGAAAGGATCTGAGGATTATCTAAGACCTCAATTTCAGTATGAGGACGATAAATAAAAACTTGGCGTTGTTTTCTATCAATTAACCAACCGAGTTGCGTTCCATTATCGATATATTCCTGCATTTTGTCTTGCAAGATTTTCAAATTATCACTTTTAGAACGCAACTCAATGACAAACTCAGGACAAATGGGCGCGAATTTCTGACGCAGTTCTGATGGTATGGCTTCCCAACGTGTGCGTTTTATCCAAGCTGCATCAGGAGAACGCACTGCGCCATTTGGTAAAGTAAACCCACCACTAGAACCAAACCCTACACCTGTACCATCTTGCTGTGTCCAAAACCATAACTGTCCAATTAAGTTAAAGTTGCTTTCATCAGTTTCAGAACCAGTCGGGGACATAATAATTAATTCTCCAATAGCATTACGTTCGATGCGGATATCGCGGTTTAGTTGACAAAATTCATAAAACTGATTGTCACTCATGGCGATCGCTGGTTCTAAGTGCAGTACTACTGGTAAAATTTCGGCTATGGAGGGTAAGTTTGTCGTCATAATTTTTTAGTAACTAAAACTCGATACACACAACGTTTTGCACCCGCAAAAATATCCCCTTTTGTTTCTACCTTGACATAAGAATTTGACTCTAGCAAAATTTGCAATTATCATGCACATAACAGATAAATTGATTAATCCCATTCATGAAATATATCGTTGCAATCAATTTACTTAACTAATTTCCTACAACTTGGGTAAAACAACATAAGTCCCTAGCCCCTACACTAGAATTAGAGTTGATGTGAAATTCTCTATTAGCTAAAGTGACAGAATCTTTGCCATTGCGCGATCGCTACCTAGCACTCATTGATGAAATTGTCCAGCTTACTCTCCAGGGCAAAATTAGCTCTGTAGAGATGGTATATCAAATGCTACAAAAAGGTATATTAGCTGGCACAGGAGAAGTGTTTGAGTTAGTTTTGAGTGATCGCCTCAATGCTATGCAAACTCTGGTGGATAGTGAAACAGATGAACTGAAAAAAGCCAAGGCTAACCGGGGTTTACGGGCTATTAAGACGATTCAAAGTCAATGGCAAAGATACGCAGAGCAGAATAAAGCGATAGAAGCGATCGCCTCAGCAGTACAGGAAATCACTACAGCATCATCCAGCGATCGCCTGACTATATTTTTACGCATTATTGACCCTAATCTCAAGAATCCCCTAAGTTTTACCCAAATCCAGCAATTAGCCAAATCTCTCCAACAATTTGCCCAGTTTGATCCTGATATTGGGCAAATATCACAAGGAATTAGCCGTGGTTTAGCAGCTTGGCAAAGGTTACAAGACTATTTGGTAAGTTGGATGTATGAGCCAAATCAGGCTTTAGGGTTTGGTGGTGTACCCGGAGAAAGCCGCCCTTGGGCGACTTGGGCAAAAAAAGTCAATAGTGAATTACCCCAAGCTTTATTTCGCAGCCTAGCTGTAGAGCAATCAGCTATACCATTTGTAGAACAACATAGCAATATCACCCTCAGCGATTGGGTGGAAATTGCCCTCATTTTTCAGTATTTACAACGGGGGTTAGTTAATTGGTTTGACCAACAAGCATATAATATTCAAGCTGGGTCAAAATTGTCAATTTCTACTTTCTTAACCTTTGCAGTGCTGTGGAGCCAGTTATCAAGCGGTTTTCAGAATAAAGCAGAATACAGCAACGGCTCATCACAAATCATGTTGCAAATTCTGCGAACCTTTGCCCAGCGTCCGTACTTTCCTCTTTATGGTGGAATTTTTGCGTCATTCTCCGGTAGCTATCTGCGGGATGCGCTGGATTATTTGGATGAACCTTTAAGCAAAGTTGAAAGAACCCAAGAAAAAGCGCGAATTTTGACACTTTTAGGCTATTCACAACGGGCATTGGGGCAGTATCAACGCTCAATTCGCTTCCATGAGCAAGCATTGGAAATTGCCAGAAATGCAGGCGATCGCCCCTGCGAAATTGCCAATCTCAATCACCTCAGCCGTACCTATGTACAGGAGCAAGATTATAATCAGGCGATCGACAATAGTCAGAGAGCATTAATGTTGAGTAGGCAATCAGGTGATAAAACAGGTGAGACTAATGCACTGGTAAATCTAGGTTACAGCGAAGTCATGCAAGCACAAAAGCTGGAACAAGTAGAACCAGAAACTTATGAAAGGGCAATTAATTATTTAGAACAAGGGTTAAAGTTATCTGAGAAATCGGGTGATATTCAAAGTAAGGCTTTATGTGTAAGTAGTTTAGGTATTGCATATTTAGTTATTAATCAACCACAAGATGCTATTAAATATTTAGAAGATGGTTTTAAAATAGCTCAAATTTCCGGTGATTTGTACCTCCAAGGGAAAAATTTAGCTTATTTAGCAGAAGCAAACTATCAATTACATAACCTAGAAAAATCAGTTTATACTGGTTGCTTGGGAATGTATTTATTAGAACAAATTGCCTCTGGTGAATGGCGACAACCAGCCCGATTATTAACTATTTTACAAGGACAAATTGGGTTAGAATCTTTTCAGAATCTATTACAACAAAGCCGAGGGAAAATCATATCAATTATTGGCGTAGATGGATATGATTATATTCCGAAATTGTTGGTAAAATATCACGAAGATATCTAGTAATTGTCAGTTCGTAGTAAGCACTTTAGTGCTGAAGTAATTAAGGACTAAAGTCCTTACTACAAACCTATCACCAGCTTGAAAACAGACTGCTAATGCCCAATCGGTTGCACTTCTTCTTCAATAATCGGAGAGCGTAAATCTTCTACCATCGCCTGGATTTCGGCTGGTGGTGGTGGGGTGAGGCGAGAAACTATCAGTGTCACCATGAGGTTAATCAGCATACCTAAAGTGCCGATACCTTCCGGAGATACACCAAAAAACCAAGGCTGCATCCCGGCAAATTTCACACCAATAATGTAGGCTGTGGTAAAAATTAACCCTGACAACATCCCAGCGATCGCTCCTTCGGAATTGGTGCGCTTGTCAAAAATTCCTAGTACAATCACAGGGAAGAAGCTGGCAGCTGCTAAACCAAAGGCAAAGGCTACTACCTCACTTACAAACCCCGGCGGATTGACGCCAAAGTAGCCAGCAAGAACGACGGACAAACCCACCATAATCCGTCCCACAAACACCCGTTTTTTCTCCGATGCGCTGGAATCGATGATGCGATAATAAATATCGTGGGCTATGGAACTAGAAATAACTAGTAACAACCCTGAGGCTGTAGATAAAGCAGCCGCTAACCCACCAGCTGCTACCAAAGCAATTACCCAAGGCGGTAGTTGTGCTACTTCTGGTGTAGAAAGGACAATAATATCTCTGTCAATTGTAATTTCATTAGTGTCTTTTGCTGGCGTTAACTGGAGACGACCATCTTGATTTTTATCTTCAAACTTCAGTAGTCCAGTTTTTTCCCACTTATTCGCCCAGTCTAGCTGCTGTACTTGGGTAACCGTTTGATTATGTAGGGTGGTAATCAGATTGTAACGGGCAAACATAGAAAGCGCCGGGGCTGTGGTGTAGAGAATGGCAATAAATAACAGCGCCCAACCAGCAGAAAACCTAGCAGCCCGGACACTGCGGACTGTGTAAAATCTCACAATAATATGAGGTAAACCAGCCGTTCCTACCATCAAGGCGATTGTGGTGAATAGTACATCAAGCATTGACTTGTTGACAAAAGGCTTGGTGTATTCCTGAAACCCTAAATCAACTTGGATTTGATTAAGTTTAGTAGCAACATCACTAAATGCGAATGCTAACTGCGGAATCGGATTACCCGTGAGTTTCCAGGCGATCGCGATCGCGGGAATTAAGAAAGCTAAAATCAAGACACCATATTGGGCTACTTGCGTCCAAGTGATACCTTTCATTCCCCCTAACACCGCAAAAAAAGCCACAATCACCATGCCGATGATGACGCCCGTGTTGATGTCAACTTGCAAAAAGCGGCTAAAAACAATGCCCACACCGCGCATTTGCCCAGCAACGTAGGTAAGGGAGACGAAAAGCGCTGCTACCACTGCAACTAGACGCGCCACATTAGAATAGTAGCGATCGCCTACAAAATCCGGCACAGTATACTTACCAAACTTCCGCAGATATGGCGCTAATAATAAAGCCAGCAGCACGTAGCCACCAGTCCAACCCATCAGGTAAATAGAACCGTCATAACCCAAAAAAGAAATCAACCCCGCCATTGAAATAAACGAAGCGGCTGACATCCAATCGGCGGCGGTGGCGGCACCATTAGCAATGGAAGGAATACCTTGCCCAGCCACATAAAAATCTTTGCTACTTTTAACTCGTGATTGCCAACCAATATAAATGTAGGCAACAAAAGACAGTCCAACTATTAAAAGCGTCCAAGTTTCAACTGACACAGTTTTTCCTTACTTCTTAATATTATATTTGCGGTCTAACTTGTCCATTTGGAAAGCGTAAATAAAAATCAATGCCACAAAAGTCAGGATTGATCCTTGCTGTGCCATCCAAAAACCAAAAGGCACACCAAAAAAACGTATTCCATTTAATGGTTCAACTAACAAAATGCTAAAAACTATCGAAACAAGCGCCCAAATAATTAAAAGATTTCTAATTAAAGCAGTATTAGCACGCCAATAGGCGCGTCGTTGATCTTCATTCATCTGTGTTTAGCGTAACTGCAACACAAATAATACATGACTTTTCGCGTCATGTGGAAAAGTCACCCTCTGGAGGAATTAAAAATTCAAATACTCGTAAGCAGTAAGGACTTTAGTCCTTGATTATAAAGCACTAAAGTCCTTACTAAGAACCTACCAAATTTTCCCATACACAACTCAGTTTACAAAGATTCAAATCACTCGCTCAAATAAGGCGCGATAGACTGGTTCACCCCTACCTTGAGTTGTCATTTCTCTTTCTGTTGCGACTGGTAGGGGATTTTCGGTTAACCATTCTCCTGTGCCAACTCTATTAAAAGCTGAATTGGCAGCAAAGCGATCGCACATTTCTACAGCCACAAATTCCATGTCTGATTGCAAAAAGACAACGCCCCCAACTGTTAAATAATTAGCTATATCTGTAACTAATTCTGGTTGGACTACACGACGTTTTGCATGGCGAGTTTTAAACCAAGGATCAGGGAATTGAATAGTTACACGCTGTAAAATCCCTGTAGGTAAGGATGATAATAGCGGTTGTAATGAGTTATTGGCGTTGCAATATAAATAATGGAGGTTTGTTAAACCCAACTGAGAACGTAATTGATTCGCCTCTACTACCAAAGGTTCTCTAATTTCTAACCCCAAAAAATTCCAGTTGTGTTCTACCTGCGCCATTTGCAACACAAATCTACCTCTAGCGCAACCAATATCTAGATGTAGTGGTTGATGGGGAGTACTATAAATTTTTTCCCATTCCAGAGGATTGGCTGGTGTGAGATATTTTTTTGCTAGTGGGTTGACGTGTTGACGGACGCGGACAAATGACAAAGTTGACACTCCTTAAATCACAACTGCAAATATGATCAATACTTCCTTAATGGTACAAGCCCTCAGATATATCTATTGAGTCAATCTAACATCCCAAATCTAAAATCCCAAATTGTTTGACTGTTTGTGGATTATACCAATTCGTAATTCTTAATAGGAGTCGCGGAAACCCAACATCACTAAGGTTTATGCTGGGTTACTATCTGCTTATTCGTCGATTTGACCAACACGGCGAATATTCAGGATATCGCTCATTTTTTTGATTTGGGTGAATACTTGTTCTAGTTGTGGGCGATCGCGTATATCTATACCTAAGTCCATTAATGCTGGTTGGTTAATAGCTGTCTTCACTTGGGCGTAACGCACGTTAATTCCTTGGTCACTGAGGCGAGACAAGATATCTTTTAAGACCCCTACTCTGTCTAGGGCTTCTATTTGGATACTCACTGGGTAAGTGTGGGGACGACTACTAATTTCTACACCTGAATTCCAACTGACTGGGACTAGGCGATCGCACTCTACGCTTTCTAAATTATGACACCCTTGGCGATGAATGGAAATTCCTCTACCCCGCGTTACCACCCCAATAATGGCTTCGCCGGGGATTGGTGTACAACAGCCGGCTAAGTGATACACCAAACCTTCTACGCCTACAATTGGTGAATCTGTCGCACGGGTTATGGGTGTGGAGGTTTTTGCTGTGGATGGCTCTTTAGGAAGCAATATCGGTGTATCTACTACTGGCTGTTGGGATTTCACCACTTCTCGCCAGCGATTTAACACTAGGTTTAAGGTGACTTCACCATAACCCATCCCTGCTAGTAAATCTTCCGCACTGTGATAATTACACTTTTCTGAGACAGTCTGCATTGCGTCTGACTTCAACAGACTATCCAAACCAGTTTTCCCCAATTCTTTTTCTAACAATTCTCGACCACGAGCTACATTTTCTTCTCGACGCGATCGCTTGTACCATTGCTTAATTCGATACTTGGCTGCGGAAGTTCTGGCGAAGTTGAGCCAATCTAAGCTGGGATGGCTATTCTTTTGAGTAATAATTTCGACAATATCACCATTATGTAGTCTAGTTGACAGGGGAACCATCCGCCCATTAACTCGCGCCCCGGCACAGTGATTACCAACTTCTGTGTGAATATGATAGGCAAAATCTACAGTGGTAGCTCCTGGACTCAAGGGAATGACATCACCTTTGGGAGTGAAGACATAAACATCGTCTTCAAATAAGTTATCTTTAACGCTGTCGAGATATTCTTGCGCGTCCTTGAGGTCACTTTGCCATTCCAATAACTGACGCAACCAAGTAAACTTTTCATCGGATGTAGTTAACAAGCTATTAGAACTACCCGTTTCTTTATACTTCCAGTGGGCGGCGATCCCGTACTCAGCAATACGGTGCATTTCCATTGTGCGAATCTGCACTTCTAGAGGACGACCAGTTAAACCGATAACTCCTGTATGCAATGATTGATAACGGTTAGGTTTGGGTAGTCCGATATAATCTTTAAATCTGCCGGGGATCGGACGAAAAGCATCATGTACCACGGCTAAGGCCCGATAACATTCCTCATTGGTCTCCACAATAATTCGCAGGGCTGCTAAATCATAAATTTCATTAAATTCTTTTTGCTGTCGGTGCATTTTTTGATAAATGCTATAAAGATGCTTGGGACGACCACTGATATCTAGACAACGAATCCCCGCTTGCTGGAGGCGATCGCGTAAAATAGATGTGGCTTTGGCTAATTTCTCTTCCCGTGCATCCCGCTTTTCGGAAACATACTTTTGAATTTCCCGAAAAGCTTCCGGCTCTAAATTTTTAAATGCTAAATCTTCTAATTCCCACTTAATTCGCCAGATCCCCAAACGATTGGCTAAAGGTGCAAAGATATCTCGTGTTTCTTGGGCTGAACGGCGACGGCTATCTTCTGACATATATTGCAGAGTTCGCATATTATGCAAACGGTCTGCTAACTTCACCACAATTACCCGGATATCTTGCGCCATCGCTAAAAACATCCGCCGGAAGTTTTCAGCTTGGCTTTCCTTCTTGCTTGTGAAATTTATTTTAGAAAGCTTGGTGACACCTTCCACCAACTGCTTGACTTCCGGGCCAAAACGCTCTTCTATTTCCTCAATTGTGACATCTGTATCTTCAACTACATCATGAAGAAATCCAGCTGCTATCATAGCAGGACTGCCCCCTAAATCTCGCAGCAGCCCGGCTACAGCGATGGGGTGACTAATGTATAGTTCTCCAGATTTGCGATATTGCCCGTGATGCAGTTGGTAAGCAAAATCAAATGCCCGACAAATCAAAGTGTTATCACTATACATTCGGACATCGTCTGCTTTGCTGCCATGTGTTGATGAATCCCGCAAACATTTCTTCAGCCAGTCTGGAAGGCTAAGATCGGTTGGGGAACTAATAGCGATGCTGCTCATACAATGGAAGAGGTGATCGGTGGATAGTTGAGAGGTGGACGCAATTAACAGCATCTTTTGACGGTAATGCTGTAGCCCTGATGTGGGCAGTAAAAGCTGTGTAAGATACCCTATAAGACTATGGTAGTGGTCTATTTCGGGTTTAAAAAAACATAAGTTGTAAAAAATGTATATTGCAAGGACAACCTCAACAAAATACTTGAGGCTGGTGATGCTGATAATAGCCCGATTAGGTTTATTGTATAAATAAATTTTCTTGACATTAATACTATCGTAAATAGCACTAGATGTCTTTAAATCTTGAAAAATATCAACTCCTGGTAACATTACTACTAGAGTTTCGTGCTGGGATCAGCACAAATCAAATCGTTGCAGTAGAACTACATCAGCGCCTAGCTGGCTTAAAGCTATTGTTTGCCGAGGAAATTGCACCTTTGGCTGAGGAAGATTCGCGCATACAGTCCTACAAGACAGAAATTAGCAAACAATTGCGTCTTCTAGAGGTAGATGTCATGTTTTTGCAAGGGGCGCGACAACCCTCTACTGTGCAAACAAGACTGAAGATAATTAGCGATCGCCTCAATACCTTAATTCAATATGGGGATGCCATACTGCAACAACAGTCACCAGATTAAATCTGTTGCCCTATGCTAGAGAATTGATCTGATCCATTTATGAAGGATACTTAATTTTGTGATTTTGAATTATAAAAATCACATAAATATTAATACTTATTTTAGTTTTTCTTGATATGTTATTGATGGCTACGTAAAGTTACTTAAGAGAAATTACTTTAAGCTGTGCTGGCTAACCTAGTACTACTAAATAAATTTTGCCTAACTTTACCAAACTTCCCCAAAAATAACATTTCCTTATTTCATCAAACATGAAAACTAAAATCATAGCAGCAAGTTTTATTACCCTCTCTTGTATTGTGCCGCTAAAAGCTTCTGCTGGAACTATTACCGGGCTTTATGTATTTGGCGATAGTCTATCTGATACAGGTAATACATCTAACATTTCCAGTTTATTTAATCCATCAAATCCTATTCCCCCCAGCCCTCCTTACTTTGCAGGGCGTTTTTCTAATGGTCCAATATGGGTAGATTATTTAGGAGAAAAGCTAGGTTTAACAAGCACACCCATCACTAACCTATTTCCTACCTTAAATTTTGCTACTCCTCCTGCTACACCCTTTCCTACCCAAGGTATTAATTTCGCTATCGGTGGTGCTAATTCCGGCGAAGGTAACTCTTTTGGTTTCCCTTTACCTGGAGTTTTAGAGCAAGTCTCTGCTTTTCAAGGATTACTCCAGATCAATCAACAGAATCTTGATTCTAATGCGCTCTATGCTGTGTCTGGTGGAGCCAATGACTATCTCTTTGGTTCTGCATTTCTTGACCCCAATCAACCCCAACCTTATACTAATATTTCCCAGGCTGTCAGTAACTTAGCGGCGATAGGTGCTAAAAATATTTTAGTGTTTAACTTGCCGGATTTGGGTCAGGTTCCAGCATCGGGAACAAATGGTCGCAACCCTGCAATACTAACTCAAGCCACTCAAGATTTCAACTCAAATTTAGCCAAAAATCTAGACGAAATTCGGAAAAACCAAAAAGTTAATATCATTGAAATTGATATTTATTCTTTAGTTAATCGTGTGCTGGCAACTCCGGGCGAATTTGGTTTTGAAAATGTAACTGATTCTTGTCTGTCTCAGTTTCCTAACTGTATTAATGACACCAGCAAGTATTTTTTCTGGGATGATATTCACCCATCAACCGATGGTCATAAGTTAGTAGCAGAATCAGTATTGGCAGCAACAACTCCTGAGTCTTCAACCACAATTGGTGTATTATTCTTGGGTGCATTAGGTGCAATGAGCAGCATCAAACGCTTACAAAAGAGATCAATTAAATCTTCAATTCAGTAACAAAGGTAAAGGTTAATTTTCAATAATTAGCCGTCTCTTGCTCATTCATGTAAATGAATGAGCGATATTTTTAAATTACGAATATACCAACAATAACCATGTAGTTCTAGTTTAAAGAGCTTGCCCAGACAATAAATGGAATATAATTAGATATGGCTGATATAGAGATTAAATAAAAGTATTAATGTGGAATTACAACCAATTATTTGCAACTATTGAAGAATTAGTGATGCACCATTCACCTAGTGGTGTAGAAACAGAAATTAACCAATTTCTGCTACAAAAATTTGCAGCCTTGGGTGTGGAAGTGTGGAGCGATCGCGCCGATAATATTATTGCCAAAATTCCCGGCAAGAATCACGACAGAGCGATCGCTATCACAGCTCACAAAGACGAAATAGGCGCGATCGTCAAAAATATTGCTGATGAAGGACGGGTAGAAGTCCGCAAACTTGGAGGTGCTTACCCTTGGGTTTACGGCGAGGGTGTGGTCGATTTATTAGGAGACAACGCAACCATTAGCGGTATTCTCAGTTTTGGTTCTCGCCACGTTTCCCACGAATCACCACAAAAGGCGCAGCAAGAAGATACACCAGTCACCTGGGAAAATGCTTGGATTGAAACCAAACTTACAACAGAGCAATTAGAAGCTGCTGGTATTCGTCCAGGGACAAGAATGGTCATCGGCAAACATCGCAAACGTCCGATGAGACTTCAGAATCATATTGCCAGCTATACCTTAGATAACAAAGCATCAGTAGCGATTCTATTAGCTTTATCTCAACAATTGCAACAGCCAGCGATCGATGTCTATTTAGTAGCTTCCGCCAAAGAAGAAGTAGGAGCAATTGGAGCCTTATTTTTTACCCAAAATCAACAATTAGATGCTTTGATTGCTTTAGAAATTTGTCCCTTATCTGAGGAATATCCTGTTAAAGATGGAGAAAACCCAGTACTTTTAGTTCAGGATGCTTATGGCATATATGATGAAGGACTCAATGGAGAACTGCGCCAATGTGCCAAGCAATTAAATATGTCAGTGCAGCTAACAACCCTCAGTGGCTTTGGTAGTGATGCTTCCATTGCTATGAAATTCGGTCATGTTGGTCGTGCGGCTTGTTTAGCATTTCCTACCCAAAATACTCACGGTTATGAAATTGCTCATTTAGGTGCGATTTCTAACTGTATTAATTTATTGAAAGCTTTTTGCGAAACTGAGTTTGATTGAAACCTAATCTCAATGCGATGTACTTCACTAAAACGACCTTACCTCATCCCAACCAATGGTTGAGTAGTGGTGTTTTTCCGTCGTATCGATTCCCCAGTTAGTATTTCTACAACATCCATTCCATTTCCAATTACCCCAGGAACACTAGGATACCCAGCACTTGCTCCCACCAAAAACAGGTTAGGTAACTCTGTTGCATATCCCAAACGATTTAACCCTACTTGTCTAGGAACTAATTTCGCACCATAAATATTGCCTTGTGGCTGTCCCAGATAATATTCGCTGGTGGTGGGTGTACCGAAAACTTTCATGCGGATGTAATTGTCTATATCTGGAACAATATCCCGAACACTGTTCATGATTTGCTGGTAAACTTCCCGCTTTTTAGCTTTATAGGCCGCGGGGTCATTTTTATGCAGGTAGGCAAAAGGTTCGTAAGGACAGACAGTGGCTATTTCCAACACATGATGACCCTCTGGAGCCATTCCGGGTTGATTAGATTTCATCGTCGGACAAGAAAGGAAAATCCACGGATTGCTGAAATCACCTTGCAATTGTCGTTGATATCCTCTGTTTAAATCTCCCGTGGGATAATACCAGACGTTCCAGTTACCAATTCCGTAGCGTTGTGGATCAAAGTGGCTATCTAAACCCAAGTAAATATTAAAAGCACTCGCCGAATATTCATAACCAGTCAGCCGCCGTCGTTCTTTATGGCTGATGGCTTCACCATCGTGCATCAATTCCACTGTTAATTTGGGGTCAAGGTCGCTGATATAGGCTTTGGTAGCTCGATAGATTTTGCCATCGGCAATTACAGTATGAACTTTGCCACCACTAACTTGGATATGATTAACTGTTGTAGCATAAGCAATTGCACCGCCACTGGCGGTAATTGTCTCGACAATAGTATCAACAAAGTGCTTAAAGTGATGTTTTGGATAATAAGCACCTTCAGAATAGTCCCAAACGAGAGAAGTGTGAGTTAGCAGGGCGATTTCTGCTGGTGGTAGTGCATAATCGCCACTTTGTCCCGCCAGCACAACTTGCAGTTTGGGTGATAACCCGACATAGTTATACAAATCTTGCAGAGTCCAATTCCGCTTTTTAAATAGATGGAAATATTTGGGTAACTTTAACCAGTCAGACCACTTTTGGTCAAACCAACGTATTTCCTGGACTAAATTACGCATTTCTTGATGAATTTGCTGAATTTCATTGCAGTAGCGGTTAATAGCACTGGTTTCTTCGGGAAAGTTAGATAGTAAACGATAGCGCAAACTTTCCCAGCCTAAGGGAATTCTAAAATCTGCTTCTGGTGTGATGACTCGATCTATGCAGTCTGGGTCAAGATTATTAAAGGGTACATCTTGCTCAATGTAGTTGAGAAATTGAGTAATAGCTTTACCGGAACCGCATTGAGAAATGTAATGCACATCCGCACAAAAACTGTATTCACCATAATCAAAAGTATGGCAACAACCACCAGGTAAATAATGTTTTTCTAAAACTGCCACATTATACCCTTGCTTGGTTAAACAAGCAGCTGTTGCTAGTCCACCCAAGCCCGCTCCGAGAATTACATAATCAAAGATTTCCATCTTCTCCTCCTCTGAAATCTTGATGGTTCTTGATTTCATCAATATTATTTTTAAGGGTTTTTATGATACGAATACTGTTTTTGCAATTTTCACCCAATAGCGCCAATAAACCGGAATAATTTTAAATAGTAGAGTATGTATTTACTCTGGACTATTTATCTTCCTGATTCCTAGTTTTAGTTCAAAGTAGCTGAGAGTAAGGGTTAAATTTTATATCTTCAACAGCCATCATCCCATCAGATGCAAGTTGATAGCAAAAATCTGCTCAATACCTATGTTGTCACCCTGACACTCTACAGTTACCACGATAAAATTTAGCAAAAATCAAAGATTTTATTACCTAATAGCCAAAGTCAAATTTATCAGGTTATAACAGTACTTGAGTCAGTCTTCATTGACTTGTGCTGTTATCTAGAGGATTCATTCTCTGGCAGAAAATGGAGGATATGCAAGATATAAACTAATAACTACCTTGGGAGCTAATTAGTACTTACCAATCTCGGTATTTTTATGTATGATTGATATTTTCTAGTTTATCTAACATATCAATATTTGTTTGAGTCGATTTGTTTTTCTTAACAAATTTCGACATTTATTAACTACCCTATTTTAAATATGAATAATTTTTATATAATACACGATGGCTAAAATTTTTATCTAATTTATTTTAATGTAAAAAATATATTTAAAAAATTAAGTCTTTAATATATATCTTTAGATATACCTGCCAATTTTCTAAGCAAAACTATTGGCAGAGATGAGTAAAATCTTATTTTGTTAAATATAGAATTGAAGCTTAGAAATAATTATTCTTTAATTAAATACGGTGATAATTATGATACATCTTTATAGGATTCCAGTAAAAATTATTGATATGTACTTTATGTAGGTTCAACGTCTTATCCATAAAGCCGTGATATTATTCATCGATAAATATTTCTGTTTTAAAAGCACAATAAAATAGTAAAGCGGACAAGGCAATTAATATATATAAGTAAGGGTCAAGAATATGTTTTACGAGGTAATAAATCAATCTAAAATCACAGCCAATAGTAATATCAACTCGGTTACTAGTACTGAATCTCAGCAAAAAACAACCCAGCCAAGTAGTATAGATATTTCCGATATAGCTATATCATTAACTCCTGTGGGATTAGTTTTTAGTTGGGTAATATTTTTTATAATTTTGCGTAAAATTCGTTCAATTATAGAAAATAAGATGGTTTTTACAGTTAACGGCTTACATCAATTGCCTTGTAAAAACTGCCAATTTTATGCCAATAATCATTATCTTAAATGTGCAGTACAGCCTAGCGTTGTACTCACGGAAGAAGCTAAAAATTGTTCTGAATACTCACCAAAAAAAGACAAATTTGATTCTAATCAGATTTTGTAGAGAACTGACAGCAAATGTTCAGTTAGTCAAGTAAACAAACTTATTTTCAAAACAGAGAATCAAGCCTATTTTACTTTTGTAGGTATAGCTTTTCTTGACTATGTTGAATTCTGACTCCTGAATTCTGCTGTAATTCCCAGCCAGAGACTGGGAACCAATGAATCATCTCAATCTTACGAAACCTTGGCTTCTAATGACTTGAGTAACTCAGTGTTGACGCCAGATTCACGAGTCAAGGCGATTTTACCAGTGCGGGCGATTTCCCTGATACCAAACTTTTGTAGCACCTGGACGATCGCCACCATTTTACCAGGGTCGCCGACAACTTCCAAAGTTAAAGAATCTTCCGCCACATCGACAACTCGCGCTCGGAAAATCTGAGCTAATTCGATGACTTCTGAACGGTTGCTGCTAGTAGCATTCACCTTCAGGAGCATTAATTCTCGCTCCACGCAAGGAGTTTCCGTTATATCCTGTACCTTGAGGACGTTGACCAACTTGTACAGTTGCTTAGTGAGTTGCTCAATCACGCGATCGTCACCAGGTACAACCATTGTAATACGAGAAACTCCGCCCTCTTCCCCTGAGCCAACGGCCAGGCTTTCAATATTAAAGCCGCGACGAGCAAATAAACTAGCAATGCGGGAGAGAACTCCCGCCTCATCTTCTACCAGAACTGAAAGAGTATGTTTCATCTTTGCCAACACAGGCTCAGACAGCATATAACTAATGCAAATATTAGCTAACAACTGCCCTACACGTACTGCTTACTAGGTTAATAAACTATAAATCTTATACCTTATTTTAAACTTAATACCTGCATTCCTCATCTGTTATGCAAAAAAGTTGTGTCTAAATCAAACTAAAAGCAGAAGTCACTTAGAGTGCATATCTTTTGATAGGCAGATGTAGATTATTTTTTCAACTCTTATCGTAAGTAATATTGCAAACCTTAAATCAGGACAAAAGCATTTATGAGTTGGTTAAAAAGACTTTTTGGCATGGAAAAACCTCAAAATGCCCAGGTAAATCCCACTCCACAAGTATCACAAGCCCCTGCAACTACTAATGCACCTACTGCTACCCAATCAATCCCACCAGAACGTTTGGGGTTAAATGGAGAATATGACCAAAGTGGTTTAGCCAAGCGTGTAGCATTAGCATTTGATCAAGACCAGCAACTTGATGATATGAACTCCCTATGGGTGGCTCAAACTGGAAGCACTGTAGTTTTAAAAGGCAACGTTCCCAGCCAAGACATCCTCAATAAAATGATTTCTGTGGCGCGTTCTGTACACGGTGCTACAAACGTTGACACGAACCAAGTAAATATTGGCTAAAAACCTGAAAATATCTGTCATTTGTGGGAGATGACTAAATGTTGGGAATCTCCCAAAGATTTGTCCATCCATTCCAAAATTGCTTGGTTTACTTTTTCTGGACATTCATCATGGGGACAATGACCGACATCTTCTAGGTTGAGCAATTGCAACTTTTTGTTGTATTGCGCGAATTGAGTAGCCAGTATGGGTGGGACAAATCTGTCCTTCTGCCCCCAAATTAACAGCATGGGAATTTGTAAACTTGGTAATATAGCTTTGACACTAGGACTAAAGTTAACACCGATCGCTGCTTTAAACAAAGCACTAAAAGCACGAGCTGAACCCCTATCTTGCGGAGGCCCGGCTAAAATATCCACAAGTTCATCGGTAATGGCTGCGGGATTGGCGTAAGCTAGACTAGCCCAGCGACGTAGGACGCTGGGACGGCGCACGAAATAAAAGACAGGCTTTAAAAATATTGGTGAAGCGACAATATTCTTGATTGTCGTCACTACGGGACGCAAAAAAGGCGGGATCATTTCTTGCTCTAATGATGGGTCGGGTAGACTCATCATCACAATCCCCTTAACCATATCTGGATGAGCCGCCGCCGCCGCCAAAGAAATCAAAGAACCATTGGAATTTCCTATCAATACTACTGGTTGACGGATAAAAGCGCGCCAAAATTCGTAAACTTGCTCTACCCAAAGTTCGATGCTGTAATTTGCTGGTGCTTTTTCCGAACCACCAAAACCCAACATATCCAACGCATACACTGTATGGGATTTGCCTAAAACCTCTAAATTATGTCGCCAATGTCCAATAGAGGCACCAAACCCATGCAGTAAAATCAGAGGCGTGTTTTCTGGAGAATCTTGGCTAGAACGAATATAAGTGTAACGAGTCCGCCACCCCCGCCAAACCCAATCCCGTTGATTACCCACCCGTTCCTGCCAGTGTACCGTCATGGTAACAATTCCTCAGTTATTAATTTCTATCTTAAAGTAGGGGGCAGATGTAGAAGTGTAGGGGTTAATTAAACTATTATTCTTGCCCTGGCAAAAGAATTGTTACAATAATTAACTTTTCTCTAGATTGTGTGATTTAAATTAATGATCGCAGAGAAATTCTCTCAGAGTGAGTAGAATAACAAATACAGCGACAAATAAACTATTTTATGGACTAACTACCCCAAAACTATAGACTCATTTTTAAGTTCTCAGTTATTTTAGTATTGTGCTGCTAAGGCAGACCAAGCAAAACCAACCAATCAAGTCCACATTACATCACTTAACAAAGAAGCTCCCACAAATCATAATGCCTGTGATTGAGAAAAAAAGAACTCGCGATCTGCCCCAAATTAACGAACGGATTCGCTTCCCGAAAATTCGAGTTATTGACACTGATGGCTCCCAGTTAGGAATTCTGACTCCACAGGAAGCTCTGCAACTAGCAGAGGAAAAGGATCTGGATCTAGTGCTGCTCAGTGACAAGGCTGACCCGCCAGTATGTCGGATCATGGATTATGGGAAATACAAATTTGAGCAGGAGAAGAAGGCGCGGGAAGCCCGGAAGAAGCAGCACACGGCTGATGTAAAAGAAGTGAAGATGCGCTACAAAATTGAAGAACACGACTACAATGTGCGTGTTAAGCAAGCAGAACGCTTCCTCAAAGATGGTGACAAAGTCAAAGCAACTGTCATGTTCCGGGGTCGGGAAATTCAACACAGCGACTTAGCTGAACATTTGCTGAAGCGAATGGCAACGGATCTAGAACCGTTTGGTGAAGTGCAACAAGCACCGAAAAAAGAGGGGCGAAATATGATGATGCTCATATCGCCTAAAAAGTAATCCTCTAAGCATTTTTGTAACCAAGTAATCCACCACTGAAAATATCAAAACGGCTTCACCGTCGTTGAAATTAATTGCAACTTGATAGTCCTGAACGCTGAGTGGGAAACATAATACTCAGTTGTTCAGGACTTTTGCCATTTTGGGAATGGAAGTAGAGAGTAGGGAGATGAGAGATATCTGACCTTTCACGTTATGTGGAAAAGCTAACGTAAAACCTAACCCCCTAACCCCCTTCCCTGCGAGGGAAGGGGGAAAAATTAAAGCCTCTCTCCTTGTAGGGGAGAGGTTTGGAGAGGGGTTTTCCAGATTCCGTGAAAAGTCAGGAGAGAGATGGGGAGATGAGGGAGATGGGGGAAGTTAATGATTAATGCTTCCTTGCTTCCCACTCCTCACTCCCTCACCGGACGGTGAAGATACCAGAAAGTAAAACATGGAATTGAAAAATTATTCGTTGGCAGCTAATCCAAGTTGGCTGGCACAACTTTTAAAATGGGTGAATCTACGACCAGAAGAAGGCGAACGGACTTGGATGATGTTCGCCTTCTACACGACTGTATCTATAGGGTTGCGTTGGGCTGAAGATAGTACGGTTGCACTATTTTTAGATGAATATGGTGCTGGGCCACTACCTTGGATGTATATTGCCAGTGCGGTGATGGGTATGGCACTGGTTTTTGTCTATTCTTGGCTGCAAAAGGTTTTTCCTTTGCGTTGGGTGGTTGTGGCGATCGCACCTTGTATGGTCGTGCCGTTAATGTTGTTAGTATTATTACGCTGGGGAATCAATGTCTCCTACTTTTCAGTCATCGTGGTATTTCTGCTGCGGCTGTGGGTAGATTCCCTGTATGTGGTCAACGATTTGAATACTTCCATCGTTGCCAACCAATTATTTAACATTCGAGAAATTAAACGCACCTACCCACTGATTAGTAGTGGTTTGTTAGTAGCTGATGTGATCAGTGGCTTTAGTTTGCCTTGGTTGTTGGAGTTTGCCAAACTCAACCGCGTGATTATGATCGCCTGTGCAGTGATCATTATGGGTTCGGCGATTCTCTGCTATTTAAGTTATCAGTATCGTACCTCCTTTCCCGATGCACCACAGCGCTTAGTTCCCCAAGAACAAGCCTCTCGTCATCGGCGTATCCAAGCACCACTCAAGCGTTATACATTACAGTTATTTGCGTTTGTCGGTCTTTTACAAATCATTGGTTTATTAGTAGATTTTCAATATCTCCAAGAACTGAAAATCAACTTGGGTAATCGAGAACTAGCCAGCTTTTTAGGGATATTTGGTGGTATCGTCGGTTTGTGTGAATTAGCCACCCAGTGGTTTTTTTCCAGCCGACTGATAGAACGCTTTGGCGTGTTCTTTACTGCTGCTCTTTTGCCTGTGGCTGTAGGCTTTGTAGTCCCAGGGTTGATTGCTTTACTTTATGTCATACCCGGAATACAATCGGTGGCTTTTTTCTGGGGATTAGTAGGGTTGAAATTCTTTGATGAACTGCTGCGTTATACCTTCGTTGTCAGTAGCGGGCCATTACTATATCAACCTATCCCTGAACACATTCGTAGCCGGATGCAGGCATTATCAGGGGGAACTGCGGAAGCGATCGCCACTGGTACGGCTGGTATCATCATTGTTATTACCTTGTTTGTTTGTGGGTTGTTAGTGCCTGCAACCATGCAAAAGTGGGTATTTATCGGCGAAACAATGGTAGTAGCCGTTGCTTGTTTGAAGGTAGTATGGTTACTGCGATCGCGTTATGTTGATTTGTTAGTCTTAAGTGCCGAACGCGGCGAACTAAGTGCCGCTAATGTGGGTTTGCGTGCCTTTAAACAAGGGGTAGTCAAAGCTTTAGAAGAAAAAGGTAGCACCGCAGATAAACACTCTTGTATTGAATTGTTAGCTCAAATTGATCCCCAAGGGGCAGCAGATGTTTTAGCATCCATACTATTCAAGCTACCGCCAGATTTACAACGGCACAGTTTAGAGGTGATGCTGGCAACTGATGCTAATCCTACTCATGTATCGGAAGTGCGTTGGTTGTTAGAACGTCACCCAGGGAACGTTGATCCAGAAGTTTTTGCCTTAGCGTTGCGCTATGTCTGGCTAGCTGATCCCAACCCTAATTTAAGCCAACTGGAAGAATACCTCAACCAACGCCACCACTCATTAACCCGTGCTACTGCTGCGGCTTTACTGTTGAGTCAGGGAACACCCATGCAAAAAGTAGCCGCGACAAAAACCTTACGCCGGATGTTGACTCATAAGCAAGAACGAGAACGAGTAAATGGAGTGAAAGCCCTCAGAGAAGTGGTCTATTTACAGGCTCTGCGGATTCATATCCCCAATTTGTTACAGGATGAATCTTTACGGGTGCGTTGTGCTGTGTTGGAAATGATTGCTGCAACACGCATGGAAGAATATTATTCTGCACTGTTGACAGCACTTTATTACAAATCAACTCGCGCTACAGCTATGCGTGCCTTGGTCAAAATGGAGAATGAAGGCTTAGATCTGCTATTACATCTAGCTACCAACGCCCATAAACCAGAAGTATTACGGATGTATGCGTGGCGAACTATAGGACAAATTTCCACAACAGAAGCAGTAGAGACCTTATGGTTACAATTGGAATCTTCTTGGGGTGGTAATAGATATCATATTCTCCGCAGCTTATTGAAAATCCAAAAACAATCAGAAATCACCAATTTAGTAGACAGGTTTCAGCACAGTCGAGTGGAAAATCTCATTGATCAGGAATTACGATTTTTGGGTGAAATTTATGCTGCTTATCTAGATTTACAACCACAATTAAATCTAGATAATAGCCAAACAAGTAAACGAGTTTTGATTATTGGTGATTTACTACAACGCGCCTTAGGAGAGATGGAATGGGATATTAGGGAACGGTTATTATTGTTATTAAAACTGTTGTATTCTCCAGAGAAAATGCAGGCAGCAGCTTTTAATCTCCGTTCTGAATCGATGGTTAATTTAGCGCGGGGTTTAGAAATATTAGAACATACAGTGAATTTGCCAACAAAATCTTTGTTGTTGAATATTTTAGATAAGCGATCGCACCAAGAAAAGCTGCATTATCTTGTGGAGGCAGAATTTACAGAATATCAAAAGTTGTCAGCTAGTGAAAGATTGCGGAAGATGCTCACCTTGGGTAATTTTCTCTCCGATTGGTGCTTGGCTTGCTGCTTTCATTTTGCCCAAGTTAGCCGAATTCGCCTGACAATTAACGAAATATTGTTGGCTTTGCGTCATCCTACAGGCTTTGTCAGAGAAGCCGCGATCGCTTATTTAAGTGTAGTTTCTCATCGCGTTCTTTTGGAACTCTTGCCCAAATTACAAAAAGATTCCCACCCACTGGTAGTGGCGCAAATTCAGGAATTGAGGAAGAAAACCGCAATTAAAGCTAATAATGAAATAAGCAAAACTATGTAACAAAAAGTAAATTCAACTAAAACCCTCTTCCTTTCTGCCTCCTGCCTAATTCCAATGATAAATATTCACACTAACTTACTTAAAGTTTTAAAAACTAATTTTTATCATTAATTGAAAAACGTCTAAGTAAATAGGTGCAATAAAACCAAACTATGTGAAGAAAAGTAAATAAAGCTCAAACTCTTTCTCCCCCTGCTCCCTGCTCCCTGCCCCCTGCCTTATTCCAACAATAATTATTTACGCCGACCTACTTATTGCTCTGCAAATCTGAATAATGTGGCGATTTTTACCTGGGTAAGATACTAAGGTTCAGAATTTCTCACTTCTTCAACTTGACCAACTTCAAAAATCAAGGTGAAAGCTTGTCCCATTTCTCGCTCGACAAATTCTTCTAGTAATTGTACTTGTCGGGGTGTAACAGCGTCTTTTGCTCGCACACTCAGGCGCACTTCTGGAGGATTAACTAACCAGTTGGTACTACTTCTAAACAATTGCACCCGTTGAAAGGTGACAGTACGATTCAATAATGCTCTACGTAGACTAGCTTCCAATTGCGTCTGTCGCACAAGTCGAGCAAAGCTGATACCCAAGGGAACAAGCAGGATAGCTGTCATGACCAAAGTCCATATCAGGGGGCGGCGCGCTTGGCTCATGGAAGTATAGCCTGCTACCAAAAATGTCACCATACAGGAGAGGCTAATACCTAGTAAGTTGGTGAGGTAGAGCAAGGTTGCACCGAAACTGAGTGGGAAATCTGCCTTAGCTAGACCCAGTCCAATTACACATATAGGAGGCATCAGCGCCACAGCGATCGCTGTTCCTGCCAAACTACCGGAAATTTTTTGCTCAACTTTGGCATAACCACTGATACCACCAGCAGCAACAGCGATACCTAAATCTAACAATGTGGGTTCCGAACGAGCCAGCACTTCACTACCATAACTGGGTAGCCCTACCATTAAACCCAAAAAGAAGGCGATCGCTAGTGCCAGTAATGTACCTACGCCTACTGATATGATACCTTGGCGAAATAAAACTATATCACCTTGCAAAGCACCAAAAGCTAGTCCCCGAATTGGTAACATCAAGGGAGCGATAATCATGGCACCAATAATTACAGCGCTACTATTTGACAACAAACCAAAAGTAGCGATCGCACAGGAACTAACAATAAGAGCGATATAAGATATGTCCAGCTTAGATTCTGCCAGTAAATCTACTTGCAACAGTTGCAGTTGCTCTGGCTGTCTTTTCCTGCGTCGGAAGTTTTTAAACCGATCTCGAATGTTAAGACCCAAGACCTTGCTCCTTCTGGTTAAATTTACTGTCAATCATTCATGCCTAAATCATTAAAATCCTAGATTCAGATGACATCATCTGAATCTAATCACAAGAGAATAAGTACAAAATTCTACCAGATATTTACTTATGGTAATTGAATCAGCAATTAGTGAAGAAGCGATCGCCACGAATCTCAAGCAGTTTCTGTTAGTACTGTCAGTTTCTTTAGGTGTAGCCACCTTACCCCAAGTATTTAGTTGGTTTCGCCAAATCCCCTATACTTTACTATTGGTAATTGTCGGCTTGGGGTTAGCCGTTGTCGATGTGCGCCTGGTTGTCCTATCTCCCGCCTTAATTCTGTCGATCTTTTTACCACCGCTATTATTTGAAGCCGCGTGGAATTTAAAGTGGTCTGATTTGAAGCGAGATTTGTTGCCAATTTGCCTATATGCGGTATTTGGGGTACTCATTACAATTGGCGGTGTAGCAATTGGACTTAATCAACTGGCTGGAATTTCCCTGACTACAGCCTTGCTCATCGGCGCGAGTTTGGCTGCTACTGACCCGGTTTCCGTCACTGCTTTGTTTCGGGAATTGGGTGTAGGTACTCGTCTTGTCACCCTCATGGAAGGCGAAAGCCTATTTAATGATGGTATGGCAGTAGTTGCCTTTGGTTTTTTGGTGGCTTTGCCCTTGGGAAATGCCGAATTAGGTTTCCAACCAATTTTGTTACAGCTTCTACAAGTGGTTGGTATTGGTGTAGCGATAGGTTGTTTAATTGGCTTTGCCATTTCCTACCTCACCCAACGTTTTGACTTGCCAATGGTGGAACAATCCTTAACCTTGGTGTCTGCTTACGGTACTTACTTAGTTACCGAAGACTTGGGAGGTTCCGGTGTAATAGGCGTTGTCACCACAGGCTTGATTTTAGGTAACTTTGGTTCTCGCATAGGTATGAATCCCCGGACTCGGATTATTGTTTCCGAATTTTGGGAATTTCTGGCATTTTTTGTCAATTCTATTGTTTTTCTCTTAATTGGCGACCAAATCCGATTTGCCAGTTTAGGAGAAAACCTACAAATCATCGCTATCACTGTAGCCGCAATGATTTTAATGCGAGGAATTGCACTGCTGATTCTGAGCAAATTGAGCGCCATGATGACTCAATCAGAAGTCTCCTTACCGGAGCAAACCATTCTGTGGTGGGGAGGTTTACGTGGTTCAGTATCCATTGCCCTGGCATTAAGTGTACCGATTGCACTGCCAGAGCGAGACAAAATTATTGCCACTGTTTTTGGCGTAGTTTTATTTACTCTACTTATTCAGGGATTAACCATTAAACCCCTACTGCAAAAGCTCAATTTGCTCGGTGATGCACCCTTACGCGAACAGTATTTACAACTAGTCGCCCGTCATGTTGCCCTAGAACGGGTGTTGCAATATCTCCAAACAGAGAAACGTCCTGGTATTGACCCAGAGTTTATTCGTTACCAAGGAAAACTTGTCTCAGGCGAAATTGACGAGTTGCAAATAAAAATCAATAAATTACACAATGAATACCCCAATCTCCAGCACTTCACAACAGAACAATTCCGAGATGAACTACTAGCAGTTGAGGCGGATACTTATGCAGAATTTGTCAAATCTGGTCGGTTAAATAAAGAACTGGCTCCTATGTTGGAAGATATTTTACAGGATGAAAATTAGTAGACAGTTAAAGTAAGTACTGAGTGAGGAGTGCTGAGTTGTCAGTCAAGGGGAAAAATTATTCTCTCTATTCTCCCCCCTACTTCTCATCTTCACTTAACAACAGCAGCGAAGGGACAACGACTAGCTTGTAGATTTGCTGGTGGTGATGTTTCTTTCCGTCCCCAAAGTTTTTGAATGAAATTCCAAAACCTGCGCCAGAGAGAATCGGATTTTTTTTGCTGGTTTTGGGGTGTTTTGAGTAATTTACCACCTGATGTCAGTTTGGCGAGGAACTGGGTATTGTCGTAATAGTGTTCCAATGAAAGAATTTTTAAATCATCTGTGACACGAACAAGGCTTGTACCAATGACTTCTATCATCTCGCCTGTGGGTGCATAGCCTTTGTATTCACCTTTAAATTCTCCCCAGTGTCGCCATTTAAAAACAATCTCCGGCGGGCCAGAATAAACTTCTAGTACTTCCCACAAGAAGCCATCAGGAAAGGCTGTATGAAATAGACCAGTGGAAGTTTCAAAATTTTCTGCTGTTGCTTGATAATGTTTGGTATTGCCAATCATTAATTTATAAGTACCAGAATTAATCAAGTCTGTGATGGTATGGCGAGAACCACCATTGGTACTCATGCGAAATTGATCGGGAACAACAGAAAGCCACTGAGCAGGATTGGTTTTGAAGTTAGCTTCAATATCAAAAGTTCGCACCAAATTTTGTACTAGTGCTTCCAGTGAATTGGATGGGTGATTACGTGTACTTTCCTGGGCAAGTTTTTCATTAGAATGGGTATAGTCTGGTTTTTTACCATAACGCCATTCAACATGAGTGCTGTATTTCAACACAGTTTCCCTGTCTTGTACCCAAAGATGAAGTTTTTCGATGTCTATTTGGCTCATAAACCCCTCTGCAAAATCAATGTAAAAACAATAAGGTTCAGAATTTCGCAGCTAAATCCCCTCGATTTTTGCAGTTAAATATACAGATTATTGGCTGTTTATTTGCATTAATTTGTAGCGATGTTTACGAAAAGACTCTGCTTACAGACTATCTGTATTTGCTTCTTTTATATTATGCCAGTTAGCTCAATTCAGGTTGTTACTTTAGAGGCTATTGGATGATTAAAGTATGTCAAACAAATTTAGCACAGGTAATTGTTGTGACACTCAGGAATTATGCAAAATATGAATATTAAATAACTAAAAATAAATTCAAATAACTCAGCGATCGCATCATTTAATTCGGAAATCATTAATTCACAAAAAAACTGGCAAGTATTGCTATCTCTAGCTTTGATATTTTAAGCCAGGGTATAGTTTTTTGCATACCAACTTTCACAAAACACATTGCCAGGAATCTAGATTTGTCGAGAGCGATCACAGTATTGATTGTCCAAGTCTCCAAAGTCTAGATATTCCAACAGTTAATATACCTTTAGTATCCAGGGAATAAGATATCAATAAATTCCAGGAACTCGGATATTACCTTTTCTTGAGTTGTGTCCAGGCAACTAAAAAATTTACTGCGGTAATTGTAGGATTTTAAAAATATAACCGTTGAAGCAAAGGAATTTGTATCATGCCTGTTGTACTTCAGACACCAAATCATATATGCCGGAATAGCATATCGAAATCCTTTTGCATCCATGAATGTAAAAACATCATGGAATTTCTCAATCCAATCATCGGGAATCTCTTGCCACCGTATTTTGCAATCAATTTCACGTGCCTGTTTTCGATCTTCATAATCATCTAAAGCCCGTGCTTCATGTAGTGAGACTCCATTCTCAAGGACTACATCTTTGAAAGCAACAGTAATCTTCTCGATTAGCTCGAATCGAGTTTTTTCGGCGAAATCATCAATTGTTTGCCAAGTGGTGTCTCGCACATCACTTGGTGTTGGAGAACGAACATCCTTCAACCATTGCGGCTCACAAGCTCCAAAGGCAATAAAATTTTGTTGTGCCTGCCGTAGACAGACTTGATTAGATCCCACCCTGCTATATCCGTAAACTGCTCCTGTATCTCCATCATCCTCCCAAAAGCATATTGGACAGATAAGGTATGTTCCTGGTGGCTTAAGGTTAAAAGTTCTGTAGCCACAACAAGGGCAAGGGTAGAGCTTTTCAATATTCATGTTGCCAATATATTCATATTTTGTACCATTATCTTAGTCAGATTTTATTATGCGAACGGTGAGAAATAAATTTCATCTATTCGGAAATTATTCAAACTTATATTAATAACCAAAAATTAATTAGCAAAATTACTTTGGTATGGAGATAAAGTGAATATACGTTATCAATGTCAAAATTTGTTACTCAAGAAAAATTGGGCAATATGGGGAGTTATGGCCTTATTATCTACTGGCTGTGAGCAGTTAATTGAATCTTTACCGCCTCTACCAGTAGTGGAAATACCGTCAGATCAGCCCTCCATACCCCAAATTCCTGCTGAATCGGCCACAACTGCCCAAATAGAAACAGCCGTTCGCCAAGGTATCAACCAAGTACGACAAAAAAACGGGCTACAACCCTTACAAAATAATGTCAAACTAGCGCAGGTTGCGCGTAACTACAGCCGACAAATGGCAGAAAAGAAGTTTTTCAGCCATACAGGCGCAGATGGCAGTACCCTACAAGATAGAGTCCGTGATGGTGGTGTTTCTTACTGGGTGATAGGTGAGAATCTATACACAAGTACAAATATTCCTCGACCTGTACCATCAGCTATTGAAGGGTGGATGAAAAGCCCCGGACACCGAGAAAATATTCTCCGTCCAGTATTTGCAGAAACGGGTGTAGGTGTGTGGCGAGTAGGCAATACCTACTATATCACCCAGTTGTTCTTGCGGCGATCGCCCCTTGGATGGCCATGAATGGGAAGTGGGGGCGAAATTCTTACTCAGGACTCAGCACTCGTTACTCCTATGAATAGGTGCAGCGATCGCTCATTATTGTTTAAACTGCAAGTAGACCAATATTACAGAAAAACCTTGTGAAAGCGAGATGGATCATCACAGCAGTTTCAGCAGCCCTATTTTTTGGTGGTAACCTGTTTACATCACTGCGCGACCCCTGGTTTCAAAACTTACAACGTCCTGACTGGCTGACTTTTGAATTTCTCATTCCGGTTATTTGGACGTTCATTTGGGCTTGTACAACTATTTCAGCCATTATTGTCTGGGAAAAAAAGACAAGACAAGGTGTTCGTCCTTGGTTTTTAATGGCTATTTATGCGGCGATCGCTATATCTACTTCCGCTTATAGTCCTGTTGTGGTAGAACTGCGGAGTCTGATGGGGGGGATCATCATGGGTGGTTTAGCAACACTACTCGTCTATATTTTGGCTTTTGTCGTTAAGCCTATTTCTACAAAAGCTGCTTGGCTATTTCTTCCCTACGCTTTATGGGGGCCTTTTGGTACTTATCTGACGTGGTTATTACTACAACTCAATCCTGTTGTTTCTAATTAATTCATGTCTATTCATCAATTATTGCCAACACAGATTTCGGTAGTAATTTATCTTTAAACCAAACAATTCTTGCCGGTACATTATCTAATTTAATTCCGGCTTTTTCCAAATTCAATCTTTCAGAAATAGCCAAAATTAAATTATCACAACCAGAACGCCGCACTTGAGAAAACTTTTTTTGTAAGTATTCTGGTCGCCAATAACCAACTATTTCTAAGAGAAATTCTCGTCCATCAGGATGTACTAAGCGGAAATCAGGAATCATCACACTACCAGGAATGGGAATTAAATCTACTTCTCTTTCTAAGACCCAATCTGTTTTTAAAGCATCCCATTTATCTGCAAATGATGCTTCTAGCATACTATCGTAGGGTTTCCCTTTGGAATAGTGAGATACTAAACCACATTCGGAATTGAGGGTAAATCTACCTGTTTTCCATGTATCTGTATAGACATCACGAGTTTGTAATGTGGCTGCTAGACTCCATTTGGTGACATGAAGTAGGGCGGGAATGAGTTTAGCGATCGCCAACCCGTAGCGTGTACTAGAATTAAATAAACTCGTCGGCCCATCAACGGTAATTGTAAATCCGTGATCAGCATCGCCTTCAATATAAGCCATTAGTTGAAATAACTTGAGATAGCGAAACAACAGCTTATATTCCCCTGGAACATTGCGATGGGCATTTAAAATTAACTTACTGGCTTTATAAAATATTCCCTGCACCTGGGATAAGTTATATCGATTTAATATATCTACTGGTGTGGGTACATCAAAGTTAGTTAAAATCTTATTTTCAGATAAGTCAGCATAGAGTCCATCTCGCACTTGTTCTAGCAAAACTTCTCGTTCTAATTCTTTGGTTAATTCATCAGCAATTTTGCTTAATGTCAGTTGTGTTGATTCCCTACTAGGGGCAGATTTTGCAGCCGCAGAAAAGACTCTTTCTCTTAACATTGGTGGTTCTAGCGGACTCACTACCTCAAAGGTGCAGAAATTGCTTTTGATAATATAAGCTAATCCTCGCTTGACTCGATAATCTGTAGCGTCTCCTTCTAAATCCAAAAGTTGACTTTCTAGCATACCGAGAGTTTTACCTTTGGCTGCTTGAAAACAATTGATTAATTCGTTAGTTAAATCTAGATGTTTTTGGTCAATCTTCAGTCTTTTTGGTATTATTTCTTCGCCGTTTAAGCGATGGCTTAGTAGTTCCGTTGGTAGCATTTCCCTGGTTGTTTGCTTGTGAATTATCGACTACATAATTGATTTCTATTTGTTCGGCGGCTTTAGTAGTTGTTCCTTTACCGCTACCATAAACTACCTGTAAATTTCCTTTTCTGTCTTCACCTCTGCGTCTTGCGGAAGTATTTTCTTCGCTGGTATCTTCTGCGATAACTTCGTATAAAATCGCCTGCTTATTTTGAATGTTTCCTTTACGTAAGATTCTCCCCAAACGTTGGATATATTCTCTAGTTGAACCTGTACCAGATAAGATAATAGCGACAGAAGCAGCAGGTACATCAACACCCTCATTCAAAACATGAGAAGCAACTAAAGTATTATATTCACCTTCCCGAAATTTAGTTAATATTTCATGGCGTTCTTTAACTGGTGTTTGATGAGTAATCGCGGGAATTAGTAAATCTTGAGAAATTTTATAAACGGTAGCATTATCAGCCGTGAAAATTAACACCCGTTCTGGATAATGTTTGGCGAGTAAATTAGCTAAAATTCTTAACTTCCCATCAGTTCCTAAGGCGATTTCTTTGGCTTCACGGTGGGCTAACATCGCTCTCCGTCCACCTTGCGATCGCGCACTCATCTGCACAAACATTTGCCAGCCTTGAATACTCCCTAAGGAAATTTTTGATTGGCGCAAAAAATCATTGCGAATTTGAATTAAATTGTTGTATCTTTCCCGTTCATGTTGTGATAATTTCACCTTCATTTGCACGATTTCGTGTTCAGCTAAGGCCTTCCCAGCTAAATCCTCAGCACGTCTGCGATAGACTTCAGCACCAATGAGAATATTTAAATCGGTGTGTTTACCATCAGTGCGTTCTGGTGTGGCGGAAAGTCCGAGACGATAGGGAGCGATCGCATATTCGGCAATCACTTTGTTAAAATCTGTGGGTAAATGATGGCACTCATCAAACACAATCAAAGCATATTGATTACCCAAGGCTTCAGCATGGATGGCTGCACTGTCGTAGGTTGCAACTAAAATTGGTGACTTATCCCGCGAACCACCCCCCAATAATCCCACCTCAGCATCAGGAAACGCCGCTACTAAATGAGCATACCATTGGTGCATCAAATCTAAAGTCGGCACCACAATTAAGGTAGTGCGTGGTGTCGCCTGCATCGCCATTTGCGCCAAATAAGTCTTTCCCGCCGCCGTGGGTAGCACCACTACCCCTTGTCTTCCCGCCAACTTCCAAGCCGCTAACGCCTCACTCTGGTGTTGGTAGGGTTCCATTTCCAGACTTGGGACTAAATCCACAGGGTAAAATCCCTTGGCTTCATCGAGAAAGTAGACCTCTTCCGCCTGTAATGCTTCCACGACAGCGCGGTATCTCATCGCCGGAATGCGAAACTTTTCCACCCTATCATCCCATGTGGCATAGTCCATCCAAGCTTTGCCGCGTGGAGGTGGATGTAATATGAGTGTGCCGCGATCGTAAGTTAATGTGGGAGTACGAGCCATTTGGAGATTGAGGATTGGAGATTGAGAAATTTTAGATTTAAAGTCTCCAATTTCCCATAGTCTGCTTTAAAAATTAGTTGTAGGTTAGGAATATTTATACTGATTTACGCCCATCTTAAAACCGAAATTTTTAGGTGTTTTTTTGTGACGATACTCAGCAAAATTTTAAATAAAATTATTAATTATTTGAATTTTCTCATATTATGTCCCACTTGAAAATCATAGCTATTACTACTTTAGATAGATTCTGGGTGTAGAAACGAGAGGCATTGGTTTAGCCAAGGCAAAATAGGTGTTGAGCGAACGCATTTTCTTAGATATTTTGGGAATAATGCTGTAGCTAGAGGCATCAAAGGAGGAGCCAGATTGAAAGGAATACGCCCCAGGCTTGCGCCATATATTGTGGCATTGTTAGCAGTTAGCGGCGCTTTGTTACTGACACTATTATATAAATCACTACTGACACCAACTATTTTTGTACTATTTTTTGCGGCTGTAGCGGTCAGTTCTTGGTATGGTGGCTTCAAAACAGGTCTGTTTGCTACTGTTTTATCTAGCCTAGCAGTAAGTTACGTTTTTTTTGACCCTGTGTTTTCGTTGTATGTTGCCAATACAGATAGCAAAGTACGTTTAGGTTTGTTCATCCTGGTGACAACATTTATCAACTGGCTCAACACAGAATTACGTCTTGCCAAGCAGCGTTTAGAACTGACTACTCAGCAGCTACAGTTAAGTGATGCCAGGTTTAGAAGGTTGGTAGAGTCGAACATTATCGGGGTAATTATCGCTGATTTCAATGGGGCGATCGCCGAAGCTAACGACGCTTTTTTGAACATGGTAGGCTATACGCGGGAGGATATGCTCGCAGGGTTAGTACGATGGCGAGAGATGACACCCCCAGAATATCAAGAAATTAGCGATCGCTCTATCTATGAATTGAAAACCACAGGTGTATGTCAGCATTTAGAGAAAGAATACATCCGTAAAGATGGTAGTCGTGTTCCCGTCCTCATTGGTAGTGCTTTGTTAGATGATCATCAAAAACAGGTAATTGGTTTTGTACTTGATATTAGCAAACAGCAAGCCGCACTCAGTAAAAGTCATCAGATACTAGAAACTTTGCGTCAACGAGAAGAGGAACTGCGACTAATCACCGATTCTGTGCCTGTTTTGATTTCTTATGTTGATGCCCAACAACGCTATCGTTTTAATAATAAAGGCTACGAAGAATTATTTGGGCTGTCTGCATCAGAAACTTATGGCAAACATATTATAGAAATTTTGGGTGAATCTGTTTATCAGTCAATTTTGCCCTATATAGAAATAGTTATGTCAGGAGAACAAATAACTTTTGAAACCCAAGTACATGACAAATGTGGCGTAATTCACGATGTTAGTACCACTTACGTTCCTCGGTTTAGCCAGTATGGACAAGTCGAAGGCTTTGTGGCTCTAGTTACAGATGTGACTGAACGCAAACAAGTAGAACAAGAACGCGAGCAACTCCTAGCCCGCGAACAAGCAGCCCGCAGCGCCGCAGAAGCCGCTAACCGCATCAAAGACGAGTTTCTCGCCACACTCTCCCACGAACTCCGTACCCCCCTCAATGCCATACTCGGATGGACACAGCTACTCAAAACCCGCGTATTTAACGCAAATACTACTGCATTAGCCCTAGAGACAATCGAGCGTAATAGTAAGTCCTTAGCCCAACTAATTGAAGATATTTTAGATGTTTCCCAAATTATTCGCGGCAAACTCCGTCTTAATACTCAACCAGTAGACCTAATACCAATTGTAGAAGCCGCAATTGATAACCTTAGACCAGCAACCGAGGCTAAGGATATTTGCCTTGAATACCAATTCGACCCCACAGTAGGGGTAGTGATGGGTGATGCCAACAGACTACAACAAATAGTCTGGAATTTAGTTGCCAACGCCGTCAAATTCACATCCTTAGGTGGCAAAGTTACTGTAGAACTAGATCGCCTAGATACCTGCGTCCAAATTCGCATCAGCGATACAGGATTGGGAATATCCCCCGAATTTCTCCCTTACGTCTTTGAGCGCTTCCGTCAAGCCGATGGTTCAACCACGCGATCACACGGCGGACTAGGATTAGGATTAGGAATAGTTCGTCACTTAGTAGAATTGCATGGTGGTACAGTTCAAGCCGAAAGCCCAGGAATTGGACAAGGTGCAACTTTTATAGTTAATTTGCCGATGAAAGTTGTTAATAGTCATTAGTCATTAGTCGTTCTTTCTCTCCCTTCTCCCTGTCCCCTCCTGAAGTATCAGCCAATTTTAGCTGATACCCCAGTGGCTTGAATTTTTGCTTAAACTTGATGGGAGGCTAGAAAAATTTCGACTTCTGTAGATGTGGGTTGAGAAGCGATCGCACCTGGTTTAATGGTAGTCAGCGCCCCTACTGCACTGGCATAAGTAACAATACGTTTTGCTGTATCTGCATCACTCAAGCTGTGAATACCATGTTTACTCAGTTGGTGAATAAATCCTGCCAAAAAGCTATCTCCTGCACCGGTGGTATCTGCTACAGCAACGGTAAAAGCTGGTATTTTACCCTCATTTTCACCTAAACAATAAGCACAACCATTATCTCCATCCGTCACTAACACTCCCTCAATTGAATCTAAACGGTAAGTAATAGCACCTGGATCAGTTGTATTAAATAGCCATTCTGCTTCCTCTTTGGCAAGTTTGAGGAAATCGATGCGCTTGAATGTTTCCTGAATTTTTTGCCGAGCAATATTTTCATCTTGCCAAAAAACTGGTCGCCAGTTGACATCCAATACAATTTTCAGATCATACTGTTCTGCCAATTCTAAAGCGCGGTAAATAGCTTTTTCACTGTCGGGATAGGCTAATTCCAAAGTACCTAAAATCAGGAAATCAGCCTCTCGAAACACTGACTCTGGTAATTGCTTGGCTTGTAGATGGGTATCGGCAAATTCAGAGGTATCATATTGACCGAAGCCTGCAAAAGTGCGATCGCCTGCTAAATCTCGCACCACATAAACTTGTCGTGTTGGTGCAGTAGGATGACGTTGAACACCCGTTGTATCTACACCTACCTCTTGTAATAGCTTGACTAGCTCATTTCCTGGCTCATCTTCACCAACCGCGCCTATAAATCCGGCGGGAGTTCCCAACTTCACCAAAGCACAGGCCACATTAGCTGGCGCTCCTCCTGGGTAAGGAGTCCAAGACTTCACCTCTTCCAGCTTTAGCCCTAATTGATCAGCTAAACAATCGAATAAAACTTCACCAAGGCACAAAACACGGGGATTACTCATCTCATTTTAGTTTTTCACGGGGATTGCTCATCTCATTTTAGATTTTTAGGTTTAGATTAGTAATCTCATATTTAACTGTTAGTCGTCTTACCACAAGCAATGATCCACAATCAGGGATGAAAACCTCTTTTCCCTAGACTCTAGTCTCTAGAGGTGTTTTTAGTTTAAAAACACAACGAAAATACAGACAATTTTTCTCGTAGTTGTATAATTTGCCGCAATTTTTCCATCAGAGGTAGCGATGGGGCAAAATGGCATGAGTTGGTTAACAGTAGATTCAACAATAACGTATGAAAGTTTACAAAAAATCAACTCTAATCAGAACTATTCCTCAAGAATGATTTGACTTCTCACCATGATTTTTGTTTAATAAATCTTCCTTAAGGTTCATTGAAAATTAATGTCTTTACTCATCAAAAATATTTGCGTACTAATTATGCTCTTTTTTGTATATACCATCCTATAGATTCATTTACACCTATTTAGAGTTTACAGTAACTAGTAATAGGAAATTAAGAAAGTATGAGTTCATGCCAGACAAGCAAAATTTGGAAGAGCATTTAATATCCCAAGTAGCTGAAAGAAGTATATTTAATCAGCTAGATACAGCCGAACAAATTGATATTTATGTACAAACTGACATTTTAAAAGTAGTGCAGGGACAAGCAGATGGTGTTACAGTTGCTGGTCAAGGCTTGGTCACTAAACAAAATATTCGCGTCCAAGAAATCCAAGTCAAGACCGATAGTATTGCTATCAACCCTCTAAGCGCCATTTTTGGAGATATTCAACTAGATAAGCCTGTAAATTTAGCTGCTCGTGTTATCCTCTCCGAAGCAGATATTAACTCCGCCCTTACTTCAGATTTTACTCGCAAGTTAATGCAAAATTTTGACTTGGATGTAGATGGAGAAATTGTCAATTTTGAAATGGAACATATCCAAATATTTTTACCTAGTAATTATCAAATGGGTTTTCGAGGAAATTTATTATTAAAACAAAAAAATAATAGTCAACTATTAGGTTTTACTGCCATGATTCGCCCTCGCACTGCCTCACAACCTATAATGCTAGAGAGCTTTCATTGTACTCAAGGGAAAGGAGTTTCTTTAGAATTAGTTACCTCCTTGATGCAAAAAGCCAAGTATCTAGTAAATCTTCCTTATTTTGTTTGGGAAGACATGAAAATTTGTATTAAAAATATGGAAATGCGTCAAGGAATATTAATTTTATCATTAGAAGTTAATGTTATGCAAATCCCTGAGTCAGTCATAGGTAATAATAATTCACAGCATTAAAAATACCTGAGTTTTAGTTACTATTGATTATCAAGGTTGTCATTTCTTTGTTACCCTTTTTCATATTACCAAGCCACTTTATTTGCAAATAACAAATATGCAAGAGTATGATGTTGTAATTATCGGTGCTGGACATAACGGGCTAGTTTGTGCTGCTTATTTGCTAAAGGCTGGCTATAGTGTCCTGCTACTGGAAAAGCGTCCTGTTCCTGGCGGTGCAGCCACAACAGAGGAGTGTTTACCCAAAGAAGCACCTGGGTTTCTATTTAACTTGTGTGCGATCGATCACGAATTTATACATTTGGGGCCAGTAGTTGAAGAATTAGAATTGGGAAAATACGGCTTAGAATATCTAGAATGTGATCCAGTCGTTTTCTGTCCTCATCCTGACGGTAAGTACTTTTTAGCTCATAAATCTTTAGAAAAGACTTGTGCAGAAATTGCCCGTTATAGTGAACGTGATGCTAAAAAATACGCCGAGTTTACTGAATATTGGCAACGGGCAATAGGTGCAATGATTCCTATGTTTAATGCTCCGCCTAAATCAATCATAGATATACTCGGTAACTACGACATCACAAAATTTAAAGATTTATTTTCAGTCATAGGTTCTCCCAACAAAACCCTGGACTTTGTTCGGAATATGTTGACCAGTGCTGAAGATATTCTCAACGAGTGGTTTGATTCGGAATTTCTCAAAGCACCCCTAGCAAGACTAGCATCAGAACTAGGTGCGCCACCATCCCAAAAAACCATAGCCATTGGTGCAATCATGATGGCGATGCGTCATAACCCTGGTATGGCTAGACCTCGCGGCGGTACTGGCGCATTGGTAAAAGCTTTGGTGAATTTGGTTATAAGTAAAGGTGGTGTGATTCTCACCGACCAACACGTTGACAAAGTTTTGATTGATGATGGTAAAGCTGTCGGTGTGCGGGTGGCTGGTGGCCAAGAATATCGTGCTAAATATGGTGTGATTTCTAATATCGACGCTAAACGGTTGTTTTTAGAAATGACCGATAAAAGCGATGTGGATTCAGCAGACCCAGATTTATGGGAAAGATTGGAACGCCGCATTGTCAACAATAATGAAACCATCCTCAAGATAGATTTGGCGTTAGATGAACCCCTCCGCTTTCCCTTCCACGCCCATAAAGATGAATATTTAGTTGGGTCTATCTTAATTGCTGATTCTGTTACTCATGTGGAACAAGCACATAGTAAATGTACCTTGGGGGAAATACCCGATGCTGACCCATCAATGTATGTAGTCATGCCTAGTTATCTCGACCCCACTTTAGCACCTCCAGGCAAACATACAGTGTGGATTGAATTTTTTGCGCCTTATCAAATCGCTGGTGCAGAAGGTTCTGGTTTGAAAGGTACTGGTTGGACAGATGAATTGAAAAACCAAGTTGCAGACAAGGTAGTTGATAAATTGGCAACTTATGCCCCAAACGTCAAAACCGCAACTATTGCCCGTCGTGTAGAAAGTCCAGCAGAATTGGGTGAAAGATTAGGTGCATACAAAGGCAATTACTACCATATTGACATGACCTTGGATCAAATGGTCTTTTTCCGCCCCTTGCCAGAAATAGCAAACTACAAAACCCCCATTGACAATCTGTTTCTGACTGGTGCAGGAACTCATCCTGGTGGTTCGATTTCAGGAATGCCAGGACGTAACTGTGCGCGGGTATTTTTACAAACGAAGCATCCCATTACTCAGACTCTCAAGGATGCTAGGGATTCAATTAAGTCAACGGTTGGGTCGGTGTTTGGGATTAATCAATAGTCAACAGTCCATAGTCAACAGTTCATAGTGCAGAACCTTTAACTGTTGACTGTTGACTACTTACAACAAACTTTAATTGTATTTAGTTATAATACTGACCCCATGATATTTGAACTTTGTGAGTTAGTATGCGATCGCATCAGTCAGCGTTTACTACAACAAACACAGAGTCTGAAAGCACTTCACGATAAAACGCCAATTTTCTAAAGACGTAGAACATGGTTTAATATTTTCGGGAACGAATGTTGGCTACAACCAGGGCATCATATCCGTCGCAGAACTGATGACAGAATTCATCCAACCTCATACCATTGAAATCTAACATGGCGATAAATACTAGACAGGGGCATCTAGAAAATACGGGAATTACAGGAAAACAAATTTAAAGAGTTGGTATCATACCCTTTGAATTGAAATTGATTAATTTTTAAATTTTTAATTATTTATGGATGTGGGTGAAATTCTTAAACTTTATGCTGCTGGCAAACGTAACTTTCAGCGAGTCAATCTGCAAGAAGTAGAGTTAACAAATGCAACCCTCACAGGCGCAGATTTGAGCTATGCCGATTTACGTCAGACACGACTTGGTAAAAGCAACTTCAGCCACACCTGTTTACAAGAAGCGGATTTGAGCGAAGCCATCCTTTGGGGAATAGACTTGAGTCATGCAGATTTGTATCGCGCTATTCTTCGAGAAGCAGATTTAACTGGTGCAAAATTAGTTAAGACTCGTTTGGAAGAAGCCAATTTAATTAAAGCTAGTTTGTGTGGTGCTAATTTGAACAGTGCCAATCTCTCACGTTCCTTACTATTTCAAGCAGACTTGCGTCCCAGTTCCAACCAGCGTACAGATTTAGGATATGTGATATTTACTGGGGCAGATTTAAGCTATGCTGACCTGAGATCTGCTTCCCTGCATCACGCCAATTTAGATGGGGCAAAGTTGTGTCGAGCAAATTTTGGCCGAACAATACAGTGGGGGAATCTGGCGGCTGATTTAAGTGGTGCTAGTTTGCAAAATGCAGATTTGAGTTACGCAAATTTGGATAGTGCCATTTTACGAAAAGCAAATCTGCAAGGAGCAGACTTAACCGGAACAATTCTCACAGATGCTGAACTACGAGGAGCAATTATGCCTGATGGAACAGTACATGATTGAGGAATGGACTTTTACGCGATTTAAAATGGTATGTTTATTTACGCTGCACTGCACTAGTTTATGGAAAATTGCTGCGGAGTAGGAGCATAGCCGCAAATCATCTTTTGAGTGTACACTGATTTGTTATAATACTAAGATATAAAAAGTAAATTACTTAATTTTAAGTGATTTCGTCACATATAGTCTTTCTCACCTGTTGATAATGGATAAATTTTCTATATAACTAAGTATTTATTGTGGAATTATTAAACGACTTTAATACTACTATTACTTTTGACTGCTGATAAAGTTGCTTGTTGTACTCTGGTGAAAAATACTGAAACTATTAAGATTAGAAGCATCTGCCTATTTAATCTTTACCGTCGCCACCCATGCCTCTGTCGCGCATAGTCACGCTGATTGTTGGTTTAATTGTTATATTGGGACTTGCCCTGTGGCTGATTGATTCCCTATCGCGCCTTTACTGGCAGTTATCTTATTCGCCACTGCTGGGTAATTTGCTGTTGTTGCTGCTGATTGTTCTTATTGGCTGCTTAGTTGCTGCCTTTATTTATTACGTCATGATGTTGCAGGCTGGTGAACAACGCTCCCGTAGCAATCGTAGGCGAGTGACAGCAGCACAAATTCCTGCGGCTAAGTCTGATGCAGCTTCTACTACCTTACAGGCTGTGCGGCAACAGGTAGCCCAAATTCAGGATGAAGTTACACGACAGGCTTTATTAAGTCGTTCTCAGGAGATCGAAACCAACTTAGCAAGGGGGGAAATTCAAGTAGTGGTTTTTGGTACAGGGAGTGCAGGAAAAACTTCCTTGGTCAATGCGATTATGGGACGGATGGTAGGTAAAGTAGATGCACCAATGGGGACAACCCAAGTCGGAGAAACTTATTGTTTGCGGTTGAAAGGCTTAGAAAGGAAGATTTTAATTACAGATACGCCAGGGATTTTAGAGGCTGGGGTGGCGGGAACAGAACGAGAACAATTAGCCAGAGAATTGGCAACAGAGGCAGATTTACTGTTGTTTGTGGTGGATAATGACTTAAGACGGTCAGAATACGAACCTTTAAAGAGTTTAGCGGAAATTGGTAAGCGATCGCTCTTAGTCCTCAATAAAACCGACCTCTATACAGATGAAGATAAAGAGGTGATTTTGGCAAGGTTACGTCAACGGGTGTTGGGATTTATTGCTACAAATGATGTCGTAGCGATCGCTGCTAATCCTGAAGCTGCACAATTAGAAACAGGGGAACCTTTCCAACCAGAACCAGATATTATCCCCTTACTGCGGCGGATGGCGGCGATTTTACGGGCTGAGGGTGAGGATTTGGTGGCGGATAATATTCTTTTGCAATCTCTGCGTTTGGGAGAAGAAGCCCGCAAACTCATCGACGCACAACGTCGTCGTCAAGCTGATAAAATTGTCGAGCGTTTTCAGTGGATTGGGGCAGGTGTAGTATCAGTTACGCCTTTACCTGTAGTAGATTTACTGGCAACGGCGGCGGTCAATGCCCAAATGGTTGTAGAAATTGGCAAAGTCTACGGCTGTGAATTAAACATGGAACGGGGACGGGAGTTAGCCCTTTCTCTAGCTAAAACTATTGCCAGTTTGGGTATTGTTAAGGGTGCAATTCAATTACTGAGTACGGCTTTACAACTTAATGTTGCCACCTTTGTAATTGGAAAAGCCATTCAAGGGGTAACAGCTGCTTATTTAACCAGAATAGCAGGTAAGAGTTTTATTGAATATTTTCGCCATGACCAAGATTGGGGTGATGGTGGGATGACGGAAGTAGTGCAGAAACAGTTTCAGATGAATCGCCGGGATGAGTTTATTAAAGCATTTGTGCAGGAAGCGATCGCACGAGTTGTCAAACCGTTAACAGATAAATCTGAAGTAGTGGAACATGATGAAAAAGCTAATAGTTAGATTTTATACTTTGTCACTTATTAAGCACTTATTCAGTATATTTCCCACTCTACAACTAACTTAGGACTGGTGGCAGTTTTAGTATTAGAATCATTTTTACTGAGAGTAACAATACTTAAGGAACTAAGCTGACATTTTCAGACTCTACGTTAGAGTAATTTGTCTTTTAGCTATTCCGGAAACAGCAGACAATAAAAAGAATACTTATATAAGGACTAACTCAGTAACCAGCTCATGAACCACCACATGATCGGTAAAGTACTGCAAGCACGCTACCAAATTGTCCAAAACCTGGGTTCAGGAGTATTTGGACAAACATACATTGCTGTAGATATCAATTACCCACATCAACCTAAATGTGTTGTTAAACAACTTAAAGTTAACAGTTTCCACTCTAGCCACTTAGATACAATCAGATTACGTTTTTTGACAGAAACTGAAACCCTCAAACATTTGGGACAACATCCCCAAATTCCCAACTTCATCGCTTGTTTTGAGGAAAATGAGCGCTTCTACTTAGTGCAAGAGTACATCGCCGGACACGCTTTAACTGCGGAATTGCCAATTGCGAAAAATTGGGGTTCTCTGTGGCGCGAGAATGAAGTTATTACATTTTTAGAAGATGCGTTAAATATTTTAGAATTTGTGCATTCGCAAGGTGTCATCCATTGCGATATTAAACCAGAGAATTTAATTAGGCGTTCTGTTAATGGCAAATTAGTTTTAATTGACTTTGGTTCTATCCAGTCAGTCAATTTTGGCATAGATGAACAATTATCTATCTATCAAGTTCCTGCTACTTCCTTGGGATACATACCGCCAGAGCAATTTATTGGTCAAACCCAGATCAATAGTGATATTTATGCTCTAGGAATGATTACTATCCAGGCGTTAACTGGTTTAGAACCACTGCAATTAAAAGTAGATCCTAATACTAATGAGATGATTTGGCGTTCTGCTGATACACCAGTTAGTGACTATCTAGCTGCTATTCTCAGCCAAATGATCCGCTACAATTTCCAAGAGCGCTTCCAGTCTGCGGGTGAGGTATTGCGTGTACTCCAACAGATGAAATGGGAAACCTCCCTAGCGCCTGTTGTCAACGCACAGCGAATGGAGAACACTCAACCAGAAGATACTTCTGAACAAATATCACCCCTACTCACAGGAATGAAAGTAGGACTAGCCATTAATACTTTAGTAATGGGACTGGGAACTTATTCATTGCTGAGTAATTCTCCAGCCAATACAGAAACAGAAATTTTATATAAAGCGACAAAAGAATATCAAGACGGTGACTTGCAACAAGCGATCGCCTTAGCTAAACTTATACCTTCTCATAGTAATGTATATCCAGACGCTCAAGCAACCATCGAAGAATGGCAACAACAATGGCAAACAGCAGCAAAACAATATTCATTAGCTGAACAAGCATTGCTTGAGAGTAGATGGTCAGATGTCCTCAGTGCTGCAAACGAAGTTCCTGATATTTTATATTGGCAATCTAAAATTAAAAATGTAGTCGAACAAGCCAATGTCAATATTGAAGTAGAAACAAAAGATTTATTAGCCAAAGCTTATGCTAAAGCCGAGGCTAGAGATTTTTCTTCAGCATTAGAATATTTACGCCAAATTCCCCAAGAAAGTTCTGCTGGTGCTTTGGTGCAAAAAAAACTGACTGAATATAATCAAAAACGGCAAATTAGAGCCGCCTACTTTTTACACCAAGCCAGTAAACAAGCATTAGCTGGTAACTTTGATAATGCTGTCAAGTACCTCCGCAAAATTCCCCAAGGTACTCCTGTTTATGATCAGGCTCAGGCTAAACTCAATGAATACACGCAAAAACTACGCCCACAACCCCAAAGTCAAAAGGTAGCTTATAGTGTAGTCAATGCAAATCAAAGAGCAAAATCTTTGATGGCTCATAATTCTGTTGTTAAGGTTGACAATGTCCAATCTGAGACTCAGTTACAAGAAGTAAATATTCGCTAAGTAGACCAACGTTAATAATTAAATCTTAGTCTCCCAGGGAGGCGCATATTACTTCAAAGCTTACAGTAAGGGCTAAAGCCCTTACTGTAAGCATATTTATATTTCTATTAGTGCGTTAACTATGACAATTAATTCATAACAATAAAAATATAAACAAATGTTGCATTTTCCCAAAATATTGTTATATTAGTTTACATAAGGCAATGATTCTTATCAAACTCAGTTTGGAGTGCCACCCATGACAGACACAACAAAAATCTCTGCATCAGTAGTTGAAGACCGTAATTCTTGGCGCTGGGGTTTCACTCCCCAAGCCGAAATCTGGAACGGTCGCTTGGCAATGATTGGCTTTTTGGCAGCCACATTAATTGAACTGTTCTCTGGTCAAGGCTTCCTACATTTCTGGGGTATTCTGTAAGACCTAGAAAAATAGATAATAAAAGATAAACAAAAAACCTGGAAGTAAATTTACACTTCCAGGTTTTTTATTGTTTTTGTCTAATAGTCCATAGTCAAGAGTGAAAGTTTACAAGTTTTCACTGTTGACTCGTGACTATTAAGTTTTGACTACCGAATATATTCCTTAAGAACGCTGTTGCGATTGGGGTGGCGTAATTTACGGAGTGCTTTGGCTTCGATTTGACGAATCCGTTCACGGGTAACGTTGAAAATTTGCCCAATTTCCTCTAAAGTCTTCATGCGGCCGTCATCAAGACCGTAGCGGAGTCTGAGAACATCCCGTTCACGAGGGCTGAGGCTATCGAGAACTTTTTCTAAATCTTCACGAAGAAGGTTTTTAGAAACTTGGTCTTCTGGGGTTTCACCGTCGGATTCGATAAAATCACCTAAGCGGGAATCTTCTTCTTTACCAATAGGTGTTTCTAATGAGATTGGTAACTGGGCAGATTTAGCAATAAACCGTAGTTTCTCGATGGTCATTTCCATGCGAGTAGCAATTTCTTCTTCCGTAGGTTTGCGCCCCATTTCTTGAGAGAGCAACTTGGTGGTCTTCTTAATTCGGGAGATGGTTTCGTAAAGGTGAACCGGTAGGCGGATAGTACGAGATTGGTCAGCGATCGCTCTGGTGATTGCTTGGCGAATCCACCAAGTAGCGTAGGTGGAGAACTTATAACCTTTCTCGTGGTCGAACTTCTCAGCCGCGCGAATCAAACCAAGGCTACCTTCCTGAATCAAGTCTTGGAATGATAAGCCACGATTCATGTACTTCTTGGCAATTGAAACCACAAGGCGCAAGTTTGACTGCACCATCTTATCTTTTGCTCTGCGGCCAACGTGTAGGCGATAACGGAATGCTGGCAATGGTATTTGTACAGCTTCTGCCCATTCACTATCACGAGGATCGCGTTCCAACTTTTCTGACAGTCGCTCGCGTACACGCTCTAATTCGAGCAAATCCGCAATTTTTCTGGCCAATTCAATCTCTTCATCTGCCCGCAACAAACGAATTCGACCAATTTCTTGCAAATACAAGCGAATTGAATCTTCGGTGTAATGCTTCTTCTTGCTTTGTGTCCGACGACGCGACTTAGCGGCTTTTCCAGACTTTGCGTCGTCCTCATCAGACTGAGGCTCTAAAAACTCATCAACGTCACCATCATCAGCGAGTAACAAGTCCTCGTCTTCTTCAATTAGGAGGTCTTCTAACTCGATTTCAGGCTGATTCATTATTTCTAGGTCAGGCTGATAAATGCTATCGAGTACGTTGTTAGCCTGGTTCATGCCGCGTTCCTCATGCTCCTTGCAGAATCAATTACTCAAGATGTTTTTACTGCTCTTTTTAAAACGAGCTAGTTAACAATCGAAGATAGGGTTTTAAGTTCATTTCCCTAATCTTTTTCGGACGTTTTGTTCCTCAAAAAGAGGAACTTCTGAGTGAGTTTGAAAAGTCGCATTTAATGCTGACTTACTCATCTGTGTACAAACCAAAAGTGTTGCTCTCGCATATCACTTTTAACTGGCTTGTCTAAAAAAAGACTGGTCTTGATAAAAAAATTTACCACTTCATACAAATGATTTATGACTGTTGGCATATTTTCTTATAAAGACTGTTCCGATTGTAGCCTGTTTCACAGAAATTGCACTCTTTTTGTGTGTTAATCATGAACTGATTAAGTAAGGTGAAGCCCCCAATATCAAAAAGAAATTGAAAATGGTAGTAATCCCCTTAAATTTTCTCTAAAGCTTTTTGCAATTGCCATGACATTATCTTTACATCCTCAGAAAATTAAAGTTATCTTTACACAATTTCTGGTATTACGTGAAACATAAATTACTTAGAAACCGTATATTTGAAGTTAACTGAGGCGAAAATCATGAACCCACCCATTTTTACATTTCCTTCATAAATAAATTAGTCCGGAGAATTGGATAGGAGTTCTAAAGAAGCGCATACAGCCAAAGAGATGATGCTGTTTCCAGATACTCAACTTTTTACGTGTTCACCACTTTTAGCTCAAGGTAAAAGCTATGGATAAACTAGCCGAAAGGCTGGCAGTTGAGATTTAACTAATTTGGTCTTATTCACACATTAGCGCACCACTGACATTTCCACCTTCTGAATCTTGACAAACTCTTTTTATTGTATCCAACGATATTTTAATCAATTCAAAAGGACTTTGACATTTAAAATTACGGATATTTGTCTACTTAAGGCAAAACTTTATCGAATACTGACAAAATATGTAGCCTTTTCAAAGACGAAATAGCAAGCTACTAGCAGGATATTTTCTAATGCTAGAGATGTTCTGTGAAAACAGAAGCCAAGAGAACTGATTAGACTGGAAACTTTTTGCGAGCTAACTTGATATGAGAAAAATTGTGAAATAAAATACGTTAATTTCCAAAAAAAGTTGTTATTCTGTGACTTCCAATCCTCTACTTACTGAAGCTTATGCTACTCGAAATACAAGATTGAGCTTTGCTCTACAAGCTTAACAAATACTTTTTTGGTTTGTGGGAGACATTAACCCAGAACTCAAAAGCTAATATTGTTCTATATTACTTAGATAAATGATAAAAATTTTACAGTCGTCCTTTAAAATACTTGGTAGTAAGTAACTTTTGTGCATCAGTATATGTAAGAAAAATTGATGATTTTGCGTAGTATTCTCTATGTATCCTATCAAACAATTTTCTCGAACTAATAAAAAGATAAAAAAATTTCTCTATGAAATATTGCTAGTAGTCAAGAGTAGGGAGAGGAGGAAATATTTATTCACCCTTTCCCCCTCTAGCTTGAAAGTGTTGAGTACTGTTCGCCCTTCTCTACGTTCCCTGCGCGAACGCGTTCCTGTAGGGTGTGTTGTTTCAATTCCCTGGTGCCTCTTTCATGCTTGGCTGTGAAATTTTTTCATCGGGGCGGACTTTTCTCAGCTCTTTCCTCAGTTAAATTATCATTACTGTGGTGTTGGCGTCGCGTTAACATCTTTGGGAAAATTGGGAGGCAAAATAACTTGGTCTACGACATGAACGATACCGTTGCTAGCGGGGATGTCTGCCTGAGTGACGGTAGCACCATTGACTATGACTCTGTTTTTGGCGGTGTCAACATTGATTGTGACGGGGCTACCTTCAACAGTTTTGACTTGTCCAGATTTGAGTTGATTGGAAGTTAACCGCCCTGGGATGACGTGATAAGCCAAAAGCCTAGCTAATTGCTGTTTGTTGGCTGGCTGGAGGAGGTTATCTAAAGTGGTTTTTGGTAAAGCAGCAAAAGCAGCGTCAGTAGGTGCAAAGACAGTGTAAGGCCCTGATGCAGCTAACTGGTCAGTTAAACCTGCGGCTTTTACTGCCTGTGTTAATGTTTGAAACTGTCCTTCATTCGCGGCTGAAGTTGCTAGTTCTGCTAAATTGCGATCGCCAGTGGTGTCATTAGGGGTGACGGGAGGAACAGTTGATACGGGAGTTGAAGCGTCAGGAGGTACTGTGGCGGTAGGTGTTTCTGCCGCCGGTTGAGCGCAGGCAGACAGCGCTATTAGACTGATCACACCCAAAATATTGAATAGGGATTTTCCTACCAAGCTGTTAGTTGCTGGCATAGCTTTACTGAAACTTCATTAAATAAGGAATTAATGACAATAGTCATGAAATTTTTGTGAGACTCCCTCATCCTAATGGGATAGTTTACACAATTCTTATAGAAACTTGAGGATGAGGGATGGTATTGAATTCAGTGTTTTGCGTGAGTTTTGCCATATACAAATGAATGGGTAATTGATGTGAAGCAATTACCCATTCATAAATCAAATATTCAGAGTGTTAACAGATTAGATATCTAAATCTGTAAGGTTAAGTTTAGAACCGTAGGTTTCAATAAATTCGCGTCTGGGTGCAACCCGATCGCCCATTAAAATTGTAAAGATGCGATCGGCTTCGGCAGCATCCTCAATTTCGACTCGTTTGAGGGTGCGGGTTTCTGGGTTCATGGTGGTAGTCCAGAGTTGTTCTGGCATCATTTCACCCAAGCCTTTGAAACGTTGGATGGTGTAGTTGGCATTAGCGGGGAATTTGGCGATCGCTTGTTGTAGTTCACGCTCGCTATAACAATATTCATAATTGCGCCCCCGTTCTACCTTATACAATGGGGGACAAGCAATATAGATGAAACCTTGTTCAATGAGCGCTCGCTGGTATCTATAAAAGAAGGTCAATATTAATGTACGGATGTGCGCCCCGTCTACGTCCGCGTCTGTCATGATAATGATGCGGTGATAGCGCAGTTGGGTGGAGTCGAATTCTTCACCCTTGACCCCCAAACCCAGGGCGGTAATTAACGCCTGAATTTCGTTATTTTTATAGATTTTAGAATCGTCGGTTTTCTCAATGTTAAGAATTTTACCACGTAGGGGGAGGATAGCTTGGGTGCGCCGATCGCGTCCTTGTTTAGCACTACCACCTGCTGAGTCACCTTCCACAATATAAATTTCGGATTCGCTAGGGTCGCGGGAACTACAATCGGCTAATTTACCGGGTAATGGGGAAGATTCTAGAACTGATTTGCGTCGGACTAACTCCCGTGCGTGGCGTGCTGCTTCTGCGGCTTTAAAAGCTTGGATGGCTTTATCTAAAATTGAGTCAGCTATACCAGGGTGAAATTCTAGGTACTCAGTTAGGACTTCTCCTACCAAAGAATCAACAATACCCCGGACTTCGGTGTTACCGAGTTTGGTTTTGGTTTGTCCTTCAAATTCTGGATCTGGTACTTTAACAGAAATTACTGCTGTTAAACCTTCGCGGACGTGTTCACCACTGAGGTTTGGTTCATTTTCTTTAATTTTATTGCGCTTGCGGGCGATCGTATTTAATGTCCGAGTCAGAACCGCCTTCAAACCTTCTAGGTGTGTACCGCCATCTACGGTACGGATATTGTTGGCAAAACCCAGTACGTTGTCTGTGTAAGCATCGGTACACCACTGTAAGGAGACTTCTATTTGAACATTGTTCCGTTCTCCCTGCACATAGATGATTTCTTCATGCAGTGGTTGCTTATCACGGTTCATGTAAGCGATATACTCTTTTATCCCACCCTTGTATTCGTAACTTTCTACTCTTGGTGTATCGCTTTTGATCAGTTCTAAACGGTTGTCGGTAAAAGTAATTTTTACTCCTGCATTCAGATATGCCAACTCGCGCAAGCGACCTGATAGGGTGATGTAATCAAATTCAATACTATTTGTAAAGATTTGAGTATCTGGCTTGAAGGTGACAGATGTTCCTGTTCTCGCTTCTTTGTAAGGATTTGTTATGAGTTCGGTAACAGGGACGCCTCGTTCATAGCGCTGGGTATGAACTTTTTTATCTCGCCAGACTGTAACTTCTACAACTTCTGATAAGGCGTTAACAACAGAAATACCTACCCCGTGCAGTCCTCCAGAAACTTTGTAGCCGCCGCCGCCAAACTTACCTCCAGCGTGCAGTACTGTCATCACGGTTTCCAAAGCTGATTTCCCAGTCCGCGAGTGAGTATCGATAGGAATACCGCGACCATCATCTGTGACAGCCACGGAACCATCAGCATTGATCTCAACTTCTATATGAGTACAGTAACCTGCTAATGCTTCATCAATAGAGTTATCTACCACCTCATAAACTAGATGGTGGAGTCCTCGCGGCCCGGTAGAACCGATGTACATCCCCGGTCGTTTGCGGACGGCTTCCAGACCTTCCAGAACTTGAATCTGATCGGCACTGTAACTGCTCGTCATGAAAATTCTCCTGATGCGTGGGGTGGAAATCGCCCAAAGGCTTAAAAGTTAAATCACTCCAAAATTTTAACACAAAAGCCTTAACGGCGACTGTAGGGCATTTTTGTGAGAAGTTTACATAGGGGATGTAACCCCATAAGATTTTTGAATTAATCGCCTTACTATTGCAAATTTCACCGATTTATAACATACTCAACAAGTTTTGAGTAGAAGAGATTAAGACTTTGTAGTGTTTAGTCTCCGAACAAAATTTTATGAATGGAATCATTTAATTCCATCTATCGTCTGTGAAATCGCTCAAAATCTAAAAATAGCAAAAGGCTTAAAGATTTTAGCACAAAAGCCTTAATAGGGATTGAATGACTGTTGACTCATGACTAAATTAATTGTAATTTGTGGTGCTACCGCGACTGGTAAATCTGGTTTGGCTTTGAACTTAGCTATGCGCTTGGGTTCTGTTATCCTGAGTGCTGATTCTCGTCAGGTGTATCGTGAGTTTAATATTGGTACGGCTAAACCAACATTGGCTGAACAAAAAGCAGTTCCTCATTATTTAATAGATATCTGCGATCCTAGAGAGACGATGACGGTAGCAGATTATCAAGAACAAGCACAAGGATTAATTAATTCTCTTCCCATTTCGCCAATCCTGCTAGTAGGTGGTACTGGTTTATATATACGCTCAATTGTCCAGGGAATGAAAATTCCGAGAGTAGCGCCAAATTATGAATTGCGATCGCAACTAGAATCTCTCGGACAAGTTACACTCTACGGCATATTGCAACAAGTTGATCCCATTGCTGCTCAAAAGATTCATCCCCATGATCCTGTGCGAACTTTACGAGCATTAGAAGTATTTTACGTAACAGGTATTCCTATATCTGAACAGCAAGGAGAAAATCCCCCAGATTATCCGATTTTACAAATTGGGTTGGATTGTGAGGTAGAAAGATTGGGAGAGCGTATTCAAAAACGCACTGAGCAAATGATAACAGATGGCTTAGTTAGAGAAGTGGAATATCTTTGCCAGAAATATGGTGCTGATTTGCCTTTGTTAAATACTTTGGGATATCAAGAAATTAAGCAATATTTGGCTGGGGAAATTTCTTTAGAAGCAGCCCAAGAATTAACTGTTTTGCATACCAGACAATTTGCTAAACGCCAACGCACCTGGTTTCGAGCATATGCCCAAATTGAGTGGTTTAATGCAGATGATCCTAATTTATTAGAAAATGTTTGGCAGCGTATACAACCTTAGAGAAGTTTAATGAAACGTCTCTAAGTAATAAATCCATAGAAATGCGTCTATATGGTATTAGGAGCAATACCCATAGCACTTAAACTGTTATTCTTGCAACAATAGTAATTAATCTCCCCCACACAGCAGTTAAATAAAAATCTATGCTTACCCAAGACCAAGATAAAAAACTACGTAACTGGAAACCCATTATCAAAGCATTCGAGGCTGTCTTGGGTACAAATGGCGTAATCCAACGCCGTGAGGAACTTATCACTTATGAGTGTGATGGTTTAACTAGCTATCGTCAACGTCCGGCTGTGGCGGTGTTACCCAGAACTACAGAACAAGTGGCGGCGGTAGTAAAAATATGTAACCAGTATGCTGTACCCTTCATCGCACGGGGTTCTGGGACTGGTTTATCTGGTGGCGCATTACCATCGGAAGATTCGGTTTTAATTGTCACTTCTTTAATGCGGCAAATCCTCAGCGTAGATTTAGATAATCAGCGCATTGTAGTACAACCAGGAGTAATTAACAGTTGGGTGACACAAACTGTTAGTGGTGCTGGATTTTATTATGCACCAGATCCTTCTAGTCAAATCATCTGCTCAATTGGGGGGAACGTTGCGGAAAACTCTGGTGGGGTGCATTGTTTGAAGTATGGTGTCACAACTAACCATGTTTTGGGTTTGAAAATTGTTACACCTGAAGGGGAAATAGTTGATTTAGGCGGACAAATTCCCGAAAGCCCTGGCTATGACTTAACAGGTATATTTGTCGGTTCGGAAGGTACTTTAGGAATTGCTACAGAAATTACCTTGCGAATTCTCAAAAGTGCAGAATCAATTTGTGTGTTATTAGCAGACTTTACCAGCGTTGAAGCTGCTGGGGCGACTGTTTCCGATATCATCAGCGCGGGGATAATTCCCGGTGGGATGGAAATGATGGATAACGTTAGCATCAATGCAGTGGAAGATGTTGTTGCTACTAATTGTTATCCTCGTGATGCAACAGCGATTTTGTTAGTTGAAATTGATGGGTTAGAAGTTGAAGTTGCGGTTAATAAACAACGCGTTACGGAAATTTGTAAACAAAATGGTGCGCGTAGTGTGACTTCAGCGAGTGACCCAGAAACCAGATTGAAATTATGGAAAGGACGTAAGGCGGCTTTTGCTGCTGCTGGTCATTTAAGCCCCGATTATTATGTGCAAGATGGGGTAATTCCTCGGACTCAATTACCTTATGTTTTACAGGAGATTGAGGCATTAGGTCAAAAATTTGGTTATCAGATTGCCAATGTCTTTCATGCTGGTGATGGTAATCTGCATCCGTTGATTCTTTTTGATAATGCTGTACCTGGTTCATTGGAGAAAGTCGAAGAATTGGGAGGAGAAATTCTCAAACTTTGTGTTAAAGTCGGCGGTAGCATTTCTGGTGAACATGGTATTGGGGCAGATAAAAAATGTTATATGCCAGATATGTTTAGCACTTCTGACTTGGAAACTATGCAATGGGTAAGGCAAGTATTTAATCCTCACGGTTTAGCTAATCCTGGGAAGATATTCCCCACACCTCGCACCTGTGGCGAAGCTGCTAATATAGCTAATAATAAGCAGTTTGAAGGAGTGGAAAGATTTTAATATATCACTTAAGTCGCTAGTTATGTAGATGTAGTTTTTAGGTCTGGTAATTTGTAATTGGTAATTGAGAAGAAATTATTACCTATTACTCACTACCAGTTCTTAATTGATAACTAGCGACTTACGTTAAATACTGTTTTTTATTTATAAATTTGGTTATTGGTACATACATGACGTTATTTTTATATATTTCGGGGGTATACTAACTTATTCCGTAACTCCTATTACTTCTTCTTAGCGAAGTCAAACTCCCACATGAATCGGTTGGCAAAACTTTTTTTTTCTTACTTGCTGTTTGTGCAATTAGTATTGTATATAACAGGATTGTCTGTTCCTTCATTGTCTAACTATGAACAGAAAAGCAATCTACCAACTACAACAGAAATTCGTGGAGTTTGGCTAACTAATGTTGCCAGTGGTGTACTATTTGTACCTTGGGGTATCAATCGCGCTATCAACCAACTATCTGCACTAAACTTTAATACCATTTATCCTGTAGTTTGGAACCGGGGCTATACCTTTTACAAAAGCAGTATAGCTAAATCTGTTATGGGTTCCGACACTCAACCTTTGCTTAATTTCATTCATGGGGGACAGGATGTTTTAGCAAAGATAGTCGCACTTGCTAAACCGAAAAATTTAAGTGTTATTCCCTGGTTTGAATATGGTTTTATGGCTCCACCTGATTCAATGATAGCAAAGCGTCATCCTGAGTGGTTAACAAATGCTCAGGGGGGAGTTATATCTATTAGTGAAATGCTACCGCAAGAAAGTGACAATGACCCCACAAATAAGTTAGTTTGGCTTAATGCTTTACATCCAGAAGTCCAAAGATTTATCTTATCGCTAATTACGGAAGTTGTTACTAATTATGATATCGATGGCATTCAATTTGATGATCATTTTGGAATGCCAGTCCAGTTTGGATATGACCCATACACCATTGAACTTTATCAAAAAGAACATGAAGGTAAAAGTCCCCCTCGTAACCATTTTGATGCGGAATGGATGAAGTGGCGTGCTAATAAAATTACTCGTTTCATGACACAAATCCATCAAGTGGTGAAAGAGCTTAAACCTAATGCTAAGATATCTCTTTCTCCTAATTCACAAGCTTTCGCTTACAAGTACTATTTACAAGATTGGGCAACTTGGGTAAAGACTGGTTTGGTGGATGAGTTGATTTTGCAAGTCTATCGCCATGATAAAAATAGTTTTGTGTATGAATTAGAACAACCAGCAGTGAAGTTTGCTCGTACTCAGATTCCCGTAGCTATTGGAATATCAACAGGAACTTTGCGAACTCCTGTTAAGATTGAGCAAATTAGAGAACAAGTACAAGCTGTGCGCGATCGCCCTTTTTTTGGTATCTCTTTCTTTTACTGGGAAAGTCTGTGGGGATACATCACACCAGAATCACCCCCGTACCGTCGTAAAGTATTCCAAGAAATGTTTACCGCTAAAGCCGCTAGGCCACTAGCACCAGTTAGAGAAACTAAGAGATTGAGGAGATGAGGGAGAAGACTCAGGAAAGCAGGGGGAGAAGAAAACTATTAGCAACCAACAACTGACTAATGACTAATGACCAATTACCCACATGAAAACACCGTTAAAATTTCTCTGGCTGTGGACTCTAGCTACTTGTGGTGGGTTTTTGGCAAGTTTGTTTTGGATGGAAATTAGTGAAGGGACGGAGATTGGTATTATACAGGCTGCCGTTGGTGGATTAGCGATCGCCCTACCTCAAAGTTTACTCCTCCGAGATCATATCTTTACACTCAAGTGGGTTTTATTTACTCTGGTAGCCTGGGTGACAATTACTGCGATTGGTGTCGGTGCAATTGGTTGGATTGTACCCCCTGCTGAATTTCTCCCTCTACGCCTCCTCAATGGCGCCAGATCAGGTTTTTTTGGCGGTTTTGGTATTGGACTCGCTCAATGGTTGGCGATTCGTCAGCCAGTTTCTTGGGCTTGGCAATGGATAATAGTTAATTCCCTTAGTTGGGCGATCGCTATCCCTGTAGGTACTACAATAGGTTTTATCTTGCGTCACCTCACACGCTGGTTCTTGGGCGAAGTCGCAGGTTTAGCCATTACTTGGCTAATAGTCGCTATCCTCACAGGTATTAATGCTTACCGATTATTGAAATAAAAGGTGGTTAATAGTCATTAGTCATTTCCCCTGTGGCAGAAAATGTTATATCATCGTTTTCTGACTTAACGCCAAAAACATTAAGTTGGGAAATCATAACTTCATTAAGAAATATAACGTTAATTAATTTACTATTTGAATTTTATTAAGTTTATGCAACAATCTTAATTAAATCTTAATAATAAATTTCAGTAAAATTACACTTGCCTGCAAATGCGTTTTAAGATTCAACAAGCAGGATTTTTTAATCTTATCACTATTAACTTTCCTAGATTTCTGGTAAGAAATAAAGAAAGGGCAAAATATCACCAGCAAAGTCTAACCAAATTTCACTTTAGGCGCTAAAAAGCATTTTCTACCATGAAATTCCGAGAGAACGCGCCTATCCGAGCCAACAAAACCAGACAGGGACTCTCGTATGAATATCAACCCAGTAGACTCAACCATCCAGTTGAAGGAACAGTCGCATCCGCATATTCTTTTTGGAACACAGGTAGATGAACAAAGTAGTGGTGAACAGTTGTTACTGAGTATGTATAACTCTGTGCAGACATCTATATTTGTGGTAGATGTTCTGCAAGATGGAGATTTCCAGTACGCAGCACTCAATCCCACCCATGAACAATGGGTGGGGATTAGATCAGAGGATTTGCGGGGGAAAAAACCAGAAGATATCTTAACAGATGTTGATGCGGCTAAAGTCCGTCAACACTATACTGAGTGTGTGCGTTTTGGCAAAACTATTTCCTACGAACAGTGCTTGCAGTTTCAAGGAGTAACCACTTGGTGGAGTACAACTCTTACACCACTACGAGATACCAACTCCAAAATTTATCGATTGATTGGCACTAGTAGCAATATCACTACTGCGAAACAGGTATCACAAACCAGAGAAATTCCAGCAGAAGGCACAAAAATCCTAGCCGCAATTGCCCAAAGAATCCACGAATCTTTGGATTTAGAAACAATTCTTGATCAAACTGCCAAAGATTTACGACTGTGTTTAAATTGCGATCGCATCCTCATCTACCGAATACAATCTGAGAACAATGGTGCGATTGTTGCTGAATCGACTATATTTTCTGATGTTTCCCTATTGGGGAAAAACTTCCGTGATCCTTGCTTCAACGGCAAATATAAAGAACGCCAAAGGCGATGTTGTCTAGAAATTATTGAAGATATTTATGCAAGTGGGGTCAAACCTTGCCAAAGAGATTTCCTCGCCTCTATACAAGTGAGAGCTAATGTGGTTGTGCCAATTGCCTTACAAAAAGACCTATGGGGACTGTTAATTGCCCAGTATTGCCATGAACCCCACCAATGGCAACAGATAGAAATCGATTTACTCAAGCAACTAGCAACCCAATTGAGTATAGCCATTCAACAAACAAAATTACAACAGCAAATAAAACAGCTGCAAACCAAATTAGAATCCCGCAAACAGGAGCAGCAAGCCCAGTTAAAACAGACCGAAAAGTTTCAAAATATAGTTTTACACATCACAAAAAAAATCCGCGATCGCACCAATGAAACCCAAATTTTGACGACAGTTATTCAGGAATTAGCGAATTTATTCCAACTAGAGTCTTGCTATATCGAACTCTACAACCCTGACTGTACCTTAGTTAGTGTAGTTCATGAACACGCAACGAACCAGCCCACATACCAGGGACTAACTAGGCAAATTGCCGACTTTAGTGAAATCTATCAGCCACTCTTACAAAAACAGCATTTTCAAACCATAGAAATTGTTCCTGGTTGGCATCCTCAGTTATTGGTAATCACCCAACTAGCTTGTCCAATTTTTAATGAACAGGGAATTCTGGGTAATCTGTGGTTGATTAGACCTACACAACAGATGTTTGATGAGTCGGAAATTCGTCTAGTACAAATTCTAGCAAATCAGTGTGCGATCGCTATTAGCCAAGCAAATTTAGACGCGACTAACCAAGCACGATTGAGAAAATTAGAACAACGAGAAAACCTCACCAATAAATTTCTCAGAAAACTTTCCCAAGAACTGCGGACACCAATCACTAGTATTAGCCTCGCAGCCCAGACTCTCGAAAGTGTTCTTTCACCCAAAGGTGCATCAGATGAAATCATACCCCAACTCTTACAGATTCTTCATAGTGAGTGTGGCAGAGAAAGCAAATTAATTAACGATCTGCTAACACTTACTTATCTGCAAGCGAAACCAGAACCCCCAACACTGATTTCTATCGACTTCCAAACCTGGCTTCCTCCCATCGTTGAATCTTTCCGAGACCTCACCAGTTGTCAGCGACAGCAACTAAACTTGATCATTGAACCAGGACTTCCACGTTTAGAAACAGACATCACTGAACTAGAGCGCATTATCACCGAATTACTCAGTCATACCTGCAAATATACCCCCGGAGGTGAATCAATTACTGTGTCTGCTCAACTCACAGAAGGCACTATACAAATGAGTATAAGCAATTCTGGGTTAGAAATTCCTACCCATGTGCGATCGCGTATCTTCGAGCCGTTCTATCATATTTCTAGCAATGATCCCTGGAAATATAGTGGTACCGGCTTAGAAATGGCACTAGTTCAAAAAATGGTCAGACATTTAGGAGGCTCTATTTCTGTCGAGAGTGGTGATGGTAAAACTACTTTTATTATGAGATTTCCCACATCACTTGGTTGAATCCTGGCAGAAGTGAAGAATTTTATGAGTATTCAAAGTAGAACTTGAATAATAAGCATTAATTCTATTTGGGTTTGCGGTTCTTTCTATGCTTTGACAAGGTGACAAGGATGATTGCGCTACCTGACGTTGCGGTTGGGTTCGGTTAAGCCAAAAACCAGATAAACTGGGGATTATCACCCCAGTGTACTGACATTGAATGCAACTCAAAGAATTCTCACTGATCTCGCCTGCGATTGAATCAGGTACGGTACTCAAAGCTTTAGAAAAAGCTATCAGAGCAGAGGCAATTGAACAAGCCATTGCGGACACACAGAGTAATGAAGAACGAAAGCGGGCTTTACCGTTGCACCTGGTGATCTGTCTGGTGATAGGTATGAGCTTGTGGTCAAAAGCGTCTATGAGAACAGTGCTAAAAAACTTAGTGGATGGGTTAAGTGAAGCGTCGGTGAGAGTGGGAAAATATTGGCGAATACCCAATGATTAGGTTAAGTCTTTTGAGCAATGATATAAATATCATTTTCAGGATACTGGTGATATTCGAGAGGGCGGCAGGTGCAATGATGCTCCGCCAGAATTTGTAGGAAAGTATCTATGCAAACATTTACTAACCACAGCAATTTTTATTAATAATTTATGATGATGCTAGTAATTAAACTTTTAAGTAAAACTTCTATTTAGCATAAGTTCGACAAATCTTGACTGTTTATTTATGAATTTGATTAATTTTGAATTTATCTTCACCTTTATTCTGCCAAAACTAATATATGCAACGTTAATTAGTTTAGTTATCGGGGCTGTGGTTGGTGGGATCGTTGGACTAATTATGGGCAAAATTAGCCGCCGCATGAAAGATACCCTTATACCTGCAATGTTGGGTTCTTTTCTCGGCGTTGCTGAATCAAAATATGAATTATGCGATCGCCACAGTTTCGCTCTTTCTTGGGGCTGGCAGTGGAATACAGCGATGTTTGAGATAATAAACTAACAATCTAATAGAGAGTTCCAGCATTTCTACGGACTTGGAATAACAAAAAGTCTTTCTATGTAATCGGGCTAAGTAATGTCTTAATCTGCTATTTTCACCTTCTACTCGTGTCATATAAGTTTTACTCACAAGATGGTCTTCTTGATTAATAAAACATGGATAAACCGGATAGCCATCCGTTACGTAAAAATATGAGTTCCACGCTTTAATCCTCTGCCACAACTGTTGAAAAGTTTCTGAACTTCTATCTCCTAAAACCCATCCTAAAATCCCCGAAATGTTGTATTTAACTACACTCCATACCCAAATTTTGTTTTTTTTGACCCGACGAAAGTTTCTAATTCATCGATTTCAGTTATTTCGGGTATTTCAGTTGTTTCGGGATTTTCTGGTAACTGGCTACCGATTTGTTTTACCCAATATATTACTGTTGTGTGATGCACTTTTTTAACTCTTTCTATAGCACGAAAACCACAACCATTGACATACATTTCTAGGCATTCTCGTTTAATTTCATCACTGTAACCCTTTTGATTATGGTATTCAATGAATTGTCGGCTACAATCTGCACAAATGTAGTTTTGTTTACCTCTCTGTTTGCCGTTCTTACGGATATGATGGGATTTACAACGCGGACATTCCATGAATATGCACCCTAATTCATATTCTTATTATGCAACGCCCATGCCTTTATATAGGCGATCGCTCATCAACGTTTTAATACAGCGTCCGGTTGCTATATCCCCCCGCAAGGCACTTGAGATAATGTAAGGCAGTAGTCTCGGTGGCAGCCTCACTAGCTCTACCACTGAATTTCCGAAGGAGGGAAATGCTGCCAGCACAACTTATGAACCCGCTACACCGCAGGTGCAAAAGAACTCTTGATGATGCGTGCTTTTCCCAGAAACCGTGGTAATTTTTTTAAATCCAGCAGCCTTCAGCATTGTTTCTACTTCTGTGACTTCGTAGACTGCAAATCCGTGTTGGGAGAACTTCTGTTGTTCTAAAAAGGCCTTGGAGTTGTAGCTAATAACTATTTTACCGCCAGGGATTAAAACTCGGTGGCACTCACTCAACACTTGTAGGGCATCTGACCAAAAATAAAGGGTATTGACTGTGCAGATTTGATGGAAATGATGTTCCAGAAAGGGCAATGCCGTAGCATCTGCTAAATGTAGTTCGACCAGTCCTTGCTTAAGGAGATGGTGAAATCGTTGCCGACAAAACGCCATAGCATCTGGCGAACGCTCAATTCCCACAGTTAAGGCTGGCTTTCCCGTCTTCACAATTTTGTGCATGAGATCCCCACCGCCAAACCCAATTTCCAAAACACGATTGCCTGAGTGCAAATCCAACAACTGCAAAACAAGGTCATTCATGACGGCGTTATTTCGATTCAGCAGTCGCAGGAGTAACCGCCCAAACCAGCCCGACGGCAACCCAAGTTGATTGGCAAGAAATGTCCGAATTATTTGCATAAAGTTAATGGCTGAGATATTTAAATCTGTTCTTTTGGAATCACCAGTCTTTTTTGCGGTACTTGCAGCAGTGATACCATTTCACCAAAGTCAAGCTACAGATGCCAACTCTAAAAACCAAAATCTACTTCTCCCGTTAAAACACAAATTAAACCAACATGAAATCATTAATATAAATCATATCTGTACTTGATTTTGGATTGTCAATTGCCAAATGAGCCTTCTGGGCAGGAAAATAAATTTTTTGGTAATCCTCAATTATCTGTTCTAATGAAATGCCTTCTTGGTTTCGCTGGATTGCTCTCTCCAAAGCAGTTTCAAATGAACAATCAATCCAAATCTGAAAATCATAGAAATGTTGGAGCGATCGCTTCAGCAAAAATATTCCTTCAAGCACAATTACATCCACATTTTTAAACTGATAATGATAGGTTTGCGGTATACCTGTAATTCCTGTTAAAACAGTAGTTAAATTAATCATACGCTGATTTTTTAACGGCAGGATCAATTGCTGAAATAGAGCCTCAAAATGAAAAGCATGGTGGTAAAAATGCGTTCCTGGATCTTCAGAATTAAATCGCTCAGTTGGTAGCTTATGCCAAGCATCTAAGTTAATGGAGATAGCATTAATATTTTGCTCGTTGAGAGCAGTTATTAATTTTTCAGTAATATAACCTTTGCCAGAACCATCAATACCACTGACAGCAACTAAAAAACCTCTATCTACTAACAATTCTGATTGCTTTTGGAGGAGATAATCAGCTAAATCTTTAATATTAATCATGGTTTATCACTTTTTTTAGTTAATTTATAATCCTCAAAAATTACCTCATACCCATTTCCTTGTGGTGATGCACACATAATTCCGACTTGAATGTCTTGCTCGACTGGAAAATAAGCCATTCTAAATGGAACATAGCGGTCATATTCATCTAAATAAGCAATATGAATTGCCTCTTGGCATCGCTCAACCCGTAGCTGAAAAATGTTAGGAGGATTTAGCAAAGGTGTGAATGACCAATCTGAATAGTTGTGAGTGACAACAGCACTCAGATTTTGTACTCCATCTACATACTCAATCCCAGTTTTGATCCAATGTTTCTCGTCAGCACGAATCATAATTCCTGCTTGGTCGTATAAGTCTTTATAGTTTCCTTTTATCTTGACATCGACCACAAAATCTGTACTCACTCGGTCAAAATAGAAATGTCCACTATCACGAATAAAACCATAGTGAGTCATACGCCAAAAATCAGTTTTTGGTGTGGTTGTAACAATGATTCGCTGATCTGAATGCGACCAATTAGGAGGTTCATTAAGCCATTCCATAGTTTTTATTGCAATTTTAGATGTAAGAGAATAAAGGGAGAAACCATGTTCCTGTGTGGTTGTGGAATTTTACTGTGAGTAACTGATTGGAAAAAATCCCAGTTGTTCAACCTTATTTAAGGTACTACTTGAAGTTTTGAGTGGAATAGTTTTTGTCCAATTGATTAATTGCGATCGCTACTACTAATGTGGCTATTCCTAATATCTTGGGTGTGGTAATCGGATATTTAATAGCACCGAACCATCCCAACTGATCAATTACCAGCGACATAAACATCTGGCTAAAGACTACAACTAAAGTAGTTGTTGTTAAACCCAATTTAGGAACTATTAAGGTACTTAAGGTTACGAAGATTGCGCCTAGCAAGCCGCCTAAAAATGCCCACCAAGGAGTAATAGAAAGTAAGTCAAGCTTGTAGGGTTGGAGAATACCAAGTGCTAGGAGCAATGAGAGGATACTAAACCCAACTACGAAATTAATTGTTGCTGCGGCTATTGGGGAGTGGAGTATTGTCTTTAATTGAGCATTGACAGCTACACTAATTGTTGAGAAGCCACCAGCCGAGCCAGCACCAAGCAATGCTAAGAAAATTTCCATAAGATGATACTCAAAAGTATTAGGTTGGTAGCGAAAGCAAAAAAATTGCCACAATTAACAGTCCCATAACAAGGCGACGATTAGCTGTTAGGCGACGGCGGTTAACTCCCAACCAGCCAAAATGGTCAGTCACTAAGCCAGCGAATGCTTGTCCACAGATAATTAACCCCTGAGTCAAAGTAGTCCCCAAAATAGAGGTGAAATAAGTGCTGGAGGTAATATACCAAACTCCGAATAAACCACCCATCAGACTCCATCGGGGAGCTTTGGCTAAAGCAGACCAGTCTGGATGACCAAACCAACCTGTGCATAACAAACTAATCAACGCAATTGAGCCGACAAGGTAAGAAATATCTGCGGCTAGGGGTACAGAATTGAGCGATCGCGCTAATTGAGCATTGAGATTGCTTTGAATCGGCAATATAGCACCATTCAGCAATGCCAGCAGAATATATAAGTAACTTTGACCATTAGGGACAGACCCCCGGAGAACTAGACGTATGGGTGTCATGGCTGTTGTTTTGTGAGAAGGATAGAGGATGCTTGCCAAGATATCTTTATATCAAGATACTTAAGATGAAGCTAAATGTCAAGAATCTCGATGTCAAGTTAAAATAGCAATATGAACAAAGATCGAATTGACATCATCATTGAGGAATGGCAACAGGAATTGCCGCAGTTGGATACCTCAGCAGTAAGCATAATTGGGCGGGTACTGCGAATTGCCCGTCTTCTGGAAAAGCACCGAGAAAGTGTACTGGTTGAGTATGGCTTGAACGTGTGGTCATTTGATGTGTTAGCCACACTGCGACGACAGGGACACCCTTTTCGATTGAAACCGACTGAACTCTATAGTTTGCTCATGCTGTCTTCAGGCGCAATGACAAACCGGATTGACCGCCTAGAACAAGATGGCATAGTAATACGTGTCCGTGATGCAGAGGATCGGCGCAGCGTGATGGTGCAACTGACTCCCAAAGGAATACAGCTTGCGGATACTGTGATGCCTATTTTGTTTGAGAAAGAGAAACAGCTGTTATCTCAATTCACAGCTAATGAATTGCAATTATCCACCCCAATGCTGCGTAAGCTACTTATTTTACTTGAACAGGATGCAAAATCAGTTTGACATCCTCTCTCATCTAACACCCCCAGGAGACTCCCGCCACAACGTTCGCGTAGCGTCTCGTAGAGAAGCGACTTGACTTAGGAAGTTATTCGTAGAGACTGATAATTGTTAATCGGTAATTAGAAATCAGACAAGTCGAAATGCACTATTTTTTTAAAATTCAATATGATGACTACACAATGAAAATATTTATTGTTAATTAATTGAAATAGAAATAAATTAAAAATTAGAAATAAGTGAAATAGAAAAATACTTTACTCTTGTTCTGTTCCTGTATTGTAAATTCAAGACTTTAAGACTTCCATCTTATAAATTTTTGTGCTTCAGCTTCTGACGCACCCTCCGAGTTCGCGGTAACATTCAGTAAGGAAAGCAAGCTACAGACTTTGCGCTACTTTTATTTTGAATTTTGTAGCGCTTCGCTTCCCGTAGGGTATTTTGAATTGATTTATACGTAGTCTCCCTTGAGTTGGGCTAACAGTCCTCTACTTCAACTATGTTTTATTTTGAATTGTTATTAGTATACGTAGTTTCATGAAGTCTAATTAGAAGCTTAAAAATAAAATGGTAAAGACTTTAAGCCTTGTGATTTTTTTACTGTTTTACCTACTTCTGCAACAAAAAATACGTATGTGGGTAGATGTTAGTGTAGCTATTTTGCAGTAATTTAAATTATCCCATGTACATAAACCAATAAAATATACTAAACATTACAATAGTAGATAAATACAGTTACAAACGTCTCAATGTTAAAAGTCAACCACTTGCAACTGCAAAATATGCACAGTTCACTAGTGGCAAAAGTTGCGAGTGCGATCGCCACATTGGTTAGTAGCTTAGTATTACTTGGGTGGTTGCTTGATATACACTTTTTCCAAGTATTTTTTTTTGGTAATCAAGCTACCATGACACCGAATACAGCACTCTGCTTTTTACTGTGCGGTATTTCGGTATGGCTTTTAGTAACGCAACAGGTGGGGGAATCACACTCAAACCCAAGTCACAAGCCCTACAAAGAACTTTCCAGAGTTTTTACCATCTCTGTCACCATTATTGCGGCACTGACGATTAGCCAATATTTGCTTGGCTGGGACTTAGGAATTGATAAACTCCTTGTGAGTACTGTATCGACAACTGTCAGCACACTACATCCAGGGCGGATGGGGTTGAACACAGCAATCAACTTTCTCCTAGTAAGCATAGCTTTAGAACTGCTAACACATCCAAGAAATAATCGCAGTTATTGGTATGCTCAGATGCTCATCCTCTTTGCCACTGTGATTTCCTTACAGGTGGTTGTAGCCTATGCCTATAAAGTGAATTTTTCTTACACAATCAATGCCTATGTTAATTCTATGACTTTGCAGGTAGCATTATTATTTATAATGCTGTGTATTGGCATTTTGTCTGGGCGAGCAGAACAAGGGCTGATGAAGATAGTATTCAGCGATAGCTATGGGGGTTTAATTGCACGTCGCCTATTAATAGCAGCGATCGCAGTACCCTTGGTTCTGGGGTGGTTAATCCTCGAAGGACAAAGAGCCGGAAGATATGGGACAGGCTTCGCAGTATCAGTATTTGCTGTCATATTGATTGTAATTTTTGCGATCATCATCTGGCAAAATGCGGTAGTTATCGAACTGCTCAGTCAGCAACGCGATCGCGCTCAAGCAACATTGAGAGATTATGAAGAAAAACTGACAAGTCTCGTCGATGCCAACATTATTGGGATTATGTTTGCCGATATTTACGGCAGTATCCAACAAGCAAATGACGCACTGTTGACGATGGTCGGTTATTCCCAAGAGGATTTACTCGCAGGCAGACTTAGTTGGAAAGATATCACACCGCCAGAGTATGTTTACTTAGATGAGAGAGGGATTGTAGAAGCGAAGGAAAATTCCAAAGGAGCTTGTACACCATACCAGAAAGAATATATCCGCAAAGATGGTAGCCGGATTCCAGTATTGGTTGGTTATGTATTGTTGGGAGAAAAACGCGAAGAATCCGTTGCCTTTATCTTAGACTTAAGCGAACAGCAAGCCGCGCTACGCGATCGCCAACAAGCACAACAAAAAATAATTCAACTCAATAAAGACTTACAACGCCGCGTTGTTGAGTTACAAACTTTATTAGAAGTCATACCCATTGGTATTGGCATAGCAGAAGACCCAGAGTGCCAAAATATCAAAATTAATCCTGCCTTGGCTAAACAATTGCAGATTTCTTCAGATACAAACGCCTCCCTCAGCGCTCCCCCAGATCAAAGACCAACAACATTTAAAGTATTCCGTGGAGGTAGAGAACTTTTACCAGAAGAACTGCCCATGCAGTACTCAGCTACTCACGGTGTGGAAATTTTAGATTGTGAGGTTGATATAGTTCATGACAATGGCAAAGTTATCCAGTTGCTGGAATATATCGCTCCACTATTTGATGAAGAAGGCAAAACCAGAGGATGTATTGGTGCATTCGTAGATATTACGGAACGCAAACAAGCAGAGGAATCACTGCGGAACCAGCAAAAATGGTTAGAAGATGTGTTAAATCTGATGCCAAGACCATTGCTGTTTATTGAACCACAGACAGGACGAGTTACTTTTGCTAATCGTGCAGCCAATGAATTAGCTGGAGGTGAATTTCCCAAAGATGTACCAGGTGAAGATTATCACACTGTTTATAGTTTTACAGACGCAAATGGTAATCGGATCACCAATGATCAAATGCCTGGGATGCGAGTTGCCAGAGGAGAACGCCTAGAAGGATTAGAGTTAGACTGGCATACCCAAGGTAAAGTACTATCTCTACTGATATTTGCTGATACCCTGCCAGCGATGCACGGCTATCCGGCTACCTGTGTAATAGTATTTCAAGATATAACTCAAATTAAGCAGGCTGAAAAAGCTTTGTCTTTAGGTTATCAGCGATTACAACTTCTATTTAGTACAGCTAACGATTTACTATCTAGTCAAGAACCAGTAGCACTGATTGACAGTTGCTTCCATAAACTGGCACAGCAGATTGGACTAGATGCTTATTTTAACTATCTAGTAGAAGACAATTCCCCAGTAATGCGTTTAGCTTCCTATAAAGGTATTTGTCCAGAACGAGCGCAAGAAATTAAGTACTTGGCGTTTGGAGAAGCAGTATGTGGTACTGTAGCCCAACAACGTCACCCGATGGCTTTCGATAACGTCCAGCAATCAACCGACCCCATCACAAAATTAGTCCGAGCTTTTGGCATTAATGCTTATTACAGTTACCCATTGATTGCTCAAGGCAAACTTTTAGGGACTCTTTCCTTTGGTAGTCGCAGTCGTGCCAATTTCACCGAAAATCAAAAGGGAATGATGCAAGCGGTTTGCGACCAAATTGCGATCGCTATGGAACGGGCGGAACTGATTGGTTCCTTGCAACGACAAACTGAACAATTGACAGAAGCCAATCGCATGAAGGATGAGTTTTTGGCTATCTTATCCCATGAACTGCGATCGCCCCTCAACGCGATTCTCGGCTGGGCGCAGTTGTTACAAGCCCGTAAACTGAGTGAGGCACAAACGGCTAAAGGATTAGAGACTATCGAACGCAACGCCAAAGCCCAAACCCAACTCATTGAAGATTTACTCGATATTTCGCGGATGATTAGAGGCAAGTTACGTCTCAATGTCTGCAACTGTAACCTGATTTCCATCATTGAAACAGCTATAGAGAATATTAACCTAGCTGCCCAAGCAAAAGGAATTGACGTAACATTTTTCTTAGATAATCCAGTTACAGAAAACTCATCATTTCAAATTTCCGGCGATCCAGAACGCTTACAACAGATTATCTGGAATTTACTCACAAATGCCGTTAAATTTACACCATCTGGTGGGAAAGTAGAAGTTAGACTCGCCAAAAATCTTGGTAGCGAACCAAACCAACTCATCACCAATAACTACGCTCAAATTCAAGTCATTGATACAGGTATTGGGATTAATTCCAGCTTTTTACCTTACGTATTTGACCGCTTTCGCCAAGCTGATAGTTCTATCACCAGATCCCACGGCGGACTGGGATTAGGTTTAGCAATTGTGCGCCATTTAGTAGAGTTACATGGTGGTACCGTCCATGTATATAGTCAAGGTGAAGAACAAGGTTCTACTTTTACAGTCAAATTACCACTCTTGTCTGAAAATAAAGTAGCTACCATCGAGCCAACCAGTCAACAAGCAGAAAACCTCACCCCATTACCTTTATGCCCTTCCCTATTGGGGGTGCGGGTGCTAGTGGTAGATGACGAATCCGATTCTCGTGACTTTATCACCACAGTTTTAGAACAATGTCAAGCTGAAGTACAAGCAGTTGCAACAGCAAGAGAAGCATTACAGATAATTCCCCAGTGGAAACCAAATGTTTTGGTCAGTGATATTGGAATGCCAGAAGAAGATGGCTACTCTTTAATTCGCAAACTACGCTCCTCACCACCAGAACAAGGGGGGAATATTCCCGCCGCCGCCTTAACAGCTTATGCCAGAGCCGAGGATAGAATGCGAGCGATCCAAGAAGGATTCCAGCTACATTTACCTAAACCCATTGAACCCGCAGAATTGGCTACAGTCGTCGCTAGTCTGATTAAACGTGGTTGATGACTGGGGACTAGGAATGAGGAATTGGGGTTATGAGACATCGACTAACATTTATAATCATTTCTCAAGCTAAACTGTGTAAACAAAAATAAAGTAGGTTATAAACTCTTCTGCCTTGTCTGACACTAAACTACTTAAGCAAAATAGAATCTCAATGCTAATTATTGCGAGTTAGTATTTTTTTGTAGACGGATTAATGTATTGTAAACCTGTCTTTTTAAATTGTTATTACTTTGAATTTCTACAGTCATTCTATTAAATTGATCAATAGTTAGACCGTAATCGCCGACAATTTTTTGAGAATGATTACAGTAATTAACGGCAATATCTCTAGCCTTACCAGGAAGACCATTCATACTGTTTGGTTCATTACAAACAATTTTGGGAACGTCTCGATCACCAACCATTCTTTTAATTTCGCCAAAGGCTTGTTGACGTGCTGGTTCCATTGCTAACACAGCTTGAGCGTAGCTGGTAATTTGTGTATTATTAAACGATTGATTTTGAGCATGAGATTTCAAGCTGACATTGCTGACAAACAAACTAGCACTCGTGAAGATGCCAAAAAATAAAGTTTGGGCAAGTATCTTTTGCATACTAGTTCGGGAAAAATTGTGAGTGATGATCTTCATAAGGTATGACACAGACCGACAGCAAGGATATATAAATGACTCTGATTTATTTTGGGAGTGAGAAGTTCCGGTAAGTTACAGGAGTTCGGAAAATATTTTTTTAGATACGTCGGCATAGTAAACAAAGTTCTATAATTTTAATTTGCAGGGTTGATATGTCATGACGGCTTTGCTTGAGAGTAACCTCTAACTCTAGTAATAATGGTAGACAAGAAATTAGTTGCCGTAGAGAAAGTGTCTGAATTTCTTGCTGGAGAAAATAAATACGTTTAGGATTACCAACTTCAGCAGCTTGGGCGATCGCTTGGGGATTGCGTTCACCACTTTCTACCATTAGCTTTACCCATAACCAAGTACGAAATTGACCAATCAAGGTAGCTACTATCCGCAATTCCGGTTCAGCCGCATTCATTAGATCAGCCAAGATAGTTAAAGCTTTAGCTGTGTCCCCCACTCTAATAGCTGCGGCTAGTTGTAAACTATTTTGGGTTGTGTTTCTAACTAATCGAGTAACAGTATTTTCTTCGATAGGCTTATTGGTATCCTCGGCATACAGGCGTAATTTCTCCATCTCATTGTAAAGCAGCCGTGTATCATTACCTACAGCCTCAGCTAAAAGTTCTGCCGATTTCGCCGTAAGTTTCACTCCCACTGTTTGAGCCGCTTGATTCACCGCTTGGATCAGTAACTCGGTTTTCCAAGGGGGAATGAGGGGAAATTCTCGGAACTCAGTAGCCAATTGCTTGAATAATTTCGTCGATTTTAAGCGTTCATCTGGTTTATTACGGCTGGTAAGCAATAAAAAAGAATTTTCGGGAATTACGGATAAAGTCCGCGTCAATTCCGCCAACACATTCTCAGGACAATTTTGTAAGAGATTCGTATTAATTAGCCAAACCAACCGTCCCCCATTGCCAAAAGTTGGTGTCATGACTTGGTTTAACGCCTGGATAGGTGCATCGCTGTCTTCTGGGGGAAAACTAGTGTAGTTAAAACTAGTCCACAGGGGATCAAGGACGCGATCGCGCAATGTTGATACTGCTTTAGCGATCGCAAAATCATCTTCACCCCAATAAATATAAACTGGCATAGCGCAACCTCTTTAAATTCCCACAATCCGGTATAAATCAGGGTCGAACTCTCCGTGGACAGTCAAAAGCATCGCCTGAATTAAAGCATTAGCTTTGAGGATAGTTTCTTGAAATTCCATTTCCACATCAGAAAGAGCCACTATCCCACCCCCGATACCGATAGATGTTTGTGTTGGTGTCATTACGGCGGTACGGATGACAATATTTAAATCTGCTGCACCATTCAAACCCAAAAAACCGATCGCCCCCGAATAAACTCCTCGTGCTTCTTGCTCAAGTTGATCGATAATCTCCATAGTTCTCAGTTTAGGCGCACCAGTCATCGAACCACCGGGAAATACCATGCGGATGCAGTCTGTAGCATCCATGTTAGGAGATAAACAACCACGGATCGTACTGACAAGTTGATGTACTGTTGCGTAAGTTTCCACATCCATTAATTTGGGGACATGAATACTACCTACTTGACAAACTCGCCCTAAATCGTTGCGTAATAAATCGACAATCATTAAGTTTTCCGCCCGTTCTTTCTCACTGTTACGCAAACTTTCATAGAGTAAATAATCTTCTTCAGGAGTTTGTCCACGTCCTACAGTACCCTTAATAGGCTTGGTTTCTACCCAACCTTGACGGTCAATTTGCAGGAATCGTTCTGGAGAAGAACAGGCGATCGCCATATCACCAAAACGCAAAAAAGCAGAGTAAGGAGCCGGGTTAACTTGACGTAATCGGCGGTAAAACGTCAATGGGTCGGGGGTTGTGTCTGTATACAGTTGATTGGTCAAACAAACTTGATAAGTTTCCCCTTCGTAGATTTTTTCCAGACATTTGTAAGTATCATCTTTGTAAGTCTGGTATGACCTACTTAAATGAAAAGTTACAGGATGGGAAGTCATTTCTGAAACGAGGGGAGGAAGGGGGGGAAGTGTACGCAGACATTCCTCCATTAACTCAAACCAGGCTGTAGCTGGTGCTTTTTGTCCCACAGGAACGAGATGGACTAAGTAAGTCGTTTGCTCTTGGTGGTCAAAAGCAATCAGGCGATCGGCTAAAAGCAAGATAGCATCAGGAAAAGCTGAGGGATGTTGTAACCCAGACCCGCATTCTGCCTTTAATTCATAACCGAAATAGCCAACAAACCCACAATTGAAGTCAAAAGGTAGCTCATCAGACTGGCAATGTCTGCGATTAATTTCCCGCTTGAGATAAGTAAAAATACTTTCTTGGCAGTGTGTCACTTTACCCAATTGTGTAATGGTAATTTCTTGGGATTGGGTGCGATAACGAACCAGTAAACTATTTTTCCCCCCACTCCCTCCCATAAAGGAGAAACGCGATAAACCCGGTTCTACACGGCTACTGTCCAACCAAAAAGCATGAGTATCTTCACCAAAAAGATGAACAAAAGCCTGTTCAGGATCGGGATAATAATCTAATTTGTGACTGTAAATTGCAAATTCTGGGAATTGTGCTGGAGTAAGAGAGTTAGTAGAAATAGGAAAAACTTTTCTGGCTAATTTTGGGCGATGCTTACCATTTTCTTGGATATATTCTTCGGTAATTTGGCGAAAATTTTCCAGCAGTTTATATCCATACTCGCTACAGATAGATTCTGGGTGGAACTGTACCCCCCATAAAGGTAAATGGCGATGACGTAACCCCATCACGAGTCCGGCTCCAGTCCAAGCCACCTTTTCTAAACAACTAGGCAATTCTTCCGCAACCAGTAAGGAATGATAGCGAACAACACGAAAAGGTGTAGGAATTTCTCGGAATAAATCACAGCCATTGTGGTAAATATCACACAATCGCCCGTGTTGAGGTTCTGGTGCATAGATTACCCTACCACCATAATAATGACCAATTCCCTGATGACCGAGACAAACACCAAGTAAGGGAACATCTAGATAGTTTTGCAATAACTGTTGACAAATACCAAAATCTTTGAGGTTTTCTGGACGACCAGGGCCAGGAGAAATAACTATATTATCAAATACCAGTTGTTTGAACTCATGCCAATCTAATTGATCATTATGAATAACCAGGGGAACTTCTCCATTGACCTCTGCAATCATTTGGTAGAGATTAAAAGTGTAAGAGTCGTAGTTGTCAATAATTAGTGTTTTGATATCGCCCATTTGAGTAATATAGCAGGAGTTCCGAGAACTTATTGGGACTGCTATTTAAACACAAAAAAGAGGGCTGTTAACCCTCCTAACCGCAAACAAAAGAAAATTTAACTAATACTCACTTATCCCATTGGATTGCTAGAACCAAAAATCACAAAATCATTAGCAGTCAGAGTAGGAGCGCCAGAGACAGTAGCAAAATGAGCGCCAGAACCCAAACCCGCAGTACTACCATTTTCGTTGTAGAACAAGCGACCGCTACCACTGCTATAAACAATCAAAGCATCACTAATCGCCACTAGGGTATCATTACTCACTGTGGCAAATTCACTCCCCACACTAAAATCAGTGAGAGCCGTAAAACTCGCTTTATCCAAATGAATGGTATCTACACCAACGGCAAAATCAGAGATGGTATCTATGCCAAAATCACCACTGTTGAAGGGACTACCAGTAAAACCAAAACCGAATATATCAGCACCAGCACCACCGAATAAGCGATCGTCACCAGCGCCACCAATTAAGATATCATTACCAGTACCACCATTAAGGGTGTCATTACCATTGCCACCATTAAGGGTATCATTACCATTGCCACCGTTGAGGTTGTCATTACCATCTAACCCATAGAGAAAATTGTCCTCATCATTCCCACGGATATTATTGTTACTAGCATTACCTCTACCAATAACAGCACTACCTCTGAGGGTGAGGTTTTCCACATTGGCAGCCAAAGTGTAGCTGACTGTGCTAAATACTTCATCCGTGCCACCGTCGATAGCTTCAGTAATTACATCACTGGCATTATCTATGTAGTAGCGGTCATTGCCTGCGCCACCAGTCATGGTATTTGTACCACTACCACTGATGAGGACATCGTTACCATCGCCACCATTGAGGGTATCGTTACCATCTCCACCATCAAGATAGTCATCACCAGCGCCACCTGTGAGGGTATCGTTACCAGCGCCACCATAGACTCTATCGTTACCATTACCACCTGTGAAGGTGACTGTACCGGCAAAGTTTCTCAGGTCGAAGGATTCAACGTTGGTGATGGTTGTGCCTGAGATGCTGGCTAGTTGGTTATTGGGGTTGGTGAGGTCAAAGCTGATGGTGTCGGTGTTTGTGCCTCCATGAATGATGATGGTGTCTCTGCTATTTCCCCCAATAAATGAATCATTTTGTTGGAGGTTAGCGAAGCTGGTAATGAAGTTATTGCTACCACCTATGCCGTTAAATATATCTCTAGCAGCAGTGGCGATAAATGTGTTGTTGCCTAATGTGCCGTTGATGATGTTGTCTGGTAGACCCACTGAGAGATTAAATGTAGTGTCAATGCTCAGGTCTGTGGTGTCTGTGGCTGTGATTTTGATGCTGAGGTTGGCTATGTTGTTTCTGGTGGGTGTGCCGGTGAATGTGCCATTGGCTGGATCAAATGACAACCAACTGGGTAAGGGGTCGCCGTTGCTGAGGGTGGCTGTGTAGGTGAGGGTGTCTCCGTCAGCGTCAAAAAAGGTGTTACCAGGGATTTGGAAGTTGAAGACTGTGCCTGTGGCTGCTGTTTGGCTGCCTATGGGGTTGGCAACTGTGGGTGCATTGTTGACAGGATTAACCGTGATGCCAACAGTTTGCGTATTACTACTAAATGCTGTGGCATTGCCATTAACTGAAGCGTTTACTCCTGTAGTACCACTAGCTACACCATTAGAACCATCCCAAGCGCGGAATGAGAGATTTGCTTGACCGTTGTAGTCAGCATTGGGAACAAAGCGGACTCTGGTATTTGTTTGTAGTTCTACCCGTGAAATATCACTAGAAGCTCTGGCAGAGGTTGTATTGTCACCAAAGAATATGAAATTGGGTGTTTCGTAAGGATCAAAAGGTAAAGAATTAATTGGTGAGAGTGCGCCAGTAGTGTGATTAAATGCGGTGTAATCACGGAGATTGCCACTTAAAATCGGTGTAGATGAATCTGGGGCAAACAGCTTGTAAGTGTTGTTTTCAACTACCAGATGATAACGGGTGACTGCTGTGGTTGTGTTTCTAAATGCTCGTTCTGTGGTGCTATGGGTAAACAATGGACTAGCCGTCTGCGCCCAAATTTCATTTGTCCAGAAGCCTAGTTCAATGGCTTTAGTTTTGTCACTGGTGACAACAATGACGCTAAATCCGGCTCGATTCGTGTCACTATTATTTTCACTATTAATTTTGACATCAAAGCTGAGAGTAAAGCCCTTAACCGGATCAAGTACAGGGAAGGATTGATTATATAAAACTGGAGTGTAGGAATTGTGATTGCTGTAGCCAGATGAGCCAATCAACTGATTAGGTGCTGAAGTAACACTGTTTAACTGAGTTCCACCAGTAATTGCTGATTCAGTACCACCAATTCCAATCGCAGGAGGAATAGCAGCTGAAGCACCAAACTTAAGCCAGCCTTGGGAAGTGGGTAAACCAGCTAATGAGCCATCATAAAGTACAACGCCAGTGGTTAGTAATGTGGCTGAGTTATTAGATACTGTGCCAAAGTCGAGCCAATTTGTACCGCCATCAAGAGAATATTGCCAAGAACCGTTACTGTTATCTGCGCCTATGACTGCAATTCCTTGGGGGTCTGGGTCACTGTCGCTAATTAAGCCTCTGACTAAATCAGCAAGTAGGCTACCTCTATTACTAACAATAGGGGTATCCTCATCGATGCTAGGCAGTGTTACATTTCCATTGCTGAGGGTTGGTGCTGTGTCGTTAACCGGAGTAACAGTGATTGATGCGCCTTCGTAAGCTGTACTGAAGGCAGTGCTTCCACCTGTGCCACTTCCACCAAAGGGATTTGTTGGTAAGATATTTGCCGTACTACCTGCTGTTCCTGATGTTTGATCCCAAGCGTAAAAGTTAATATCCGCAGTGCCACTGAAGTTAGGGTTGGGAAGAAAACGAATCCTAGTACTAGCATCAGCAGGTAATAACCGTGCTTCATTTAGACCTGGTGTATTGAATGAACTCCAGTTAGCTCCATTATTTAGGGTATATTGCCAAGTACCTCTACTGTTATCAACAAAGGTAACAGCGATGCCTTTTAAAGCATTAGCATTTACATCAGTGATGGTGTTACCGATGATGTCAGATACGAGAGTGCCTGGATTATTGGCAACTAGAACATCTTCGGTAATTGCTGTTAATGTGGGATTGCCTGTGTTATTGAGTACTGGAGCGTTGTTGTTGACCGTTGTATTAATCGCCGCAGCCGTGTTATTACTCTCATTAATTTCAGTAATTGTATTATCAGGATCAACTACTGCTATACCGCTAGTTAAATTTCCTGCTCTAGTCGGATTCACTTGCACGGTTAGGATGCCATTACTACCAGCGTTAACGCTACCACCAGTAAATCTAGCTACTCCATTGGTAGTTCCTGTGTAGGCAAAACCGTTAGAAACTCCTGGTACTCCAACTACTGATAGTCCTGTTGGTAAAGTAAAATCTACTACAACGCCTGAAGCGTTACCTGTACCGCTATTGCTGACGTTGAGGGTGTAAGTGAGGTTATTGCCAACTGTTACTGGATCTGGGGAATCGGATAAACTGATGGTTAAATCAGGAAAAGCAGAAGGTGGAGATGTGGGTGCAAATGCCACACCCCGGAAAGCTGTATTTGGTGCGGCTGTAGCAAGAGTAGTAAATGCAGAATTAGATCCCGTATCTGTTAGAGTTACAAACTTAGGTGCAGTGCTTTCTGCTGTTGTCGCATATAAAACAGGAGTTGTGCCTACAACAGAACCCGTAAGACCTCGCAAACCAGTTGTCAGTCCTGAAATTAAGGTATAAGCTAAAGACCATGTTGTTCCATCAAAAATCCATTTTTGCAATCCTCCTCCTGAACTTGTTGTACGATCATCAGCAACATACAGGGTATCTAGTCCAGCTACACTGGGGGAAAGGTCAGCGAAAAAGAAGCCATAGGGACTACTTGTGGTTGAAAAACCAAGTAAATTGGTAATATTCTGTCCAGAAGTTGTGGGAGTTCCACTGCCAACACTGCCAACGCGAACTGCTGAACCAGAGCTAGTTGAAATGTAAAGTTGGTTGTCAAAGATATTGACGTTGCGGATATTCGTAACTGTTGTACTTAATTGAGTTGCTGTAGTGCTACCTAAAGTTGTGTAAGCAACTCCTGTTGATGTACCGGTTACCCAGATATCAGTTCCATTTGTACTAGCAACGCTTCTTATATTGTTAGCAGAAGAAAAATTGCTTAAAGCGGTTGTAGTGTTGATATTACCACTGGCATCCACACGACCCACGACACGATTAACTGAAGTGGATGAAGTACCAGGAATGGAAGCAGTGCCAGTATCAGCATCATATCCTGTTAAAAGCAGGTATTGACCATCATTTGAGAGGGTGAGATATCCTTCCGATGTTGCTGTGCCACTAGCAACTAATCGCCTGTTTGAGCCATCGATGGCGGTCGGAAGTGGAATAGATTGAACTAAAGTACCACTTGGAGTGTATTCATCTAGAAAAACTGCTGTTCCTGCATTAGATAAAGTAGCTGAACCTGTTCCGACTCGATAGATAACTAAATTCCCATCTGTAAAAGGTGCTAAGACTGAGTTATAAGCTTCCATTACCCCAATCTGAAACGCTAGGGGTGCGGTAATTGTCCCAGTGGAGTATTCTAAATTCCAATCTCCACCTAAAACAACGCTACCAGTTGCATCATCAGAAGCGGCTATATCTGCATCTGTGACTTGATGTAGCTGCTGGACAAAGTTTTTACCTGCATCCCCTTGGGCGACCTTACAACCATACAGAAGTATATCTGCACCTGGTATCAGGTGATTTGACCATTGCCCAAGCAGATTACTATAACTCGGCAGAGTCGCTGAATTTAACTGAGTTGTTCCTAGTTGTAAATTACCTTCTGTACCGTGAGAAACAATGTGTACAGTATCAAAAATACCTGATTTTAAAGCCTCAGTGATTTGTAATACACCATCCTTCTGTGGATCAAGTATTACTAGTTGAGTATCAGCACTTAGCCCTTGAATAAGACTTTGATAATCGGGAACTGTAGGATCAACAAATAAAATGACACTCATTAAAAAATACCTTTATGAATTGTAAATTTATGAGCAAAGAGAAGAGTTAGTCAATATAGTGAGATTTCGGTATCTAATTTATGCCTTAAAATTACTGCGAACCTCAGCATTATTACTGCAATTGCTAGATTTACTGACAACGAAGTAATACCAATTCGCAATTCGCAATTAAGTAGAAATTATATGTTTTTAATATAAAAAATTACTTAATTATTGTCATTCTCAATATTATTACGTAAATTTATAAGATACAAAAAAAGGAGGGTTGACTACCCTCCTTAAACGCTAAAAATACTTCTGTTACGCTGGCATCATTTGAGAATCAAAAATCTCAAAATCACCAGCAGTCAGAGCAGGCGCACCAGAGACGGTAGCAAAATGAGCGCCAGAACCCAAACCCGCAGCACTACCATTTTGGTTATAGAACAAGCGACCGCTACCACTGCTGTAAACAATCAAAGCATCACTCATAGCAACCATTGCGTCAGTATTCACCACAGCAAAATCACTCGCCACACTAAAACCATCACCACTCATACTACCAAGAGCAGTAAAACTCAATATATCCAAAGCAATGGCATCTACGCCAACGGCAAAATCAGAGATGGTATCTATGCCAAAATCACTGCTGTTGAAGGGATTACCGGTAAAACCAAAAACGAAGATATCAGTACCAGCACCACCGAATAACCTATCATTACCCGCGCCACCAATTAAGATATCATCACCAATGCCACCATTAAGGGTGTCATTACCATTGCCACCAAACAGCCAATCATCACCCCCACCACCGTTGAGGGTGTCATTACCATCTAGCCCATAGAGAATATTGTCCTCATCATTACCACGGATATTGTTGTTACTAGCATTACCTCTACCTTCCACAGCAGTACCTCTGAGGGTGAGGTTTTCCACGTTCTCAGCTAAGGTGTAGCTGACTGTGCTAAACACTTCATCCGTACCACCATTGAGAGCTTCAATGATTACATCATTGGCATTATCTATGTAGTAGCGGTCATTACCAGCGCCACCAGTCATGGTATTTGTGCCACCACCACCAATGAGGACATCATTACCATCTCCACCGTTGAGGATATCATTACCATCTCCACCATCAAGATAGTCATCACCAGCGCCACCTGTGAGGGTATCATTACCTGCACCACCATAGACTCTATCGTTGCCACTACCACCTGTAAATGTAGTAGTACCGGCAAAGTTTCTCAGGTCGAAGGTTTCAACATTGGTGATGGTTGTGCCGGAGATGCTGGCTAGTTGGTTGCTGACGTTGGTTAAATCAAAGGTGATGGTGTCGGTGTTTGTGCCTCCATGAATGATGATGGTGTCTGTGCCATCTCCACCGTTGAATGAGTCGTTTTGTTGGAGGTTGGCGAAGCTGGTGATGATGTTATCACTGCCACCTGCACCATTAAATACATCTCTAGCAGCAGTGGCAATGAGTGTGTTGTTGCCTAATGTGCCGTTGATGATATTGTCTGGTAGACCCACTGAGAGATTAAATGTAGTCTCAACGCTCAGGTCTGTGGTGTCTGTGGCGGTGATTTTGATGCTGAGGTTGGCTATGTTGTTCTTGGTGGGTGTGCCGGTGAATGTGCCTGTGTCTGCATTAAATGACAACCAACTGGGTAGGGGGTCGCCGTTGCTGAGGGTGGCGGTGTAGGTGAGGGTGTCGCCTGGGTCTGCATCGGTAAAAGTGTTGCTGGGAATTTGGAAGTTAAATGCTGTGCCTGTGGTTACTGTTTGGTTGGTTATGGGGTTGGCTACTGTGGGGGGAAAAGGAAAATTAGTAGTATTCAGCAGTATGCTGACATTATTGCTACTTTGGTTAGCAACAGCCAAGTCTAACCTGTCATCACCATTGAAGTCTCCCACTGTTACTAATGTTGGACCAACACCAACGGTAAAGTTAGTGGCAGGGTCAAAGCTGCCATTACCTTGTCCTAGTAGTACACTGACGTTGTTACTGCTAAAGTTAGCAACAGCCAAGTCTAACCTGTCATCACCATTGAAGTCTCTCACTGTTACTGATACAGGAACAGAACCAACTGTAAAGTTAGTAGCGGTACCAAAGTTGCCATTACCTTGTCCTAGTAGTACACTGACATTGTTACCTAGGTTAGCAACAGCTAAGTCCTGCATCCCATCACCATTGAAGTCTCCCACTGTTACTGAATAAGGATTAGAAGCAACGGTAAAGTTAGTGGCGGCACCAAAGCTGCCGTTACCTTGTCCTAGTAGTACACTGACGTTGTTACTAAGAAAGTTAGCAACAGCTAAGTCCTGCATCCCATCATCATTGAAGTCTCCCAATGTTACTGAATAAGGATTAGAAGCAACGGTAAAGTTAGTGGCGGCACCAAAGCTGCCGTTACCTTGTCCTAGTAGTACACTGACGTTGTTACTGCCAAAGTTAGCAACAGCTAAGTCCTGGAACCCATCATTATTGAAGTCTCCCACTGTTACTGAACGAGGAGTAGAACCAACGGTAAAGTTAGTGGCAGGGTCAAAGCTGCCATTACCTTGTCCTAGTAGTACACTGACATTACTGCTACCTTGGTTAGCAACAGCTAAGTCCTGGAACCCATCATTATTGAAGTCTCCCACTGTTACTGAAAAAGGATTAGTACCAACGGTAAAGTTAGTGGCGGCACCAAAGTTGCCATTACCTTGTCCTAGTAGTACACTGACATTACTGCTACTTTGGTTAGTAACAGCCAAGTCTAACCTGTCATCATCATTGAAGTCTCCCACTGTTACTGAACGAGGAGTAGAACCAACGGTAAAGTTAGTGGCAGAGTCAAAAGAAACTAATACTGATGGATAAGCTATTTGGACTGCGGTTGTGATGGCTAATTTTGTAGATATATGCCCAACATTGATGTCTAACTCCCAACTTCCCCCCTGTTGGCTACTGCCTACTTTCTCTGTAGAAGCCGCAATATTAGCTCCTGTAAGCAGGTGCAGTTGTCTGACAAACTCCATCCCCTGTTCCCCAGATGCCACATGGCAACCGTAAAGCAAAATTTCGGCATTTGTGGATAAACTTTCTCTCCACTGCTGTAATTGAGTGGTGTAAGTATCCAAGTTAGCTGCATTCAGCCAAGTTGACCCTAGTTGCAAGCTGGCTTGGCTACCGTGGGAAACAATGTGAACTGAGTTATATTCCCAACCTTGCAAAGCTCTGGTGATTTGTTCTACCCCATCGGTGTTGGGGTCAAGGATGAAGACTTGATTACCTGGTTTGACACCAGCAATTAAACTTTCGTAGTCTGTAACTGCTGTATCAATAAAGACAATGCTTGAGGCGAGTGATGCTGGAGTTGAGTTAGTTTGAGTATCTAATGTTAGGTTCATAATTTTTGTGGTTAGGTGCTTGGTAATGGGAAAAATTCAGCTAATACAGTTATCAATCTCGATATTTTTATAACTTTAGATACTATTTAGTTAACCTTAATTATGTATAAATACGCAATAAAATCACCCTAGTCTAACCTTGTTAAAGATAACTGTGTTAGTCAGGGGAGACTCTGTTATGTATTTAAAAAATGTATAAATTACAGTAATTAAGGAAAAACTAAAAAGTCCATATATGAGTTTTGACTCAGTATATGTAAATAACTAAGTTACATTCTTGTATTAGCTTGCAAGTATTATTACTTTCAATAATCTATGCTTTACAATCGTGCTTAACCTCAGTGTTTTTGCTTAATTTGGTCAGATTCACTGAAATTTATCTGACTTTTCACGGGATATGGAAAACCCCTTTCCAAACCTCTCTCCCATGCAGCTACGGTTTATACACAAGTACTATCTGAAAGGATTTCAGGCGTTATAGATCCCTTAAATTGTCATTACGAGCGCAGTGATAACGGAGCGAAGTAATCACATAATCCCGTGGTTAAAGCGATTGCTTGTCTACGACACGCTCTTGCGTTCGTCGTTCCTCCTCTCTGCGAGACGCTACGCGAACGCAATGACAGGCTTCCAGAGCGATCGCCTACGGTGGGGCGTAGCCCATCGCCTCTGGCGGGCGGGTACGCCATCGCACAACCTAACGCTAGAGGACAAAACCAAGTGTCAGGTGGAATTTCACGACTTGTGTGTACACCATAGCTACCCCTGGGGGGAAGCAAGCTAGCTGCGCGCAGCGTTCCGCAGGGAAAGTAGGGAAGGCTAAAGCTAACGTCATTCCTCATTACGTTTTTGCCAGGGTTTCAGACATTTTCAATGGGTGGCTCATTTACGCCGTGTTGTATTAGCCACATCTGCGGGAAATAGATATTAACCGTTGCAATAGTAAAATAGTAACACTTAATATTAAGTATTATTATTGAGAAAATGTAGTATAAATTGTAATTAAATTTACTTAACTTGAATTTATAATTAGCCTCGGTAATTGCTAAAATTTACTATGTTTCTTATTTAGAAATTGCTTATATGCAAAATAAACTTTTCAGTTGATTGATCGCTGTCATCAAGACTTTTAAAATTAGATACTTCGGAATTTACTTTGAATTACAGGATCATTTTGGTATATTACAGAATGACATATTAAGATATTTGTTTATATTTACACCAATATTTTACAATGCAATATTAAACATCAATGTAAATACGTCCAGTACCAATCACGTAAACTAGACGCAATTTTCATAAATTGAGAATTTTGTTAATTTTGATACAAAAAAACATTAGTATTTAGGAGCAATACTAGCGAATCTTTAGTTTTTCAGGTTTAGTCGAAACAATATCCGGTATTATCCAAAAAAACTGGTAGCGGGATGTGGTGTAAAAATCAACAGAGGAGTGAAAACATGGATTTACGTAGCGATGCCTTGCAAATCCTCAAAGAGACTAGTCGAACTTTTTATATTCCAATTAATATTTTACCGCCAGGATTACAAGAGGCAGTCGCATCCGCATACTTGTGTATGCGTGCTATAGATGAAATTGAAGACCACCCTACGCTGGACAACCCCACAAAAGCCAAATTGTTGCGAGCGATTAGCTTGACACTACAAGCTGGGGTTGATGGTTTTCCTGTGGATGCTTTTGCAGATGGATTTAGTGGTTACGAAAATACCCTAGAAGAAGTTACCCTAAGGATTCGAGAATGGTCATTATTAGCACCAGAAACAATTGCACCGCGAATTTGGGATGCTACGGCTGCCATGTCTGATAGGATGGCTTACTGGGCAGAAAACAACTGGAAAATTCATACAGAATCTGATTTAGACCGCTATACCTTTGGAGTTGCTGGTGCAGTTGGGTTGCTACTCTCGGATTTATGGACTTGGTATGACGGCACACAAACCAACCGGACTTTGGCAATTGGGTTTGGTAGAGGTTTGCAAGCAGTCAACATCCTGCGTAACCACATTGAAGATTTGGGGCGGGGAGTCAGCTTCTTTCCTGATGGTTGGGATGCAACCAATATGCAAGAGTATGCTCTGCGTAATCTTGCTTTAGCAGATGCTTATACCAACGCTTTACCAGAAGGCCCTGCGCTGAATTTTTGTCAAATTCCCTTGACATTAGCACATGGAACTATTAACGCGATCGCTAACGGTAAAGAAAAACTCAGCCGTACTGAAGTGATTGCACTCCTCGAACAACTAACCAGCGTTAACTTGAAAGCTGGTTGAGGCAGGAAGCAAGGAGCAGGGAGCAGGCGGAACCCGAAAAAGCAATTATCCCCTGCTCTCCTGCCCCAATTTCTAATTCCTCCCTATTCCCCATTCCCCACTCCCATGATAGGCAAGGTAAACAGCTTCTAGAAAGACATCAGAGGCAACGGTTGCAGGTAATTTTTCTAAATGCAGAATATCTTGAACTTGTTGGGCTAATTTCAGGGATAAGGCGCTTCTAGCTTTGTTTCCCATTGCGCCACGTCGCTGTAAATATTCACGAATTACAGCAAAGTCATCGGGTAATAATATCGATAAGTCAGTGATTTGTAATAGTTCCTCATAAAATGATTTGGCTTGTTCGGAAATAGTGAAAGTTGCTGAGGTAGTTGGTGTTTCAGTTTGAATGACAATTGTGCCAGATACCAAATCACCAAGACGCTTTTCTTTGCGAGTAAAAATAATTAAAAAAGCCCCAAGAAACAAAACTTCGTCGAAAGGTCGCAATAAAGCTCTGAGGGTAGCTTGTTGTAGCCCAATAGGTCTGCCATCATCTCTGACTACACGGATTTTAGCTAACCGTTTACCGGGGGTTTGTCCTTGCCATAAAGTCTCAAAAAAGACAAAATAACCAGCATACATAACAAAACTAACAATAAAGGCGATCGCTACTAGCCAAACAGCCATCGCCGAACCAAAAGTCTCTGTCCACCAATCTACCAACTGTGCGGAAATAAATACCCAGGACAGGAAAAAGACTACCCAAGTCACAGCTAAAATCAGATAATCAATTATTAAAGCCCAGGCACGATTACCGATACCAGCGAGGGTAAATTCCAATTCTACACTTTCGGGTGTGTGGTACTTGACACGATTAAACAAGTGCATAATACTGACAATTAAATTTCGCGATCGCGTAACTTCAAACCTAACCCTTCACGGCGACTCCGCAAATCATAATAAATTACAGCTTTGATGCTCTGCCAGAAGGGTATGAGTAAAGCACCACTGCTGAAACTAATTGCTAAAATTAGGACAAAATAAAGCAAACTAAATACTGCATTTCCCTCTTGAATTAATGGTAAAAATGCCAATCGCAAAACAGTGGCAAGAATCTGAACCACAATTTGAATCGGGATTGTAATTAAAAAAGCAACAAAGGAAATTAAAAGTATTCGCCAAACATAACCTTGAGTTAATTCCCAACTACGACTAATGGCAGAAGAAGCATCAATGTTTTCTTCCACAGCTAAGGGCAAATCTACTAGGTAAAAACGTGTCACCAGCCACAAAATAGCCAATAGTGCCACAATACCCAGTGCAAAAGCAATGAGAATAAACAATAGATAAGTAGCAGGGTTGGCTTGCTGACCTACTCCCCCAACAAATGCAGCCGATAACACCCCTAATAAAACCGATAAAATTACTACACCTAAGCCAATGCCGATACTGACAAGAAACAATAACAGTATTGTCAACAAAAACTGCCATAATCGAGAATTGACAAAACGTTCACCCGATGGGACACTTTCGGGTTGATCAACCAAGTCACCAAAAGCTAGACGCGAAATTAGCGCTGTCAGTGCATAAAACTTAGCCCAGCCATAAACTGGAACCAGTACCCAAAGGTAAGCTTTTAAAGCTAATAAAAAGTAGTCCTTAAGATGAGAACGATACAGCCGTATTCCTGCACTAACAACATTTCCTACACTTAGTGATTGCATGGGATTGGGAGAACCAAAATTTCCTGTCATAGGTCAAAATTTCCTGGAAATTACGGGTGTGAATTTGAGGCTATCTTAAAGTACGTTAATTGCTAATATTCCCAAAATTTATGAATATTCAACGTTGGATTGCCCGGAGAGAATCAAACTGGCAGCGTTTAGATGCTTTGTTAAGGCAGGTAGAAACAAAGGGGTTAAAGTCTCTCAAAGCCACAGAAATCAAAGAGTTAGCTAGTTTATATCGTTCAGTAGCGGCAGATTTGGCACGCGCTCAGACGCAGCAAGTCGGTAATATTTTGATACATAATTTACAATCCTTGACAACGCGTGCCTATACGCAAATTTACCAAGGTTCGAGAAGGCAGGAATGGCAAGCAGTGGCGGAATTTTATCGATGGGAGCTACCAGCAGTGGTACAGCAAACATTTCCGTATATTGCCGCAGCTACCGCCTTGTTTTTTCTAGGGCTACTAATTGCCTGGTGGTATGCTTGGCAAGACCCGACATTCATTTCGTTAATTGTACCAGAACGCTTAATTTCCCAAGTACGAGATGAGCGTAAATTGTGGATGGGGTCAATTGTGGGGATTGAACCTTTGGCATCTAGCGGGATTATGATTAATAATCTCAAGGTGTCCTTTGGTGCTGTTGCTGGTGGGATTACAGCTGGGGCATTCACAACCTATATCATGGTCTTTAATGGCTTACTCATTGGCGCTATTGGGACGTTGGTAGGGCAGAATAATTTGGCTTATCCATTTTGGGCGTTTGTATTTCCCCACGGTGCTTTAGAATTGCCTGCTATCTTTTTTGCTGGCGGGGCTGGGTTGTTAATAGCAAGAGCCATTTTGTTTCCTGGTGAATATCGTCGTGGGGATGCCTTAAAATTTTATGGTTCTCAAGCAGTACAGTTAATATTTGGTATTGTCCCAATGTTAGTTATTGCTGGGGTTATTGAAGGATTTTTCTCTCCTAATCCCAGGATTCCTGACCCTTTTAAGTATCTGTTTGGTACAGGGTTATTTATATTTTTTTTCATATATTGTAATAGAAAAAGATCATCAGTTAAAGGATAGATTTGTTCTTAATTTTTAGTGGGTACGGTTATTGCGATCGCTCTTAGCTATAGAACCGAACCATCAGCTATCCAAGACTGATTTACTATCTTAGTAAAGAAGCTAAAGATTAAGCTTTTCCAGACTCCAGATTAATTCCAAAATGTACACTTTTGTTGTAAAAATAAAAGCTTAAGATTAGGCTTCTCACAACTAAAAAAGACATTTTAGAGGTGATATTATGGCAATCACGCGGTGGGAACCATTCCGAGAAATTGAACGCTTAGAACCATTCCGAGAAGTTGACACCTTACAAAGGCAACTAAATCGCCTATTTGATAGGTTAATGCCAACAGATGGAGGTGAAAGAGTTGGATTTGCCTTCGTACCTGCTGCTGAACTAGATGAAACTGACGATGCCATTCATCTGAAACTCGAAGTACCGGGTTTAGAACGAAATGATATTCATGTAGAAGCTACTCCCGAATCGATTTCGATTAGCGGTGAACGCAAATCTGAAACCAAGACCGAAGAAAATGGCGTGACTCGTTCCGAGTTTAGGTATGGTAAATTCCAACGGGTAATTCCTCTACCTTCTCTCATTCAACACGACCAAGTACAAGCTGAATACAAAAACGGTATTCTCCGCCTAACTTTGCCAAAAGCCGAGTCAGAAAGGAATAAAGCGGTGAAAGTCAATATTGGATAAAACGTAGTACTGAATTATGAGTGCTGAGTGGATGGTCTATTAGGCCATCCACTCAGCACTTAATAGTAAGTTTAGAAATTAAGTGATGGCGTTCCCCCCAGTGTAGCTAGCTTGATCGCCAATACTATCCTGACATCCCCTCTGAGTGGGAAGAAATTGAACTATTAACACCGAAAGAGAGCTTATCTCTAATTTTGTATTTAACAGCCTATAGATATAGTGGCAAATAGTACCTAGATGTTGATAATGCAATATATGCTAGGAAGACAAGCAACTGATGTTGCTAGTTTGTTCTATGCCAACTTGGCATTTAGTGTTTTGCATAAAATTGCTAATTTGCATAAAACAGCCAACTAAACACACACTGATCCCAGTTTATTTGCTTGAATAGCTATATTGAGAGACTCGTAATTCCATACTCTTGATTATGAACAGTAAATTAATTGATGTTAGAGAATATACTGTTAGGGCCCATAAGCGACTAATTCATACTCGCGTTTTTAACTTTGTCTGCAAGGAGTGTAATGAGGCGACAAAACGCGAGACTTTTGGGCCTCGTCCTTTGTATTGCGAGATATGTCGTCCACCGCAAGCACCTAAGAAGTCCCAGCAGACAACTCGCAAAGCCAAACCTCGACCAACTATTTACAAAAGCGACACCGATTTGGGTTGATTTGAAGCATGATAAATCCTCAATTGCAATTAGAACCTCCTCCTCAAGACTTCCTCTCTCCACTGTTGGAATTACGAGACTATTATGCTCGCCTTGTAGAAGAGTACGAAAACTTATTTACACAAGCGCGATCGCAGCTGGATCATGTAGAAGCTTTATTATCTACTTGGTCTCCTAGTTCTGAAAATACACAGCAAATATCCATCAGTAACATCACTCAAGAAGTTTCTACATCTTTTCCACGAGACTCTTTAGTATCTGCAACTAAGGATAGTTCTCACACTAAGCTGAACTTGCTAGAGTCCGCCGAACTTGACTTATCAACCTCAAACAGCTTGGAAATAGAGAATGCTGCTACTACAGTGGAAGATAACGACGAGTCTCCAGGATCAAGTTCATCAGCAACTGTAGAAATTACTCCAGAGACAATTAAGGGAACTGATATCCCGATGTTACCTGAATATCAATCTCTAACTCGCATGGAAGCGATTAAACAGCTGTTGCAAGAACATCTTGGTGCTGTATGTCATATAGACTTTATTGTGCGATCGCTCTATGGAGAGTTAGAGTCATACATTTTTAGAGTAGTCAAAGGTAGGGTGCAATCATCCCTGACACAAGGTAGAGAAAGACAGGCTTGGTTTGGCATTCCTGACGAACCTGGATGTTACACTCTGGACTTAAGTTTGGTAACTTCCAACCGCACTCATACTTACTCACAAAGTAGTAAAAAGAAGAAGAAACCCATCGTCATCCCGAAAACGAAAGTCATTCCCATGCTAGAAGCTTTTGACGGGCAATTTTTAATTGATGCTCTTACGGTCTTCTTCAAACAAAATCCAGGGAGAGTTTTTAGTGTAGCTGAAGTCATCTTTGGACTTTATGGAGAACTAGATGAGGAAGATACTAGAGAGGTTAAAAGCAAGGTCTTGAATGAATTGTCACGGGGTTATCGTACAGGAAGATTTGCTAGATTACCGGATAAGGTCGGTTTTTATACTTTGGATCTCAAATTAGCCGCTAAATCGGGGTGAGTTGTGAGTGGGGAGTTGTGAGTAAAGGACTTCCAGAAAATAAAATATTCAATGGGTGAGAGCAAATATTATCGTTGGATTTTTCCTCCCCTGCCTCCCCTACTCCCCCTGCCTCCCCTTGCCTCAATCTACCCACCCAAGAGTCCGTTTAACTGCCTTTTGCCATGTAGCAAAATTAGCAGTAGCCCTATGACTACCGTCCCCTGGCTCAAATATGTGGTCAATTTGCCGTTGATTGACTAATGTTGTATAACTATCCCAGAATCCCACGGCTAAACCTGCGGCGAAAGCTGCACCTTGTACCGTTGTATCGCGCATGGTGGGACGTTCTACGGGAATACCTAAAACATCGGCTTGGAACTGCATGAGAAAATTGTTCTCGCAAGCACCACCATCGACAATTAAGCGCTGCATGGGACTGCTACAAGAGGCGTTGATGGCTTGTACTACTTCTAACACTTGGTAGGCGATCGCTTCTAAGACAGCCCTGACTAAATGCTGTGGTTGGACACTGGCGGTAATCCCAAAAAAGCCTCCCCTCGCGTTCATATCCCAATAGGGCGCGCCTAATCCACTAAATGCAGGGACAAAGTAGACTCCGCCGTTATCTGGTACTTGATTGGCCATTGCTTCAGTTTCCGCCGCCGTTTTGATTAGCTTGATGCCATCACGTAACCACTGAATACAAGCGCCACTGGTAAACATACTGCCTTCTAGGGCATAACCCACATTGAGATTTGGCGCTGTATTTGCTTGTGTCCAGGCAATTGTGGAAATTAGTTGATGTTGAGAACGGACAATATCAGAGCCAGTATGAGCAACTAAAAAGCTACCAGTTCCATAAGTACATTTCATTAAACCAGGGCGATCGCAGCCATGACCAAATAAAGCAGCTTGCTGATCGCCTAAGATAGCTGTAATGGGGATAGTTGCACCTAATAAGTTAGGTTCGGTGACACCAAATTTACCTAAACTGGGTTGAATTTGCGGCAGAATCTCAGCAGAAATTTGGAAAATCTCCAATAGTCGCTCATCCCATTCGCAGGTTTGGAGATTCATTAACATTGTCCGACTGGCGTTGCTGTGGTCGGTGGCGTGGACTTTACCACCTGTTAATTTCCACAATATCCAAGTATCAATTGTACCTGCGAGGACATTTTTCTGCTCAATACCTGTAATGTGATCTAATAACCACCGGAGTTTAGTAGCAGAGAAATAAGCATCGATGACTAAACCAGTGCGACTGTAAATTTCTGGAGCGTAACCTTGTGCTTGTAACTCATGACACAGGGGAGCAGTGCGTCGGTCTTGCCAGACAATAGCTTTATGTAATGGTTTACCTGTGGTTTTATCCCACAGTAGACAAGTTTCCCGTTGTACAGTTAAACCAATGGCTGCAATTTCACTAGGAGAGATTTGAGCATTGGCGATCGCTGTTTTCATCACCCAGTAGGTATCTTGCCAGATTTCTTCTGGGTCATGTTCTAACCATCCGGGTTGGGGATAATATTGCGTTAGTTCTTTATATGCTTGAGCGACTATTTTACCTGCGGCGTTAAAGATAAATGCTCGGTTCCCGGTTGTACCCAAGTCCAATGCTAGGATATAGCCGGAAGATAATGTTTTGCTCCCCAATGTCTGCATAAGTGTTAAGGAGTATTGGAGGGCTTTTGAAGGTTTGAATCGGGTTGGAAGCCTAATTCACAGATGGTTTTGGCCTCTTCAATTGAATAATTTTGCTCTATTTCAATTGTTGGTTGGTTACAAAAACCTTGCCGAAACCATTCATAGGAGCGTTGCGTACCCCAAAACGTATTGTTTTGGTCACTTTGCCTTTTATATTGTCCTTGTGTATTGGCTTGACATTCTTTTGCTCTCCAAGCTGGACCCTCTAGCCATCTTGATTCATTATCACCAAGATCAATTAAGTAACGATTTTCAGACTCTGAGATTGCCTTAACTACCACCTTTCTAGTAGTTAACCGTTTAACACAATCACCGAGCGTACTTTTATTACACTCTGCCAATGCTGCATCCGGTGATATTCCTACTTGTGTATATTTTTTTACACATTCTAGGACTGCTATTTCTTGTGCTTTAACTACCGTAGCACTTAAAGGGATAAAAATTATACCAATCAAAGATGCTAGGGCTGTATTGGTAATTAATAATTCGTTGATTTTGCTCATGTTTATTTCTGAGAAACCGTTTTTGATGCTTATATATTATTATTTATCAGTATTATTACTTGTCTACGATTTTTTACACTTTTATTCAATTATGGAAAATTCAGTATGAAACTGAAGACAAGCGTGTTAAAACTGACGCATATTTCTACTTAAGGGGTCAAAACCTCTAGAAAATCTTGTAGTTTCGTCATAATAAGCACCCGTTAAATCTGCTCCATACAACTTGGTGAAGTTGAGTTTGGCTCCCCGCAGATTTGCTTCGTTGAGCTTAACACCACATAAATTAGCTCTAGTCAAATTAGCATTGGCCAAGTTGGCTCTACTCAAGTCTGCTCCCCAGAGTTTAGCTTTTGCCAGGTTAGCACCACTCAAGTCTGCTCCCCATAAATTTATCCCAGGTAAGTAAGCTCCAATTAGCTTGGCTCCAATTAAGTTCGCGGCGGAAAAATATCTTTCCCCTGCTGCATAACGCCGTTTGAGTTTCTCAGCATCCATGAGTTTTATTATAAAAATTAGGGACTTCCAGAAAATAAATTATCCCATTTACTCACACTAAATTGTTCTGTATCCCCCTGCTTCCCCTGCTTCCCCTGCTTCCCCTGCTTCCCCTGCCTCCCCTGCCTCCCCTGCCTGCCTAAATTCACCCTCCTGTTCTGCAACGCCTATTTTTTAGTTGGAAGTCCCTTATCCCCGCGAAATTAATAAACTAGCGATCGCCTCAATTAACTCATCTGGTTCTACGGGTTTAGATATATGCAGTTGAAAACCGGCGGCTAGTGCTTGTTGCTGATTAATTTCCCCGGCGTAGGCTGTCAGAGCGATCGCTGGGATATTTCTGCCCTCTTGTGGCGATCGTTGTCTAATTTGACGTACTAGCATATAACCGTCGATATCTGGCATTCCAATATCGCTGACTACAACATCTGGAAGAAATTGTGCTAGTACTTCCAATGCTTCTTGTGCAGATGATACAGCCGTGACTTCTACATCATAATCTTCCAAAATAAAAGTGAGTAAATCGCGGATATCTGGTTCATCATCTACGATCAAAACTCTCGCACCTGAAAGGGTAGGGGGTTGAGAGTTAGCTAAGACAGGATTTTTATCCTCATGGTTCATTGTTTCATTTTTGCGTAAAAGCGGTAAATTAACGGTAAAAGTAGCGCCCAATCCTTCGCCAGAACTTTTGGCATGAACTGTACCACCATGCAATTCTACAACTTGGCGCACGATCGCTAGCCCTAAACCTAAACCTCCAAACTTGCGTGTGGTCGTTCCATCAGCCTGACGGAAGTAGTCGAACACATACGGGAGAAACTTTGGTGTAATTCCTTTACCTGTATCAATAACTTGAATCTGTGCTTGATGATCAACTTCTTTAAGGTGGATTTCTACTGTACCACCTGGGGGTGTAAACTTAACTGCATTAGAAAGCAGATTCCAGACGACTTGTTGTAGGCGATTGGCATCACCCATAACTAGACCCAAGTCAGAGTCAAATATATTTTGAATTTTAATACCTTTTGCATCTGCTGCTAGTCGCACAGTGTCAATTGCCGCTTCAATCACCATTGCTAAACTCACAGGACAGACATCCAGGCTTAATTTTCCTTGCAGGATGCGCGAGACATCTAATAAATCTTCAATTAGCTGAGTTTGTAATCTAGCGTTGCGTTCAATGGTTTCCAAAGCGCGGTCAGTTGTTTTGGCATCAAATTGACGAGAACGGAGTAATCTTGACCAGCCTAAGATGGGGTTCAGTGGGGTGCGTAGTTCATGGGAAAGAACTGCCAAAAACTCATCTTTGACGCGGTTAGCGATTTCTGCTTCTTTTCGTGCTATTCTCTCAGCATAAAGTAGGCGATCGCGTTGTTCTTCAACCAACTTACGTTCACTAATATCTAGTACAAAAGCGACCCCTTGATCGTGACAGTCGTTTAGTAAAGCGATTCCTAGCACAATCGACACCCGTCTACCATTGCGTTGCTGATATTGCTTTTCGTAAATTTGAGAAATCCCATTGACTTTAACTTCCGCGATCGCGCGATCGTCCAACTCTTGATACTCTAAAGGAGTGAGTTCTCGCCAATTGATTTTGCCTAAGGTGTCAAACTCCTCACGGGTATAACCAACCAACTGTAAATAAGCATCATTGGCATCCGTAATAAAGCCATCAATATTCCAAAAAGCTACTCCCATCAAGTTAGACTCGAACAAACGCCGAAATCTAGCTTCGCTATGGCGCATAAATTGTTCAGCGAGCTTGTGTTCGGTAATATCGCGTGAAACTGTAATTACACCCTCAATTTCGTGGTCAACGTTGCGTAACGGTGTGAGAATGTATTCATAATAATGTGTGCTATCTGCTGCCACATACTCACACTCATCTTTAATAGATTCCCCTGCTTTCATAACAGCTAGACATTGACCATTAATTTTATCTATTAATTCTTGGGGTAAATCAAGTTCTTGCACAGTCTTACCAATCATCTGCTGTGGATGAAGACCCAAGATAGCAGCACCACCATGACTAACATATTGATAGTGACCTGTATGATTAAATATATAAATATGATCGACGGACGTAGCTAGGATGGCATTTAAGACATTTGCTTGTGATTGAACTTTGGTGACTAATTGTCTAGTATTTTCTTCTGAGTGCTTGCTTTCGGTAATATCTCTGCAAACCCCAATCATTCGCACTGGCTGTCCTTGGTCGTCATAGAAAAATTTGCCCTTACCGGCAATCCAATGTACGCTTTTGTCCGGCCAAACAACACGAAATTCATCTTCGTAATCAGTCTTGTTTTCTAAGCAAGCGCCAATCTCCTGCATGACCGATTCTCTATCTTCGGGATGAATACAGGACAAAAACGTTTCATAAGTGCCATCAAAACTACCAGGGACTAGACCAAACAGCAGTTCATGAATTTCTGACCAGACCACTGTTTCAGTCAGGATATTCCAATCCCAAAAACCCATATTGGCTGCATCTAAAGCCAGCCTCAACCTTTCTTCACTTTCTCCTAAAGCTGCGTCTACCTGTTGTCTTTGAGAAATTTCGTGCTGGAGTCGCCGTAAAGTAATTGGTATTTCTACTTTTGTGACTGCTTCTAGATGGTTTTCGATGTCTACATCAGCTATATTTGCCGTGGTTAGCTGTGCTTGCAAACCTTTTATTTGCTGCTCAAGTTCTACTTGCTTGTGCTGATGCTGTCTTTCTAATTGTTCTAACTCCGCTACACGTTCCCGTAGAGCTGTTAGTTGATCAACAAGTTTATAGTGAACTTGATCAAAGTTTGACATTTGGCAAACAACTCATAATTAATATTATATAACTTGTAGTATGCACTCCATAAATCTGATTGAGTATGGATTTTTTCAATTCACAAACCAATCTCTCCTAAGAGATAGAGAAATTTTCATCCCGAAATATAGCTAAAGATAAATATTCACTGTTGGCATCTAGCTATGGGTAGGGAAATGAGCTTAGAGGATTGAAAGGACGTTGTTGCACGAAATCAAGGGATGATTTCGTGCAACGCCGAAATTATCTACTCCCCATTTGCGACTAAGCTCCTACTGCTTCCTTAGCTGCATATAGCACTTCTGCGGAGATATCTTTGAAACCGCGATCGCGTGCGAATTTCTCTGTATTCCGCTTCACTTTACCGCGTACAAAACCAGGAATTTTATTCAATTCTGCTAGACCGTCTTTTGTCCAACTTAGGTCAGATTCAGCAGAAATACCCTTTGTAATTACTTCCTTAGTATCGTGTCCACCAAATATTTCTAATAGGTGGTCTTCCATACCTAAAGTGAAGGAATTGTAGATTAAATCTGCAATTTGATTTGTCCCTTCATAACCCAAGAATGGTTTGTAACCGATGGGGAAGTTTTGTACATGGATGGGTGCAGCAATCACACCACAAGGAATATCTAAACGCTTACCAACGTGGCGTTCCATTTGGGTTCCGAAGATGGCGGAGGGTTCGACGCGGGCGATCGCATCCCCAATTGCGCCATGATCTTCGGTAATCAGCACTTCATCGCAATACTCGCTTACCTGTTCGCGGAACCAATCAGCATCATACTTGCAGTAGGTTCCAGCCCAAACAACGTGAATCCCCATTTCTCGTGACAAAATCTTGGTGAGGGCTGCGGCGTGGGTGTTGTCGCCAAAAACCACGGCTTTCTTGCCAGTTAAGTTTTGACAGTCGATGGAGCGAGAGAACCAAGCAGCTTGGGAGACATACAAGGTTTGCTCTTTGATGTACTCTTCGTAATTAACATCAGCACCTTGAGCGTTAATCACTTCCTGAATTTTACGGATACAGCGTGCAGTTTCTACTACACCCATTGGCACAATATCTATACAAGGTGTGCCAAATTCTTTTTCCAGGTAATTAGCCGCCATTAAACCCAATTCTCGGTAAGGGACGAGGTTAAACCAAGCCTTGGGTAAGTTTTTCAACTCATGAACATAAGCACCTTCAGGAATAACAGCATTTACCTCAATTCCCAAATCAGCCATCAGCCTTTTCAGTTCGGTGCAGTCGTGGTTGTTGTGGAAACCCAGGGTAGAAATACCGATGATGTTAACTGAGGGCTTTTCTGTTTTGCTGGTTGGTAGTTCGCCTTTTTTGCGGGCTTTCTCAATATAATATTGAACAATTTGGTGGAGAGTGCGATCGCCTGCTTGCAGTTCGTTCACCCGATAGTGGTTCACATCCGCCAGCATCACATCTCCTTTCGCCTCCAACTGGGCGCGTTCTACAAAGTTTTCTAGGTCTTCTTGCAGAATACTGGAGGTACAGGTAGGAGTTAATACAATTAAATCTGGGTGTTCTTCGGCATCTTTACGGGTGATGTTATCTACTACCTTTTCTTGGGAACCACGGGCTAAAACATGGCGGTCAACCACACTGGTTGTGACTGGTGTGAAGTCCCGCTCCCGCGATAGCATTGAGCGCATGACGTTAAAGTAGTCATCACCTAGCGGCGCGTGCATGATCGCATGAACGTTTTTAAATGAAGTTGCTACTCGCAAAGTGCCAATGTGGGCTGGGCCTGCATACATCCAATAAGCTAATTTCATTATTTTTAACTCCTTTGTAAATTTAAATAACTCAGAATCGGATCAGAACGGGACTATAAGTGCTTGATTTAGTTAGTGAATGGATGCTGATTGATTGTCTCAAAACTTGAAACCGCCATGAAGTGGGGTGTTTGAGGGGTTTTTAGTTGTTGCGATCGCTCAAAACTACTTCCTGATTATGATTCAGCTTGTCCTGAAATCAACTTAAAGCTTTTAAAATTACATGAATCTTAAAGTTCAGTAAATTTTGTTATTAATCGTCATTCACTTTAATTAAAAATCTTCTTGACAATCGCTCTGAAACGAATATGAATACAGGAGACAATATTTTTTTACTTCAATCATGATTTTCTCTGATTGTTGTTTCCAAGAAAATAAGTAGATAGGCTGAAAAAATCAAAGTTCGTAGTCAGGGATTTAGCCCTTACCTGGGAAGAGAGCGATAAATCGTCCACTACAAACAAAACTTTATTTTATATTGAATTATGTCTACCTACTTATTTGTAGAAATTGAATAAATTAAAATTAGACATTGAAGCTGAAGAAAAATAAAAACTTTCTTTTACACTACCTTCTTGCACTATTTGTCTGAACTAGTAAAACTGATTTTACAGGTCTTTTGATGGGATTCCCTTGTAAATCTACCTTTCCATAAAAAGTTTTGCCATCGTAATAAATAGAAGACGAACTACCGCCATCTAAATTAAGTGCTTCTATAGCACCAAGAGTTTTCATAAAATTTGCCAGTGCTGGTAAGGATATTCCAGAGTTAGTGGGATCTGAGGCTTTTTGAGCTACCATCACTAAAATAATGTTGCGATCACGAGTAATACCTATAGCCGTTCTGGCGTTGAGTTGATTACTACCAAGTGCATCTCGTCCTTTGGCGTTATCCACAAAACCCTCTTGTACTGAGGTAAGTTCTGGTAATAGACGCGGCCCCGCACCTATAGCATCAGCTAACTGACAATCTGCTGGTACTGACTCATTATGCCGGGCGATATCATAGCGGGTAGTTTGTCCACACAGATAGCGGCGAAATTCGGTGCGATTGAAAATTTGATTGAGGTAGGGTTTTAATTGAGAATTGTTTACTAAACGCTCATTATCTCTGGGATCAGCAGCCACTTGACCAGAGGTAACAACATAAGATGTAGATTTTTGATTGGCTGGGTCAAAAAAACCAGCATTTAAGATGGCAAGGGCTTGATGCTTCTGGGCGAAGTCATCTACAGTGATGAGTTGTGCTGATAGAGTTGGAGTTATCAGAAATCGTCCATCGGCTGGAATCAATAGGATGTGAGCTATGCCTTGGGGTAAGATGCGCTGGAAATAGCGGATGGTTTTTGGCTGTGGAGGTGGAACAGTTGGTATGGATGATGGAGAGGAACCCATACCTAACCACAAAACCATTCCCAAACTGATTATTACCAAAATCAGCAGCTTAATTTTTAGCATTTTTAACCCCAAAAGATGATATGCAGCTTAGTCACAGAGTTTGACACATCAACCAATAGTCTCTCCAATAGGGTTTAATAAAAGAGCGTTCAACATTAAGAATAGCCAATAGTGAGTTTTAATAGTTAAATTTGAATGAGTAAATTTCCCATTGATATTGATTTGAGTCATGTAGATTTATCCTCCTTAGAAACCGAGGAAGATTTTCGCATTGAGGCCAAAAAATTACTGCCTGCTGCGCTTGTTCAGCTTGGTGAAGCTGTAGCACTCCAAACCTGGGAAGAACTACAAAAAAACTTTTCTGGCAAATCTTCCCCAGCCGAGAAACGTAAATTTATTCAACAAACAGGAAAAAACTACCAACGCTCTGCAAGTAACCGAGAAAAACAAGAACTCGAAGACCATATAGTAGAGCAACTACGCCAGCAAAAGTAATCTAGACGCGATGGGCTACGATGGGACTTAGTAGCCTATCGCCTCCTGCTGCTAGATACTACGCCATATTTTGGTAGCCTCCCCTTCCAGCGATCGCACTTTAAAAGCTATACAGTAAGTTATGCTGCAAATTTCTGGCAAAATTATTATCCCCGATAGCGAAATTGAAATTAGTGCGATTCGCGCTCAAGGAGCAGGAGGGCAAAATGTCAATAAGGTTTCTACTGCTATCCACCTACGCTTCAATATTGAGGCTTCATCCTTACCTGTGTTTTATAAGCAGCAGCTCTTGAAGTTGAACGACCGACGCATTACCCAAGAGGGAGTCATTGTCATCAAGGCTCAAGAACACCGCAGCCAAGAGCAAAATCGGGAAGAAGCTTTGCAACGACTCAAGGAACTCATCAAAAGCGCCGTCATACTACCCCAAATACGCAAACCCACTAAACCAACACGTGGTTCTCAAAAAAGACGACTTGACAGTAAAAGTAAGCGAGGAGATATTAAGTCCATGAGAAGACAGGTTATTGATTAAAATATAGCCTGAGGTAGCGATCGCTTTCAGTGAAAAAGCAGGGGCGCAGGGAGCAGGGAGCAAGGGGGCTTTTGCCCACAATTCGGCTTGGTTTGTACCTTTTCTCCTGCCCCCTGCCTCTCAATCAAGAACTTTGGCGGTGCGGCGCTTGGCGACAAAACACCCTACACTTAATTTGTCTTTACATTTTTACTACTCACAAGACTTTTATACAAATTTGGCGTAAAACTTGAGTTACTATGTCTCCTATTGCGATTGTGCAATTTGTGTGGGAAGTGTTGGAACATAGATATGACAGAAGTTATCAGTACGCAGTCTGTAGTGAATTTAGCTACCATTGCCGAGGAATTCACGTTTCAGGGTAAGGTGACAAATGTTCAGTCCTTTGGCAGTGGCAATATCAACGATACTTTTTTAGTAACTCTGGATTCCTTAAAACAACAGCATTTTATCCTGCAACGCATCAATACCCAAGTGTTTCGTCAGCCTGAACTGATTATGGGAAATATGCGTACCTTTAGCGATCATGTTCATCAGCGTCTACAACACATACCCCTAAACCGTCGTTGGGAAGTACCGCGCGTACTATCCACGCAGGATAATCATGACTACTGCACCGATGGTAAAGGCAATTTTTGGCGGGCGATTAGCTTTATCGAAGGGTCGCAATCTTTCGATACCATGCAAAATTTAGCACAAGCCCAAGAAATTGGTTATGCCTTGGGGATGTTCCACAACTTAATCAGCGACTTACCACCGGAAAAACTCGCCGATACTCTTCCAGGGTTCCATATTACCCCGGTTTATTTGCACCATTATGAACAAGTGTTAGCAACAAGTAAACCGCAACCATCCCCAGAATTAGATTATTGCTTAAAATTTGTGAGCGATCGCCACAATTATGCACATATCCTAGAAAATGCCAAAGCTGCGGGTGAATTACCGTTACGGCTCATGCACGGCGATCCTAAAATTAATAATGTTCTGTTTGATACTGCTACTAACAAAGCCGTCAGCGTTATCGACCTCGACACAGTTAAACCAGGACTAGTACATTACGATATTGGTGATTGTTTGCGATCGGGTTGCAATCCGGCTGGGGAAGAAACGCAAAATTGGGAAGCTGTTTATTTCGATACAGATTTATTCCAAGGAATTTTACAGGGTTATCTGTCAGTAGCAAAGGCATTCCTCACTGAGAATGACTACGCATATATGTACGACGCGATACGTCTCATCGCTTTTGAATTAGGACTGAGATTCTTCGCTGACTATTTAGCTGGGAATGTTTACTTTAAAATCAAGTACCCAGAACATAACTTAGCTAGGGCGCTTGTACAATTTAAGCTCACTGCAAGTATCGAATCTCAGGAAACCAAAATTCGCAGCATCATTCAGGATGTGAAATGAGTCAGCAAACTTTTTCCCTACAACCTTTTCCCTCGGCGGAGATATTACCTGATGTCAAGATTACTGGTAATATCTCCCGAAAAGATAATCAACTGGCTATTAACTACCAACTTGTTGGCGACTTAAAACAAATTATCATTGCTCAACCATCAAACACACCAGCACGCAAGGACGAACTTTGGCAAGACACCTGTTTTGAGTTCTTCCTGGGTATCCAAAATTCTCAACGCTATTGGGAATTTAATCTTTCCCCTGCTGGAAATTGGAATGTTTATCACTTCGATGGATACCGCCAAGGGATGCAAGAGGAGAAAGCTTTTACAAGGCTTCCATTTAAGATTGAACAGCAAACAGATAGTTTAGCTCTGGCGCTGAATTTTAATTTGCCACAAATCATCACGGTGGAGCAAATTCTGGAAGTTTCAATTACTACAGTGATTAAGCACAAAGATGGCGGGGTAAGTTACTGGGCGCTGGCTCATCGCGGTGTAGAGGCTGATTTTCATTTACGAGACAGTTTTATCATCGAGTTGTCACCAGATTGAACGTTTAATTTCCTCTAGTTCCCGGTGCGAAACCCAAAAGCCTTACAGTGATTGAGAAAGCGAAAAATAACTCAATCACAAGGCAAACTAAACTCCAGTCATTATTGATTGATCATCAAATAAGTAAGTCGGTGCAATAAAACCAAACTATGTGAAGAAAAGTAAATAAAGCTCAAACTCTTTCTCCCCCTGCTCCCTGCTTCCTGCCCCCTGCCTTATTCCAACAATAATTATTTACGCCGACCTACTTACTAACAAGCGCCGGGTTGGGATACGATGACCTCTGGTGTAGGAGGGATGCGTACCAAAAGATGCGATCGCAATGTTCCAGGTAGTTTAGGGGGTAAAACATACCCATCTTGGCTTTCTTGATAAAGCAGGCTGAATTCCAACAAATCATTTATGCTTTCCTGTGGCAAATCAACAAAATGATATGTGTATTTTTGCGGACAAACAAAGCTGACAGCACAAGAATATTTTTTAACGCAACTCCACAAACACCCCACAGGCTCTATATTGAGAGTGCTGTAAGTAGAATCATTTTTTTGAATCTCTAGCAGCTTCAGTAAAAGTTGATTTCCTTCAGCGCGATCGTCTGCTTCTTCGTGATCAAGAACAGCACTACAAGATTTACAAACAAATAAGGTATGAAGTGTCATAATTAGGTAGTTTATAAAAAGTATTTAAACCAATCTTCAAGCACTAAATTGTCGGTGTTTTGACTATCTCCAAAGAACTTAAGGTGTGTTAATCAAATACTTAAATAAATCATCAATAATCGCATTTGCCGCTAACATTCCACTGCCAATCCAGTAGCTTGGAACTACATAAACTTTATTTTCTCGCACAGCTTTTAAATTTTTCCACAGTGGACTTGATTTAAGTTGCTCTAATTTATACTGTGCTGTTTGATTGCCTTCAGGATTATTTTCAGCCGTCCAGATAAATATAACATCACCATCTGCTTGTTCGACTAATTCATTACCAATTGACATTTGAATCGGATTAGCAAATAATTTTGTTGCCTCTGATGCAGTAAATTTTTGGGATTCTGGACGAGATAATCCAGCATCTTGTAAAATAGTTCCACAGAAAGAATCAAGGAGATAAAGATTTATTTTATCTGGATATACGCGCACTACAGAAACTTTAATATTTGACAACTTATTGCCCATTTTCTGCTTAAAGTCTGCGAGACGACGGTAATAATTTTCCATTACCTTTTGACCAACTTCTTGCTTACCTAACGCCACACTAGTATTTGTAAATACCTCTTTCCATTGACCACTGTGTCCAAATTTCAACAAAACTGTGGGAGCAATTTTCGAAGTAATAGGATAAATATCTTGTTGATATTCAGAACCCACAATCAAATCTGGTTTGAGTGCAAGGATACTTTCTAAGTTAGGTTCGCCAGTTGTCCCGATGTTTTTTACTCCTGTTAGCTGATCTTGCCAAGATGATGAAAAATGGGAGATCACAGCACCAAGAGGTTTAATACCTAGTGCGATCGCATTTTCAGCATCATCTAAAGTCACAAGTCGCTCAAACTTGTCTGGAACACAGGTAATTCCCGCAGTGTGTTCCACCTGACGACAAGCAGCGTTGGTACTTTGATAATTATTAACAGGTAGAGAACCACCACGATGACAAGCTACAGCCATGAGTAGAGTAAAAAATATTACACTGCTAAATCGCAACCAGCGAGTAAAGCTTTTTATTCTGATATAACTGTCATTCATGATGGAATCTCATACCCCACACCTGATTTTCGTCAGAATTAAAATGTCACAGAAAAACTACCAATAACCGTTAATGGTGCGCCAGGTTCTATGGTAACTCTACCAAAATTTGCTCCTTGAAAATATTTTTCATTAAATAGATTTTGGATATTAATTCCAGCCCGCCAATTATCCCGTTGATAATAGATAGCTGCATCTGTTCTCAGATAGCCGGGGATGATATAGGTATTATCGGTGTCACCTTGGCGATCGCCTACATAAAATAACCCTAAACCAAAACCTAAACCTTGCAAACTACCGCTTTGCAATTGGTAAGTTGTCCACAAACTGGCTGTATTAAATGGGACATTAGGTGGTTGATTACCAGCTAAACCATCATTACTTTCGGTAATTTCGGCATCAATGTAAGAATAAGATGCGATGACATTCCAGCCAGGTTGAATTTGTCCCGCAACATTGAATTCAATACCTTGGTTGCGTTGTTTTCCTATAGGAACGCTGAAGTCTGGATTAGCTGGATCAGTTGTAGCAATATTTGATTTTGTAATGTGATAAGCTGCCAAAGTAGCAGCTAATCTGCCATCCAAAAATTCACTTTTTACACCAACTTCATATTGAGTTCCCCGTTCCGGTTCTAGAACTGAACCATCTACGCTTGTACCAAAATTTGGTTGAAAGGATTGGCTGTAACTAGCATAAAGAGAAATAGGTTGAATGGGTTGATAAACAATACCCAGCCTTGGAGTGATAGCTGTATCATACTGACTAGATTCACTGTCATTCAAGAAATTTTTGCTTTTTTGGTCTACAATATCCAACCTCCCACCCACAAGAAATTTTAAGTTATCTGCCAAGGCTATTTGGTCTTGCAAGAAAATGCCTAAACTATCGCTTGTATTTTGGTTATTACGCACAACGTTGGTTAATGCTTCTAAACCAGGTCTGGGTATGGCATTGTAAACGGGATTGAATACATCAATACTTGGTGTAAGTCCTCCTGGTAATCGCTTTTGAGTTCCGCCTGATGTGGCTCTGGCTAAGTCAATACCAAATAAGAGAGTATGATTAATTGAACCTGTAGCAAACTTACCAACTACATCAGTTTGTAATGTATAAGTTTCTCCATAGTCATCATTGGATCTAAAGTTCCGTGACAGAATACCTGTAGTTTCATTAAAGCTCACAGGTTCAGCACGATAATCAAAATCATCTGAACTCTGATAGCGGAAAGCATTGCGGATTTTCCAGTCATCGTTAAAATTATGCTCTAAGCGATAGCTAAAACCTAGTTCTTCAACTTTTCTCACATCATCTGGTTCGCCTAAAATCCGCTTTAAAGGTATGTCAAGAATACCATTACCAAAAGCTAAAAATCCCCGATCAAATGGACGCTCATCGTTGAGATAGTCGAATTGAAACGTTACGTTAGTTGCTTGTCCAATCTCCCATTTTAAAGTGGGTGAAATAAAGAATCGTTGAATATCTTGATTAAAATCACGGAATCCTTCTGAAGATTCATAAACGGAGTTGAGACGATATAACAAAGTTCTATCGGAGTTTATTGGCCCAGAAATATCAATACTAGGGCGAAATGTGGAGAAATTACCCACCGAAAATTCAGCATTGTAATAGGGATCTCTCAGAGGCTGCTTTGTAACTAAGTTAATTACACCTCCAGGCTCAACACCACCATATAAAACTGAAGCTGGCCCTTTGAGAACTTCTATCCGTTCAACATTTGCAGTTTCTCTAATACCACCTCGTCCATCTTTGAACCCATCAACCAAAATACCGCCACCAAAAAATCCCCGAATCCCTAGTTGGTCTATTCCTCCACCGAATCCACCATCTTGAATTACACCACCAACATTGAGCAGCGCATCTCTTAAACGAGTAACTCTTTGATCTCTAATTACTTCTTCAGGAACTACTTGAATAGTCTGAGGAATGTCTCGGATGAGAGTATCAGTTCTAGTTCCAGTCGCAGCATTGGGTACACGATATCTATTTTGCTCACCTGTGACTATTAATTCAATCGGTGTTTCACCCTGTGCAGATGGTTCTTCTGGCTGGGTTTCACTACTGGGTTGTGGTTCTGGTTGCTCTGGGGTTGGTTGTGTCTGTGGTGTTTGTGTAGTCGTCACAGTTGGTACAACCCCAAAAACCAAACCTTCGTCACCATCAAATAACTCAACTTGTGGCGCAGCAGTTTCACCCGTCACTGTCACGCGAACAGTGTTTGCATCTAAATTTGTGACTATAACTTCAGTTATTCCTGCGATCGCTTTCTCTTCGCGGAATGTATCACCGTTAGGTAGGCGTAATTGGGCATTGGGAATATCAACAATATAGCTATTCCCTTCACTTTTATTTGTGAGTTGCAGTTGATCTGATTGATTGGTTTCTAAAATTACCTCTATGCCTTTGTCTGTGGCTTGAGATTTGACACCTGTTATCTGAACAAGAGATTGAGCTAGGCGTTGTTGAATATTAATCGTAGGTTGTTTTCTATCATTTAATTGAGAAATTTGAGATATTGGTTTTTGGTTATCTTCAGCTAACACAGGCAGATTAAGAAGTACTAAAGCTAACCCTGTCATCCAAGCTAGTTGTTGCAATTGATTTGACATCACTCTACTCACCACTCACCACACAAATACGTAATTGGGGAACTTGGGGCCCCCTCTGGGGATAACGGGCAATAAGGATTAGGGACTAGGAGCTACATATACTCCTAATACCCAATAGTCCTTATGATAGTAATTAATAATTACTATCAAGAAGCTTACAGGAAAGCTCTTGGTTATGGGTGAGCGCTTTGAACGCTAGACGGAATTTTTTGAACGCTCAACGGAATTTTTGAATTGGTATGAGTTCTTCAATCAGGTTATGATTGCATTTAAATAAAATTTTGATACCATAAACCAAGCTGTTGAATAGTCCTATCCTTATCCTGCCAACTCATCAATTTCCATCGATAAACGCGAATTGGTTAACAGAAATTCTTTGGGATTGATGCCAAACTTTTTTCTAAAAGCGGTAGCGAAGTAGCTGCGGCTAGAAAAACCAACTCTACGAGCTGCTTGAGAAATGTTTATTTCTCCTGCTACTAACAATTTACGTGCTTGTTCTAATCTATGATGATGTAAATAGCCAAATACTGTCGTATCGAATACTAGCCGGAAGCCACGTTTAAGAGTGCAGTCATTTAAGCCGACTTGTCTAGATAACTCCATTAAAGAAGGGGGGTTTTCTAAATTGCGGAGTAATATTTCTTTGGCGTGGTGAATACGTTCCACATCATCAGGTTTGAGTGCAAAGGTATCATTTTTACCTTGATGTGCAGATACATCTTCTTCAACCAGCAATACCATTAGTTCCAAAACCTTACTTTCTAAGTACATCCGTTTCATCATTCCCTGATAGGGACAATTTAACATTTGTTGTAATGCTACTTGCATTGCTGGAGTCGTAGTACTAGGACGAGAATAATATTCTTGATGATGGTTTCTGACTAAATGAGTTAATTCTTGCGGAAGCTGATTTTTTTCTTTACCCATAAAACTGCAAAATAGCTCCGGTTCCATGTGAACATTAATCTCAATGATTTTTTCTGATTTAAATGTTTTATATTTCTCCTTTGGTGCTAGTCCACTACCCCACAATCTATTTTGTCCGCTACTAACAGCAAAATGATTATCTTCGTAATAGCCTGCTAGATAAAAGCTGTATTCTAAAGGATGTTGTCGCTCAGGGAGTTTTATAATTAAATCTTCATGTAATTGGTGTTCGGAAATAGCTAAATATAAACCATCACGTAGTTCTATTCCACCAGAAAATCCTTGACCTAATTCTTGCGGAAAATAGCAAATGGTGTCAAATATATCCCAGCGATCGCCGATGCTTGAACTTAGCCCATCGCACTTTTTTTCTGTTTCTGGTATCTCTACAAATAAATCCCAAAAAGCTTCCTGTGAAATTGTGATTGTCATAACTAGTAGCAATAATTTATCATATCCGTTGCTAATTATTAGTAATATGTTTTAGTAAATTCTCAATGCAAAGTCACTTTGATCAGTATTTGTGATTAAATACAGCAAGTAGCCGCTTACTGAGATTAATTAGCACTAACATGATTAGAATAGCCTATTTTTATACCACTAATTTGTTATTAAACATACAAAATCTTTGCTAGACTTTCTCAACTATTGGGAATCGCTTGGCAGCCTCAAGAACATTACTTGCTGACGTAGAGAAGCGGCTTGTGGTTAGACAGCACCAAAAAATCTCGAATCATCCAAAGAGGACGACAATAAGGGGGCAAAGTGAGAGCGATAGTTTCCAAACGACCGGAGGCGATCGCATAATCCAAAAGTTATTGAAAGTTAATCCTAAAGACTACCGGCTAAAAAGTTAGCACATAGTCACCCTTAAGCCTTCATTAAACCTCTGCGTTTAAAAATAAAACTAATCAACAAGCTAATTAACAGCAAATAGCTATCGATTTCTCAAAAAAATCCGTCAAACGGCGAAAAAAATCCGTCTTGCAGCTGAATAGGTGTTCTAAATCATAGGGAATTTATTGTAGTCTTCTTGAAATAGATTCCTAAGTGGCATGAGAAGATATGTCAACAAAGCTACAATTATTTGCTGGTTTATGGTTAACTGGGGTAGTAGTTGCAGCTAAACCTGCTTGGGCAATTCCCCATGTGTGTGAGTGAGGTGGAACTGCCTGCAAATACTGTCAAAGAATTAGTATCACAAGCTGCAACTCCCCAATCTCTAATTATTGTCAATGGAGTGCAAGCCAATCCCACTGAGACAGGTGTAGAAATAATTTTACAGACAACTGTTGGTGAACAACTGCAAATCACCAATCGCAGTGCAGAAAATAACTTTATTGCAGATATTCCTAACGCTCAATTGCTGTTACCTAATGGTGATACATTTACCTTCAGTTCACAAAACCCAGTTGAAGGCATTACTCAAATCAGCGTCATCAATCTGGATGCCAATAATATCCGAGTAACAATCACAGGCGTAACGAGTTTACCAGTTGTAGAGTTGTTTGATAGTCCAGAAGGTTTAATTTTCTCGCTTACAAGTGCAGTAGCAGCCACGCCATCACCACAACCGCAAGCAGAAGCAGAACCAGAAAGTGAAATTCCACCAGCACAACCATCAACACAAAGTGATCAGCCAATTGAATTAGTCGTGACAGGTGAACAAAATGGGTATCGTGTGCCAAATGCGTCAACTGCGACTAAGACCGATACACCATTGCGAGATATTCCCCAATCGATTCAAGTCATTCCCCGACAGCTATTAGAAGACCAAAATACCACACGCATACAAGATGCGTTAGAGAATGTCAGTGGCATCAATAAGCGCGGGAATTTTGGTGGTACAGACGCAGGTGCTTACTTTATTCGTGGCTTTTCTCAGTCGGGGAACTTCCGTAATGGATTTCGTGATAGTTTCTTCGGCACACCTGTAGATATAGCTAACATTGAGCGCATTGAAGTTCTCAAAGGGCCTGCTTCCGTCCTATACGGTCAACTTGAACCTGGAGGAATTATCAACGTAGTCACCAAGCAACCCCTCAGCACTCCCTACTACGCAGCTGATTTCAATGTAGGCAATTACGCTTTTTATCGCTCCAGCGTTGACCTATCAGGGCCACTCACTGCTGATGATTCTTTACTATACAGACTCAATTTAGCTTATCAAAATGCCGGAAGTTTCCGTGATTTTAACTTTACAGAGCGTCTGTTAATTGCGCCTGTTATTACCTGGAATATTAGCGATCGCACTTCCTTAACCTTTGACTTTGAATACCTAGACAACAAATTTCGTTTTGATCGCGGACTTTCTTCCACAGGTGACAGACCCACACCCATACCCATTAGTCGTTTTCTCGGCTATCCTTTCGATGGAGATGGCACTACTGTTAGTGCTGTTCGTGCTGGCTACAGATTTGAGCATAAATTTAGTGAAGATTGGCAGTTTCGCAATGCACTTTCAATTTCATCTGCATTAGAAACAAGTCGTTCAGCCTTTGGTCAAGCTCCATTGCTAGAAGATCGATTTCGTCGGATTAACGTCAGTAATTCTGAGTTTGTTTCTGAAAATTACACCCTGCAAACAGAACTCACAGGAAAGTTAAATACAGGTGCAATCGGTCATCAACTATTGTTTGGTTTAGAATTATGGCGATTTACTGAAACCTTTGCTAGTGATGGGGGACAACCAGCACCTCCTTTGGACGTTTTTAATCCCAACTATAATGTCCCTCTACCTCAAGTATCTGATCCAGAGTTTCTGTTTACTGCGCGCGCGAGTGCCTTAGGAATTTATGTTCAAGATCAAATCACTCTCACAGATAATTTAAAAGTTTTGATTGGAGGACGTTTTGACACTACTAGGTTTGAAAGTGATGGAGATGACAGATCCAATAACGCCTTTAGTCCCCGTGCTGGTATTGTCTATCAACCCATAGAGCCGATTTCTCTTTACGCCAGCTACAGCCAATCTTTTAATCCTGTTACCTTTGGTCGCTCCAGAACCGATACCCCCTTTGAGCCAGAAAGAGGTACGCAGTATGAAATCGGTATTAAGGCAGACATTACAGAAAGACTTTCCGCCACTCTCGCAGCTTTCCAAATTACTAAATCAAACGTTCTCACACCCGATCCTGAAGATTCTGATTTTTCTGTCCAGGTAGGTGAACAAAGAAGCCGAGGCATTGAGTTGGATGTGACAGGTGAAATTCTTCCTGGTTGGAGAATTATTACATCTTATGCTTACACCGATGCAATTACTTCCAGGGACAATGATATTCCTACAGGCAATCGTATTTTTAATGTTCCTCAACACGCTGCTAGTCTTTGGACAACTTACGAAGTTCAACAAGGTAGTTTACAAGGTTTAGGCTTGGGATTGGGACTTTATTATGTAGGCGATCGCTTTGCCGATAATCAAAATACATCAACTATGGTTAACTATTTTCGCACTGATTCGGCTATCTATTACAAACGGGATAATTGGAGATTAGGACTAAATATCAGGAATCTTTTCAACACAACCTATTATGAAACTTCTCAAAGTAGACAGATTATCTATCCTGGCGCACCTTTTACTGTCATTGGTTCGTTTTCTATCCAGTTCTGATTAAGCCATGTTTGCCGAAATTTCCCGCCAGTTGAGACGTTCTATCTATCAATACATCGGCTGGTTAATTGTCACAGTTTTCTTAATCACCGCTTGTCACAATCAAGTTCTTCATAGTCCCAAAGTATCCACTGATTGCCGAATTGTTAACACCATACTAGGGGAAACTTGCATTCCTACTCATCCCCAAAGAGTGATTGCACTTAGTCTCCTAGATAATGTTTTAGCTTTAGGCGTTCAACCTGTGGGTACTACCACTTGGCATAGTGGTGATTTTCTTAGCTTTTTATCAGCAAAAAAAAGTCAAGATATTACATCGGTTGGTTTAATATATGAACCTAATATAGAGAGTATCTTGAAATTAAAGCCGGACTTAATTTTAGATGTATATTGGGGGCAATCTCATTACCAACAACTTTCCCAAATTGCTCCTATTGTCGCGGCTGGAGATGGTAAAAACATTGATTGGAAAGAATGGCTCAAAACTTACAGTGAAGCACTAGGAAAACAGCAAGAAGCTGCGGCTTTGATGGAAAATTATAACAAACGAATTGCCGAATTTCGCCAGCGAATGGGTGACAAAATATCTCAAACTCACGTATCTTTAGTCATGTATTGGGGAGGTTGGGGCTATCGCAATTACTTGAAGCTTTCATTTGGTGGTCAAATCTTGAATGATATTGGACTAACACGTCCACCTCTGCAAAATCAAGAGAAAGTTAACGAAGATATCTCATTAGAACTTATTCCCAAAATGGCAGGAGATGTAATTTTCTTGGCTATCGGAGGTAATGAACCAGCTAATATCGAAAAACTATTGAATCATCCCTTATGGTTACAATTAAAGGCAGTTCAAGAGGGACGAGTTTATTTAGTAGATGCTGAGGCTTGGATCTATGGACAAAGCATTGTGGCGGCTAATGTTGTGTTGGATGATTTATTTAAGTACCTAATTAATACACCCTAAAATTATGACTAAATACATTTTATTTATTTGTACATCCTGCCATCGTTCATCTACAGAAATACCAGAAAAAACCCATCGAGATGGTAACATTTTATTTACTAAAATCACGGATTTACCGCGTGAGCAATCCATATCACCAGAAATAGAAATTCGTCCTATAGGATGTTTATGGGCTTGTGAGCGAGGCTGTGCAGCCGCTATTTGTAGCCGAGAAAAACCTACTTATCTCATTGTTGATTTACCAGTTGATGAAAGTCCCGCCGCATTAATAGAGCTTATGCAACTGTACATCAATAAAGATAACGGTGCAATTTCTTGGAAACAACTACCCCAATTTTTGCAGTCGGCGATTTTCGCACAGATTCCTAGTATTGATATGGGTTGTAAATAATGACACTGCTATACCCCTAATTTTATACTCACCTGTCCCTCTAATTCACCATCCTACAGCCAAGCGATCGCACAGGAGGAAAATAGAGAAGAACAAGCAAAACAGGCGATCGCATCCCATAATCAACTCCTAGAAACCACCAAACGCCAACTAGCACCAGTCATCTCAGGACAAACTATTATTGTTTTAGGCTGGGAAGGTAACTTTAACCAATCGTTTATCTTTTCTACTGGTTTTATTACTGGATTACTAGAAAATTTAGGCTTTCAGGTAATAACAGCAGACACAGAAAGCTTTGATACTTCCATTGAAGCTATAGCAAATATTCAAGCTGATCACATTTTAGTGATGCCGAGTGGAGATAACACCATTGATAAAGCTAAACAGCAATGGCAAAACAATCAAATTCTGCGCTTAATTCCCGCCGTACAAGCTGGAAATATTTACTTTATGGACTATCAACTAACTCGTATTCGGGGGCCAATTGCGGCTAAGATATTTATCAATCAAATTCGTCAACTGTTGCAGTCTTAATGTATCAGATTTTTAATTAACGAAATAGCTATCTATTCTCAATGATAAAAAGACTATTTTGGGAGGGTATGATGCGCGAGTCAGTAATTTACCAAGAAATTCTCGAAGAAGGCGAACAACGAGGAGAACAGCGAGGACGACAACAAGGGGAACGAAGTCTGGTTTTGCGTCTACTCACTCGCAAATTAGGAGAATTACCCCCACAGATACGCGAAGAGGTAGAGACTCTGAGTTTGGAACAATTGGAAAATTTGGGTGAGGCTTTATTGGACTTTACCAGTTTGTTGGATTTACAGGCATGGTTAACCAATAAGTAGAAACTGAACCCCAAGCACATTATTGTATTACAAACGACAATAAGGGTGCATTCAACTACGCCAGATGCGATCGCATCCCATAACCAACCCTAAACGCCAATATCCGAGAGACGATCGCAACTGAAATATTTATTCATCAAATTTGCCAATTGTTACAACCTGAAAAACTAATATCAATTCTTGCCCAATTGCTTGATAAACGAGTAATTTAATTTTTGGATGTCCCGTAGGAAAAATAATCAAAATATATTAGTAATAAATAGGCAGATTCAGCGTAGAATACGAAAATTAGCTAAAAAAATTCTCTCCTAAACTCTACGTGATTCTCAAATCAGCTTCCAGAATACGGCTTGCTGATAGCTAAAACTTTATGAAAATCGGACTACAGCAATATTGGCACTTACTTGTAGACTATCTCAAGCCGCAAAAGGGTAGAGTAGTTAAGTTTGCGATCGCCCTTCTTTTCAGCATCGGCTTACAAATCCTCAACCCCCAGATTTTACGCTATTTCATTGATACGGCTGTTGCTGGTGGGGATAGCCAAAAATTACTCTTAGCGTCCTTGTTATTTATTGGTGTAGCCTTAGTCACCCAAGTAATGACAATTACTGCTACATTCTACGGTGAAAATGTCGCCTGGACAGCCACTAATAATTTGCGTGCAGATTTAGTAGAGCATTGTTTGACACTAGATTTATCCTTCCACAAATACCGTACACCCGGCGAATTAGTGGAACGCATAGACGGCGATGTGCAGAATTTATCAGAATTTTTCTCGAAATTTACTATTCACATCTTGGGTAATTTGCTCATGGTGTTCGGTGTGATAGTAGTCCTGTTTATAGAAGATTGGCGAGCCGGTTTAGCTATTTTATTATTTGCTCTCATCGCCTTATCCACTCTGATTAAGTTGCGTAGAATTTCAGTTTTCCATTGGGGAGGCTATCGCCAATTTAGTGCAGAGTTTTTTGGCTTCTTAGGTGAACAGCTAACCGGGATGGAAGACATCCGCGCCAATGGTGCGAAAAACTATGTCATGCAACGCTTCTATACAATAATTCGTAACTGGCTACCCATCTTTCATAAAGCCCGCTTTGCAGATACAATTCTTTGGGTAACAACCAACGGTATATTTACTTTAGGCAGTGTAATTGCTCTCATCGTTGGTGCTTACCTATGGAGTCAACAAACAATTACCATTGGTACAGTTTACCTGCTGTATTACTACACTAATATTCTCAGCGAACCGATTGAACAAATTCGCAACCAATTTGAAGACCTCCAGCAAGCAGACGCGAGTATTTACCGTATTACAGACTTATTGCAAGTTCAATCTCAATTACGTACAAGCGGAGAAAAATTACTTCCCCCAGGTGCGCTGTCTATAGCTGTCGAGAATGTCTCCTTTGGTTACAATGAGCGGGAAAATGATACTAAAGATTTAGTATTGCAAGATGTATCCTTTAATTTACCTGCGGGTCAGGTTTTGGGTTTACTGGGACGTACAGGAAGCGGAAAGTCTACTTTGGCGCGATTACTCTTGAGATTGTATGACCCACAATCAGGTTCAATTCGGTTGGGTGGTGTACCTATCGACCAAACCCCACTCAAAGAATTACCGGGGAAAGTCGGATTAGTAACTCAAGATGTCCAACTTTTTCAAACCACAGTTCGCAATAACCTGACTTTTTTCAACCCTGACATTACTAGCGATCGCATCTATGAAACAATAGAAATGTTGGGCTTGTCAGAATGGTTGCACTCTTTACCCAACGGCTTAGATACAACTCTAGGGCCAGATAGTAGTGGTTTGTCAGCAGGACAAGCGCAGCTATTAGCCTTTACCCGTGTGTTTCTCAAAGACCCTGGTTTAGTAATTCTGGATGAAGCCTCTTCACGTCTTGACCCAATGACAGAAAGACTCATTGAAAAAGCTATAGATAAATTATTGATGGGACGGACTGCCATTATTATTGCCCATCGTTTAGCAACCGTAGAAAGAGCCAATCAAATCTTAATTTTAGACAAAGGTAAGGTAAGTGAATACGGTGAACGAAAAGAACTAGCCAAAAATTCTCACTCACGTTTTGCCCAATTATTACAAGCCGGTTTCACAGATTTATTAGTTTAATCGTGATTATATCAATATACCTAACCCGGATTTCTCATCAATTCTTGCAACCTCAGTCCAGAGTCCGTAGAGGCTCTTTGAGCGAAATCTTCGTGAATGATTCGAGTATATCTGTAAACCCGCCCCTACTGTTTGTGAGAAATGCGGGCTAATACTTTTATTTTAATTACAAATTATCATGTCCTTATCAACAAAAAAGCTCTCTGGTTGGCAATTATTATGGCAATTAATTTGCTATAAACCCAAACTCTACTTAATTGATACTTTCTTCTGGATTTTTATTATGGGCTTACCTGCCCTACCTGGACTAATTATTCGAGAATTTTTTAATAGTCTCACAGGTAAAGCTCAATTTGGTTTATCACCTTGGGTATTTATTGCAGGTTTTGTTGCTTTAAGTTTGGGGCATATTTTGGTGATATTTATAGGGCGAATCACCAAAACTCAGCATCGTTTTACTATGAGGTCATTACTGAGAAGAAATTTATTAGAACGTCTTTTAAATAATCCCCATGCTCAAATTAAGGTGACTCAGGATGATACGGAGAAATCTGTATCCCAAGGTGAAGTAATCAGCTATTTTCGAGATGATACAGAACACATTGAAGATAATGTGGCATGGGTATCAGAAATATTGGGAGAAGGAATATTTGCTATCCTTTCTTTAGTTATTTTATTAAGTGTCAATGTACCTATGACACTATTTGTTTTCCTGCCTTTAGTGGGAATGGTAGTAATTATCCAAAAAGCAGAAACACGTATTAAAAAATATCGCCAATCCAGCCGTCAAGCAACTCAACAAGTGACAGGCATTTTAGGAGAAATATTTAGTTCTGTACAAGCTATTAAAGTAGCTGGTGCAGAACAAGATGTCCTCTCTTATTTTCGCACTTTGAATGATAACCGTCGGGAGATGATGGTTAAAGACACCCTATTAAAAGCCATTCTCAATTCACTATTTCAAAACATGGTGAATTTCGGCACAGGTTTGATTTTGGTGATGGCTTCTTTTTTGATGCAAAGCGGCGTTAATCAATTAACAGTAGGTGACTTTGCGTTATTTGTTTATAATCTATCATTTGTCACAGGTTTTTTTGCCTCTGTAGGCGGCTTTATGGCATTGTATAAGCAAACGGAAGTCGCTTTTGAACGCATGACTACTTTAATTTCTGGTGCATCAGCAGAGACTTTGGTAGCTCCAAATCAACTTTATTTGCAAGACTTGGGTAAAAGTAGAAAAAATTTACCTCAATTAGAACAACCAACAGATAATGTAAGTCATCAATTACAATCGTTAAAATTAACAAATTTAACTTATATTTATCCTGGGACTACTCAAGGAATTGTAGATATCAACTTACAAATACAGCGCGGTGGTTTGACTGTAATTACTGGGCGCATCGGTGCAGGAAAAACTACATTACTCAGAGTGTTATTAGGATTATTACCTAAACAATCTGGGGAAATTTATTGGAATAATCACATAGTTGCAGACCCTGCTAATTTTTTTGTACCACCTCGCAGTGCATATACTCCACAAATTCCCCAACTTTTTAGCTATTCCTTGCGAGAAAATATATTGTTGGGATTATCCAAGGATGATTCTGATATTGAAACAGCCTTAAAAATGGCTGTGTTTGAGCAAGATTTAGCCACTATGAATGAGAAGCTAGAAACTTTAGTAGGAACAAAAGGTGTGCGTCTTTCTGGTGGACAGATGCAACGGGTAGCAGCAGCGCGGATGTTTGTACGTAAACCAGAATTACTGGTATTTGATGACCTTTCCAGCGCGTTAGACGTGGAAACAGAATTGGCGTTATGGTCGCGGATATTTGCTAATACAACTGAACAGGGGGAACATCCTTGGACACCAACTTGTCTGGTAGTGTCTCATCGCCGTTCTGTTTTACGTCGTGCTGACCAGATTATTCTAATGAAAGCAGGTAGGGTTGTAGCACAAGGTAATTTTGATGATATCTTAGCTGATGAGCAAGCTGATTGGATTTTTTAGATTGTGTCAAGAGCAGATAATGATAGCCCGTGGTAAAAGATTTGAGAGCGAGCATCCACTTTTGGCAGAAATACTCAAATAGCCAGTAAACCCTTGTTCCCTTTGGTCACGGCAGAGGTCAGGAGTCACAAATAAAGACATATCAAAGTATTATCCATAAATTGAATAGATAATTCTTATATTGTACTGATATAGCATTCATCTGTAAGAAAGATTAATTTACAGAAAGTAAATTGTTAGTTAGTTATCAACATAAAGAATTTGAGGGGCTTAATAAAAGCTACATCATTCTTTGTAATTTATGGGAAAAAATTAATGCCAAATTTAAACAAAATATACCAAACCTGTCATCAATACATCAGAAAACTATCTCGACACAAAAACTTTAGAGGCTTAAATTTATATCTCCTTATTCTTACTATCGCTATGGCAGTAATTATTGCTCCCATAGATAACCCAATTTCTGCGAAATTAAATAGAGTACCAACAATTACTGAGAATATATCTAACAACACATCTATAAAACAATCAGAAAAAAACTCTACCAAACCAGCTTATAAAACCTCTTGGATAGGAAACACTTTCGGTGGTAGCAAGAAGTGGGTACAGATTCAAATGGCTGGTATGTATGTGGCTTCAAATGGCACAGTTTATATCAATAGTCATTGGGATGAAGCCGGGCGAGAGGTAGGTATCTATAAAGACGGTGATGTGATTGGTAAAGTTGATGACTTACACGGCTGGGGAAGGTTGGGAGGTATAGCAATTACCGCCAATCAAAAGTATCTATATGTGGGTATGCGACAATCTCACGAAGGGAAACCAGAAGATGATTATCCACCAAAGGGTACTACTTGGTATAACGTCAGACGCTATGACTTGTCTGGAAAACCTGCGCCTTTTCCTAAGGGGCGTGGTTGGGATAAAAGTATGCTCATTGTCAATACTAAAAGTGAAGTTACGGGATTAGCAACTATAGGCAATGAGTTATATGTAAGTGATCCTGGTAGCGATCGCCTGCGTGTTTACAATACAGATACTATGGAGGAACTACGCAGCTTTAGTGTAGCGAATCCAAGTGCGATCGCTCTTGATAAGCAGAATAACTTATGGATTATTCAAAACAAAAAGATAGTCCGTTATTCACCCCAAGGTAAGCAATTAGCCCAACAGATCACTGATGTTGCGAACCCGACAGCGATCGCCTTTGATCCTCAAGGTAGACTATTGGTAACTGACAATGGGACACGTCAGCAAGTATTAATTTATAACATCACCAATAAACCAGTGCAGGTAGGCACTTTTGGTAACAAAGGCGGACTCTACGGCGGGACTTCTGGAGAAGTCAAAGACTTAAAACTTTATGGTCTGACCGGAGTAGGTACAGATGCAAGCGGCAATATTTACATTAGCAATAATGGTTTTAATAACACTGGTGCTGATTTGAGAAAGTTCTCGTCATCGGGAAAACTCCAGTGGCGCTTACTCGGTTTACAATTTTTAGATAACGCCGATGCTGATCCTGACAGTGATGGTATAGATGTGTTCACGAAAAACGAACACTTCGTCATGGACTACAGCAAAAATAACGGCAAAGAATGGACGTATAAAGGATATACCTTAGATAAATTCCGCTATCCAGACGATGGGCGACTCCACACCACACCCACCGCCCCCTTTGTCCGTCGCTTAGGCGGAAAACGGTTACTCTATCTCTCCTCAGAAATGATGTCAGAACGGTTGTTAATCTACCGTTTTGATGGTGAAATAGCCGTTCCTTGTGGCATATTTGGCAAAAATCATCTCAAATGGCCAGCCAACCAGCCAAAAGATGGTAGTTGGTTATGGCGGGATGTCAATGGTGATGGTTCAATTCAAAGCAATGAATATAAAACTTTAGGGGAAGAAGATGGTTCCGTCTGGGGTTGGGAAGTAGACAGCAAAGGCGATGTTTGGCAAGCAGCCGAAGCTGGTTATATTAAACACTATCCCTATGAAAAATTGGATAATCACGGCTGTCCGATTTATGGACAAGCTGTTGGGGGAAAAATACCCATGCCAGCGCCTTTCAAAACTCTGACAAGAATCAAATATTTCCCCAAAGAAGATGTGATGTATCTTGGAGGCTACACCACCGAAAATCCCAACCTGGATGGTGATTGGGGGTTAGTTGGTACAGAAATCATCCGTTACGACAACTGGAGTAAAAAAAGAAATATTCGGTGGCGGATAGCACTTCCTTATAATCCCAACACTGACCCTAAACTACATATCAAATCAATGGATGTGGCAGGAGACAAAGTTTTTGCCGTTGCTAGTAAAAAAGCAGAAGTTTATGTCTATAAAGCCACAACAGGAGAACCAATTCAAACGTTAACACCCGGTGCAGAAGTAGGAGGTGAAAGTGGCTGGGTAGATATCCCCTACGGAATCCGTGCTTTTCGTCGTGCTAATGGTGAATATTTAGTATTTGTGGAAGAAAACGCCAAAGGAAAGGTGATGATGTATCGATTACCTGCGTAAGTAGTTCAATGAAAACAAGATACCCGATTTCTTTGGTGAGTCGGGTATCTGCACTGATTATCAACGCAAAATCCCTGTTTTTGTTTAATCAAAATTCGTAGACAAAATTTCCGGATAATTGTCTCTAAATAGAGATTTGTTTTTTGTAATGAGAATTAATATGAGTTGAGTTTATGCGTATACTACATATTTTAAATCACGTCCGCGAAATCGGTAATGGCATTGTCAATGTAGCTGTAGATTTAGCTTGTCTGCAAGCTAAAAATAATCATGATGTAGCTGTAGTATCGGCTGGCGGAGAATACGAAAAATTATTGCTCAAATATGGTGTTAGACACTTTGAATTAGATCAAACTAGAACACCAATCAATTTAATTAATGCGGCTGGGCGTTATCGAGGGATTATCAGAGAATTTCAACCAGATATTGTCCATGCTCACATGATGACAGGGGTTGTGTTCGGAAGATGTCTCAAAGCTAATTCCAATTACGCTTTGGTTGCTACAGTACACAACGAATTTCAGCGCAGTGCGGTACTGATGGGATTAGCAGATAGGGTAATTGCTGTGAGCAACGCTGTTGCTAAATCAATGGCCAGACGTGGTATTCCTGAGCAAAAATTGCGAGTAATATCCAATGGGACATTAGGTAGTGTCCGTACTCGTAATATTCAAGAGTACTTACCTGTAGAATTAGAAAAACCTGCGATCGCTACAGTAGCAGGAATGTATCAACGTAAGGGTATTGGCGAGTTAATCGCTGCTTTTGCCCAAATTGCCCCAAATTTTCCTCAAGCTCATCTGTATTTAGTCGGAGATGGCCCTGATAGAGCGATTTTTGAAGAAAAAGCCCAAGCTACAGGTTTTAGCGATGTCTGCAACGGGCTACACCAACGCATTCATTTTGTAGGCTTCCAACCAGAACCACAACGTTATCTATTAGCCGCAGACATATTTGTCCTTGCTTCCCACCGCGATCCTTCTCCCTTGGTCGTCCCAGAAGCCCGTGAAGCCGGTTGTGCTATTATTGCTACCAATGTAGACGGTATTCCTGAAGCATTAGATAATGGGCAAGCAGGTATTTTAGTTCCCGTCAAGGATAGTTCTGCTTTAGCAGATGCACTAGCAAAATTACTTAGCCAGCCTCACCTATTACAACACTGGCAAGAGCAAGCACAGCAAAATTTAGATTGGCTGAGTGTTGAGCGTGTTAATCAAGAAACCTTGGCAGTTTATTCTGAGTTAAAAATGGGATGGGACAGTGGAGTCGTAAAACATCTAGAAGTTAATATTAATACAAATCAGTAGAGCTATTGACAACAAAATTCAAAATACCTGCGGCTTCTCTACGAGAGGCTAACGCCAACGCGTAGCTTCTGTCTGCGACACGCTCCGCGAACGTAGAGAAGGCTAACGCCAACAAAATTCAAAATTAAAGTAGGGTGGGCAATGCCCACCCTACGTATAATTCTGTAGGGTGCGTCAGTGCGAGAAAACTTAGCTAGACCAAGAAATTATTTATACTGACGCACCCTACAAACCGTCAATTTGGAATAATTTATTTTTTGGTGTTCCCTTACAGTAAATTCAGACTAATCAGAGGACAGAAGTTGCATTTCATAAAGTCTGTGTCCTCTGGTTTTTGTTAAGTCAATGTTAAAATTTCCCACACATTAGGTTATAATTTGATTTCTTATTAATCAATATAAAGCCTCAAGCCAGAAAAATTTTGGTTACTGAATTTTATAATTTTTCTCACGCTAAGTCTCATTCTTAATGATTTGATAACTTATGTATTGATGAACTTTAATTACTAGTTTTTGTAAATAAAATTTCTAAACATAAACTTTTGTATAAAAAAATGAATTAAATTGTAGCTATAAAGAAGTACAAGTGTGTAAATATGTTGATTTTTCTTTATTTGGCAGGAGTTGTATAGATTAAGTTATTAATAGCAAATTTGTATATAAAACAAAACTTAACAATTTTATTGTGTGATATTTGTAAACTTATTTACTAAAACTTAATCTAGCATATATATTTATTCACCTAAATTCTTTAATTCTACGACTAAATAATTTTAGGCTTCTTTAGAATCACTGTAAATTCAGTAATTACAGTGACGAACTATGATTTTTGACAGCTGTATTTTGGAGCAACACACTTCTCAAGTTACGCAGCAGTTAGAAAAAGAGTTGCAACTTAGTAAGTTGCTGATGGATGGTGTTACAGATGCAGTGTTTTGGGCGAAGCCAAACGCCAGGATTTTATACGTTAATGATGCTGCGTGTAATTTAGTTGGTTCTTCCCGTGAAGAATTACTTTGCATGAGTATCGAATACCTCAACTTAGAATTTTTGATGGAAGTTTGGTTACAACACTGGAAAACTATCAAACAAAAAGGTTCTTTATACTTTGAATCTCTCTATTGGACTCCAGAAGGTCAAAGCCTCCCAGTAGAAACAACTGTTACCTATATGGAAGAGGAAGGTAGAGAGTATGGTTGCATTTCCATCCGGGAGATCAAACAACGTCAGCAAACTTCTTTTCAATTTTCGCAAAGCCCAGAGTCAGATATTGCTGACTCTCCCAAGCCATTAGACTTTTTCAAATCAATATTTCCTGCTGATTCTCAACTAAATCAGGTTTTTCAATTTATTGAATCCAATTACAATCAATCCATAAGCTTACGTGAAGTAGCCCAAGCCGTTGGTTACTCTGCTGCTTATTTAACTGATTTAGTGCGTCGTCATACAGGGGAAACGGTAAATCATTGGATTATTAAGCGCCGGATGGTAGCAGCGCAAACCTTATTGCTAGAGACTGACCAATGTGTGAATCAAATTGCTGAGACGGTAGGCTATCAGCATGAAGGTCATTTTTTCCGCCAGTTTCGCCAGTACCATGACACCACTCCCCATGCTTGGAGAAAAATGCAGCGTCAGGAGGCGAAAAAATTGTGAGTCTAGTAAAAAGATTGTGCATTGTTTTCAAATCTCATTTCTTTTAGTCTGCTAAGTATCTATAAAAATATCCCATTCTACTTTGCCCCACTTGGCAGAATAAACAAACGGTTTTGGGGATGACGATTAAAACAAAAATGCTCTTTTGTCGTTGATGATCAAAAAATTTCGTTTGATTTAAAAAATGAAGCATTTCCATCGGTTATTTTATCCACCTGCCTGGCCGATCGCTGCCAAAATTTCGGTAGCCTTGGTTTGTGCTGTGCTAATACCGATGATTTTTACAGCCTACTACAACCTACAACAGAGCTTAAATAGTGTAGAGGCTGGAGAATACCACAAACTAGAACTGTTAGCCAGCAGCAGCGCTAGTCGTTTGGATCAATTAATTATTGATTATCATCGTGTAGTTACTCAAATTAGTAGCGATCGCTATGTGGTAGATTTTCTCGCAGCTACCACATCACAAAATCGCCAAGCCCAAGGTTCTAACCTAGAGCAGACAATTCAAAATGTCTTCCGTTCTCATCCCAATTTGGATGTTGTGTTGCTGATGGATAAAAATGGTCAATGTCTAGCAGCAACAGATCCAAAGTTGATTGGTAAAAACTATTCACACATCCAAGGTAAACTTTATGGCTCTGGTGTGTTGTTGAGTGAAACTAGCAACACTCCGGAGATGTTCTTTTCTCAACCTGTGCGATCTCATGGGGAGATTATTGGATTCACCCTCATCAAGATTCGCCAAGCTGATATCTGGGTAATTATCAACGCTTTGCAACTATTAGACTCTCAAAATCAAGTCTTTGTGATCGACCAGCAAGGGATTATCATCAGCCATCCTGATGCGTCTTTACTTAACCATAGTCTCATTCCTTTATCAACCAAAACCCCCAAACAAGTAGATCAGATTGAAAGCTTAGACATTCCTGAGTTAGCGGTGATGGTAAAAGCCAAACAACCAGGACACACCACCTATCACCTAGAAAAATCCCAAACCTCAGAGATAGTCGGCTTTGCACCCTTAGCAACTCAACCTTGGGTATTGGGAGTGACTCAACCCAAAGCAGAGTTTATTGCACCTTTGCATCGTCTAATTTGGCTCAATAGCAGCAGTGTGGTGATTGTCGGTGGAATCACCGCCATCATCGCCCTGCTTTTAGGGTTGAGTATTTCTCGACCGATTCACGCCCTCACAGCCGCCGCCCAAGCATTGGAGGATGATAATTTTGATGCTCATGTAATTGAACTACATCACAACTTAGAAAAATTAAGTCATAGCCAAGATGATATCGGTCAACTAGTGCGAGTCTTTTTAAAAATGGCTGAAGAGGTTAGGTTGCGTGATCAAAAATTGAAAATGCAGGTTCAGGAACTGCAAATTGAGATTGACCAAACCAAAAGAGCTAAGGATGTATTAGAAATTACAGAACATGAAAACTTTCAGTATCTACAACAAACTATCCAAAAACTTAAACAACAGGAAATCAATACCCGTGAAAGTGAGAAAGAATACTACCAGCGATTGCAAACTCAGGTGAAATCTTTAAAAGAGCGATCGCTAAATAACAAAAAACTAGAATCTTAATACCAATCTTATGGCACAAATTATCGCTGTTCACTCATTCCGTGGTGGAACCGGCAAATCAAATATCATCGCCAATATAGCAGCTACTATGGCGCTCAAAGGGCAACGTGTAGGCATAATTGATACTGATATCCAATCACCAGGGATTCATATTATTTTTGGTCTCAAAGAAGAAAAAACTCAACTAACCCTCAATGACTATCTATGGAAACGCTGTGATATTCAAGATACCGCCTACGATGTTACCGATATATTAATTGCCGAGTCAGGAAATACAGATAAAATTCGGGGTAGCCTTTATCTAATTCCCTCCAGTATTAAAGCTGCGGAAATCGCTAGAATTTTGCGTGAAGGATATGATGTAGTCCGACTTCATGATGGCTTTCACGAAATTATTCGTAGTTTAAAATTGGATTATCTTTTAATTGATACTCATCCTGGTTTAAACGAAGAAACCTTGATTTCCATCGGTATTGCTAATATTTTACTAATTATCCTCCGTCCAGATAATCAAGACTTCCAAGGAACAGCCGTGACAGTGGACGTAGCGCGGAAATTGAAAGCCGCAAAAATTCTCCTAGTTCTTAATAAAGCTTTAGCATCTTTTAATTTTACTGACTTGGAACAACAGCTAGAGCAAATCTATGATGTTCCAGTAGCCGGGATTTTACCCCTGGTTGAAGATATGGTGAAACTGGCTAGTAAAGGTCTTTTTTGTCTACGCCATCCTCAACATCCCATCACTCAAACAATACAAGAGATTACTGAGCAGCTTGCTGGTTTAGTGGTAAGTCATCAGTAGCAATATGAATCTTAAACAATCATTGCGTACTCAAGTTTTGACTGACTTTGGAGCAACAGCTTCTGAGGTAGAGGAACTATTAATATACAACCAAAATGTTTTTACTCATGATACCTTAACCTCCCCGATTGAATTTCCCTTACCTCCAGAACCACACATAAAAGCTTGGGAAGAATACGCAGTTGTAGCCAAAATATTAGGCGTGTTTGCAGTACTTAAACAAAAGCTTGTACAGTTACAATTTCCCATCCAAGAGGGTATTTCTCAAACACAAACATATCAAAATGCTACTCGTAAAGGTGTGTCAACAGATGAGATGGTAGAAGCGAGTGGTTTAGTCTTGCAACAACCAAAAAAACTACAATTAATCCTGCATCAAAGTTTGGCTGGAACTATTCCAGTATTACTAACTGAAAGCCGAGAAGATTTTATCTCTTTAGTACAAGCTTTAACAATGCGAAATGAACCCCAAACAGTTCCTACATCAATGGGAGCTTGTATCGTTAGTGGGTTCAACAATTGGGATAGGATTCGTCAGTATCGCCAAAAATGGGAAGCAGCAAATTTTGGTAATTATTCTGAAAATAATTGGAAAACAGAGTTTCAAAAAATCATTCCCCAGAAAACACTTTATCAAGATAAATTTATTATTTTAAGTAATAATCCATATAGCAATATCTCTGCTGAAAATATAGGCATTTCCGAATCCCAATGGCAGCAATTATCTATCAAAATTCGCCTGGAACATGAATGCACTCACTACCTCACACATCGCTTATTTAATTCCATGCGAAACAATATATTCGATGAATTAATTGCCGACTATAGAGGTATTGTAGCTGCTAGTGGTAATTATCATACTGATTGGTTTTTGCAATTTTTAGGATTAGAATCATTTCCAAAATATCGAGAAGGAGGTAGACTACAAAACTATCGTGGTCAGCCACCACTTTCTGATAGAGCCTTTGCAATCCTCCAAGCATTAGTTAAAGCAGCCGCCGAAAATTTGCAGCAATTCCATATTAAATATGTACAAAATCACACAAGCCTTAATAATCAACCATTAATCTTAATTGCATTGTGTTATTTGACCTTAGAGGAATTAGCTACTACAGAGGCTTCCTCACATATCCATAACATCTTAAATAAACTACCAATATAGATATATTTCCGCGCCTCTGTAGTTTCCATATCCTTCTAACAATTTACCAAACACAGGGTAATTAACCTATGACAGAAATTCTCCTGAAAGAGTTAACTAAAAGTGATATTGATTGGATGATTACTACAGGTCATCAAAAAGAATTAGCGACTGGTACTATACTTATTCAAGAAAGAGGAAGTACTGAGTTTTTTCATATTTTATTAGATGGCACATTTAGCGTCACTCTCTCCCAACCAGAAAATAATCCTCTAACTCGTGCATTCGCAGCTATTGAGGGTGACGAAACTTTAGGTAGAGAGATTGGGAGATTATCTAGAGGTGAGATAGCGGGAGAAAGTTCTTTGATTGGGACACGCCCACCAACCACTACAATTACATCTATAGAAAAGTCCCTGGTGATATCAATCCCCATAGGGGAATTAACAACAAAACTACAGCAAGACATTGGTTTTGCAGCCCGTTTTTATCGAGCGATCGCCATCATTATTTCCGGTAGAATACAAAATACCATCAATCAACTTGGTCGTCGTAACCTAGCGCAAGGTCAACCTTTACCAGATGTGCTGTTCATCTTGAGTGAATTGCACGATAGTGACATAGATTGGATGATGGCTTCTGGTACTCCACAAAAAATTCTCACCAATACCGTAGTCATTCACGAACAAGGAACTGTAGACGCACTGTATATTATCCTCGATGGAAAAATGTCCTTGTCTATTTCCCTAGATGAACAGAATCCTTTAGCACGTGCGTTTGCAGCTATCGAGGGTAATGAGATTGCTGGTAGAGAAATAGCTAGACTATCTAAAGGTGAAATCATCGGAGAAACACCCTTTATTGATGGTAGTTTACCCCCTGCAACTGTTAAGGCGATTGAAGATTCTGTCGTATTAGCAATTCCGCGACAGCTACTAGCTACAAAATTACAACAAGATATAGGATTTGCATCAAGATTTTATCGTGTAATTCCCACTTTGCTTGATCAAAGATTACAAGGAATGGTAAATCAGCTTAGTTATAGCAGGCGCGTTTATAGTCAGGGCTTACCATTACATAGAAACTTTGAATACGAAGATGAATTAGGAATAGAAGTTTTAGATAAGGTGGCTTTGGCAGGGAAAAGATTTGATTGGATGTTAGGAAGATTAAATGTAGGTTAAATTTTCAATATGCTATTTTATATTTTTAATTTAAAGTGGATTTTTTTGAATCTTGGTATCTAAAAAAATGTGAGTAATAAGCAAAAAAAATGTATTGTTTTAGTCTGTTAAATGAATTAATTTATATACAGCAAACCAAGAATGTTTTCCTTAAAAAAATATTCTTAAATCACAAAAATGCGTCAGTTTTAAATCATTAAGGAGAAATTATGTCCAACGAAAACCTAGAACAAGATAATAATGAAAAAATTCAAATTAATGAAAATGGAGAATTAGTAATTAAAGATCCACAATTAGCGGATGCACTCCAAGAGTTAAGCCCTGAAGAACTTGAAGCAATTGCTGGTGGCAATGCTAACTATGTCGCCTGTGGAGCAAATTACCAATGTGGTAAAACTAGTGCAAGTTTTGACCAAATAGCAGAATAATAATTCTCTGTCAAAGGATTGCTACACTAGGCTAAAGATAAATCTAGATTGTAGCAATCATATTTTATCTACATAACTTTGAAATAAAAGATAGAAAACTAGTTTAGGAGCTTGTATTATGACAGTAGCAGTTTTGCAACAACATATTGATAATGTAAAACGGGCGCAATTAATATCTGATAAATATTTAGAACTAATTATTTTACCAACAGAGCAGTGTAACTTTCGTTGTGTTTATTGCTATGAAGATTTTTCCATAGGGCGGATGAAGTCAGAAACTATCTCAGGCATTAAAGCACTAATTGAAAAGCGATGTCCAACCTTGAGTTATTTAAATTTATCATGGTTTGGGGGAGAACCTCTGGTTGCTAAAGACACTGTTCTAGACATTTCTGAATATGCTATGTCTCTGGCTGGTAATTATTCTCATTTGCATTACTCAGGTTCTATGACCACTAATGCTTACTTTCTTGATATCAATACTGCTTCTGCTTTAGCCAATGTGGGCGTTACACATTACCAAATCTCTTTAGACGGTCCTATGGAGATTCATAATAAAAGCCGTATCCGCGCAGATGGTAAAAATACCTTTGAACGAATCTGGTCTAATTTACTAGCAATACGCGATAGTCTATTGCCTGTTTCCGTTTTATTGCGTCTTCACTTTACTGCCGATACATTTGATTTACTTGATCCTTTGTTAGAGGATATCAAAAGAGAGTTGTTGCCTGATCCTAGATTTTCTGCTTTCTTCAAAGCAATTGAACACCTTGGTGGACCTAATGATACTTCAATCAAAGTTTTTTCGGAAACTGAGAAAGCAAAAGCTATTAAAATCCTAGAAAATAAATTATTTGGTGATAATTTAAAATCGTCACAGAATGGTGCTGTACCAGACAATGCCGTTTGTTACGCCGCACGTCCTAATTCTTTAGTAATTCGTGCCAATGGAAAAGTTGGCAAGTGTACAGTAGCTTTAACAGATGAGCGTAATGATATTGGTACTTTAGCATCAGATGGTAAGCTAAAACTCATCCCTGGTCGTTTTGCTCCTTGGGTTCGTGGAATTGAAACCCTTGATATTGATACACTAGCTTGTCCTTTAGTCCTATTGCCAACAAGTGACGAAATAACTGCTAACCTGCGAAAGAAAGCACTGACTGTATAAGCAAAAATGACAGTTACAAAAAATACAATCACTCTTTTATATCTTCAGATATAGCTTTAAAATATGCAACTTTATTCAGTTATTGATTCTTGTAGAGATGCTCTACGAATGACTCTTGAATCTTACTGTATAGGTCGTGCTAAAACCATTGAGATTTCATCAATAAAATCTGATGATTCAGCAGATAAATATCTCTCAGACTTAATAAGTACTCGCTTAACATCGACAGAAAGATTGCTTATAGATAAGTTTGGTAATGCCAGACAAAGAGGCCTAATTGCGTGCCGTAGAGGAGATTTAATTGCGGCTGAAAAGGCATTTTCTGCTGCAAATGTTCTACTGCAACTAGATAAGCTTTCACATGAAGGAATGTTACTTTATAAGTCTTTTTTAGAACAAGCAGAAGCTTACTTAGATTATCGATTAGGTGATTTTACACAAGCTCGTAACAGAACTTATAGCGCTCTAGAAACTAATATGATTTTAGAGGAAGAATATGGTTATGAAATTATCTTTTTTGGTCGTATTCAATTAGTTCATAATCTTGTACGCATTGATGCGGGCTGTATGCAGTGGAATCGAGCGATTAAACTCGCTTTCCAGATTCTGGGTTATCTTGAAGGAGTATTAGACATATTACCTGTTCCTGGTCTATGGGGCTATGAGCGTGTGAAACGCCAAATACCAGAGTTTGTTGCTGCAATGTTTGTTCAAGTAACAGATGAAATCGCGATCATTTTAGCTAGTCAAGATAATCAGTTTGATTCCGATTTACTAAAAATCGACTTAACTCATATATTAGTCAACTCCAATGAGGATTATCATTGTCATCCTCAAGCGTATACTTGGTTATTGCTGAAAATGGCATTCATAAATAATGAAGTTGCCAATTTTTTAGAACAAGCATCTAATTTTCTTGCTCATGGGCGTGGAGATACACCATTACTTTGGTATGCAACACTGGCTGATTTAGTTGCTTTGTGTGATGAAATTGTGCTTCCAGAGTCTGATTTATTGAAACAAGAGATAATCAAAGATGTAGCGACTTGGAACGGTGTTCCACAAAAATTATTATCTTTATTTTCTTAGCTTGAAAAATCTGGCAAGATTATTCAAGATTATTGTTAAATTAACAAAAAATGCTCCAACAAAAGCGCCATATATTCCGTAAAGAATCCCTAGAGCGTCTATCTTCTCCTGAAAGATTAGACCAACTGATGCAGGTAGTCAGTCCTAAAAGCTGGCTACCTCTTGTGGCTTTGGGTTCTATTGTGGGAGTTGCTTTTATTTGGGGTATTTATGGTAGCATTCCCATCACCGTTGAGGGTCGGGGTGTAATTATTTATCCCAGTAACGTTGTACCACTACAATCCAAAAGTGCCGGGCAAATCATGGCGCTGAATGTGAAAGTGGGGGATGTGATTAAAAAAGGGCAGGTATTGGCGACAATTGACCAAGCTGAACTGCGTAAGCAACTGCAACAACAGCGAGGGAAACTAACTCAACTGGAATCACAAGATCAAGCTGTTGGTTCGCTGCAAGGGCGGAGGTTGGAACAAGAGGAGCGATCGCAGCAACAACAGCGTCAGTACCTCCGGCAGCGTATACTAGAATTGCAAGCAATCACGCCTTTACTGAAAACCAAAGGTAACACCTCTGTTAGTCAGCAACGTCAAGGCTTACAGCAACGTCTCCAGCAGGCTCAAGCTCTGACTTCTGTGTTTTTACGGAGGATGAAAATTCGCCAAGAATTATTTCAAAAAGAAGGGGCAATTTCCGGTGATGAAGCCCTCCAAGCAGAACAGGAATATCTGCAAAACTTAGAAAAAATTGCTGATATTCAAGCGCAATTAAAAGAACTGGATGTCAAAGAGACTCAACAAGAAAAAGATTATCGGGAAAATCTAACGATTGTGGCTGACTTGCAGTCACAACTGAAACAAGTAGATAGCCAACAAGCTTCTGTGGCTCAACAAGACTTAGAAAATATCACGGCGAGAAATAAAGAAATTCAAGAAGTCAACCGAGAGATTGGCTCTCTAGAACTGCAACTGAGTGATAATAGCCAAATTATTAGTCAACATAGCGGACGCATTTTAGAAATTACCTTGACACCAGGACAAGTTGTTAACGCAGGTACACGCTTAGCTACTATAGAGGCGGAGAATCCCCAGAGTAAGTTGGTTGGTGTCACCTATTTTCCTGTGGCGGAAGGGAAGAAAATTCAGCCAGGGATGTCTATCCAAATTACTCCCCAAACGGTGAAACGGGAACGTTTTGGGGGGATTGTGGGTAATGTCACTAGCATTTCCCGCTTCCCGATTACCAAAGAAGCAGCTGCTAGTGAAGTCGGTAATTCTGAGGTGGTGGAAGGTTTAGTATCTCAACAACAAGGATTAATACAAGTATTCTCTCACCTAGAACTAGATGCCAACACACCAAGCGGCTATAAGTGGTCTTCTTCCACGGGGCCGCACCTGAATATTTCTTCTGGAACTACTACCATTGTGCGGGTCAAGGTAGAAGAACGCGCTCCTATCACCTTTGTTTTACCAATCTTGAGGTCTGCCAGTGGTATCTACTAAATCTACCGTAGTAACACTGGTTAATCCTTGGCAGTATGTAAAAAAAATACTACCACCTAGAAGGCTGCGAGTGAAAACGCCCACGCTTCTACAAATGGAAGCGGTGGAATGTGGTGCGGCTGCTTTGGGAATTATTCTTGGTTATTACGGTCGAATTGTACCACTGCCACAGTTGCGGCGAGACTGTGGGGTTTCCCGCGATGGTAGCAAGGCATCTAATATGGTGAAAGCTGCCAGAACCTATGGACTAGAAGCTAAAGGTTTTAAAAAAGAACTGAAGCAAATACAACAATTACGCCCTCCTTATATTGTCTTTTGGAACTTTAACCATTTTGTTGTGGTAGAGGGATTTGGTAAACATCAGGTTTATCTCAATGACCCCGCTACGGGGCCGCGTCATGTATCGTTACAAGAATTTGACGAGGGATATACCGGAATAGTGCTGGTGATGGAACCAGGCCCAGAGTTCCAAAAAGGTGGTCGCAAACCCAGCATGATTGCATCTTTGTGGTCACGGCTACAGGGGGCGGAGAGTGCTTTAGTTTACTGCATCGTGGCAGGATTTTTCTTGACGATTATTGGGTTGGTAATCCCCGTATTTAGTCAAATATTTGTCGATGATATTTTGGTGCAGGGACGGATGTTATGGCTGCACCCTCTACTTTTGGCAATGGCGATCGCTGCTATACTGCAAGGATCACTCACATTACTCAGGTTACGCTACCTACGCCGACTCAAAATTAGACTGGCTGTGGGTATGTCCAGCCGCTTCCTGTGGCATATTCTCCGCCTACCTGTGAGCTTTTATGCCCAAAGATTTGCTGGGGAAATCAGTAACCGCACTACCTTAAATGACCAAGTAGCCGATGTTCTGGCTGGACAGTTAGCAACAACCATCATTGACACATTGATGGTGCTTTTTGATGCTTTGGTGATGGTGCAGTATGACTGGGTACTTACCTTGATGGTGGTCAGTTTTGCTGCCGTGAACGTCTTAACTTTGCAATGGATTTCTCGTCAACGGGTAGATGCTAATCAACGATTAATTCAAGAATATGGGAAGGCGGCGGGTATATCTATCGCTACATTACAAAGTATAGAAACACTCAAAGCATCAGGGTTAGAGTCTGATTTCTTCTCTCGATGGTCTGGTTATTACACCAAGGCGCTCAATTCCCAACAAGAACTAGGAATTACTAACCAAACATTCTCAGTTTTACCCACAGTTCTCTCGGCTCTTTCTGCTATGTTGCTCTTGGTAGTCGGTGGTTTCCGGGTAATGGATGGACATCTGAGTATCGGTATGCTCATCGCCTTTCAAGGTTTAATGTCTGGTTTTCAGCAACCCGTCAACAATCTTGTCAACTTTGGTACGACACTCCAGGAATTAGAGGGGAATTTGATTCGTCTTGATGATGTGTTAGATAACCCAGTGGGGGAAAAGGGTATAGGGGTGCAGGGGTGTCTGACAAGTGTAGGGGGGGAAATACCGTCTCCATTAATATATGCGCTTCCTAAGTTGCAGGGGTATGTGGAGTTAAAAAATATCACTTTTGGCTATAGCCGCTTGGAAGCGCCTTTAATTGAAAACTTTAATCTGTCAATTAAGCCAGGACAGCGTGTGGCGTTAGTAGGGGGAAGCGGTTCTGGGAAGTCTACCATTGCCAAACTTGTAAGCGGACTGTATCAACCTTGGACTGGGGAAATCTACTTTGATAGTCAACCGAGAGAGGAAATTTCCCCCCAACTGCTGACTAACTCTGTGGCGATGGTGGAGCAGGAAATTTTGCTGTTTGGCGGTACGGTGAGAGACAATTTAACCCTGTGGGACACTACTGTACCAGATAAAAACCTGATGAGGGCTTGCCAAGATGCAGCGATCGCTGATGTAATTTTCTCTATGTCTGGAGGTTATGATGCCGAACTCATCGAAGGTGCTGCTAATCTCAGTGGTGGTCAACGACAACGGCTAGAAATTGCCCGTGCTTTGGTAAATAATCCCTCTATCCTAGTTATGGATGAAGCCACCAGCGCCTTAGATGCAGAAACAGAAAAAATCATTGACCAAAATCTCCGCCGCCGGGGATGTACCTGTATTATCGTGGCGCATAGATTAAGCACTATCCGCGACTGTGACCAAATCATTGTCCTGGAACGCGGGAAAGTAGTACAGCAAGGTACACACCAAGAACTTTGGCAAGTTGAGGGTGCATACTCGCGTTTGATTCGGACGGAAGGATGAGAATCAATTCAAAATTCAAAATTCAAAATTCAAAATTCAAAATTTAAAATACCCTACGGGAAGCAAGCTACAAAATTCAAAATTCAAGAATTTCTTTCTCTACACCCTAAAACTAGTAACCAACAATCACCAAATCTAAATATCCAAAATGGAACTACAGGGGCAAATCTACATAATTAATGGTAATGAACCAATTTTATTGAATGACCCGTCGCGGGTTTGGGTGATTAAGTCTGGTTCTATGGCTTTGTTTGCGGTCACAGTGAAAGATGGTGTAATTGATGGAACTCGTCGTTATTTATGTAGTATTAGCCAAGACGAGGCACTTTTCGGCACGGTTCATCAGCAACGCCAAATTCTCGCGGTTCCTATTGGTGAAGTTGAGTTACTGCTTTTACATCCAGAATGTTTTCGGGGGTTAGGAGCAAAAGCTAACGCTTGGATGGAAAATTGGTTAATGCAACTTGGTGGTGTCTTATCTCAGATTCCCACTCCCAAAATTCAGGTAAAGGCTGAGGGACAAGGACGATTTTCCTTAAATAATGGTCAAAATTTCCAACCAGCAGCAGGTTTAACTTGCTGGGTGCAGCTTCAGGAAGGGAATGTTTGTTTTCTGGGATTTGAGGAATTGATTTTCACCACAGCTACAGCCTTTCCCATGAATGACAAAATGTGGTTAACCCCAGTTGGGGGAGTGCAACTGACAACTCATAGCCCTAGCGAATACGAAAATCCCGATATACTGCTGGCTGGTTTATCTCAATTACATACTCAAATCTTGTCTTGTTTGGCTTTATTAGATGAGCAAGAAGCACAAGCAGAACTGACAAGGTTGCAAGAACGTCAACGCCTGAATCGTCGAGTGACAGCAGAGGCTTTAGGGGAACTATCATCAACTCTAAATTCTCAAGACGGCGACTTTTTCTTAGAAGGTACTCCTTTGTTGGTGGCTACTGGTGCAGTCGGTAGGGCTATGGGTATCAAGATTAGCCCCCCATTGCGTTCAGAAAATCTCCAGCGTGTGAAAGAACCATTAGAAGCGATAGTCAGGGCTTCACGTATCCGAATGCGCCGGGTGTTGTTGCGGGATAATTGGTGGCTTAAAGATGCAGGTGCTTTAGTCGCCTATACTAGAGAGAATCTACCAGTGGCGCTGTTACCTGTTGCTGGAAATCGTTATGAAATTTTTGACCCAGTTAACTATAGCCGTGTGGTAGTAAACGAGGGTGTAGCTGCAACATTAGCTCCTGTGGCTTATATGTTTTATCGCTCTTTACCAGATAAAGCACTCAGGGCTATTGATATAGTCAAGTTTACCCTCCGGGGACACGGGTGGGATTTACTACAAATTTTATTTACTGGTATTTTCATTACCCTGTTGGGGATGATTACACCTTATGCCACTTCAATAATTATAGATAATGCCATTCCCGATAGCGATCGCTCTTTATTATTACAAATCGGCTTAGGGTTACTAGTTGCTGCTTTAGGTACAGGTTTATTTCAACTGGCTCAAGGTTTTGCCTTGCTGCGAATGGAAACCTCTGGTGATGCTTCTACTCAGGCTGGTGTGTGGGATAGGCTACTAAATTTACCAGTCTCTTTTTTCCGAGAGTACACAACAGGGGACTTACTCTCACGCATTTCCTCAGTTAGTGCTATCCGTCGTCAACTTAGCGGTAGAACGCTGATTAATTTTATTACTAGTATATTTGCGTTATTTTACTTAGGACAGTTATTTTATTACAACTATAAATTAGCCCTGATTGCCGTTGCTAGTGCCGTAGTGGCGATCGCTATCACTACAATCTCTGGTATCCTCCTATTATCAAAAGTGCGTCCCCTGCTAGAAGTACAGGGCAGTATTTTCGGGCAGACAGTACAGTTAATCAACGGTATCTCTAAACTGCATATTGCCGGGGCTGAAGAACGCGCCTTCGCCGCTTGGAGTAAAAACTACACTCGGCAAATCAAGCTAGAACTCAGTACCCAACTGGTAGAAGATTTTGTTGTAATTTTCAATACAGTCATCCCCATCATTACCTCTGGAGTCCTATTCTGGTTTACCACCAAGCTCTTAGAAGAAGCTCAAACTTCCGGAAGTATCGCCTTTTCCCTTGGGACTTTTCTCGCTTTCAGCACAGCCTTTAGCAACTTCACCAGAGGAACCACAAACCTCAGCAATACAGTTACCCAAATTTTACAAATTCTTCCCCAGTGGCAACGCACACAGCCAATTTTAACCACCATCCCCGAAGTGAATCTCAGCAAGTCTGACCCTGGTAGGTTGGTAGGGAAAATTACTGTAGATCATGTAACTTTTTGTTATCGTCGTGATGGCAACTTAACCCTAGATAATGTCAGTATCTCTGCCGAGCCAGGAGAATTTATTGCCCTAGTAGGTGGTTCTGGAAGCGGTAAATCAACTCTACTACGGCTACTACTGGGGTTTGAAACGCCCCAAGCCGGCAGCATCTATTACGATGGTCAAGACCTTTCTGGTTTAGATGTGGATGCAGTCAGGCGACAATTAGGCGTTGTGTTACAAAATGGTCAGCTGAGTTCAGCCTCTATTTTTGAAAATATCGCTGGTGGCGCTCAAATTACCCTAGATGAAGCTTGGGAAGCAGCGCGGATGTCTGGTTTTGCTGATGATGTTACCGCCATGCCTATGCAAATGCACACTGTAGTCAGTGAAGGAGGTGGTAATCTATCTGGAGGACAAAGACAGCGATTACTAATTGCTCGTGCCTTAGCATTAAAACCCCGGATTTTGTTATTTGATGAAGCTACCAGCGCTCTCGACAACAGAACCCAAGCAATAGTCAGTGAAAGTCTAGATAAATTACAAGTTACCAGAATTGCGATCGCTCATCGACTAAGTACAATTCGCAACGCTCACCGCATCTATGTATTGCAAGCAGGACGGGTAGTACAACAGGGAACTTTTCAAGAGTTAGCAGATGTAGAAGGGATTTTTGCCCAATTGATGGCTCGACAAATGACGTAATTGATAATATGCGGGTAGGCTAAAGTCCTGTTTATATTTAATTGTGTCTACCTACTTAACCGTAGTATATTTTAAATTTTGAATTATTATTTTGTGATTCGTTGATGTATGTGATATTTATGCCCTGCCATCGCCATAGCTATGAAACCCCAAAGAATCATCCCAGGCATTCCCAACATCCCACTATTACCGACTAGTGTTGACACCATACCCAGACTAATAGCTCTAGCCGCAGCCATGAAGGAGTCAAAGCGATACTCAGAATATTGGAATGCTTGAGTAAATAACATAAATATACCTAACAAGTAGAATATACCGCCAAACCAACCCAATGTAAAAAACATATCTAGAATGCCGCTATCAATGATAATCGGTTCTAATACACCCTTTTCATTGACAATAAAAGTATTTCCTACTCCGTTACCTAAAACATTAGTTAACGCACTGTTCAGACCATCTTCATAGATTTTTTGTCTGACTTTAGCGCTGTCATCATTCTCAATATTAGAAAAAGTTTCAAAACGATTAGTAATAGTGTTGGAAAATTGTTCTATTTGAGTTAATGGAATCACACAAAGCGCCATAATTAAAATAGTTATAAATAGGCGTATTTGCAGGCGCGTTTTTAAAGAAGTAATAAAAGTCAGAAAAGCTATTAACCATCCTCCCCACAAGGTGCGTACTGTTGTGAGCAAGAAAGCTAAATAACCCATTGCCGAGGCAGGAATACGGATAAAGTTTTTACTAGTAAATAACAATAATAAACCTGCCAGCATCATAGATGCAAAGGGTGCAGGAGATGACATAGTACTCCAAACACGCAGTTTCAGAGGTTCAGGATCACCCATGCTCGTTAGTTTTGTACTGACTAACCAGAATAAATCCCACTCAGGAGGGTTAAGAAACTGGATAATTCCATAGATTCCTGTCACCAATACACCCCAGACAAAGGTACGCTCAAGAGTACGGCGATATAGTGGATAATCTCGCCAGTGGATAAATAGGTAAAAAGCAAAAGTAATTGGTGTTAACCAATCTAACAGTCCCCGCGCGGCAGTGAATGGTGTTGTTTTAATCACTCCTATGAGAAAGCCATAAAACACACCGAGAAAGGCTAATACAAAGGGTAAACTACCTTGGCGCAGGGATTTTGGCAGTTCTTTTAAAAAGGTATGTAATGTTAATAGAGTCACTAAGTATTGTGACACCAACATAAAACGTGTGGGATCCCAACCACTTTTATAATCAACTAGACGAGCCACAAACGGCGTAACAAACCAGATCCACCAAGTAAAACCTGTGTAGAGTACGGGGTATCGCACATATAGAAAAGCACCGACAGCGAAGGAAAGAATTACATAGGCTGTGCGGAGAATGCCAGCCGCACCACCAAAAATGCAGACTGCTGAAAACAATACTAGGGTGAGTATCGCCAACCAAGCTAATGGGGGTTGCTTTTCCAAACCCAAGTTTCTGGTAGAAGAACTATCTGTAAAGGTATGAGTATGATTCACTTAAAATCTCCACAGTGAAAGAGTCTTGTTGGAACTTTGCCAGGTTCGCCAACCGTGCCAGCGACCATGCCAAGCTGCTAATAACTTTTGCCCTGCTAAGGCGCGATCGCGCCTTAAAAAGCGTAAAAATTGTACAAAGCCCATAGCATCCCTAGTCCCGACCAATGTAGCCCAGAGGAAAAATGTTAATTGTTGTGTTGGTGATAGATGTTCTAGTAGGGCTAAAGTCTCATTGTGTACGGCGTTGGTGACTGCAACAGGATTAAAACTTTGGCGCTGGTCTTCGTCAAATCTTTGGGCTGGATAATGGTTGACTCCCACTTGGGGATCGTAAATCAGCTTCCAACCAGCCCGCCTTAAGGCTAAACAAAAGGCTATCTCGAAGTGGACTTGTGCGCCTGTACCGAGCATTCGTTGATCAAATCGTAATCCGTAGACAGCCGATCGCCGAAAGCTCATGTTAACTCCCTTGAGAACATCTACCTCGCGGGCTTGTCCTATACCGATATGATGATTACCAATTACTCGTCCAAACCAATGGACTTGACCGACTATTGGGCAAATACCATCTTCTAAGCGATCGCCATGATATACCCAATCTTTGCCACCAACGCCAGCAATCTGCTCATCGGCGAGGAAGTGGGGTTCAATTTGCGCTAACCAATTACTGTGGGGAGCTGCATCATCATCTGTAAAGGCGATAATGTCTCCTTGGGCAATATCTAGCCCTGCATTCATAGCGGCTACTACACCAGGGACGCGCACTGTCGTAGTACGTAATGGCAAAGGAGAAGGGGCGATCGCCTCCAGAAATTGCCATGTCTCCACATCGGTATCACGAACTACCACAACTACCTCATCGGCTGGTCGAGATTGCTTCTGCAATGACTCTAAGCAGCGTGTTAGGTCTTTAGTTCGGCGGTACGTAGGCACAATGACTGTAATTTTCATTACTGCTTCAACTCCTCGAATAAATCTACGTAGTGCTGTGCCATATTTGTCCAACTGTGTTGTTCTGCTATAGTGCGGGCAGCTTGACCCATGTTTTGTCTGAGATGGCGATCGCTCCCTAACAAAAACATGGCCTTAGCTAAAGCTTCCACATCGTCTGAATCGGCTACAACTATCCCCGATTCCGGTGTTAATAAGTCTGCTGCGCCTGTTGCACTAGCCGTAATCACAGGTAAACCAGAAGCCATTGCTTCAATCACCACCAAGCCAAAAGGCTCGTAACGGGAAGGAAACACCAAGAAATCTACGGCTTTCATTAGTTCTGGGACATCACGCCGCAGTCCTAAAAAATGCACTCTTGTCGATAATCCCAAGTCTTCAGCTAACTGAAGATATGGGCTACCTTCCGTAATTCCCGCAACTGCTAGATGTAAATCAGGCACTTGCACTAAGGCTTTGAGGACTGTATCTAAATTCTTGCGAGATATTCTAATATCCCCAGCAAACAAAGCTAGAGGGACACCTTCCGGTAGACCCCATTGAGAACGCGGGATATTTCCTGGGGAAAATTCCTGCAAATCAACACCATTGACAATTACTCGTATCTTCTCTGGTGCTACACCAATGGCTTGCAAATCCTCAGCTACCCTACTAGAAACAGCTACTACCACACGCGCGCGACGAAAAGCCTCTTTTTCCCAACTTGCGTTTAAAACCGTGTATAACCACTGGTAAAAGTTGTATAAAAATCTGCGTGATTGTGTAGTTTTGGCTGAATTTGTCTGAGCTTTACTAGAAGTAAACTTCAACCAAGAACTATGGACAAAATGCACAGCATTCACATCACCAGAGGCGCGGGTAATGGCACCATTAATTTTGATTAAATCAAACTGTGTTCGGTTTTTATGCAACCAATCTGCACTGGTAAAAGCAAAAATCAAATTTCGCAGTAATTCCGTAGGCCATTGTTTAACCGAAATCGGCACCCAATTAACTTGCTCACTTTGTTGTAATTCCGGCGCAACCTGACTAGCCAATAAGGTGACATGATGACCACGCCGAATTGCTTCTTGGGCAATTTCATAATTAACCCGTCCTTGACCATCACCTTTAATTACACTATGTGTAACGATACCTAGTTTCACAATATAAATATCCTGTGAATGTTCAAGAAATTCTTGCTGTATCTAGTTTTTTTAATTGCGCATTGCGTTGGCGTGAGTCTTCCGCTTGCGGTATTGCGAATTGCGAATTGTTATGAGAAGGTTGCCATAATTTTTGAATTTGAGAACGACGAATAATTTCCGGCCATGCTTTGAGAGAACCTCGTTTGTAGAGATATGCTGTCATGTGCAGGAAGTATACACAGCAAAAGCCTATGAGTTTTAAGAAATTGGGGAATAAATTTTTATGGCGTTTAATGCCAATGTAGAGCCTAGCAGCTTCAATAGAAATTTCGTACTTAGTTAGTTTACCAATGTCAGATACCATCAGAGAACTTTTGCCATTACCCCCGGCATTGAGGACGCGTAATTCTGGACAGGGTAGAATATTGTATCCCCGCTTCAAGGCGCGTAAACAAAGTTCTGCATCTTCATAGCCAAAAAATATATCTTCGTCCCACTGTTCTTGCTCAAAAAACTGGCGGGGAAACATAGAAGCATGAATAGCTATAGTTTCGGGAACATCACTAGCACAGAAATAGCCGCGAAAAGACAACTTTCCCGGAGCCATTATATATCCGTCGGTGTCATAACTGATACCGGAAATAATGGTGCAATCTCTCTGTTCTGGTGACATTTGCAAATAGTGAGCGATCGCGCCACCAATATATTCTGGCTCAACGCAAATATCATCATCAATAAAAGCAACCAAATCAGTTTCTAATGCAGAGGTAGCATTAACTGCATTGTTACGATTGGCACAAACCCCACGACGAGGGCCAGTAATATAAATTGTCTGGGGATATTGTTGGACAATTTGTTGATTTTTTTGCTGCATCTCAATATCCGGTGAATCATCAGACACAATGACTGAGTATGGTTTAGTCTGAGAATCCCACAGCGATCGCAGGCAATTTGCCAAATCTTGGGGACGATTTCTAGTTGTGATACAAGCCGATAGCCGCATTCTATTTATACCTGTTTGTCTAGCAAAATTACTTAATTAGCTTATAACTCCCTGACTTCTCAAGTAAGTCAGGGATCTGACGATTAAAATCGAGATGCTATTGTTGGTGGCGTAAAACTCAGCATCAATCCAGCGATCGTTCGCAGTTTTAAACTTTGTTTTAAAGAACGCCAAAAATAAGAACGGGCTGTTTTTAGCTCTTTACTACGCATCAAGCCAATGCCTAAAGTTGTACTTATATGAGCTAATTTCTGCTGAAAATAAGGTTTAAGTTCCTGTAGACGTTCATCAGCCATAAACTGCTCATAGCAAAACATATCTGCTTGAGCTTTACGGATTTTTGCCTTTGCATCTCGCTTACCACTGAGCATGGTATCGGTTTGTTCATGAACACGATAACGCGTCAGTTTTTCGGGATAAAAGTAAGCTCCTAAACCAGAGCGACAACAAAGATAGTTTAAATATATATCCCATGAACCACCGACTTCAGGGGGAATGGTATCCCAAGCGATCGCATCTCGACGAATTACAGCAGCTGTGGCTGTCGATACCGATTTATCTACCAAGCTTATCCGACAAAACGGTTGGTAAATTCCTTCTCGAAGATTAGCTCGTTTATATGAACGGGAATATTCTTCTGTGAGAACATCATCTATATTGCCATTGGCATCGATGATGTAGTGGTCACAAAAAGCTAAAGCTAAATCAGGGTTAGCTTCCAAGGGAGGGACAAGCTTTTCCAGAAAGTCTGCTTCCCACATATCATCATCCAACAGACAGGCGATGTATTTTCCCCGCGCCATTTGAAAGGCTTTGATGGTGTTGGCGAACATTCCCATGTTCGATGAATTGCGCGAAAAGCGAATGCGCGAATCATGAAAAGACTCAACAAGTGTCTGAGGATTTTCTGGACTACAATTGTCGCAAACAATAATTTCAATATGAGGATATGTCTGCTGTACAGCACTTTTCAGCGCTGCTTGCAAATAATCTGGACGGTTATAAGTAGGTGTAATAACGCTAACTAATGGATTTGGGGAGTTAGTATCTATAGTCATAATTTTCAAAACGGCTAATCACATTTACGACTAAATTGTTTTACTTTCCGTATAAACAATGGGACGAGCTAAAAATTTGCCGCTTTTGAATAAAAATCGTGCTAGGTAATATACTCGCTCTTGTCCAGAGTAAAAAGGCCATCCTAAAATTAACTGTGAGATATCCCATACCTCCCTGTGATCCCATTTGGATTGTTGATAATACTTTGTGCGGCGATATTGGAGGTTGCGGGACAGGTCAACTCTTGCAGAATAACCAATACGTGCTAAAAAATCATTAATATATTGGTTAGTCATCTCAATGCCAGCTTGGGATTTGGCTTCTTGTTCACAGCTGGCGATCGCATTATTCATGTGATTGTTAGCACCATGTATGCGATAGTAACCCAAATTCTCCTGTAATGTTTTAATCTTGCCTAAGAAAGCTGTGCAGTAAATAATGCAACCATCAGCCCAAATGCGCCATTTTACAGGATCAATAGGAAATACTTTTTCCAATGCTTCCCGGCGATAGGCGAGTCCAGATGTGGGAGGAAAGCACCAAGCATTTCCTGTCTTCAATATAACTGTGGCTAAATCGTCACTCAGTTTCGGCCCCTGGGTAGAGGTATTGTTAATTGTCTTGTCACCGCCATCGATGATATCCAAATGGTGCATCACACCAACTACATCCGATGTTTGAAATACTTCAGCAATGCGCTGTAATTTACCAGGTTTCCACATATCATCTGCATCCAGAAAAGCAATAACCTCTCCAGTAGCAGCTGCAAAACCGGCATTAAAAGCACCCCCCTGACCTTGATTTTCCTGAAAAATCGCCTTAATTTTATCCGGGGTTTTTTCTTGGAGTTGGGTAATAACGTTACGGCTATCGTCTTGAGAACCATCGTCTACTACAACGATCTCAATATCTGTATAGCTTTGAGCTAGAACAGAGTTAATTGCCTTGGGAAGATACCGAGCATAGTTATAGTTAGAAATAATTATTGAGACTTTCATTGTAATTTTTTCCAGGATAATAGGGGCTGAGGGCTAGGGACTGGGAATCGCCACTCAGCACTCCCCAAGAATTCTGTAATTTTGAATTGATTAGTCCCCACTCTCCATTTTCATGAGAGATTTCTCTCGCACATACACCCTCAATAATTCCCAGGATTTTCCGAGTCCCAGGATAAACATAAATTTCCTCATTAAGACTTTAAATTGCCGAGGGTAATATTGCAGAAACCATTTACTAAACCACACCATACTTTCTGTAGGTTGAAACCATTTACTGGCTTGGAGATAGCGAATCCATTGCAACTGTGCTGGATGCTCACACTCGATTTGCCAAGGTTTTGAGCCACCAGCAAAATGAAAGATATCAGCGTTGTCGATGATTTCTTGCTTTGAATGACGAATCTCTTCTTTAAAGGCTGAGTCTTCCCAATTTTCATAAAATAGAATGTGTGAGATGACATTCCACGTAGGATGAAGCTTACCCCAATCATTAGCAAGAATGGCGTTTAACCCTTCTTGATCTCCCATCCTTACGTATTCTTCATGTTCGCTCAAGTAGCGTATTACTTTCTCACTAATCTTTTCCTCTCTCCATCTTGGCAAATTGAGTACCAGCACTCCCGCATTGAAATAAGGCGTATGAGGTGCTAGCCCTAATTCTTTGTAATTGAGGATGCCTAAATTGGAAGATACATACGGAATACCAAAATCGGTAGAAGCCAGTAGGGCATATTCACCCATTTCCTGGTTCCACAGGTTTTTTAAGTTACCCTCTACCAGTAAATCACCATCTAAGTAAATAGCCTTTTGAAAATGCTCTGGGAGGATATCGGGTATTAATAATCGCAGATATGTAGCTGCTGATACCCAATCAGGTGTTTTTATATGACTCAGTGATGTCAAATTGCTGGGAGAAATCCACTTGAGGTGTAAATCAATGTGTTCAACATTGAGAACTCGTTGTAGTCGTTGCTTGCTCTGCTCAGTAATACCGCCGTCAATAATGTAGAGGTAGAGGGTACAACCCTTTTCTAAATTGACCAGTGCGGAATAGAGTGTTACAGCTAGGGGTCTAGCATAATTATCATCTGCCCCACACACTACAACTAAGGGACTGTGGTCTAATTCAGGAGTTACAACAGCCATTGCTTTATATATAGTATGGTGAAATAAAAGTGGGTTAAGCAGGGTTTACAACTACCCCAAATGACCTGAATCGTGCTGCATTTGGTGATATTTCCAAAGCTTACCTCGTTGTTCTAGAAGTTCTTCATAATTCCCCTGCTCAACAATCCGTCCTTGTTCCATGACTACGACCTTATCGGCTTTGGCAATTGTGGAAAGCCTATGAGCGATCGCAATTACTGTTCTCCCCACGGAAAGTTGTTCTAAGGAATCCTGAATCAAGCGTTCTGATACTGAATCTAAGGCGCTGGTTGCTTCATCAAGAATGAGAATATCTGGATCTCGCAGTAATGCACGAGCGATCGCTATTCTTTGTCTTTGTCCTCCTGATAAGCGTACACCGCGATCGCCTAACTTAGTATCAAACCCTTCGGGCATTTCTTCGATAAATTCCAACGCATTCGCTAGTCGAGCTGCTTCCCGAATCTCGGCTTCACTTGCGCCTGATGTACCATAAGCAATATTTTCTCTGATAGAAGTGTTGAAAATAAATGTATCTTGACTGACTACAGCCATTTTGCGGCGGAGAGAATTGATTTCAAAGTGCTGCAAATCAAGCCCATCAACTAAAATCTGTCCTTCAGTTGGATCATAAAATCGGGGAATTAAATCAGCTAATGTAGTTTTACCAGCACCCGATGACCCTATCAGGGCTGTCATTTTGCCACGCTCAATTGTCAGCGTAATATTATTTAAAACTAAATGATCGGGAGTATAACCAAAATCTACAGATACTAAATCAATTGAACGCTTCAAACCTTGAAAATTAAGTTTGCCATTTTTCAAGTAAGGTTTATTATTAGTCTGCAAAATAGCCTTAATATTTTCTGCCGAGCCTTGTAAAGTACTCAGAAAAGCAGATGAACCATTAATGTCTTGAATATTGGGGATAACTCTCACCAAGACAAAGAAAAATGTCAATAATGATGCTACAGGTAGTGTGAAATTCGTGAATGAAATCACAATTAAACTAATTAAAACCGTAGTAGCTATTCCTTCAGCTATGGGTTTTACCAGCGTCCATGCCAAAACAACTTTGATAGCTGCATTCAGTTGATTATCACTAGCTTTATAAAAACGCTGACGTTCAAATTCTTGGGTTCCGAATGCTTGAATTGTGCGAATCCCATTAATAAACTCTACTGCTATAGCTGTAAATTGACCATTAGCAGAAGAAATGCCAAAACTGGTTTCTCGGACTCGTTTATTCAGCGTGGATAATCCTACTGCTAGCAATGCAAATATAAGTACAGAAATAATCGAAAGTTGCCATGATATTAAAAACATGACAACGAAATACACACAAACTGTCAGAATTCTTGTAAAGATAAAAGCTATTCCGCTAAAACCCTGTTTGACCCTTTCAATTTCTGTAGTGATTGTATTAATGAGTTCACCGGAACGAGTTTGAGCAAAGTAACTTAATCTCAAAGCTTGTAATTGCTCAAAAATTTGCTTATGTAAGCGGTCTGCTAAATGAAGTTGGGCTGATTCAGAATAAATTCCTCCAAAATAATTGAATGTAGCTCGCATCCAAGTACTTAACAAGATGAGTAAAGATATTCTATAGATAGGACTAATTGGCCAGATATCAGAAGCCAAAATCATATCAATCCCGGCAATTCCAGTCTGAATTGGTTGGTCAGGAGTAGTCAATTTTTGTAAAAATGACAAGAGAAAACCAATACTTACACCTTCAAAACTTGCCGCTAAAAATGAAAAAATTACGGCTAGGACAGCTATTTTGCGAAAATGTTTTAATTCTCGCAATATTAAATAGTTGTCCTTCCAGAAGTTATTCGTTTTAAATAAATTACGTGGTGCTTTTGGCATTTTTAAATATGTCGTGTATTTTTTAAGAAAAATTGATTGGACTACATCAGATACATATATTGAAAAATTCATTTTTTAGCTCAAGTGCGGCAAATAAATTAATTACCGCACTGAGTAAAAAGAATGAATTTTGCAAACTTACCGATGTTCTTAGTTAGTGAAGCTGTGAGGAAATCAGGTTGAGTAAAAACCCTAATCAATTTAATATTTCCCGTATTTTTTCACTCTCTCAGGACAAAGGTGAAATTTAGTTTCTAACTATCTAAATGCACCAGTTGAGATTCTGTTGATACTTCCCATGATCTGGTAATTATTGGTAGTGTATTCGCCTGTTGCTGTCCTGCTAAACTGAGCTTTACTGCATCTTCTAAAGTCCAACAATCAGACCCTGTTAAATTCATTTCCCCCCGCAGCACATTCCATAACTGTGGTAGCTGATATAAACCGGATTTTTTGAGCCAAAGTCCCAAGGTTTTGGAGTTATTCTGAGTAGTAGTGCAGAAATTTATTAGGCGAAAAAATTTACCTCGTTCTCCCACACGCCACTCATAGGTAAACAGAGATTTTGGTGAATCAATCTGCATCAGCATCACCAATCCCAACATTACTGGAATCACTAACAGCAACAATCCAAAAGCGACTAGCTGGTTTATCAATCGCCACAACCAGTTTAGAGATTGGCTACCTGATTTGGAGAGCCTAACGTGAGCGGGTTTACTCAGAAAAATTGGCTTATGAGCTTGATTACAGGCTTCAGCCCAGAACTTCAGCCAAGTTTCACCCAATTTGCCATCTATACTCACCAAATTGACTGGGGAGCGTTTTAAGCAATTAATTAATAATTTCTCATCATTTAGAGAAGGTAAATATGGCTGTTTTACTTTGAGAGATGATTTCACCAACAACTGACCCCGTCGCCACTGAAGCGTATACTTTGAGGAGCAATTATTTTGATCTTGCGGCGCAATTATATCGTTATTCTCAACCTTGGAAACTATTACGCTTGTCATAATGTCTTTGGATCTATACAAGTTAAATTGCTGAGATGATATCAAAGGCTGTCAATGCCAAAGACTTCGATGGAAACTTTATTCTGCCCGAAAAAGCTGTAGAATTTTGTGTGCAGAATCAACTTTTAAACTAGCAGAAATTGCAAGTAAATATTTTTGAGAATGGCTGCTAGTTTAAATTGGTAAACACAGCTTATACATGATGCAAAAAAGTAGAGAAGATAAACATATTGGTAAAGCTATCTGAGTGATTTAATCTTTTCTACAGGAATTAATGTTATTGAGGAGTATAGAGCTAATTAACCTAACCTTTGAAAAGACATATTTAGGCATCTACACTCTTCGATTTCAGCACTTTACATTTATGTTTATCTACAACTAATTGTCTACTTTTACAATAAAATTCAGAACCTAATTCACTTTTGGATTGGAACCATTTGAATTGAATTTCTATCTCTAGGATATAAGAATCAGTGAGAATAGCTATATCTCCGAACTAATTCTTTATTTACTCTTTAAATATTCAATATTTTGGATAGATATTTATAAAGATGTGATAAATATACTTAAATAAATAAGATATCAATAGTTGAAATTATAACAACAAAAATGTTTAATTATTACAGCATTTTTATTTAATTTAGTCACATTAATTTGATATATGACAGATTTTCTTGGGGTAGTTAAATGAAAAAAAAAGGACTTTAGTCCTTACTACGAGCTTACCTATCACTTTTGAGAATAGAGCGAAAAAAAGATATGTGCGATCGCACCTCATGAGGTGCGATCGCACAATCAAAAAATATAGCTGAGGGTAGGGGACTAGAGACGAATTAGTGCAAAATTAAAAAATTTCCCTCCATCTCTCACTCAATTACTTTTCTACTGCCTGTTCCAGGGCAAAACGGTATTCCCTCGCATAAGGTACATAGGTGCTATCAGAGTTAGATACACCGTTAGCCACAACACCAATGAGGTTTAACTTGCTCAACATGGCTGTAGCTTGAGCGATTTGGTTACGAGTCACTTTTCCAAGACTCGCCACCATCACCACACTCCGACAAGATGATGCTGTGAGCAAGGCATCTACCAAACCTAGAACTGGTGGTGCATCAATGATAACCAAATCGTAATTCTCCTCAAATGCTGCCATCAACTGTTTCATGCGTGGAGAACTCAAGAGATTTGCTGAATCATTAGGCGATGGCCCAGCCGTCAAAATATCGATGTAGGCTGAACCTACGCTATGAGTACCAATCTGTTCTGGTAAAGTAATTTCGCTGGCTAAGAGAGTTGATAGCCCCTGCTCATTGGGAAGATTAAGATGTTCGTGCAAACTAGGATCGCGTAAGTTGGCATCAATCAGTAGTACCCGTTTATGTAAACGGGCTGCACTCATAGCTAAACCTAGAGCCAAACCTGACTTACCTCTATCAAGCATAGGCGAGGTAATCATCAAGGACTTCAAACTAGATACAGAATTTAAAAGCTCAATATTTTTGTAAATCAGATCCAAAGATTCCCAACGGATGGAAGATTTGAGAACTTCAACTGTCCAAGGCCCCAACACTTCTGGCTTACCAAAAGGCAACTTGATGACTGATTCTCTAGTTTTAGCAGGTGGCAACTTGGGAGTAGTTCCTAACAAAGGCAAAGCCGCCTGCTTTTCTAACTCAGCAGTGGTATGAACAGAATCATCAGCCGCTTCTCGAATAAAGGCAGCAATGCCTCCCAGCATTAACCCAACGACTGCGCCCAACATGAGATTCTGCCGGAGATTAGGGCCTAATTGCATCCCTATCTGGGGTTCTTCTACAACTTCCCAATTAAACCCACCTTTAGCAAGTTCTTGGCGCAGTTGCTGTTCTGCTCGCAATAGCTGTTCCAATCTTTCACGACTGAATTGCAACTGTGGTTGTATGCGATTGTAATAAGCCAACAGGGGCGGAAAGCGTTTAATTTCCAGACGTAGTTGATTTTCTTTCTGTGCCAAAGTTTGGTCACGGGCAGTCAATGCAACTATGATTGTCTGCGTTTCTACTAATTGACCAGCAAGAGTCAGATCAATTTGACCAAACTGACCCTGTTCTAAAAGCGGTTCCCCAGTCCTGAAGACATTAGCAGATTTAAAGCCTAAGGTTCTGCCTACTTCCTGTTGCAATAATTCCTTTTGGCTTTGCAGTTGTTCTTTCAGCTTCTGCACACTGGGGGTTTCATCGGTAAAGCGTAAACGTTCTTGAGCTAATAACAGTTCTGTTTTTTGAATTTCGTTGAGTAAACCTTGATAGCGAACGGACTGACTCAAACGAGAAGTAACTAAAGCATTTTTAGGAGAACGATTTAATTGCGCTTCTAAAGATTTTTGCTTTGCCAACGCCTCTTCATAAGCAGAACGAGTAGTCCGGCGTTCTTGCTCAATAGCGTTCAAAGCATCTTCTAGAGCTTTTGCTTGAGCTTCTGGGTTAATTAAATTCTGATTTCTGCGGAACCGTTGTAAGTTGGCTTCTGCTGCGTTCACTTCTTCGCTAGCCTTGCTCAACTGTTCTCTAATAACTTGCAGACCTTTTTTGAGACGGTTATCCTGTTGTTGTTTGTTATATTCTATATAGACTTCCCGAATAGAACTCAGTACTTTTTGAGTCTGTTCAGGATCAGTTGATGTATATTCTACCTGAAAAATTTTAGTAGCGACATTATCTTGTTTTGTCCTAATTTGATTTAAGACCAAGGCATTTTTAATATCAGCTACAGTAATATCTGGATATTCTGATTGCAATTTAGTCACTGCTTTTTGAATTAGTCCTGAACTCTGCATTAAGTTCAGTTGAGTAGCAGTGTCTATTTGGATATCAGGTTCGAGAAACTGAGTTTCTGGAGTACCGCCTTCTCTCTTACCTTGATAGTTAGGTTCTACCAACAATTGCATTGAGCTTTTGTAGGTAGGTTTAGTTCTCGCCGTAATCAAAGCTGCTAGGGCAATTGTTGTCAAAAATGCCATTAAGAACCAAGGAGACCTACGCAGGAAAACTGAAAAGATTTTGCCGTAACTCGGTTCTGAATCAGCAATGTTTATATTTGTACTTAGAGTAGTTTGAACCACGTTTATGATCCTTGTGTTCGAGACGCTAATAAAACAGTTATCAGTTATCAGGTTCATTTGTTGGTGGAATATTACACCAGACACTTACACACTATTCACTGATTTAATTGAGACTACAGGTCTGGGCAATAACTCGCTCAACTTTACTAAAGAAAACAGGCTCAGAAAAATTATTCACAGCGTGATTACGAATATTTTCATAATTCCAAGTGATTTCTCCGGACTCTAATAACGCCATTTGTAAAGATTCTGGTGTTTGTCGATTAAAAAAGACTCCAGTCTTGCCATGTATTTGAGTATCTAAGACTCCACCTGCGCCAAAAGCAATAACTGGTGTACCACTAGCATTAGCTTCTACAGGAACTAAACCATAGTCTTCTAAGGCGGCTACTATGATAGATTTGGCTTTAGAAAATAATTCTTTGCGTGTGCTGTCACTCACATGACCTACAAATTTAATATTATCTAAAGCTTTGGAACGTAATCTTTCTCTTTCTGGGCCATCACCGGAGATGATTAACGGCCATCCAAGCCAATTAAAAGCCTCGACTATGATATCGAGTCGTTTATAGCTAATCATCCGCGCCGATGCTAAATAATATTCATCTTTTGTATCAGAAAAAACAAAGTTACTGGTATCAATTGGATAGTTAATCATTATTGCTTGTTTGCCATAAATCTGCTGAATACGGCGAGCAACAATGCTGGAGTTAGCAATGTAGATATCAGGTTCCTGAGCATATTTCAGGTCTACATCTCGCATTAGCTGAAAAACTTTTTCGATTAAGACTGACAAATATCTATAATCGCTATACTCTCTTAAATAGGTTTCTGTATCCCATAAAAAACGGGTGACGTTATGACAAAAACAAATATGTTTAGCGTCTGGTCTTTTACGTACTGCTTTGGCGAAACTAGTACTACTACTAATAATTAAATCGTAGTCTTGCAAATCCAATGCTCGAAAAGCAGGAAAATATAAGGGAGCCATTAATCTAAAATATTTGGCTGCACCAGGAATTTTTTGTAAGAATGTGGTGTTAACTAACCGTTCACCCATATCGATAGTTTTTTGCGGATCATACAATGATGTAAAAATATCCGCTTCAGGATAGCGCTTACAAAGCAATTCAAATACACGTTCTGCTCCACCGCGCTGGGTCAGATAATCATGGACTAAAGCAACTTTCATATTGAACTAAATTTCCGGGGATTTTATTTAAAAATATTTCAGCAGATATTTGTCAAATTTTTGGTATTTTAGGTGATATTTTTTTACTATTATTTGATACATTTATGGTACTATTACGCCATAATAATAATCCGATTTTCGATAAATAATAGTATTTCTAAATAGCCTGAAAATTGATTCTATCTTTTGAACTATTTTGCGATTCAACTTTCAATTTAATTGCATTCCGATAGCCTCAGCCCCCCTTCTGGAAGGGGGGCATTTTTGAGGATTTAATAATGCGATATGTAGGGCGATCACCCTACATCTCACATTTTTTAATTGAGTTACTGATTATCCAACAGTTACTAGAACTTTTTCTGGGGCAAAATATTTGTCTTGTTCGGCTCTTAGTTGGTCACAAAGTCTACCTTGGGGTAGTTCTACATCATCATAGGTGAGGACTTGATCTTTAGAAATATCTCGTTTGAGACGACATCCTTCTGCTAGACCCATTGGTAAGAGGTTTTGCTGTTGGACAATATCAGAATTTTCACATTGTCCATAGGTCATATAGTAGCCAATGCCATCTAGAGTTTCCCCGGCTTTAAGGTCTATTTTGGCAGTGGTGACAACATCTACTAGGGGGCCTGCTAGGGGAGCCATCACAGCATCTTGGAAGAGAACTGCACGGGCTACAGACAAGGGTACTTCAAAATGGCAGAGGTGATATGGAGTGTAGAAGCTATAGAGTGGGCCTTCGCCTAACTTGTATAGGTTGAGGTAGTGGCGTTGTTTGGGGTCGTCGTGAGTTGCAAACACATATACGCCAGGGCCGGGTTTTGCGCCGACTACATAATCAACGATACCCCCTAGTTGCTTGAGTTGTTCCACATCGTACATATTGGTCATCTCATCAACATGACCGGTGAAGTCATACCCCAACATCCCCCGCTTGGCAACTTTCATCCCTGTGGCATTAGCAACGATCGCCTGTTCAAAGGAAATTTTGCTACCATCAGCAAAGCTAGTCACCATGTGGGCTTTTTGTCCCCAACGCTTGGCAAATCCTTCTTGAGTGGTGGGGTTGCGATAGGGGTCTTGCAGTCCTTTGATGTTACCGCACAATAGGGGAGTGAGGCCGATGCTTTTGACAAATCGGTAAAGGTTCATCTGTACGCCTGGTTGGTCGCCATCACAAGCACTGAGAATCACACCAGCTTTGTCTGCATAGACTTTGAGGATGGGGCCGACAGTACCATCAAGTTCGGCATTCATCATGATAACGTGTTTGCGATGGGCGATCGCTTCCATGACTACATGAGCGCCAAATTCTACAGCACCAGTGACTTCAATAATTGCGTCGATGCCTTGGGCTTGGCAGATGATTTTCGCATCTTCGGTAATGGTATATTTACCTTGAGCGATCGCACTTTCTAACTCGCTCACAGAATCCGCAATTTGAATATCTTCAATTCCAGCTTCGTTATAAGCTCGTTTTGCACCATCAATACTCCTGTTAGAGATAGCAACTAACTCCATCCCTGGAACCGAATTAATAATTTGATTGGCAATACCCCGACCCATAAATCCAGCGCCAATCATTCCCACTTTCACCGGATTACCAACAGCAGCACGAGCTTTTAGAGCATTATCAATAATAATCATTTTTGATTAATCCTTTTTTATTTTGAATTTACTGCGGTACTAGCTTCTATTAACAAACTGCTTCCACAGGGTTTGGGCTACCAATTGGTAATGTTTCTAATAAAGGCCAATTAGCATCTTTATCAGAAATCACCGTTACTTCTAGAGGCCATTCAATATTAAAAAATGGGTCGTTGTAACGTAATCCTTTTTCATATCCCGGCGTATAAAATTCACCTACTTGATAGACAACTTCTGCGTCATCAGTGAGGGCTTGATAACCGTGAGCAAACATCTCTGGTACATACAAAGCACGGCGATTATCAGCAGTGAGTTCTACCCCAAAATGTGATAAAAATGTTGGTGAATCAGGACGCATATCAATAATTACGTCATAAATAGCACCTTTTATACAGCGAATTAATTTTGTTTCTGCGGCTGGTTTGAGTTGATAGTGCATACCCCGCAGCGTACCTTTTTTGTAGTTATAAGATAGGTTGCACTGGGCTACTACTGGTTTTAAACCGTGGGCTGCAAATTCATTAGCACAAAAAGTTCTGGCGAAAAAACCACGATGGTCTGGTTTTTCGTCTAAATCAATAATAAATGCGTCTTTGAGTGATGTATTAGTAAAAATCATGTATTTCTCAAATAGTAATTGTCTACAAATACGAATTCTTTAGCATTTACACTAAACAAAGGAGCTAAACCGGAATTTTAGCTAAATCTGGTTTAGTGAAAGTATCATCCCAATATTGTGTACAAAGTTCTGGCCGTTTGGGAGGATTAGCAGTGTAAGCAAAAAATAGTGCTGACCGTTCTTGTGTGCGTAAAGTACCGTGATGTAATGCAGTTGCGGGGTCAGCAATCACTACTGTATCTGAGCAAGATTTCCAAGCTGATTTGGGGATAATTTCTTCTAATTGTTCATCGGTTATTCCTAAAGATCCGGACTGCTTGAGATGCTGATTAATATCATCTGACATTTGTGCTAGCTGCTGATGAGTAGCTTTGAGCAATTCCGGTGTAGATTCTAATCCTAATTCTTCTATAGTTGTGATATAAACTCCCTCTCTTTTGAGAGATTGAAAAATTAAGCGATCGCCTGATTCTAATGGCGGTAAATTTTTTCATGCCGCAAAAGTCTCAGCCTATAAACTAATTCAGACTGTGCGGCAAATAGTTTATTTTTAATGTTATACACTGGGGTGAGTTTCAACTATTTTGCCACTAATTTATTTTTGAGTATCGCTTATGATTATGTGAGTGCATTTCTGGAGTTATGGTTTCACCAGCTTCGGAAATTTTTAGTTCTCTAAAAGGAATAAATTCTAAAGCTGCTATACTGACTAAAGCTAAAAATGGTATGACTGTCTTAATAGCAGATACAGGCCATCTTTTCAAAGCACCTAAGAAAACTTTCAAGTCTACTTCTTTAGAATTTTGCAACAGCATTCGCCGACAAAATTGTTGAGAATAGCCAATTTCCTGAAGTTTTAAAATCACTTCGGGGATGTGTTTGTATTGCATTAACAATGCTGATTTTGGCTCTTTCTGCCAATAACTCACACCAACAATACATTCTAAAAAATTTTCTTTGGTGACAATGACAGTACCATTAGCAGCACAATAACCAGCGATATATGCTAAAGATATCCAGTTACTGGCTGCATCTGGCCAATTTTGTAGAGCTTTTTTGACTAAATCAGTGCGATAAATACTTGCGCTGAGAAAAATAACTGCACCGACACTTTTCGCAAAACAATGTTCAAAAATGGCTTTACCGTCGCTACAACCATCTTCACAATCAGCATCAAACCAGCGATTCCCAATAATTGTTGGTGGGAATACTGGTTGACCAGTGATTTTATTCCGACCAGAAAAATTGAGGAAGAGTAAGCCTAAATTTTGATGTTGTTTGATTTTATTGATGACATAAGAAATAGCCCTATCTTGAACAGGATCATCATCACCAATAGTCCAAACATATTGTGTTTCCGCAGAATTTAGGCAGTACATAATATTTTTCATTACGCCTAAATTTTCTGGATGTTTGTTAGCTTTAAAGGTGATATTATGTAGTTTTTGTTGCCATTTCTGGATAATGTCTTGTGTATGATCAGTAGAAGAATTATCAGAAACTAATATCTCACAATCTGCTTCAAATCCTTTGATGGCATTTGCTAGCCAGGCTAACTGCTTATCGAGTAAATTAGCACGATTATAAGTTGGGATAGCAATTGTTAGTAGTTTGCTCATAATCAGGAATAAAAATCCGTGAGGGTGATGGTTTATATAGCTTGCGTCTCTGTGGTTAAATATAATTTTTTCTAACCACAGAGGCACAGATACACAGACAAAAAATGATTTTAAAAGTCAACAAATATGCTTGTTCTGGTTGGTAATAGCTAATAGTTTATAGATAATTCTTTTTTAGCCATTACCAACCACTACCGATATTATCAATGTTCAAATGAACATGATATTATTTGATGTTCCAGAAGAAATCTTGGTTGATTTGTTCAGTACGAATGAGATATTCTAGCTGCTTTAAGCGTGTAAAACCTCTAAATAAGAAAGTGTCTTCTGTCATATCTATTTGACTGAATAAATCAAATAGCTGTCTAGCACCTTTTTGAGCATCCCAATCACACTTAAATCCGGGGAGGATGCTATTAATTTTCTCAAAAGATACGCGGTAGCTGCGGTTGTCTGCACCGTTATCACCAAAGGATAATTTACATCCAGGGAATGTATCGGCGATGATTTCGGCAATCTCTTTAACGCGGTAGTTGTTGGTGGTGTCACCAACGTTAAAGATTTGATTGTGAACAATATCACGAGGTGCTTCTAAAGCGCAAATTATAGCTTTGCAAATATCTAGTGCATGGACTAATGGCCGCCAAGGTGTACCATCACTAGTCATTTTGATTTCTTTCGTAGTCCAAGCCAAGCCAGCTAAATTGTTCAAGACAATATCAAACCGCATTCTGGGAGAAGCACCAAAAGCAGTGGCGTTCCGCATAAAGGTAGGCGAGAAGTCGTCATCAGCTAGGAGTGTGACATCCCGTTCTACTAGGGTTTTACATTTTGCATAGGCTGTTTGGGGGTTGATAGGAGAGGCTTCTGTGACATCACCCTCGGTAGCAACACCATACACACTACAGGAAGACATATAGACGAAGCGCCGTACACCCATTGTTTTCGCTAGGTTAGCTAGACGAACTGAACCTAGATGATTGATGTCGTAGGTAATATTTGGTGCTAATTGTCCGGTGGGGTCGTTGGAGAGTTCCGCCATGTGGACGATCGCTTCCACACCTTCTAAGTCTTCGGGGGTGATGTGGCGGATATCTTTGTTGAGGGTTTTAGCTGTTACTTGAGTACCGTTGTATAGCCAGCCTACTTTGTAATAACCAGTATCTACACCAATTACTTCATGTCCTTTTCCAATTAACAAGGAAGGCAATAAACAACCTAAATATCCTTCAGTTCCAGTTACTAAAATTTTCATTTGTGTCAAATTCTCTATATTGGTTAATGAAGTTTGGGGGAGTATTTCTACTGTTTTTGTCTTCTTCATCCCCCTTATCTCTTATCTAACGAGATGTGCGACTTATCCTTAAAACCCCTCTCCAAACCTCTCCCCTACAAGGAGAGAGGCTTTAATTCTTGTTCCCCTTCCCTTGTAGGGAAGGGGTTGGGGGTTAGGTTCGAGAGAAAGTTGCACACCGCGTTATCTATGCAATTACTACAGTCTCAAGGTGCGATTGTTGGGGGATTTGTGCAGCGATCGCTTTGCCAATTTCCAGGGAAGAAGTAGCGGCTGGTGAAGGTGCATTGCAAACATGGATGGAGTTTTCACCAGGAACAATGTAAAAATCGTCTACTAGTTTGCCGTCATCCATTAAGGCTTGGGCGCGTACCCCTGCATGGGTGGGAACTAAATCTTCGGCTTGGACTTCGGGAATGAGTTTTTGCAAACTTCTGGTGAAAGCGGCTTTGCTGAAGGAACGAATGATTTCTTGGATACCTTCGTCGGCGTGTTTGACTGCGAGTTTCCAAAAACCAGGATAAGTCATGACTTCGGCAAAGTCTTTGAAGTCGAAGTCGGTTTTTTTGTAACCTTCGCGCTTCAGGCTAAGAACTGCATTCGGCCCAGCGTGGACACTACCGTCAATCATCCTGGTGAAATGGACACCCAAGAAGGGAAATTCGGGGTTGGGAACCGGGTAAATGAGAGTTTTGACCAAATAGCGTTTTTCTGGGGTGAGTTCGTAATATTCTCCCCGGAAGGGTACGATTTTTGCGCTTGGTTGGACTCCACCTAATTTAGCAATGCGATCGCTGTGCAATCCGGCACAATTGATCACAAATCTGGTTTCAAAGTTACCGTTATTCGTTTCCAGTACGTGATTTTTGCCACTGGGGGAAATTTTCAGGACTTTGGTGTTGAGGCGTAATTCTCCACCTTGTTGTTGAATTAATTCGGCGTATTTTAAACAAACTTGCTTGTAATTAACAATACCAGTTGAAAAAACGCGAATTCCTGCTACACATTTGACGTGAGGTTCGATTTCTTTAACTTCTTCTCGGCTAATTTTCTGAACTTCTGTACCATTTTCCAAGCCGCGTTGGTACAGGTTTTCTAGGCGTGGTAATTCTTGTTCATCTGTGGCTACAATTACCTTGCCACAAACCTCATGGTCAATGCCATGCTCTTGGCAGAATTTTACCATTGAGTCTCTACCATCACGGCAAAATTTAGCTTTGAAACTCCCCGGCTTGTAATAGATTCCAGAGTGAATAACACCACTATTATTGCCAGTTTGGTGAAATGCCCATTGGCTTTCTTTTTCTAATACTAAAATCCTTGCTTGGGGATAACGTCTACCTAAAGCCATCCCTGTAGACAGTCCAACTATTCCCCCACCGACAATGGCAAAATCGTACATTGGTATTACTGCACTTAAAATTACACTAAATCAGTAAACAATACCTTACAACAGAAATCAAAATAAGATGGGACAAAATGCCAGATACTTTTTGAATTTTCTGTAGACTTAGTTACCAGACTTTCCAGGGAGCCTGGTTATTTTTCCACAACTCCTCTAGATAATTTTTATCTCGTAATGTATCCATTGGTTGCCAGAAACCGTTGTGTTTAAAAGCAGATAATTGCTCCATATCTGCTAACTTTTCTAATGGTTCTTTCTCCCAAACAGTAGCATCATTAGCAATCAAGTCTATGACTTCTGGTTCTAAGATAAAATAACCACCGTTAATCCAAGCACCATCACCCTCAGGCTTTTCACGGAAACTAGTAATTTTAGTTTGCTCATACCCGAGAGAAATTGCCCCAAAACGTCCGGCTGGTTGGACGGCTGTGAGTGTTGCTAGGGTCTTTTGTTCTTGATGAAACTTGACTAGTTCGGTGATATTAATATCACATACGCCATCGCCATAGGTAAAACAAAAGGTATCATTACCAAGATGTTCGCGGACACGTTTCAAGCGTCCACCAGTCATGGTGTTATCGCCTGTATTTACCAAAGTGACGCGCCAAGGTTCAGCGTAACCAGAATGTACATTCATCTGGTTAAAACGCATATCAAAAGTTACATCAGACATATGTAAGAAGTAGTTAGCAAAATACTCCTTAATGACGTAACCTTTATAACCACAACAAATAATAAAATCATTAATGCCGTGAGCAGAATAAGTTTTCATGATGTGCCAAAGGATTGGCTTACCACCAATTTCTACCATCGGCTTAGGCTTGATACTGGTTTCTTCACTGAGGCGTGTACCAAGTCCTCCAGCCAAAATCACCGCTTTCATATAATTCCCTCGGAGATTTGCAGTTAGATTATTTTTTGGAAATTTATCCGGATGAAGGGGATGCACATGGATGGGAGAAAAATTCGTTTCTTGTTGTATCTTTCTCCGTACATAATCTAACTGTTATTCTCAGCTTTTGTATAAAGAAAAGGTAAATATAAATCTTGTAGATATAAAAGCTTAGTGAATAAAAAAATAGCCAATAGTTGTTAATCCATAGTCGATAACTTTAATGTTTGACTATTGACTAATGACTAATGACTATTGACTGTTGACTAATGACTATTGATTATTGATTTTCACATTTAAGTCTGTGCTGGCATATCCCCGCATTGTGGAACTTTGGAATAAAGCATTACATTTGCTTTCCTCAATGATACAGATACTGCTGAGTGCTTGTTGATAACTTTCGGTATCTTCTTGTTCTAAAGAAAATTGGGCGGCTAACTGCAAATCTGCAAGTGCTTTTGCATTATTGGGATCAGAGTTATCACTAGTAATTTGTGCTAATTCGTAGCGTATCATGCCACGTTTTAGATACACTTTGGCTAGTTTGTCGTTAATTTTTAATGCTCGGTCAAAATCAGCGATCGCCTGCTGATATTCTCTTGTAGAATCACCGCTATACTGGGCTATGAGATAGCGGACAGAAGCACGCTGGAAGTAGGCTTCGGTTTTAGCAGGATTGAGTTTCAAGGCTTGGTCAAAATCAGCGATCGCTTCTTGGTAATCTCTGAGAGTTTCACCACTATATTTAGCCATTTGCGAGCGCACAATGCCCCGGCGGATATAGGCTTCGGATTCCTTATCGTTGAGTTTGAGGGCATTGTTAAAGTCGGCGATCGCTAATTTATACTGTTTGTCAGGATCGTTACTATACTCTGCCAACATCAAACGGGCGTTACCCCGGTTCACAAAAGCCTTGATTTCACCAGGATTGATTTCTAACGCCACAGTATAATCTGCTAACGCACCTTCGTAGTCTTTCAAGTTGTAGCGAGCATTACCTCGATTCACCAAAGCTTTGGCGTTTGTCGGTTCCTGCTGGATGGCACGGGTAAAATTATCTACAGCCTGTTTATAATCGCGCACTTGGTAAGCAGCATGACCTTGTTTGTAGTAATCTGCAAAACTCAGAGTACTATTACTCTTGGTTTGCTGAGGCATCAGCGCCTGTTGGGCATAGTTATTGCGCGACACTAAAGGACTTGTGAATTTTGTCACCACATCCAAGTAGCCCAACACCCCAAAACCCAATAAACAAAACATGACTGGATAAAATTTTCCTTTCCAGCGATTGCGGTAAGGCGAAAAACTGGGGGTAGGTGAGTGCCCGTTGGTTTGGTACATAGGCATAACCGGCAATGGCAAGTTAGCAGGTTGATTCCTGTGGGCGTAGCGTCTCTTGGTGGGGATACGGGGGCGCAAATGTTCTCTATTTTCAATCGCCCGTGCTGAAGGAAATGGGTCACGTCCACCCAAGCGTAAGGCACGTTCACACCAAGGACAGGTGTTTAGGTGGTTGCTGTAGCTATGTTGGGCATTAACAGTACAGGTAGTGAGGGAATCTTCCGCTTCAGCTATAGCCGACAGCCAAGCTTGGGCATTAGGGCGGACTTTGGGGTCGTTGTGACCATCCTCAAAACAACGAATAAACAGTGCTTGTATGCTGGGATGAAGAATTTCCCAAGGTGGGGCAATGGGAGTAGGCAGGTAAGGAACTTTTCGCATCTTACTATAAGTAAAATGTCCAGCAGCAATTCTGGCTTCATAAGGCGGTGGTTCGGGGATGCCTTGATAGATACCAGAAAAAGGATGTGTACCTTCCATCAGGAGTTGGAAGATTAACACCCCTAAACCAAATAAGTCATGAGTAATTTGGCGATCGTGATGAGCAAAGATTTTATTCTGTAGTTCTGGTGGGGTAAACTCTGGTTTACCCACTGGACAACGATAAACAATATCGTTATCAGGGTCACGGACTTGGAAAGAATCGGTATCTACCAAGGTGACTAGGGCAGTGTCACTAACCAGGATGTTAGATTCGTTGACATCGCCCACAGAATAACCGCTATTGTGTAAAGAAGCAAAAGCCGCCGCCAAATTCCGAGCTGTGCGGAGTAGATATTGATAATTAAATAGAGGACAGTGTTGACGGCGAGTCCGGGGGTTATAAAAATCGATGATGGGGCGCATTCCCCGAATGCGTGGCATCAAAAAGCCAACGACGCGTTCACTTTCATCTGCTGCCCATAATAATTCTTGAGGCCAAGCAATAGAAATATGCCCCAAACTAGCTGTGGGGTTTTCTGGTGGGTTGGCAAGCATAGCCCGGAGTTTGCTGGCGTGGGCAACAGTTGGCTTGTGATAAACCTTCGCTACACAATCGCCAGCCGACGGCACGGCATAAATACAAGCTTCACCACCACGCCCCAAGCTGACGCTGAGGCTGATAATCTCTTCCTGGGGAAGATAACGTAGTACCTTCATGATTGAATTACGGTTAAGGGTTTAGAAAGGCAGGGAGCGGGGGGCAGGGGGCAAGGGGAGAAGAAAACTATCGGCAACTGACCACTGACAAACCTTTACAAATGATTGAAAGCACCTATAATCAGTGTTAAATCATCATCAGTACGTTGTGTAATTCGCTCAGAGCTTAAAAACTTGACTAACTGCTCTTTCGCTTCTGCTTGATCCTCTGCATTTTTCACAAAGTCGAATAACGGAAAAAAGAAGGGTTTATGCGGTTCACCAACAACCATATTTAAAGCCAGCATTTGCAGTCCATCGGTGAGGAGTCCAACGTTGACTATGGTTTCGCGCCATAATCGCATCTGCGCTGTATCTAGCGCACCTGGTGAAGTTAAAAAAGTTGTTTCGTTGATGTATTCGCCGTTGTTCGGTATGGTTAACGCCAGTAAGTTACCCAAGTGATCCTTAGCGACTGCCATTCCATCACCAATTTGTGTGGCTGCTACCATTTCTGGTGAGGCGATCGCAATAATTAAGGTAGTAGCTAAATCCTGGGGCTGTTGTTGACAAGCTGCTGCTTCATCTTCCACAGCTTTTTTCGCAGCTAGTAAGGACTCAGTTAACAGCAATTGTACAGTTTCATCATCAGCCAGGGAGTCTCTGGTAATATCTTTCAGCGATAAACTCTCAATCGCTGTTTCTACAGCCACCATTGCACCGACTTTCCCAAGACTTGCAGAACCCGCGCCATCTGCGGCCGCAGCCACTAACACATTCCCCGGCAATAATTGCCAGTGGTGAGCATCCTGACACAGCTGCTTATTTTTGATGTGGCTTGTACCACAGACAGAGGCGGCGACTACCTGCCAATGAGGGTTCTGTTTTGATATTTTCATATATTTGTTTTGTCAGCTAGCTGTGTAAGTGTCAAGCCGCAATCCGCGAGTGATTACCTAATTTGGTAGGATATTTAGTCTTGTTGGCAATTTTAGTAACAGTCTGTTAGTCAGAAGTTGTCATCTAAAATCCAAGATCCTAAATTGGTATTAGATAGATCCCCAGCCAATCGGCGGTAGCGCTACCTGTTCGTCAATTTGCGAATAGGAAACTGCCGACATACTAGCTGATAGCCAAACAAACATTTCAATAAAGTTCAGTCCTTTGAGTTTCAGGGGTGTTCGTACAGCTATTTGGTTCAGCCGCGTCATATTCGCATTTTCTACGCCGACGCTGAAAAATGCCACTCGTTTATTAACCTCATCTCCTTGCAGACGCAGCGCTGCTTGTTCTACTAAATGGTCTAGTTCACCTTGCGGCTCACCATCAGTAATCATAAACACCCAAGGACGATAGTAAGCAACACCATTGGCACGATACAAAGATTTTCGCTCTTGCACCATGTCCAACGCTTTATGAATACCCGCACCCATACTTGTTAATCCTTGCGCTGTCAGAATTGGTGGGTTAAATTGATCGGCAGTTACAAAGTCTTGTATTACATTGATATGACTATCAAAAGTAACGATCGCAATTTCTACCCTTCTGGCTGCTATGGAGTTTTTCATCAGTTCATCTTTCAAACTGAGCAAGCCCTGATTTAAAGCCTCTATCGCCACCCCTTGCATGGAGCCAGATGTATCGAGCAACAACACGCAAGGACAGCGAGGTTCTGGGTTCTCAGCAAACTCCACTACTTCATCTAGGATTAAAGTATCATTCATAACGTTTTGTGTTATGTTATAGTCCAAAGCTCTATTTTCCTTTTTTCAAAGTATATAGTTTCCACAGCCGAAACTGACAAGACCACAGGTAGATGTTTGGTGGTATCTGATTTAATCTTCATTCATAAAGATTGTTCTCACCAAAAGCGCTACAAATTTAAGGAAATCTTAATTAAAACGTAGAGCCAAAAATAAATCACATTTTTTCATTTTGAACATTAATCCATCCACCAAAATTTATATAGAGCAAACACAGAATATAATAAAAAATTCAATTTTGCCTACATAAATTTTTAAAGATTTTATGTGGATTTTTTATTTTCTATATAGAAAATAAATTGAGAATTAAATTAATCACCATGACAAAAATACCTAATGTAATCAAGAGAACTTAAATGCAATTATGGCTAAAAATGTTAGGACTCAGTATGTGGTTTGTAAATTGACATCTTCTTGATGATTTAAATTTTCTAGCTGGTAAAACATATGTCTATTTTCATTAGCAATTAACTTATCAAAAGCGTGCCAATACAATAAATATCTCATGCTTCAGGCTTCAAACTTGTACATAACCCCTGTATACTTTTACAAAAATAATCAGCAATATGAATTATTACGGCACATTTACAGCACTACGTCCTCATAGTTTGTTAAGACATTTATCTAGTTGTTTTGACACCACTTGTTTGCAAGCTTTTAGCAACTCAGTCACTTGGTCAATTTACTTAGAAGAAGGAACAATCACCTATGCAACTCATTCTGTAGAACCATTTGACAGATTAGAACGTCATTTGCGTCGCCTCAGTCAGCAAACTCCTCAAGTGACTAACGAAATTCGTGTAAAATTACGCTTGCTGTTTGAAATTGATGCACAAAATTACAGCAATACAATTAATCAGCCGCCTGAGTATCAAGCAATTCATTGGCTCGTCAATCAAGGATACTTAGACACTACACAAGCCACAGTACTGATTCAAGAACTAGTCAAAGACGTAATTGAATCATTTTTGTTAATCAAAACTGGTACTTACGAACTAAGTAATTCACAGCATAAATTGCCTGCAATTTGCCGACTCGATGTATCCAAAGTAATCGAACGTTGTCAAATAAAATTGCAAAATTGGCTGTCTTACCTACCCAAAATTACATCTCCTTATCAGCGTCCATACCTGTTGATTAACAATAAAAACTCTCCAGAAATACAGCCAAAATTAACTTACTGGATGAAGGGTTTTAGCCTACGCCATCTGGCTATAATTATGAATCAAGATGAAATCCAACTAGCGCAACATTTGTATCCTTATATCCTGACGGGAGAGATTATCTTACATGAGCCAGATCCACCATTCGATAGATTACCAAAGATTTTGGTCGAATTAAAATTAACTCCTAAATACACAACTACATTATTAAATAAAAAATTAGTAGATACAGTAGTAGAACTCAGCAGCAATGCTACGCCAATCACCCCAATTCTTGCCGTAGATAATTTAGCTCCTGTGGTACGATTACCACAACCTTATACTCCTGACAAAGCAAACCATCAGGAACTAACATTATCAAATACCATAAATTCTGTTCCTGAAAGAGTAACGCCTGCTACCGGAACTACTCAACGGGTATATAAAATCGTTTCTGTAGATGACAGTCCTACAATTCTCAAAGAAATTAGCCATTTTTTGGAGAGTGAAAATTTCACTGTAGTTGCTATCAATGATCCACTCAAAGCTGCTATGTCAATTATTAGACATAAACCAGACTTGATTTTATTGGATTTGAATATGGCTGGTATTGACGGTTATGAATTATGCCGAATTATCCGCAATAACTCAATGTTTAAAAATACGCCGATTATATTTGTTACAGGTTATAAGGGACTGGTTGATAAAGTAAAAGCCAGATTAGCTGGCGCATCTGGATATTTAACTAAACCTTTTACCCGTGCAGAATTGTTAAAGATGGTGTTTATGCACTTGGCTTAATTAGTTTATACGTAACCTTTTCCAGTTGAGTGCAGTATACCTTTCAACGGATCAGATTCTAGAGACTAGGCGAATCTATCTCATCAAAATGAAATGTGCTGTAATTTTCAAGATTAATCAATAACAATTATGTTTGCACAAGCTTATCTACAACAAAATTTTTAATTAATCATATATAACATCAGTTTACATAAGGGATTATCTGGGTAGATTGGGGAGTATCTTATGAAGACTGTCGCTGACAAAATTGAACAGATAACAGCACCAAAACTACAATATTCTATCTATTTACAAACGTAAAAGAATTGGCAATCTGCTGATAAGCTCTGCGATAAATTGCATCATTATTAGTACCATTTTTCGATAATGACACAACAATAATCCGAGAATCTTTAGGGTTGATAAAGACAACACTTTCGTTTTCATATAAGCCGCTAGATTGGAATTTAATGCCAGTTTTACCAGCAATTCTGGCAATTTTGAAATCGCGGCTCATGGTAAATTGATTACTCTGTTTAACCCATTGCTGCAAAGCTAATTTTTTAGGGTTGTTGTACACCCTGATGCTGACATTAGCAGGATATTCGGTACCACCTTCATAGGCTCCAGCGCGAATTTTCTGAGCGTGCTGTTTAGTCCAGATGTCAAGAGCCGCTAAGGGAGCATCAATACCATTTGAGGGTGTAGAGATATTGTTATCTATGACAAAATCTTTGGAGGAGTAGGTAAAGCGAAACAGAAAGCGATCGCTCCGATACACCCCTTGGCTTTGCGACGCAATTGTCGCCGTAGATGCTTCTAATCTCGCAGCCTCTTCAGGGGTTACAGAAGAAGCAATCCCCGGTTTGTAAGACATTGCTCCTACTATTACCAAACCCATCAAGATGGAATTTAATACTGGTTTATGCTTTAGTTTCATTTCTGTGAACTCATGTGTTTAGTTTTGGTTACATAGATAGATTCAATCCCCAAAAGAATATTTCCGCTAAATAAACGACTTGAGTAGAGCGCGCACAACTATTGAACCGGAGGGAGATGCAGAGAGATACACCAAATTGCATTTATTGATTCAGCAATGCCGAAAATCTTTGCAGAACAGGAATTATCTGTGTTGTTTACAAGGGTAGACTCTTAACTTATCTTATTGTTTATGCAATTTATTCATAACTTTAATGCTTTTTATACAAAAATGTATTTTAAGTTACGCCCAATCACTGCCATGATGAATTAGTTCATAGTGTTGTTGTTTGTTGTGATAGGCGGAGCTTCCTTGAGAATCCGCCTACTTTATCTTTGCATTTCTTCACCATACTGAGGTGTCCTAGTATAGTGGTACAGATGCGATCGCTAATTACTTTATAAAGCTTTATAGCAACAGTCGAAATAAAACTGTGGATGCAATCTCCTATTTTCGGTAGAGGAATGACGAGTGGTTCTGTCTTTAACATTTGAAGCAGTTGAACCACTACTAAAAATTGAGAAGAGATATCCATGATTACTCATCAGGATCTCAAGCAGTTGCAGTCTTTGACTAAGGTTGGGTCTTGTCCACTTTTGGTGATCTAGTTTGGGGATATTAGTTTAGGCGATCGCAAAAATACAGTTTACTTTTCACCCTCGCCTGGTCGCCCACGCTTTATATAGCCAGCATTTTGCCAATAATATCGCAATGCCCAACGAATTGCCTCAGATGAAACAGTAGAGTGAACTTCACCTTTCCAACTTAATTTTTGTAAAGTAGTTGTATTACCTTCATTTTCACATTGCTTGGATACCCAGTTGTTCTAGCTGACGCTGCGCTACGACTAAAAAAGTTTCAGGTTCTTCATAGCCTCTTATCACCACAATGCGCGATCGCAGTTTCTCCGCAGGTTGAAGCAAACAGATGTCGGGAATACACAAACGAATAGTATTTTTGCCCAGTAATAAAAATCTCGGTCTAAATTTTTAATTTTATGAATTTAAAATTTTGTCAATAATTTCTTGGCATTTTGTGACATTTCTGAAAATATTTGCCGGATAAGAAGTCGGAAATAGGTTACTACTTTGACTCATAATACTTACCAAAAACTTTGATGTCATAGATTGAATCTCATTAATTTGTTCTGGGGTTAAATCAGATGATATGCTAAAAAAATTATCTGGTAAAGCCTTATAAACTAGGTGTAGTATGAGACGATTACTATGAGTAGCAAATAACTTTTCTCGTCCATCTCGTTGTTTTTGTACTTCTGATAATTTATTCTCTACTACTCTTAATATTTGAACTAATTTCCAAAGGTTAGAACCATTCACTGATCTATTAAATAGAGTTTTGTATGGGGGTTTTTCTATATCTTCCCACAAAACACCAATTTTATCTTTGACTCTCGTAGCAAAAGAAACTTCATTCTGTTTACACGCTCTACTAATCGTAGCTTCATTTAAATCAAAACCTTTGTGTCCATCTGGAATTGACTCACCTGACTTATAAGTATAAATAATTCCTTCTAAATGGAGTTCATTTTTAATTCTTTCTTGTTCAGGATCGAGAGCCACAAATTCTCGACGATCAATTCTGTTTTGAGTGTTGTTAAATCTAGTGATCTCTGTAGCAAATTCTTCGGGGCAGTTTTCCAAGGATATAAAACGAATATGAACTCTCGCTTTTTCAACTTGCTCAGGAGAATTTTGATATGCTCTTGCTATTGAACCAACCGTCTGAGCACCGTTAACTATTTTTACATCCTTGCATTCAAATATACCTGTATCTCTTCCACTACCTCCCAGTGGTTTTTTACCAATACTAGAACACAAAGCTGTTATACCGTTATTATAATACCAAAACTTTTCTGGTTCTTTCTTTATTGTATTGATAATACCTTCATTTACCTCACTATCTTTAACGAATAATCTAATGTTGGAAGAGAACAATTTAGGAGAATGCTTAGTCCACCAATCAGCTACTTCTCTTGCAGAAACTTGACCATAATAAGATTGATAAGGTTCTTTAGTTTGTCCCCAATCAAAAAGGCAAACGTCTAAATTTATAGGATTTCCAGATGCTCCTTGAGATATTATGTTGTATATATTTGACTGGTTAAGAACTCTCATACTTACTATGTCTGATGAATCGTTCATCTCACTTAGTAAATCGTCAAATTCTCTTTTAGGTTCATCTGCTAAAGGAGTTTGTCCAGAATAGACAAGAATTATTTCAAATCTTGTTCCTGCATCATTTAATGCTTCCTCAATATCTTGAGTTTTGTTCTTGAGTTTTGAGTTAAACCGATCATATCTAGCATTTACTAAGTCTTTAAATCCTCTAGTGAATTTCATTACTTCATCTGTTTTTATACTTCCTTTACTTTCCTGTTTCCATTTTGACTGTAACACATACATTATTTTTTCTCTTCTATCAAAATAAATGGCATCTATTCCATTATCTTGTCCACCATCAACTATAGATTTTGATGCTTCTTGAGGAGAAATATCAGCTAACACCATCAATGTAAATGCTGCTAAACTTCTTGTTAATAAAATTAACTCTCTGTCTGTTTCAGATTTGTTTTGATAATCCGACAAGTCAATCAAACCATCAAATGTTTTTTGAAGGTAGGACTTGATTTGGCGTAAATGGATTTCACTCATAATCTTGGTAGATGTAATTAACTTTGGATGTTATCGGATCAAACAGTACAAGCTTGTTTGCAGCATACGTATTTGTAAAATATACATTTAAGTTCTTTAAACTGACAATTCAACTGTTCACTATGAACTCAGTAATATGTATATACTTATAATAGTTGTGCATAAAAAATAGCTTCTGCAAACAATATACTTGTTGAGAAGCTATTCTATCATGAATACCTAAGTATAAAGTTGTAAATTTTATACTATTCTACAGTCACACTTTTAGCAAGATTACGGGGCTGATCAACGTCTAAACCACGACGGGCGGCGATGTGATAAGCCAATAATTGCAATGGTACTACGGTGAGGATGGGCGATAGTAATTCATCCACTGATGATACAGGAAGCAAATCGTTAAATATTTCTGCCGCTTCGCCATCGTTGACTGGTGTTATCCCAATTAAGCGGGAATCTCTGGCTTTGGCTTCTTGGGAATTGGAAATCACCTTTTCATACACACTACCAGGAACTGCGATCGCAACTACCGGCACTTTGGCATCTAATAAAGCAATGGGGCCATGTTTCATTTCCCCAGCCGGATAACCTTCAGCGTGAATATAGCTGATTTCTTTTAATTTCAATGCCCCTTCCAAAGCAATGGGGAAGTTAATCCCTCTACCTAAAAAGATGAAATCTTGGGTTTCAGCAAATTCATGGGCTAAGTGTTCAGTTAATTCAACCTGACGTTCTAAAGTGTCCTCAATTGCTTGAGGAATCTGGCGCAACCCTTGAATAATCTCTATTAATTTTTCTGGTGTTAATAGCTGGCGGCGATTAGCTAAATCCAAGGCTAAGGCATAAAATGCCATCAGTTGAGCGGTAAAGGTTTTGGTCGCGGCTACACCAATTTCAATGCCTGCTAGGGTATTGATAATATGAGAAACCATCAAACCGAGGCTACTTTCTGGGCGATTGGTAATGCCTAAGAGTCGTGCTTGATATTGGGGTGCTTGCCCTTGGCGACGTTCTTTTTCCATTGCTAAAGCCGCTAAAGTATCAGCAGTTTCCCCTGATTGGGTAACACCAATAATTAATGTATTCGGTGTCAGGGGTGATGGTGCATAGCGATACTCAGAGGCGTAGTGTACCTGAGTGGAGATTCCTGCTAGTTGTTCAAGTAAGTATTTGCCTACTAAGGCAGCGTGCCAACTCGTACCGCAAGCGACAATATGAATCTGTGATAAATCTGCGTAAAACTCATCTGGTAAATCCAGTCTGACCGTATCATGATCAAAGTATGCTTCTAAACTAGCTCTGACTACTCCTGGCTGCTCATAAATTTCTTTGAGCATAAAATGTTTGAATCCCTGCTTCTCTACCATTGTGGGATTCAAGTTCAGCATCCGGGGCTGTTTTTTCAGCCTGTCGCCAGCAAAATTATAAATCTCTACACCCAGAGGGGTAAGGCGGGCAATTTCGCCATTTTCTAGGGGGAGGACGGCGCGTGTATAGGCAACGATCGCTGGCGTGTCAGACGCACAGAAAAACTCACCTTGACCAAATCCTATGACCAATGGTGCTTGTTGGCGGACAACAATCAATTCGTCGGGATAGTCAGCCGAAATAACGGCGATCGCAAATGCCCCTTGCAGGTGGTTAACAGCTTGGCGTATCGCCTCTAAAAAAGGAGAAGGTGACGAATCAGGGATGTTTTTTAAGAATTCGGCTATGAGGTGGGGAATGACTTCTGTATCTGTTTCAGAACGGAAGTTATGTCCTTTGTGTTTCAGTTCCTCGCGTAACTCGCGGTAATTTTCCACAATCCCATTTTGAACAACGGCGATTCGCATTGCCGTATCTAAATGGGGATGGGCGTTATACTCCTCTGGTTTACCATGAGTTGCCCAGCGTGTATGACCAATGCCAATTTGAGCAGGGGTTGCCAGATGTTCTAGTTTAGAACGGAGGTTATGTAGTTTGCCCTTTGCTCTTACACAGTTAACCTCTCCTTCCCAAACTGTAGCTACGCCTGCGGAATCGTAACCGCGATATTCCAGTTTTTCTAGCCCAGCCAATAAAATTTCGGTCGCTGCTTGAGTCCCAATATACCCAACGATGCCACACATTGCTCACACCACCCTTTGTTCAGGAGAATTAAATCCAGTATAGTCATTGGTCATTGCTTTGGACTGTGGACTATTGACTATTGACTTTACCGCAAAAAAAAGGAGCAACCTGCTCCTTTGTCCACTAGGTATTTTTATAAATTTCTCATGATTGTTGCAGGATGGGCGATCGCCCACCCTACAAAGCTAAAGAGGCTTGCTATCGAGACACTTAATGGTGAACAAAAAGGAATCGGTAGTCAATTCCTTAGTAAGCTAGACCCATGCTGCGAGTTGTTTCTGCACCCAGATAAACCCGAATGCTCAAGAAGTCGGTGGGGCAAGCAGTTTCACAACGTTTGCAGCCTACGCAGTCTTCTGTACGGGGTGAAGATGCGACTTGAGCAGCCTTGCAGCCGTCCCAAGGAACCATCTCTAGAACGTCAGTAGGGCAAGCGCGGACACATTGGGTGCAGCCAATGCAGGTATCGTAGATTTTTACGGTATGAGACATTGAAAAAACGGCTCCTTTCCAGTGTTCTTTTCTGTGAAAGAATCATAATCAAGGCATAGTTTACCGCAGTGGCTTATATGCCGTAAGTAAAAGGCTACATAACTTTAAACAATGTAATAGGCACGCTGAAAAATTAGCTTTTCCGCAATCTCCCTATTTCCATAGAAATCAGCTACATCAACGCCTCGTAATTACTCTGCTCACTCTTCTAGCTGCAACAATTTTGTAACGATGTGTGAAGCGAAAGTTGATCTCAAAGACTTAATTGACTGATTATCTATGGTACTAATTCATTACAATCTATCGATGACCATAATTAATAAAAGTGTAACGATATATTTATAAACTGGCTAATAATTCTATTGTTGACAAAATCAGTAGCGAAACCACTGGCAATTGACTACTGACAAACAAAGCGGTGTAAATGTAGTGAATCATTAATTATATGCTGAATCCAGTGAGCGAGATGAGGCTACTGCGATAATATTTTTATAATGTAAACCACATCACATAAACTCATGGAGCCAGATTCTTTACCAACCGAGGTGATTCTGACGCATCCACGTCGCTCCCTCGGTAAAGTCCGACTTGACTGGACACCCCAACCCGGAAACTACCTCGATTTTGAAGGTAAAACCTACGCAGTTTTAGAACGCCGCCATAGATATCAATTTAAATCAGGGCGTTACCGTTTGTATAACATAGCCCTTTACGTCCAGTCTGCTCAAAGACCAGCAGAGAAAACCTTAGTAGCAGGGCGTTGGGTAGTAGGTGATGCCACTTGTAGATTCAATGCCCACTCAGAAATCATTCGCTGTGCCGTAAATCCCCACGGGCCTTGTAACTCCTGTCGTTCTTATGAAACTTCAGAACTTGATCCCCAAGCCTAAACAAATCACCCATTTCCCATCCATGAAATGCTAACGGTATAGTAATTAAGAATTACGAATTAAGCTTAGTTCCCATTTCCTAGCACTTCTCCCACCGTCAATCGAGTACCATTGACAAAATCCCATCCCGACTGGGGACGTTTGCCAGATAGTTGAACCTCTCGTAACAGCAACAGTCCCTCACCAGTTTGAGTGATCGCACCAACTCCCTTGGTGATGCTTACTACTTCTCCTGGACTACCCGATATATTTGATAAATCAGGCAATTTTTGGGATATTTTTTGTAATTCTGGTGGTAGCTCCTCACTGTAAACAGCGCCAAGGGGAAGGGAGGCTGTGATCTTCAGAGGTTGATTCCGGAAGGTAGCTGTACAATTCGGGTAAAATCCTCTGATTTGATTGTGTAGTTGCAGAGCGCTTCTTGACCAATTTAAGGCGTAATCTTGCTTTTGAATTAAAGACGCGTAAGTAGCTGCGGCATTGTCTTGTGGGATTGGTTGGATTTCCTGGCGCTGTAGCTTCAGCAAGGTTTCTATTAATAAATCCCCACCAATTACAGATAGTCTCTGGGCTAAATCATCGGCATTATCGAGTAAGTCAATGGGTATAGTTGCTTTAAGTAGCATTGCTCCAGTATCCATCCCTGCATCCATTAACATGGTGGTGATCCCCGTTTCTTTTTCTCCGTTATACAGACACCATTGAATGGGTGCGGCTCCTCTGTACTGGGGCAAAATTGAGCCATGTACGTTTACAGAACCTAATTTTGGCATATCGAGAATTTTTTGGGACAAGATTTGTCCATAAGCAACCACAACGAACGCATCGGCATCTAATTGCTTGAGTTTAGTCAGGGTTTCTTTATCTTTTTTGATCCGTTCTGGTTGCCATACTGGTAAATTGTGAGCGATCGCTACATTTTTTACTGGAGAAGGTGTTAATTTATTCCCACGTTCTCGGCGTTTATCCGGTTGTGTTATCACTGCTAAAACATCAAAATCTGCATTATTTAGCAATTTCTCTAAAGTGGGAACAGCAAAATCAGGTGTACCAAAAAATACAATTTTCATTAGTCAATGATCAACAGTCAATAGTCATTAATTACTCTATCTTGTCTCTTTGAAGTTCTGAGTGCCGACACTCATACTTTTATCCTTGTCTCCCTATGCACTTTTTATTAGCAACTAATAATGAAATATACGGTGGCAAAACTGAGATTTTCTTGGTAAACTTATAACTAAGTTAGCTAGCAGCTATACAGCTAATAACTGTATCTGCGGTTAGTAAACTTCATTGATATTGCTACGTCTACCAAATTAAATATCCGTGACTATTTTCCCAGCTACATAGCTAAGATTTTAGTTGCGTTTCTGAAAACTTCAATAGCAATTTCTACCTTAGGGTAGATGCTAAGGTTGTTTTTTGAGTAATATATCTTATGCGTCAGCTTTCCCAACTTTTAAAGTAACGCCTCACATAAACCATTATCAGGGTCTGCACTGTTGTAGCGGAATGTCAACAGAGGAGCTTTTTATAGCTAGCTGTTAATCACGCTAACCCTAAAGTCTGGCTATTGCGTGTCATTTTGGGCTATCAGGAATGTATGGCTCAGGTTACCCCTTAAATGCTCTTTAGGCGACATCGCTTTTCGATTGTGGTTGACTCTTAAGAGCAGCAAATTTTTATTTTAGGTAATAACTAGGTAGTGAATCTGCCGTAGTTTTTTGTTGGCAATTTTTCGGTAATAACCATTAGATTGAATAAAAAGGTGTAAATAATGAAACTGTATTTTTGTAAAAATCTGCAAATTTAAAAAAATAATTTTATTTAATCTAGTTAAATCCTTGAGTTTGTTGTTATACCTGTAATCAACAGCCTGCTTCCTTAGTCAAATAGATATTGCTCCTCACACAGCAACCGCCCCTCTGGAGAGTCCACCCATGCTTAAACCCCTCTTGCTGTCTGGATGGTTCCGCGTGCAACCATTTCTCAATTATGTTGTTGTTATCATGTTGATTGCTCCCTTGGTGGCAGCATCAGGTCATTCTAGTTCAGCGAAGCCATCAAAGCCCATCGCCAAAACTACTACTGAAAAAGAGACACCTGATTCTGTAGTACAGGGAGCGGCTGCTACTAGTGAACCAAATTTGGCAGAAGTCTTAACAGCAAGTCAAATTAACTCCAGAACCAGAGAACTGGAAACGTTACCGCAAGAAACTGTACTTAGTGAGCAGCTACAAATATTACCAGCAGATAATCTAGAGTCTTTGGTAGCAAAAAAATACTCTGACTCAAACAATCTTCTAGCAGCAGTAGAACTCGCACCAATTACAGAGTTACCTGTGAGTCAAACACCAACGAATGCTGATTTGCAATCACTTAAAGAAAAAGACCAAGTGATTTTGAACGCAGTGTCTGAGGCTCACTCATTAGTAACTAATCAAGTTGCATCAGGTCTGAAACCATCACAACCAACATCCACTCCAGACATATCAGTTGAGGAACCCCAAGAGGGACTAGAAGCACAAACAGATCCTATCGGTAGTCCTCATCCAATTCCCTGGAAATGGATTTTGGCAACTCAAGAAGCCATTGGTTCTAAAGGTGGTTCAGGAGTGCGCTATTACCGTAGTGTACCTGTGGTTTCTCCTGATGGTAAGTATGCTGTTTACAGTCGGGTACAAATTGAAGTTAAACCCGAAATGCACAACAGCAAAGTGAATAGCGTTCTGTTTGTAGAAGACAGGGAAACCAAGAAATTGCGGGTGATGTCAGCCACTAGCATTGCTAATGACCCTTTATTAAAGACACAGGAAGTATCAACGGAACCAGCTGATGGTGATGGCAAAATAGGGGTATTAGTGCCAGTGAGTTGGTCAGAAAAAAGCGATCGCTTTTTAGCACGTAAGTTTGAAGGGATATTCAACACCGGGGATTCAACGGATCAGGCGGTTATTTGGGATCGGCAGAACAATCAAACCAACACAGTTGCTCCGGCTCAAGCAGCTCATGACCATGAAAAAATTGCTGTGTTATTAGGTTGGAGTAAAAACGAACCCGATCACGTAATCTTCCGGGCTGGTGAAATGGGCGAAGAAAACTGGCCTTTGGTAAAAGTGGCTATTGATGGGAAAACAGGAACTACAACAGAAGCAGATCAGCCAATTACCTATGGTGATAAGCTGACACAAGTTTGGGCAGGGCCACAAGTAGCTTCTCGTTAATGAGCAGAAAATATGAAAAACTCCCGTTATCACTAGTGTTGATGACGGGATTTTTTTTCATAAGTGATACCAATTTGAAAAAAAATGGTTACTGAGCGACTTTCCTTGAGCAGAGTCGAAAGGAGTCGAGGTGTGCGACAGATGGATTCCCAGAACCCAAACAAAGAGAGCCATTCCCAATCTAAAAATCTAAAATGGTATGACAGGCTAATAATCGTATGATTCCAGAAGAGATTGTGAGGAATTGAAATGATTGAGAACCCTATACCCATATCTACCCTTTTTATTGGGATCAATGGTCTTACCGGCTTGGCTCTCTCCTCTATCGCGGTAGTGGAACGGACAAAAACCAGAATTTGGCATGGTGAATCGTCAGAAGATGTGTCAAAACAGCCAGATCCACTGGTCAGCCCTAATGCTTGGGCGGCTATGGTTGAAACTACGACTCAAAAACTAATCACTAATACCAAAAGCGATGATGGCTTACTGCAACGCAAGGTTCGCGCCTACGGCAATTTTGTTGAGTATGTACCTCATGGATTGCTGTTTATATTAGCCTTGGAACTAATGCAGGCTCAGACTTTGTTGGTGTGGCTACTTGCGTCCATACTGACTATTGCTCGTGTTACCCATGCTTGGGGTGTGATTCAAATTTACGGCCCTTCTCCTGGACGAGCGATTGGTTTTTTTATGACCTGGTTTGTTTATATAGTTGGTAGTTTAGCGTGTATATATTATGGTTTTCGGGGCATTACCTAAAACCATTGCTGTTGATAAATTATTAAGCAGCATAATTTAACGATGTAGTGTCAAGTGACAAACTCGTTAAGAGATGATGAAAAACTGTATTTTTACTGAGATGTTTCGTCCAATACAGGTAGCTCTGGTTTTACCCGACGAATGGGTAAATTAGCAATCAAGGCGGTTGTTCTTTGATTGCTTTCTAGGGCAAACTCCAGACCATCTGATTCTACTTCTACATAGCGGCAGACGATATCTAAAATCTCTTTCCGCATTTTTTCTAGAGTTTCTGGATCTAAACCGGCACGGTCATGAGCGATCACCAATTGCAGACGACGTTTGACGTGTGAACGACTGGTGTCAGGAGTACGTAAGAAAAGTTTGTCTAATAGTTCGAGGATCATTGCCAATAAGTATGCAGAGATTGGAAAGTAGGTTACACAATCTTAGTCCATAACAACCTTCGCAAACGAGAGAAGATGCTGTCATGGGGTGCGTCGAGGTCGAGGAATTCAACTGTGTCTCCTTCTAATCTACGCGCAATGTTTTCAAAGGCTACAGCAGCTAGGGAAGGAGTATCACCTAATACCAGAGGTTCACCGCGATTGGTGGAGACAATAACACGTTCATCATCAGGAAGTACTCCAATCAAGGGGATCGCCAGAAGTTCCTGAACATCTTGAACAGACATCATATCATTTGCCCGAACCATTGCTGGTCTGATCCGGTTAATGATTAAATGAACGCGCTTAACGCCTTGGGCTTCAAGTAAACCAACTACTCTATCAGCGTCACGGACGGCGGAAATTTCTGGGGTAGTGACGATGAGAGCTTCTTTGGCTGGGGCGATCGCATTTTTAAAGCCGTTTTCGATCCCCGCCGGACTATCGATGATGACGTACTGGTACTTTTGCGCCAGGGCGTTCACCAATAATTTCATCTGTTCGGGCGTTACCGCATCTTTTGTCCGGTTTTGGGCTGCTGGTAGAAGTACAAGGTTAGGTTGGCGCTTATCTTTGACTAATGCTTGTTCTAAGCGACATTCTCTGGAGAGGACTTCCACCGCCGTATAAACGATGCGGTTTTCTAGCCCTAGCAGCAAATCCAAATTCCTCAAACCAAAATCCGCATCGACTAGGGCGACTTGCCGACCTATTTTAGCTAAAGCCATGCCCAGGTTTGCTGAAACTGTAGTTTTACCCACACCTCCCTTACCGGAGGTAATTACAATAATGCGAGTCATGATAAAAAGCGCTGGATTAGGGTTAAAGAAATATATTAAATATTTATGGTGCTTGATTGATCCTAGTTATTTGGTTTCTGGAAAAATCATTAGCTCTGACGATGCGGATTCCTTGGGGCGTAATATGTGCCACTTCTGGAACAAACTGCATCGGTGCTTTTTCTGGCGCTCTAGCTACAGCATCAGCGATTCGCAATTGGGTTGGTTCCATTTGCAATGCCATGATTAGACAATCACGATTGCCCGCAGCCCCAGCATGAGTGATTCCCCGCAGACGACCCCACACCAGAATATCGCCATCTGCCACTACGATACCACCTGGATTGATATCTCCCAATAAAATTACTGTACCTGGATGACGAATTTCTACTCCAGAACGGATGGTCATCTCCAGATAAAGAGCGTCGGCTTGGGGTGTGGAAGTTGCTTTTGGTTCTGAACTGAGGATGGTTTCTGGCTGTAATTGTTCTACAGAGTAACCGGAAGTGACAGCAGCGATCGCTGTTTGTCTCCTACTAGTGGCGACAGATTTGAGTTGCAGTTGTACTTCGCTGAAGGTTTCTGCGAGTTGTTGCAGTTGTCTGCCATCTAGGAGGCGGTCATAGGCTACTAAGTGTACATTTGTATTTCGAGTACGGAGGCGATCGCCTGCATTCAAACGGAACTTCAATTGTTGCCAGATATCAGACCAAGTAAATTCTGTTGCAGGTACTTGTAATTCTGTAGGTAAAACTACTAGTAATTTCCCCGCTTCAGTTTTCAACTGTACTTGGATATTATTTTTGCTTTTATTCTCTGCTACTGACTCAGGAGCATTAAGACTCAACCAACCAGAATCAGAGTTTCCATCTGTCACCAGAGAATTGGGTTCTAAATCCAAATCGGCATTGTGTAACTTTATATCACTAGGGGCAGAATTTGCTTGCTCATCCACCATTGGCGAATCGGACTCGACCTCAGTGACCTCAGAATTTGATTTTAAATACTGAAGGACAGAATTTAGCTCTGCATCAGGAATAACAGAGTTAGATTCTGCATCAGGAAGAGCAGAATTTGACTCTGGGTTGACAACGGTAGAATTATAATCTGCATCCGAAAATGCAGAATTTGACCCTAAATTGGGGATGGCAGAATCAGAAGTCATGGAGTACCAGCCAAAAGACAAGGGACAGACCCGGTAATTACCAATCTTAAACTAGTTGCTAATTGCAACAACATCCTTACTTAAGTATTTTTAGTTAATCTTTGATAAATTTTTCCCAAGGCATTAGTATCACCAACGTTCCCTGGAAATAATACTACTGGTAAATCGGGAAACTGAGGATGGTTAGATGATGTTAACACCATCGAACAACCAGGTAACACTTGACCAAGTAATCGGGCAGAAGTTAAAGCTAATCCAGTACTCAATACATCATTGGAAGTAATTCCACCCTTGCTGATGAGAAATCCAATGTCAGGGGGTAAATTACGGACAATATCCATTAATAAACTGGAAACTTTGATGCCAAAATCTAACCGGGTTTTTACATCTCTAAATGTGAGTTCTTGACGACTAGTATAAACTACTGGTGTTTTACCAGATTTGTGTACTTCCTCAACACTTGTTTTGATTTCAGATAACAGTATATTAGCTGCATCTGTCTGATTATCAAGTAACCGTGACACATTAACTTCGATTCCCACCGTTCCCGCAACTTGTAACAGCGCTTCTAGTTGCTGTGTCGTTTTTTTGACATGGGAACCGACGATAACTGCCCCTGGTTTACCTTGTCGCACATACTCAGCCATATTTTCGGCGGCGATGGGTTGGGGAGGTAGGGCAGCCAATGCAGTTAAAATACTAGCAGCACTGCGGAACAGAAAGCGTTTACCTTGACTGGCGGCGGCTAATACATCTACAGCAAAGCGGTTGAGATCCGCTTGAGTTTCACCGTCCACTACAGCGCACTGATTACCTGTAAGCTGGAGTAAGCGTTCTAAACTACCAGTCCGAATGTCATCTAGTAAAAATCTTTCTACAAGTTCCGCATTAATACTGGCTTTGGTTTTTTCTTCTACATACTTAGGTAGGTAGCTGTGATGGTAAGCGAAAACTGAATCACGAGCAAATTCAGTTTCATGCACTGGGGTAGGAGCACCATCGATAATTAAGTAATGTATGCTGTCGCGGGTGATGCGTCCCCCCTCGCTGTGGGGAGTGTCGCCAACAAAAAATGCAGGAACCAGGAAATGAGCATCAAATGGCCCTAATTCTTGAGCGATCGCATCAGTTTCGATGGGATAATGCCCACGCAAGGTAGAATCAGAACGACTGACAATAAGAAAGTCATTCACACCTTCAGCAGCCAGCGCTACCTTCAAGTTTTGGCAGACTTCTCTAGTCACAGATGCGGCTGATTCCGGTGGTAAAGCTCTAGTATTTGTTAATACAAAGAAAATCGGTGAATCATCCCGTAACCCCGTGCGTAAAGTTTCCACATCCCAACGCATCAGCAGCAAACAGCTATGGACTGTTTGAGAACCTGTAGGGTCATCATCTAAGACGATTATTTTTGGTTTGTTGCTCATGAAAGTCAACGGGAAGATTGTAGTTTTCTCAGTTCTGCTTGTGCATCAAGACCAATCTGCAATAATTGATTGATAATCTGACCATATTCGCTAGCCTGGGTATCCTCTTTGATGGCTTGAATATTAGTTAAATGATTGACAAAAAGCTCTTGTTGATTAGCAAGCAGTTTTTTATTATCCCGCAAAAGTCGCTCTGTTTTCAAAGCTTGGACTAAATCTTCGCGCAATAGTTGCAGGGCTGTGATAACTTGGACTCTATCTTCAAGGCTATTATCTAAATTTCCACACACTGCTAACTGGTCATTTACATCCACGGCTACGATTAGGGCGTGATATTGATCTACTGCATCTAAAAGCTTTATCAGTGATTTTGAGATTTTGAGACGTTGCCAAAGCGATCGCCCCAATAACAGCAATACTGCAACTATAATGAATAAAATGATACCTAAAGAAATTGCTGAACCAATTGTTGGCAGAATAATCAAGCCATAAACCAAGCCAACAATGACCACAGCTAGTATTAATACTAAAGATATTTCATCTTGCCAAAATTTTAAGCGCTGTTGACGGCTGGCGATTGCACCAGGGCGAGGGACTTTATCTGGTGACACTCCTGTTAAGCGTCTCAGTTCCCCTTTGCTAATCTCTAAACCTATCAAGTCGGGCTGCACAACTGGATACTCCTGTGGAGGTGCGAGTTGTGTCACTATTTTAATGTGGTTTGGAGACTGTTTTACAACAATAAAGAAAGTTGAGTCACGGGTTGATTAGCTACATAAGCCACTGGCTTATTAATTTTTCTCACTTTGCCTTCTTGCACTGCTTTTTTTAACCACTCTTGCATTTGAGATGGTTGGACTTCTAAAGACTGAGCCAAAGTCTTTGCATCTTTTGGTTGTTGTAAATGAACGAGGATGAAAGGCAAGACGGCTTCATAGATGTTTTGCGGGGTTGATGATAACTCGTGGGCGTGTGTATCCTGGGCTATTTCTGGAGGAGTCTGGATGATATTACTATCAGTTGATTCAGCAACATAACTAGCTTCTGCCAATATTTGCTTAAAAGAACCATACCAAGGTTCAGGAGGAAAAGGTTTTGCTCCCTGATTATGTAATTGCCGATTACCTTCTGATGCTGTTGGAGTTATTCGCACAAAAACCGGTATTTCTTTGAGTCGAGAAAGAGCTTCTACTGCACCAGACCAAGTTCCACCTTGACCAAAAGAAGAATTAACTACAAGGGCATAATCAGCTAGAGCATAAATGTACTTATTACGCCCCATTGCATTACCAGTATTAAACCCAGCGTCAGGATCGTAACTAGAAATTAGCGTTAGTCTACCTTCTTTAATACCGGAGCGATACTTGCTATTGACTGAAGCTTTAGTCAAACTATCCGCCAGTACACCGACAGATGTGCCTCCAGCATTCAAAATGCCTAACATAGCTTCTTGGTCTACACCACGCGCTGCACCGGAAATTATCTGCATTCCCTCTAAAGCGCTAGTTTCTGCTATTTTTCGCGTATAAGCAAGTAATTCTTCATCCACATCACGGGAACCAACAACTGCTAGTCCTCCCTGTGAAAGCAAGTCTATATTACCAACGCCATAAAGAATCGCTGGTGCTGAATGTCTCAATCGCTGCTTCAATAGTTTAGGATATTGCGTATCACTGCGTCCAACTACCCATAACCCGCGACTTGTCCACCTCTCTACTGCTAAACTTAGCATTGCACCCCGTTCTATTAAAGCTAATAGCCTATCAGGGTCAAGTTTATTGATATTGATTTTGCTTAATTGTTCTTTTGCGTTTGGTTCGAGTAAGTGTGCTGGACGCATTTCCTGTTCCCGCAACCATTCAGCTAAAGAATTATACTCACTTAAAGTTAAGGGTTGGGGTTCAATTTGGCGACTTTGCCCAAAATTAGCACACAAAAGCAAAATTGCTTGAGTATCTGGCGGTAAAACATGATTTAACATGATTATTCTAGTCCCCTTGACCTAATGAATTGAGGGCTAATGCAACAGGAAAAACCTGTCCACTACCAGCACTGCGTAAAAGCGCCGCAATCACAGTAAAAGTCCAACGGGAATCTACCATATCATCAACTAAGAATACAGAACCACCAATTCCTGGCCAAGCATCAATTTTAAATGCGCCATCCAAATTATGAGCCTGTTGGTAACTGTTGCTCATATCTTTTTGTAGCTGTGTTTGCCGCACCTTCTGAACAATTGGCACAAAAATTATACCTAGTTTCTCAGCTAACCTTTGAGCAAAGTTTGGTACAAGTTCGGGACGTTTTAATGAAGGCACGCAAGTTACCCAAGTAGGAAACGGTTGTGGTTGCCAGCGATTAATCATGTCTACAGTGCCTTGCACCAGTACGTCATCAAAATAATTATCTCTATATTTACCTTGTTTTACCAATTCACCCCAACCAGCATCACCCCATAATGATAATGCCCTTCCTTCCTCCGCTCTTAAATTATTGCTGATATTTCCAGAGAATTGATAACTGAGTAATGCTTGTGATGGCCATTTTTTACGCGGTTCAATAATTTGCTCACTGCGGCGTAAATATAAAACGGCTTTATTTACCATTTCTATTGAACAAGTTACTGGTAACAAATATCTACCCAAGCAAACAGCACAATTACCACAATTTTGAGAATTTGGATCGTCTAATTCGTTTGCCAAAAAAGCCATTAGGCATTGTTGACTCTGCATATATGCTGACATTACAGCTTGTTCTTGGCGGCGAATTGCTGTTAATTTTGTAATCTTTTCCGTATCAGGTTGATAATTGATAGCAGTCGCATACCATTTGGAATTTATTTTAGTTACAGGGCTAGGATATTCCAAGGATAACAATTTTAAAACTTTATCTATTTGTCCCCTAGAAAGATTTAGTTTTTGTTCTAACTGCGTTACTGAAAGACCTTCTGCATCTTGGTTTAGTAATTTGAGAATTTTTTGGGTGTGAATTTGTGGGGGAAAAGCTGTATTAATAAAGTAGTTAGTAATTTCATCATCTTCATCACCACTAAGAAGAATACCGTAAGCAGTTTCTACTGCTCTACCTGCTCTTCCTACTTGTTGATAATAGTGTACAATAGAACCGGGGCGTTGATAATGAATGACAAAACCTAAATCTGGTTTATCAAAACCCATGCCTAAAGCTGTGGTCGCTACTAAAGCTTTAATTTTATTATTTAGTAGTTCATCTTCTAATGTTATACGAATGTCATTTTCTAAATCGCTATGGTATGCCTTAGCATTAATGCTTTGAGCTTGTAACCAATTGGCAACCCGATTAGCATCTCTCACTGTTAATGTATAAATAATTCCGCTTCCTGGTAGTTTAGGTAATTGTTCGGCTAACCATGCCATTCTTGCTGCTGGATAGGGAAGGTAAATATTTTGCAACCGCAGACTTTCTCTAGTTAAATTACCTCTCACAACACGCAAATTAGAACCTAATTGAACGATAATATCATCAACAACTCGGTTATTAGCGGTAGCCGTTGTAGCGAGGATGGGAATATTTTGTGGTAGTCCTTGTAAAATTCTCACAATTCGCCGATAATCTGGGCGGAAGTCATGCCCCCAATCAGAAATACAATGAGCTTCATCAACCACAAATAAGCCTATGCGTTGAGATATTAGTAAGAGAGTATTTTCTCTAAATTCATCATTTGCTAGTCTTTCAGGGGAAATCAGTAAAATATCTACTTTTCCTGCTAATAATTGGGTTTTGACGGCTTCCCATTCATCCTGATTACTAGAGTTGATTGTTGCAGCTTTTACTCCAATACGTTGTGCGGCTGCAATTTGATTTCGCATCAACGCTAGTAGGGGTGAAATTAACAAGGTACAACCCGCACCTTCGTCTCTCAGTAACTTTGTTGCTAAAAAATAAACTAAGCTTTTACCCCAGCCAGTACGTTGGACAACGAGTAAACGCGATCGCCTTTCGATTAATTCTTCTATTGCTTCCCATTGTCCTGGGCGAAAATTAGATGTTGGTTTATCTAATGCTTGACGTAATAGCAATAGTGCTTTTTCTTTATTTGGAGTTACCATATATATACTGAATATAGTTATTCTTGTTGTAGCATTAAAAATTACTAGTGCCAGTAATCCTGAAGAATAAGCTGTATAAATTAGGCAATGTTTTCAACGCAGAGGGATGGGAGGTAAGCGCAGAGTGACGCGGAGGATTTTTGAAGCTGATTGGTTGGGAGTTAGGGTAGTTTTTGTGATTGGGGCATTGATGAGAGTTTTAGGGTTTTAATGACCAATTTATGATGGCTTGAGTTAATCCATCTAGAGTGTATTCTTCAGCTTCTACATCTACACGACCTAAAAGAGTATGGCAAGTTTTCGAGGTTTGGGGGCCGATGGAAGCAATACATACTTCTTCTAAAGCATTGGGGATATTGTTAGGAAATATGTTGTCTACAAGTTGACAGAAAAACTGCACAGTTTTAGAACTAGCAAAAGTGATTATATCTATTGTGCGATTTTTTAAGGCTAATTCTGCTGATGTTGGCATATTACTAGGACAACGAGATTCATAAGCGGCTATTTCAATTACTTCTGCACCTTTAGCTGATAGTTCTTTGACTAAAACTTCTCTTCCACCACTTTCGACTCTGGGAAATAATATCTTTTTACCTAGCAATGGTTCAGGGAAATTTTCTATTAAAGAATCAGCGACAAAATTAAGGGGGATAAAATCAGGTTGGAGTCCTCGTTGTTTGAGGCTTTGGGATGTTTTCTCACCAACAACAGCGATTTTTACCCCAGCTAAAGCACGAGTATCTTTACCTTGAATACGTAGTCTTTCAAAAAAATAATCTACTCCGTTGGTAGAAGTGAGAATTAACCAGTCGAATTGAGCTAAATTAGCGATCGCCTGATCTAATCCTTCCCAACTAGAAGGGGGTGTAATTTCTAATGTAGGCATTTCAATCACTGTAGCGCCAAATGCAGTTAGGCGATCGCTAAATTGACTCGATTGTCCAACTGAACGAGTCACTAAGATAGTTTTACCAGTGAGAGGTAAGTTACTAGACATAGCTGGGGTGGGAGAATTTTGATCCTTTGAAGATATTGTCTCAGGTTGTAGGTATTTGCGTAGCCCGACCACTTCACCAATGACGATGACTACTGGAGAGAGAGATAAACCAGTCGTTTGTTCAAGAATATTAATTAGTTGACCAGTCCAAACTTGTTGTTGGGGTGTTCCCGCCCAGCGAATAATGGCTATGGGTGTGAGATGCGATCGCCCTCTGCGTAAAAGTTCATGTACAATGTCTGCAAAGTTTTTCCCACCCATCAATATGACTAGGGTGTCTAACCTTGAGAGTGCTTCCCAGTCTAAAACCTCTGGTTCATGGGCTGTCAAGACTGCAAAGCAACGACTCATCACCGGATCTGTCAGAGGGATTCCTGCTAATAAAGGTGCTGCTATAGCTGAAGAAATTCCTGGTACTACTGCAAATTCACAGCCTGCTGATTTTAAAGCCTCAATTTCCGAGGTACACCGTCCAAAGATAAACGGGTCGCCCGATTTTAACCTGACGACTAATTTACCCTCTTGGCAGTATTTAACTAATAGATGATTGATTTCGGCTTGCGGTGTACTGGGTTTACCGCCACGCTTCCCTACATCTAACTTCAAGCAATCAGGTGACACACATTCCAACAATTGCTCATCCACTAAGGCATCATAAACCAACACTTGAGCCACAGCCAGCAGATTGTAAGCTTTCACTGTGAGGTATGCTATATCTCCCGGCCCTGCACCTACAAGGTAGACTTTGCCCTTTTGTTCAGTCATGATTTTGGATTAGTGCGATCGCTTGTATTATCTAGATTGATTTAGTATTCATTTGCTCTAATAATTGAGCAATTTTTTGAGCCGTTTCTGGTTGACGCTGTTTTTGCAATAATTCCTGAGCCTTTTTTAAGTTAGTTTTAGCTTCTGTTTGTTTATTTTCCTGCATCAGAATAGTTGCTAGACGTAAGTAACCTTGGGGATTTTTCGGACTACGGCGAATTACTTCTTGATATAATTGTTTAGCTTCTGCAACTTGACCTTGTTCTTTTAACACGTCTCCTAAAAACAAGCGGACTACATCATTAGTAGAGTTAATAGCGATAACTTTGCGAAAAGCCGCTTCTGCACCTTTATAGTCTTTTTGTTGATAAAGATTTACTCCTTTTTGGAAAAAATTAGAAGTAATCAAAGTTTTTACTGCAAAATAAATTAATAGGGTAATACTAACAAGAACTGCAATAGTCGCCAGAGTATCAGTTAATTGAAAGTTGTCGAGCATGATTTTAAGCCAAAAGACAAGCAATAGGGAACATTAAATATTCTAGAAAAAAGAGTTTCCAGATGAATTGATAGAATTGAGCGATCGCTGTTCTATCATGTATGTCTACAGTTAAGCTCTGCATCCACATCCAACACAGAACAACTAGATGAGTAATTACTAAAAATACTGAGTTAATTGCACCTAGTCGCAGCACACCAATCATCACCATACCCAAGTAGCAAACAGTTAGCACCCACAGCGCCAAATTAAATACAGCTTGTGGCCCTAGTTGGATGGTGAAAGTGGTGATATTGTAGAGGCGATCGCCTTCCATATCGGGGATATCTTTAAAGATGGCGATCGCAAAGGTAAATACTAAAATAAAGACAGTTAATACCCACACTGGTAAGGGAATTGATTGTTTGTTTTGTAGTAACCAACTAAAGTGCAGATATAATCCTAAATTGACAATTGTCCCCCGGACAGAAAAAATGCACAAAGCAGCCCAAAAGGGAAACTGTTTTAACCGAATTGGTGGTAAAGAATAGGCTGTACCAATCGCTAAACTAATAGCCACCATCCCCAATAAATAGGGACCATTCAGCCAAGCTAAGACTAGGGCTGTAATCCCAGTAAAAATAACAATTATTAGTCCTTGTCTACGGCTAAATTCCCCTGAGGCTAAAGGTAAATGAGGCTTATTAACTTTATCAATTTCAATATCTTCTAATTGATTTAACCCCACAATATAAACATTGCCACATAGACAAGCTAGCCACGCACCTAACACGGAAGTTAGTTGCGTCACAGCAAAACCTGTCGGACTGACACTAAGAGAAATTAAATATAAACCCAGAACACTCAAACTTGTGCCGATAATTGTGTGTGGGCGGGAAAATTTCCAAAAAGCATAAAGCCACTGGAAAGGTGATTGCAATGGTTTACGCTGCGAAGGACTGTTTTGAGAACTTTGGCTCATGAGTAGCTTGGATAAGTAGGTATTCCGGCTTACTGTTCATCTATTGTCACAGAATTTTGCCATTATCCAAAGATATAGAGAGTGAGGGAGCCGAGGCGAAAGAATTTACCTAGCCCAACACCCATTCCCCAACAGTGATTACTGGGCTTTTTTGGTGTTGATATTTGTTACACTTAATGAATAGCTTACAAGGATTTGGGCTTATGTCTGACTCAATTAACTCGCCGCATACCTTGAGTCATACTATCTGTGATGATTGCGCTTTTCATACCAAGGTGGAAGAAGCAATTAAGTGTATTCACCCTGAAGAATTAGAGGCGAATTGCGCCACTGTCATTTTCTGCAATTCTTTCCAGCCAGTGCAGGAAATCGATAGCCCTTGTGTTTCCTTCGGCAAAGATGACGATTATTAATTAAGATTTGTAAAGATATCCCACTTTCTGAATCTGCACATATAAGTAACACTCAACAGTCCTCTAACCCTCAAGTAGCTGTCTAGCAAAGGCGATCGCTTCCTCTGCTGTTCCCACTTTACCCTCAATTCTGGCGATCGCTATCTCTGTTAAGAGTTCACCCACCAGTGGCGAGGCAGGAACATTGAGTGCTATCATTAACTTTTTACCACTTACTAGCTGAGTGGGATGAGCGACCAGATCATCAGGGTTAAGGTAGCGGGTGATCAATGGAGAGTAAACGGATAGCCGATTGTCGCCAGACATCGCCTCTACCAGAGTATCGTGTACTAAAGCTAAAACAACTGTAGCCCCGAATATCATACCTGCCTCTTGGAACAGAAAATATTGTTGACGCAAGGTATTGGCTGTTTTTAGCTGGGTGAATAGCTTCAGAGCAGTGGTGACACCACGAATTTCTGCACGACTGTAGGTGAGTTCGTGTAGCTCAATTTCTGCAACTGTTGGATCTGGATGGACTAGACAAGCAAGTTTAGCAATACTTAACCAAGTGGTTTTCACGGTGTCACGGACGTATTTTCCTAGTTCTGCGCCTAGTTGAGGCCAATGTTTTGCAAGTAGGTCATATACGGTATCAACTGCTGCTAGCTTATAAAAGCTTTCGTCTGTAGTACTTTTGAAGAACTGCTTCAGTAAACCATCATCTCCAGCCATTGCTATCCAAGGATTACCCAGAGGACTGGCGAGTAAATAACCAATTTCGACGCGTACACGTTCCGTGGCTACTTGGCTGAGATGTGATGCTAAATCGCGGATTGTGGCTTGGGTTTCTGGTTCAATGGTAAAGCCTAGTTGAGCAGCTTGACGATAGGCTCGTAATAAGCGTAAAGGGTCATCTTCTAAGTTAGCTTTGGCTACCATCCGCAATAAACCAAGCTGTAAATCAGCATAACCGTTGAGGGGGTCGATGATTTCTTGAGTGTGGGGATTGTAGGCGATCGCATTAATTGTAAAATCTCTTCTATGCAGGTCTCTTTCTAAACTATCCCCTTCCTGTTGGGCAAAGTCGGCTGTAGCATGGGGAAATACCACCCGCGCAATTCGCCGCACTGGGTCGAGTAGGACAAAGCCAGCTTGATAATGATGAGCGATCGCTCTAGCCACCTTAACGGCATTTGATGGTATCACAAAATCTAGATCCAAATATTCACGACTTCTGCCCAGAATCGCATCCCGCACAGCACCACCAACCATGTAAGCTGGTTGTGGCAACCATTCCAGACTAAAAGGCCAATTTTCGGGAGCTAGGATAGAAGGAACAAATCCAGACATTGTAATAAAACTCTAACCAGTAACTGGTGCTGAATGCTTTAGCTTAAGCTAGATTAACAATAAAGGCCCCTGGAGTTGGTTCTATTATGTGTATTTGCGTAAACTGCCACTATGTAGACCGTTGTGTAACTTATAACGCCGTAGAAGCACAACACCAACAACCCCATTTGACTGAAACCCCAGATTTTGATCCCAATGAACCCTCAATCAACGTTAACATTCGGACTCAAGAAGATGTGATCGAAATGGAATGGGATGTTGTCGGTTGTCTCAGCTTTAAAAAGGAAATGGGAAAATGGTCGAAGTTGCGTCCCGGTGAGTTAGTACCTACTTGATTTGACAAGGAGAGTGGGGAAAGAAACCTTTTTCGTATCTTGATTAACTCAACAATATATCTTCTGCTAGCTTGGGGAAGCTTACCCATTTGCGACAATGTATAGATACATACAGAAGTCCAATGATGAGATGAGAGTGACCATCCAGAAGACAATAGATATCCTTGAGCAAGTCCATCAATTAGAGTCAGAAGTTGGACTTAAGAACGCAGCTTGTCGTTCCCAATTCTATATTCATCCCCAAACTACATCCAAAGTTTGTCTCTTCCTACATGGCTTTACAGCAGCACCCTATCAATTTGAGCCACTAGGAAAAGCTTTATTTAACCAAGGATACAACGTTCTGGTTCCCTTACAACCGGGACACGGACGAGCCGGAGATTGGAATCGCCAAACGCCTCCACCATTACCTACAGACATTGAGACTTATCAAAAGTTTGTGCTGGAGTGGTTGCAAATTGCCAAAACACTTGGTGAACAAGTCGTAGTCGGTGGATTATCCACCGGTGGAACCTTAGCGGCTTGGTTAGCTTTAGAGCATTCCCAACAAATTGAGCGCGCCTTATTATTCACACCTTATTTAGGTAGTCGTTATTTATTATCCGATCTACTGATCAAAATTTTACCCATTTACTTTGAATGGTTCAATAAAGACGCATCTGGTAATTTTGGTTATCAAGGTTTTCGGATTCCAGCGTTACGGATATTTCAGGAATTGGCAGAGAAGGTTTTAGAACAGGCTCAAAGTGATATGTCTGCTCCTATTTTAATGGTATGCAGTGAGAGCGATCGCGCCGTTAGTCGCTCTAAACAGCAGGATTTTTTCAAAATGGTACTCCAGCAGCAACCAAAGTCCTGGTACTACTGCTTTGATGATTCCCTGGATATTGAACACCGGATGATGACCAAACTGGAAGATAATGATTATGAGGAATTGGTAATTACCTTAGCCAAAGCATTTATCGGCAGTGATTTAACTTGGCAACAGTTCCAAAATATGGCAACGAGGATAGTCAAGGGAGAGGCTTATGAGCAAATTCAGCAAGAATTGAACCTTGATAGTCAAGCTTCACAACAGCTATCAGCAATGATGACTGAACGTTTTGGTTGTGAGGATCTTAAATGTATCAATCCCCATTAAGCCCTAAAAGTAGACATTTTATTTTGCTGATGATTGTTTGGGTAGTGCCAAAGTTGCTATTGTATGGTTGAATAAATAAATTATGTCAACTGTATAAAAATTAATATTGTAATTAACTTTGACTACGCAATTAGAAGACTTTAAATTAAGAAAATACGGTTTATCCCTGCATACTACTACTCCTGAATTGGGTTTAGCAATTGGTAATTTTGCTGGTGAAACTCGCTCTCAGGTTTGGAATTTAGGACGGGATTTATCTAGTTATATTCATCAATATTTACTGGAATTTATCGCGCCCCAAACTTGGCAAGACTTGGATTTTATTGCCGTTGCCAAAGGGCCTGGAGGTTATACAGGAACTCGCATTGGTGTTGTTATTGCCCGCACTTTAGGGCAGCAATTAGACATTCCTGTGTTTGGGATTTCTACCTTAGCAGCAGTTGCTTGGTTAGAAGTAAGTAAGAGTCAACAAAAACAAGCGATCGCTGTAGAAATGCCAGCCCAACGGGGACAGATTTTTGGTGCTATTTACCAACTTTCTCCTAATACTAATGAATTAATCACTTTGTTGTCTGATACAGTATTTACACCAGAAGCATGGCAACAGACTTTAGCTAACTTACAAACTGATTACCAGTTAGTAGCAGCCAAATCAGAGTTAGCTGCAACTGTGACAAGTATTTTAGAACTAGCTTATTTAGAATGGCAACAAGGTAAGCGCCCTAATTGGTCGGAGGCTTTACCCTATTATGGGCAGCATCCTGTAGATATTTAATTCACAATGTGATTATGGTTGAATTGCTCTAGGAAAAACCATGAGACTTACTGACGCGCCTATCACTCTCCTTTCAACCCTTCCGCCTTTGGAAAACGGTGACAAACTCACACGACCTGAATTTGAGCGTCGTTATGATGCTATGCCGCAAGTGAAAAAAGCTGAACTGATTGAAAGAATTGTTTATATGGCATCCCCGTTAAGAGTTACAGGTCACGGTGAACCCCATGCTGACATCATGCTTTGGTTGGGAGTTTACAAAGTTGCCACGCCCGGAGTTAGATTAGCTGATAATGCTACTGTACGTCTAGATGCAGATAATGAGCCTCAACCAGATGCGTGTTTGAGAATTACTAATGGCGGACAAACCACCGTTAGCAATGATGACTATATTGAAGGTGCGCCTGAGTTAATTGTGGAGGTTGCTGCAAGTAGTGTGTCGATTGATTTACACGACAAACTAAAAGTGTACCGTCGTAATCAAGTACAAGAGTATTTGGTGTGGCGAGTTTATGATGCTCAATTTGACTGCTTCAAGTTACGTGAAGGGGAATATGTTCAGATGGAAGCTAATACTGATGGTGTGATTTGTTCTCAGGTATTTCCGGGGTTGTGGTTAGATAAATTGGCTTTATTGACAGGTAATTTAGCTAAGGTTTTAGAAGTTTTGCAGCAGGGTTTAGCTAGTGCAGAACATCAGAGTTTTGTGGAAAAGTTGTCTCAAAAGGAAAGCGAGAAATAGGCACAAAATCACCCATCCTCGCTTTCGGGATTCACAATTTAAGCAGTCACAGTTGCTAAAGCTTTTTCCACAATTTGTAAAGCCGTGTTGACTTCTGCCTCAGTGACAATTAACGGTGGGACAAAGCGGACGACTTTTGGCCCGGCTGGTACTAGCAATAAGCCCTCATTGATGGCGGCTTTGACTACATCAGCAGCAGTTAACTGGATATCTGCATTTAATTCCAGACCATTGATTAAACCCCAACCGCGCACTTCAGTGAGATGATGGGGATATTTAGCAGCGATCGCTCTCAACCCACTCCGCAATTGTTCCCCTCTATCTTGCACATTCTGCAAAATATTTTCTCTTTCCAACGTTTGGCACACAGCCAAAGCCACACCACAAGCAAAAGGATTACCACCAAAAGTGCTGGCGTGTTCTCCTGGTTGGAACACATCACAGAATTTCTTACTCATCATCGCCCCGATGGGGATACCACCACCCAAACCTTTAGCACTGGTGAAAATATCTGGTTCTACACCCAGATACTCATAACCCCACAATTTACCACTGCGTCCCATCCCTACTTGCACTTCGTCGAACATCAACAAAACGCCAGTTTCATCACAAATCTGCCGCAGCTTGCGGAAGTACTCCACATCACCAGGACGAACACCACCTTCCCCTTGTAATGGTTCGATGAGAATTGCCGCAACGCGATAATCTCCTTCATCTAACTCGCTAATTGCTGTCTCTATCGCACTGATATCGTTGTAATCTACATAGTAAAATCCAGGTACTAGGGGGTCAAAATATTTTTGATACTTTGCTTGCCCTGTAGCGGTAATAGTTGCCAAAGTCCGACCGTGAAAACTCGCGTTGGCAGTTAAAATAATCGGCTTTTCAATGTCTAATACTGTATGGGCATATTTACGTGCTAGTTTGATGGCTGCTTCGTTGGCTTCTGCGCCAGAATTACAGAAAAATACGCGATCGGCGCAGGAGTGTTGAATAATCCATTGGGCTAATTCACCTTGTTCGGGAATGTAGTACAAATTAGAAACGTGGTGCAGCTTCTGGATTTGGCGTGTCACCGCTTCTACCATAGCTGGGTGGGCGTGTCCTAGTGTACAAGTGGCAATCCCGGCCACAAAGTCTAGGTATTCTCTGCCCTGGGTATCCCACACTCGACAACCTGCACCCCGTTCGAGGGCGAGGGGAAACCGTCCGTATGTGGACATAACAGATGCGTCAAAGCTATCTGTACTAAAGGTGCTAGATGCAGCAGAACCTGACTCTGGGAAGTTCGTGGCTTGCTCGATTAGAGTTTGTAGGCTCACTAACGCTCCTCCTGCGAAGTTTTAATCGTATACTTACTTACTAGTTTCCTAGAATTTCTTAAAAATAACTTTTTATTTATTGTGTTTCTTACTGTCTCTTGAGCTTAACATTATTAGAACTTAAGCATGAGTAAAGAAAATCTAATAGTTTGGATTAGGGGTACAGAAGTATCGTTGTTCAAAACCCTTATATCCTCCCAAAACAGAGAGTCTCCTGGCGTCAGCTTTAATTTGACAGTGGTGGAAAATAACTTTGTATTCAACTCTTGAGCAGAAATACCAACGCATCCAAAAAGAGTTAATGGCTGGGGCGATCGCTCTCGGTGGTGTCTTAATTATCGGTACTTTGTGGTATCGCTTTGTCGAGGGTTGGACATGGGAAGATGCGGCTTACATGACTGTCATTACCTTAGCAACGGTGGGATATGGTGAAACTAACCCCCTCGGTAGTCGTGGACGTTTGTTTACAATTACCCTAATTTTGTTGGGTGTGATCAACATCGGTTACATTGTCAACAGATTTACAGAAGCAGTTATTCAAGGTTACTTTCAACAAGGTATTCGGCTCAGGCAACAGAGGCGGTTAATGGAATCCCTATCAGAACATTACATCATCTGCGGGTTTAGTCGGACTGGTCGTCAAATTGCCAAGGAATTTCGGGCAGAGGGTGTACCATTTGTGGTGATTGATTCTGATCTCGAATCGGTAGAAAGGGCGCAAGCAGAGGGTCATACAGCATACCCAGGAGATGCTACTCTCGATGAAACGCTGTTAAAAGTTGGTGTTGAGAGAGCAATTTGTTTGGTTGCGGCTCTCCCTTCTGATGCTGAGAATTTATACACAGTTTTATCAGCAAAAACTCTGAATCCCCAAATTAGAGCGATCGCTCGCGCCAGTACGGAAGAAGCTTTACAAAAGTTACAGCGTGGTGGTGCTGATGCCGTGATTTCCCCCTATATCACTGGCGGTAAGCGCATGGCTGCTGCTGCTCTCAGACCACAGGTTCTAGACTTTGTAGATGGGATTCTCACAGGTGCAGACCGCCAATTGTACATGGAAGAATTTTTACTTGATCCCGCCTTTTGTCCCTTCGTTGGTCAAAGTTTGCAAAAAGCCAAACTGCGATCGCAAACAGGAGCGTTAGTTCTCGCTATTCGTCGTCTAGATGGTATGCTTATCGGCGGCCCCACTGGCGATACAGTCTTAATGCCAGGAGATACGCTCATTTGCATGGGTACAGCCGAACAACTGCGTAGCCTCAACCAAGTTCTTGTTCCTATTGGTTCTCGGCAATTGCGTAAACCTAAAAATAGTTGAATTATTCTCCAATTCCCTACCTAAACCACTGCAAAATACTGTCCCGACTCTCCGCCAAGCCTTTATAAATCAGAGATTCTGCTGACATCGACTCAACAGCAGCATATAGCTTAGACCGTAGAACTGAGTCTTGTTTAACTACGCTACAATCACGAAAATAAGTGCGAATGGTAAAAAGTGCAGTGTCATACTCTGGTAAACCCCAAATTACTTGACGCTCGATTCGCAGATAAAGTCTGGGAGATTGTAGATCAAATTTTCTACCTTGCCACTGACTAGCTGATACATTAGGGGGTGGTTCGGGATGATGGTTGAGGCGGGTGTCCGTACTCAAACCCCAAGCAAAGCGTACTGTCGGTTTTCTCGCAATCATTGTATTGACGATCGCCTCAGCTCGACGATTGATTTTTTCCATCCCAGCCACAGGTGCATGAATTGCGGCAAAATCTCTGCCAATTTTTTCTTCGGCTGACCAATGGTTGGGATAGCATAGATGGACTGCACTGAGCCAATTGCTACCATCAGCACTACGACAAATTACCGTTAAATCTTCTTGTAGCTGTGCGGCTAAAGCGTCAAGGGTGGAGGCGTAAGCAGGAAAGACTGGACTACCTAGAGTGGAGACTTGTTGCAACTCCAAGTCTGCATTGAGGTAAAGGGTTTCTTGAGTCAAATAGCTATGAAATTGCCAAGTGTTAGCTGTTTGATGTAAGTCAAAGTGTTGCGGGTGTTCTTGAATGAGACGCTCAATAATTAAACGAGCGATCGCTCCCCCTACAGCTTGAGTATAATTACAAGTCTGGTAGTACTTGCTTAACCTTTCACCACGGGCTAAAAGTTTAGCTTGTCTGTAATCAGCGAAACACTCATCAATTTGAAATACCTGCTTGTCAGCCTGACCATTACCCAAATCACAACCAAAAGCTTCCATTCCCGGCTTGACTTCATACCTGCCATTCATCAAAGGGAAGTAAATAGCAGTACCATCAAATTTTTCGACTGTCTGAGCTTCCATTAACTGGTTATCAGGGGAAACTATCTTTAATATTACTGACTACTGACCACCGATTCTTCCTCAACTTCTTGCCACCCGTGCATGGATGCTATGCTTCTAATCGCCCATTCCACAATCATTGGTGGTGCTGCGGAGATAAAAATACTCGGATAAACAGCAGTACCCCAAGTAGGATGAACTATCACAGAACATTTGTTTTTTAAGACTGGGTAATTAAGGAGAGCTTTGACAACTGCTGTGTCGTTATGGGGAATTTCTCCTGGACGAGAAAGTAAAGGGTAGCCAGTACGGGGATCTATCAGGTCTGCCATGTAACCGCGATCGTGCAAGTTAAAAGCTAAATCGCAGCCAAACCTCATAAACTTTTCTCGCAAACGTTCTTTTTCTCTTTCGATTTCTGCCGTACTTTTCACCAATGGATATTGGGATTGTTGTAAGACAATCACAACCCAGAATAAAGTTTGCTCTTGCCAATCTGGTAATATCCGTTCGCGGTTGGCACAGATATACGGACTGGGAGAATGAATGTAAATTTGAACCTCTAGTCCCTTTTTACCAACCAAATTAATGGGACGGCTTTGCTCCGCAGCATACACTATGGGATAGTTCACCACATTGATTCGGTTTTTGTAACTTTTTAATTTATTCTTTAGAATCGATGATAACTCTTAATACTTCCCACAAATCATGAAAGTTGGAAAAAATCTCAACACTTTGTAAATTTTTAATCTAATTTTTATCCTTTATTAACCTCCTTTGACTTTGCTAGTACCTCTATACTTAGTAACTCGTAATTTGTAATGATTACTAATCAAGTTTTAAAGCATTCACCGGCACTTCATCCCAAGAATTGACAGTCCGCAAGCGTGCCACCCAACCAGAAGCTTTTTGATTATCGGTCAAGTTATCCTGAAATGACTCATGGCAATCTTTCGCTTGAGACTCATTACAACTAGCAATACAGGCATGAATCATGCCCGATGGATCAATCTGTTCATTTACCCAAATAGTCATAAATTACCTCCGAAAAACGATTGACTCTTTTTAAAAGACTAATAGAATTAAAAATTCTACAGCAAACACCCCAGTTAATATCAGTAACTAGTAACAATAAAACACAATTAGCGATCGCTGAATACAGCAATTCATTAATTTGTAGGAACTTCCTGGGTAGCTCCGCATTTAAATTTCAACCTTGGTTCCTTCTTTGCTCGTAACGACGACGATAGAGTAATTCCAACTGTCCCCCATATTCCTGAATCCAGGCAATCTGACGCTGGTATAATCCCCGAAAGCTATTAGCAAAAAACAGAGTCAAGATAGCTACAACTAAGCCAGATGCAGTAGATACCAAAGCCTCACTAATACCAGATGTCACACCAACTGTTTTAGTACCTCCCACATCACCGATATCTAAAGAAGCAAAAGAAGTAATTAATCCCAAGACAGTACCAAGCAAACCTAATAAGGGTGCTAGACCAATTATGGTTTCAAAAATATTTTGGAAGCGTTTGAGTACAGGTATTTCCGCTTGAGCTTCACTTTCTAAAGCCAATCGAAATTCTTCTGGTGTTGGCTCCTCCAATTCTAAAGCAGCGAGAAAAATTCGCGCGATGGGTAAATCTGCATTTTGCCGTAGTGCTTCTAAAGCACTAACCACGTTATCAAGACGATATAGCTTTAAAACTTCATGTACTACACGGTTTTGCTTACCCGTGACTTTTACCCAAAAGATGACACGTTCTATAATTAGTGCCACACCTAATAAAGAAAATACCAGCAGTGGCCACATAACCACGCCACCTGCTGTAAATAGATTACGAATTGCCATCTGTTGCCCAACTCATTGATGCAAACCTAGATTAGCAGATAGTAGTGGCAAATCTCTGATCAAAACCTATTTCCCTACATGGATGTCGCATTATTTTTTCAAAGACGATAATAATAATAGGCAATCTGCGAGGGTGATGCTATGTTTCGTCTAATTCAAATTCTTCGGAACTTGTTTCTTCGACTTGAAGGCTTGTTTGGTGTTTTCTTCAAAGGTTTGTTGAGTTTAGTAAGCAATATCTTTGGCTTTTTTGCCAAGATTTTTGGATTTACTAAATCTGGTTATTTCTTGGAAAATGATGAAGCGCAAAGCATAAAGGAATCTGGAGCTAAAGAACCGATGCAATCGGCTCAGAATGCTACTCCTGAAATTTTCACTCCTACTACTACTCGTCGTCCTAAAGCCAAAATGGATGACTACTACCTCAACATGGCTCGTGAGGTGAACAAGAACTAAAAAAGCCATCAACTAGTACTGTACGGCATAGTTGACATACCATTTTAAATGGCGCAAAAGCCTGGAATACCTTTTTTGGCTTTTAACTGTTGACTTCCGCCTTGCGGTACTAGTTAACTAAGTGAGAGAAAATGCTAGGGCGCGATCGCTCTTTTTAGTAAAATTAGTGGGGCGATGATTATCTAGAATCACCGCCCCACTAATACTATTCTCTGTTTCAGAGTTTATTTACGCAGGAATCAACACTGTGTCAATTACGTGAATAACACCGTTATCAGCAGCAACATCCGGTGTTGCAACAGTTGCATCATTGATCTTGACACCATTAGAAGCGTCAATTTTTACATCTGAACCCTCTACAGTAGTAGCTGACTTCAGCTTAACTACATCTGCTGCTAGAACTTTGCCTGAAACAACATGATAAGTCAGAATTTTCTTGAGCTTTGGAATATCTTTCAGTAAAGAATCTACCGTACCTTTTGGAAGTTTAGCAAATGCCTCATCAGTTGGTGCAAAAACTGTGAATGGTCCAACACCTTTGAGAGTATCATCTAGCCCAGCGGCCTTAACCGCAGCAACTAGTGTGTTGAAAGAGCCAGCGTTTACAGCAGTATCAACAATGTCAGCCATGTGTTTTTATTAATTTCTTTACATCCCACGACAAATGTAAACTTTTTTATAGTGCATTGTATCTATCTTTAGATATGTACCTAAACTCAACTTGTTTGTTTATGGAAATATGTCGTTGATAGGATTTAACTAGATTGAGCCAGAAACTCCAAAACTAGTCTGTATCTGCTGGAAAAACACTTGAAATTCTAGCTAATCCCAAATTGAACAATCAGGGTTCATGATAGTATCTGACAGTATACTAAGGATACGACTCCTGTCAGTATCTTAGGTAAGAATTTGGAACTTAGAGAGTATAGATATAGCTTTGGGCTATAGTTTATCTGTCATCTCATAAAATCTATATGAGCAGCTACAAGCATCTGTGCTTGCCTTAAAACGTAGCCAAATAAATAAGTAGGAATCTGCCAAGCTGCCACCATTCTTTCTTGAGTAATATCCTGTACACTAATTGCTATTAATTCATGTTCTGGTGATTCTCCTTCAACCGCACCAGACCAAGTAAAAGCTAATAAGAAATCATCGTATCCAGGTAAGGATGCAACCAAGCACTGTTCTGGGGTTGCCTGGCAATTAATCCCGTGTTCATTTGCAAGTGCTACTAATTTCTGGAAATTATTGCAATTCATCATTTATCTTTTGCGTTGCATCAACAGCAGTTACTATCAAATTTCCCAAATTGTGAGTAAAAATTTCAGTGTCTGCTTCAAGTGGGAAGTTTTTACCAAAGTTCATCCAGAAATCTTACTGCTAATGCCTTGTGCCATTAGCAACAATTGCTACCGTTTCATCAAGGGGTATAGCAATGATTCATAAAAAATTCCACCATTTGGCTTGAAATCCTTGTCATGAATGCTTTTGATTGAACAAGTAGGGGACGTAAGGAATTGAAGTACAAAGCGGCACAATGGCATTGAGCCAAAATTCTGATACCGTTCACCAATTCCCGCCGAACTCACGTCATGTTAATATACCGTCAGTTGATGTATGAAAAGACTCTATAATTGGCATAGAGAGGTTCATGAAAATTTCAAAATTATAGGTAAATATATGAAGTAAATTAAAATGGTAGTTAATAAATTGACCAAAAAATTTGTTGCTCAGTAAAGTCTAAATTGGCTCAAATCTTAAGAATTGTTAAATTCTAGATTTATCTAAAATTTAGCTTTTTAGCTTATTGTGCAACAAATTTGATTTACAACTCTAAGTAGCTTGAGTAAAATCTGGCTAATTTTTATGCAGCATTTTTGCTCCTAAAAGTGGCTATTGTTCAAATTAAAATTGTTAAATATTTGACGCACAGCAATTGGATAATCAGCATCTACCAAGTAGATTGTGTGTCGACAAAAAGTTGTTCGTACATAACCTATGAAACTACACCAAACAAAGAGTAAGAGAAAACGCGGTGTTGTATTAACTCCTACCGGACTACAACGATTACAAGAAGCGATTTTAGCTTGGGAGATATTAGAAAATAAAGGCGATCGCTTAACTTTAGAGGAATTAAGCAGACAAATCAACATTTCAGCTAAAACGCTAAGTCGATTATGGTCTTTGAGTGCAAGTATAGATCAAAAAACTTTAAAATTGTGCTTTAGTGCCTTTAACTTAGAAATAAATGAAGAAGATTACACACTTTTAAACCAAGAGAATGAAACCGAAATATCCGGTTTTTTGTCAGAGAGTTCGTCCATACAAGTAGAAAATCATTGGTCATATCCGAATGGAGCTGTACCTCTAGATTCGCCTTTCTATGTTGAGCGTCCGCCAATAGAGGAACTAGTATATCAACAAGTGACTCAAACAGGCTGCGTAATTCGGATTCGGGCCCCCAGACAGATGGGTAAAACTTCTTTGGTGCTGCGTGTTTGTGCCTTTGCCAAGACACAAAAATATCATACAGTCCATATCAAGTGCAGCCAGATTGATAGCCAATGTTTTACTGACTTAAATAAGCTTTTGCGTTGTCTTTGTTGGCAAATTGCCAAACAATTAGGGATTAATATCAATCTTGATGAGCTATGGGATGAAGAAGTTGGTTGTAAGTTGAGTTGTAGCTTGTATTTGCAAAACTATATTCTCAAACAGAGTAATAGCCCTATAGTTTTGGTGTTGAGCGATGTTGATCGCTTTTTTGAGTATCCTCACATTGCTGGTGATTTTTTTGCCTTATTGCGTTCTTGGTGCGAGGAAGCACGACAAAATCACAATTGGCACAAGCTGAGATTAGTAGTGGTTTACTCCACAGAACACTATATTTCTCCAGATATTAACCACTCCCCATTTAACATCGGATTACCTATTCGTCTGCATGAATTTACCCAGCAACAGGTAGAAGATTTGGCTAGACGCTATGGGCTACAGTGGACAGATGGTAAAGAATCGGCAAAGTTGAGGTCTGTTGTTGGCGGTCATCCGGCACTGATTCAACTTGCGTTGTATTATCTTAGCTCTGGGACTATGACTTTAGGAGAGTTAATCCAAGAAGCGATTACCAATGGTGGCATTTACCGCCATCATTTACAGCAACATTGGGTAAAATTACAAGCTAATCCTAATTTAGTCAGAGTATATACTAAACTAGTTGCAGCCAATCAAAGTGTTGTTATTGATCCTATAGATGCTTATAAACTAGAAAGTCTAGGATTAATTGACTTTGAAGGCGATCGCATCGTACCGCGTTGTGAACTCTATCGCGCTTATTTTTCCAAGCATTTTTCCACAATGGTTTAAGCAATTTGCCTAATCACGCAGATTTTAAGATCATCAATCCCTATAAAAATCCCAGGAAATCAGGTATGGCTTATGGTGGAAGCATTGATGAGGTTCAATGCTTACAACCTGCCAATGGGGGACAGGAAATCCACTAATATTTCAGAGTAGGAAAGAAGAGGAATATTTTTATAATTTTCGGTTTTCTTTGTTCTTCCTTTTTCCCTTACCAAAAGTTTTTAATTGCTTTTTTTAGGAGAAATTTATTTAATTCCATATATGAATGCCGCGAGGAAAGTCGCTGGAAATCTACCTGGCAATATAATCTTATTTTCGTAATGAAATTTAAAGGAAATTTAAGACAGTTAAAGCATTAATTTTTTAAAAAATAGAGACATTTAAGACATTTAAGACATTTAAGATATTTAAGACAAAAGATAGGCAATTAATGTGCCTAAAAAAAATAATTATTTTATAGTATTATGCTGTTGAAATGATGTTATTGCTAACTTTTAAATGTCAGTATTAACTATAGAAATTATACCTATTCTATGAAAAATTGCACATTAACGCCCTTAGACTAGAACTCTGGAGGCATACATAAAATGATCAGGCTAATTATATGCCTCTTCATATTGAATTGCTATTATAATTTTTTTCTTGCCTAAAGTAACATGAAATATCAGGTTGGTGGCAGTCTCCCTAGTAATGATCCGAACTACGTTATCCGTCAGGCGGATAAACAACTCTATGCCAGCTTAAAAGCTGGTGATTTTTGTTATGTGTTCAATTCTCGCCAAATGGGTAAATCATCCTTACTACATCGTACAAGCGCTCATCTAACGAAAGAGGGTCATAGCTGTATTTATATCGATGTTACACGCTTAGGTAGTGAGAATACAACAACAGAACAATGGTACAAAGGGATCATTATCAGTCTTTTTTATGGCTTGAATTTGACCCAAGAATTTAATTTTAAACAATGGTGGGAGATGCAGGCAGGTTTGTCTCCTATACAGAAATTAAATCAGTTTTTAGAAGAGATTTTACTGTCGCAAAAACAAGGTGATCGAATTTTTATCTTTATTGATGAAATCGATAGTTTGTTGAGCTTAAATTTTTCAGTTAGTGACTTTTTTGCCTGGATTCGTCATTGTTATAACCAAAGAGCGCACGACCCAAAATTTCAACGTTTAGGATTTGCGCTGTTTGGGGTGGTTAGTCCATCTGACCTAATTACTGATAAGCGTCGCACACCCTTTAACATTGGTATGGCAATTCAGTTGTATGGTTTTACACTCGATGAAGCTACACCATTACTCACAGGGTTAGAAGAAGTAGTCAGTCAACCGCAAGCAGTATTACAGAAAATTATTGACTGGACAGGTGGACAACCTTTTTTGACGCAAAAACTTTGTCATTTAGTGGTGCAAGCTGCATGGGAAAGACCAAAGCATAAAATTGATTTGCCTCCAGCCACAGCAGGGTATTGGGTAGAGCAACTGGTACAAAAGCATATTATTCAACACTGGGAAGGAAAAGATGAACCAGAACACCTACGCACCATTCGCGATCGCCTTTTGTTCAACGAACAACGTGCTGGCAGGTTGTTAGGTATTTATCAGCTAGTGTTACAAGCGGAGGCGGGTACTTTACCTATAGCGGTCGATGATAGTCAAGAACAAACAGAACTATTGTTGTCTGGTTTAGTCCAAAAGCAGAACGGCTATCTCAAAATTAAAAATCCTATTTATCGCCATGTTTTCAATCACCAATGGGTAATCAGACAGTTAGATAATTTGCGTCCTTACTCGCAAATATTTAATGCTTGGGTAGCATCCGGTTATCAAGACGAGTCACGTTTACTGCGGGGACAGGCACTAAAAGATGCTCAAAATTGGTCGCAAGGCAAAAGTTTGAGCAATTTGGATTATCATTTTTTTACTGCTAGTCAAGAATATGAACAGAAAGAAATCCGAACAACATTAGAAGCAGCAAGGTTACAAGAAGTAGAAGCCAGATTAGTACAAGAAAAAAAAGCTACTAAATTACAAAGATTGCTGCTGATGGGAATGTGTATTAAGTTCCTAATTTCTAGCAGCTTGGCTATCGGAATTTACATTTTATACCGCCAAACCAAAACCAGTGAAACTCAAGCCAAAAACAGCGAAATTCGCGCACTCATATCTTCTTCCGAGGGAATGTTCGCCTCAAATCGCTCTTTAGATGCGCTCGTAGAAGCAATTAAAGCCAAACATCAACTCCAAAAACTAGAAAATCCCAATGAAGATATTAAAAATCAGGCGGACAATGTACTGCGGCAAGCTGTTTATGGTACAGATGAGTACAACCGTTTATGGGGTCATAACGCATCTGTTATGGCAGTAGATGTCAGTCCTGACAGTTCTTTAATCGCTTCAGTCAGTATGGACAGAACAATCAAGCTTTGGCAACGAGATGGTAAAGAAATTGCCACTCTCAAAGGTCATAAGGGAGCAGTTAGATCAGTTAAATTTAGTCCCGATGGCCAAATGCTGGCCTCGGCAAGCGAGGATGGTACTATTAAACTTTGGAAACGAGACAGCACTTTACTTCAGACTTTTAAAGGTCACACTGCTTCAGTTTGGGGAGTCGCCTTTAGTCGGGATGGTCAGTTTCTAGCCTCTGCTGGTTGGGACAAAACGGTAAGAATCTGGCGGCAAGATGGGACTTTACTCAAAACTTTTCCAGGTTACAGAGCAGGGTTTTGGGGAGTCGCTTTCAGTCCCGATGGTCAAACAGTTGCTGCTGCCAATCTAGACGGGACAATAAAACTTTGGCAACGAGACAATTCAGGCTGGCAGAACGCCAAACCTCTACAAACGCTTAAGGGTCATACAGGTTGGGTTGTGGGAGTAGCTTTCAGTCCTGACGGCCAGACACTTGCTTCGGCGAGTGAAGATAAAGCTGTCAAACTTTGGCGGCGAGATAGCACAAATGGCAGCTATCGTCTTGATAAAACTTTGCTGGGTCATAGTGCTGGAATTTCGGCAGTTACTTTTAGTCCAGATGGTCAAACCATTGCCTCTGCCAGCCTCGACAAAACAATCAAACTGTGGAACATTGATGGTACACAACTGAGGACGCTAAGAGGTCATAGTGCCTCTGTTTGGGGAGTGAGTTTTAGTTCTGACGGTAGCTTTATTGCTTCGGCGGGTGCTGAAAGCATTGTCAGACTCTGGCAAAGTGAGAATCCATTCCAAAAAAATATGATTGCTCATGGTGCGGGTATTTGGTCAATAGCAATTACCTCCGACAGTTCTACCATCGCTACAGCTAGTCACGAAAACACTGCTAAATTTTGGAGTCGTCAAGGCAAATTGCTGAAAAGTTTGACACAAAAGAAAGTAGTATTCGAGGTTTCATTCAGTGAAGATGGCAAGTTAATGGCTCTTCCCGATTACGATGATAAAGTTACACTCAAGCGGCGAGATGGTACGAAGGTTGCTACTTACAAAGATATTCATGGCAAAATTACAGGAGCAGTATTAAGTCCCGATGGTCAAGCGATCGCCATTGCAAATGTTGACAAGATTGCTCAGATATGGAATATCAATCAGCCTGCACCGCAGATTCTCAAAGGACATCAAGCCGAAGTTTGGCAAGTTGCCTTTAGTCCTGATGGGAAAATGGTTGCTTCAGCCAGTGCTGATGCCACTGTGAAGCTGTGGACACTAGATGGTAAGTTGCTGACAACCCTCGTTGGACACTCCGCAGCAGTTTGGAGAGTTGCCTTTAGTCCTGATGGGAAAATGGTCGCTTCTGGAAGTGGGGATAATACAGTTAAGCTGTGGACAATTGATGGTAAGTTACTCAAAACATTTAAAGGTCACACAGCTGCAATTTGGGGAATAGCATTTAGTCCTGACAGCAAAATACTGGCTTCTGGTAGTGTGGATGCTACCGTCAAGCTTTGGAAACTTGATGGTACAGAACTAACGACTCTTTCAGGACATACCGCCGCCATTAGGAAAATTGCTATCAGCCGGGATGGAGTAATGCTGGCTTCAGGTGGTGATGACAACACACTGATTCTGTGGAATTTACCGCAAATTCTCCAGTTAGATGTACTAGATTATGCTTGCACTATGGTAAAAGACTATTTGAAAAATAACACAGCTTTGGAAGATAGCGATCGTCAAATCTGCAATAAATTTTAGCACAATGCGTAACTCCTAATCACTACTATGAGTGATTAATAAAACAACATTACGAGGCGGGTGCATAAAATATTTTCTTTGAAAATTTTAGAAGGTAGATATTAAATAATACTAGACAAAGTGCTTTCTACACTACTGATTTTTTGAAGAATTTGGGCATGAGGGAAGGGCGATCGCTTTCATATCATGGATAAAGTAAATCGATTAAAAGCAAGTCGTTAGCCACTTGAGTATTGATGGTAGTTAGTCTTTCAAGCTCAAGGGCTTTTACTTGATTTAGTCGATAAAAAGGTAGTTTTAATGTTAAGGTTAGTTCTGACATGACTGTATCTTACAATATCTGTAAGATAAAGCTTTGGTTATGGGTATCTGTCGCCTTCTTTTTTCAAGATTTGAGTAATACCTCAAAACATATCCACTTTATCTGTTTTCTCCCAAGGTAGTTCTATATCCTGTCTACCTACATGACCATAAGCAGCTAGTTTTCTATAAAAGCCACCTTTAGTTAATGAGGGTAAATGTCTTAAATTAAATTGTTTTAGTATACCCGCTAGCCGAAAATCAAAATGCTTTTCTAATAACATCGTGATATCTTCATCTGATATCTTCCCTGTACCAAAAGTTTCTACTTGCACGCTCACAGGTCGAGAAAGTCCGATAGAATAACTTAGTTGTACTTCACATTCATCAGCTAAGTTTGCAGCTACAACATTTTTCGCAGCATAACGAGCAACATAAGCACCTACTCTATCTATTCTGATGGGGTCTTTACCACTCAAAGCCGAACCACTATGTTTGGAATATTCACCATAGGTATCTATAGCATTTTTTCTTCCTGTTAAGCCAGAATGTACCGCCGGGCCGCCAATTATAAAGGGGCCATCGGGGTTAATAAATATCCGGGTTTTTGCATCTGGTTTAATATCTTCATCGGCAAATACAGGATAAATTACTGTTTCTCTAATATCATCCTGCAATTGCTTTAATTCTGGTTTTCCTGCTTTATTTTGGCTGGCAACTACGGTAATACTATGGATTCTGTAAGGACGGCGATTTTTATATTCAACTCCTACTTGAGTTTTGCCATCAGGTGTCAGATAACTTAAGATATTTTGCTGTTTGACTTTACTAATTTGTCTGGCTAGTTTGTGTGCCAACCAGATTGGTAATGGCATTAAGGTATGTGTTTGATTACAAGCAAAACCAAATACTGTTGCTTGGTTGGTAACAGTAATTTGCTCTATTTCTGCATCAGATAATTTGTGTTCATTAAATAAGTGATATGGATCAGGAGATAATTCTTTTAAACTAGTCAAAATACTACAATTTTTGCCGTTAAATTCCTTCTGTTCATAACCTACCTGATCAATAACTTGTCTGGCTATGTTCGTGAAATCTACATTAGTATTGGGTTCAAATCTGGCAGCAATAAAGACGATACCTGTAGATGCAGCGCATTCGGTAATGACTCTAGCATAGGGGTCTTGTTGTAAAAAACGATCTACGATCGCATCACTAATCTGATCACAAAGTTTATCAGGATGCCCCTCTGTGACTGATTCAGATGTAAACATGAAGTCTTTTTTCATAATTCACCTTGAGAATGGAGAGTGGGGATATTATCTACTTTGTTTCCTTGATCTTCCTGATCTTCCTCATCTCTCCACCTCCAGTATTTTTAGTTCCTTCATTCACAATTAGAGGTAGTAAGGCACTACCGCCAATGACAGCGCCATCTACAAGATTAATGGGGGTAATCTTCAACAGATTTCTCAGTGGTGGTACAGCTACAGCTAATAGTTGCAGGGCAAAGGAACCTGTTACCGCCGCCGTTAAGTAAGGGTTCTTGGGCAGTTTTTCTTGACTAAATATGCTGTGTTTTTCGGAACGGCTGCTAATTGTATGCAGCAGTTGGGCTGTGGTCAGACCCATGAAAGCGATGGTGCTGGCTTGGGGGCTGATACCATATTTGAGAATGCCGTAACCATAAGCAGCTAGGGTACTAGCAGATATGGTGGCTGACTCAAAGGTAATTCTGCCAAAATCGGAGTTCTTGATAATTGGCTCTTCTGGGTTCCGTGGTGGCTGGCTTAATACCTCTGGTTCTGGTGCTTCCATCGCTAAGGACAAGCCAGGGAAGATGTCTGTGACCAAATTCAACCAGAGTAGTTGAATGGCATTTAGGGGTTCGCCAATACCTATGGCTGTGGCGGTGGTCATGATCATGATTTCACTCAGGTTTGTCGCTAGGAGAAAATGCACGGATTTACGGATGTTGTTGTATATCGTCCGTCCGCGACTGACGGCGATAATCATGGTTTCCAGTCTGTCATCCTCAAGGACGATATCTGCTACCTCACGGGCGACATCGGTTCCTCCTTTACCCATTGCTACACCAACCTGAGCAGCTTTTAAGGCGGGTGCATCATTAATCCCATCGCCGGTCATGGCGACGACTTTACCAGCACCTTGTAAAGCTTGGACAATTTGTAGTTTGTTACTAGGACTGATGCGGGCAAATACGTCTACTTTGTCGCTGAGGGCGGTTAAGGCTTCTGGGGTGAGGTTGTTGAGGTTGCTGGAGTCGAGAATTTCTAGTTGGGGAGACCGATTCAATTCTAATTCTTTGGCGATCGCATAAGCTGTTGGGCTTTGATCGCCGGTTATCATGACTGTATCAATGCCGGCATGATGGAAGTCAGCAATTAATTCTTTCGCACCCTTTCTAATTGGGTCTGCCATACCTACCAAACCCAACCAAATCAAATCTGTTTCATGATTGCCGTTGTGTGATTCATCAATATGATTGTAGGCTACACCCAATACCCGCAGCGCCTTACCCGCCATGCGATCGTTTTCAATTTCCAACATCTGACGGTCTTCGTCGGTTAAAGGTGTTACCAGTCCATCTTTCATCCACCCCTGACACATCTGCGCTACTTCGCCGGGGCTACCTTTGACGGCGACAAATTTATATCCATTATGAGTTTGGTGAATCGTACTCATAATATTGCGGTTTTCGGAACGCAAGTTTGTTTGTATCAAGGGATACTTCTGTTTGATGGCGATCGCATCTACACCAGCCGCGATTCCCATGTAAATTAAGGCGTTTTCTGTAGCCGAACCTGTGACTACATACTCACCCTCTACCTTACTAACTTCACTTTCGTTGCAGAGAACCGAAACATGAATCAGCTTTAACAGTTCATCGTACATATAGGGGTTAATATTTTCTGCCCCAGCGATGAACTCCCCGTCAGCAACTTTAATTTCGCGGGTGTTGGTGTGAATTTCCACCACGGACATTTTATTTTCCGTAATTGTCCCGGTTTTATCCAGGCAAATTGTCTGCACAGAACCTAAAGCTTCCACCGCACTCAGGCTACGGACAAGGACTTTATTCCGCCGCATATCACGGATCCCCAAGGCTAAGGTTGTAGTCGCAATTGTCGGTAAACCTTCAGGAACAGCCGCCACAGCTAGAGATATGGATGATTTCAGCATCTGCACTAAACCATATCCCCGCAGCACTCCCATACCAAATACCAACCCACAAAGACCCATGCTAATGACTACTAGTTGGCTACCTACCTGGTCTAGTTGTCTGGCTAGGGGTGTTTCTGTCGCATTGGCGGTACCCACTAGGGTTTGGATGTTACCCATTTCCGTGAATTGCCCTGTACTGACAACCGCCGCCAATCCTTGACCGCCGGTGATGTAAGTTCCCCTGTAAATCATATTCAGGCGATCGCCTAACGGCACATCATCACCTGTCAAAGATGTGGTATTTTTACTTACAGGGAGACTTTCACCAGTTAAAGCCGATTCATCAATACTTAAGTTATCTGCCTCAATCAGTCTGGCATCTGCGGCTACATAGCTACCGGGTTTGAGAATTAATATATCCCCCAAGACTACATTTTCTACAGGAATTTCTTGCGCTTTTCTATCTCGCATTACCCAAGCAGATGTTTGTTCTTGGTGTTTCAGAGAATGAATAATCCGTTCTGACTGAGTTTCTGTAGCGTAGCCAATGGCAGCATTCAGACCAACCACACCTAAAATTACTACAGCATCAATCAATCCCCCAGTAAACACCGAAACACCAGCCGCCACACCCAGTAAAGCCACTGGTAATGATTTGAACTGGTCAACAAAGATACTTAAACTAGAACGTGCCTCCATTTCCGAAAGCACATTCTGCCCGTATATACTCAAATTAGTCGCCGCAGACTCGCCAGATAAACCTGATGCAGAGGTTTTGAAGGTATCCAGAACTTTGTTCGCTGGCATTAAATGCCAATTTTCACTCTTTTGTTGTTTACCATCACCAATTTGTTTGGCTTTTTTAACAATTTTCGTCTTCTTGTCTGGCTGAATTTGCTGATGGCTTTTTCGATAATTTAATATAACTTCATCAATCAAATAGGCAATTTGCTTGTAATTATATTTTGGTGGAAAAGATACCAGAATATTACTCGTAGAGATATTAGCAGAAATATTGATAATTTCTGGTTTATTGATGAGCGATCGCTCCAAATATTCTTTTAGAGATAGCGAACGATAAAGTTCTTTTACTTTGTATCTAGCTCTCCCCCTGACACTAGTATGTATTGCTTTAATCACAGCAATTTCTACTCCTGTAACGCCCTGAGCAAATGTCATTTTTTATATGTATCGGTCTGTGATTCATTATAAATACTAAAAATAGCATTTATGAACACAGCAACTGTTAAGACTTTCAAAGTTATATTTTTAAACTGCTAGTAATGTATATCCTGAGTTCAGCACAAATTATCTGCGTACCTCTGTCTTGAAAAGTTTCCTCCGCCAGGAAACCAAGCTTAGATTAACTTTTCGCTGCGTCCTTTGCGTTGACAAGAATCACTCACTTTATTAAGTTTTATAAAACTATCAAAAGCAAACCAAGCCAAAATATACCAAGGGATGTCTTTTAATTTCCCCCCTTTTACTAATAATTGTTGCATCGCCAGAATAGTTAATGCTAGAGGAAACAGCAAACGTAAATCAGCGACACCATTAGTCATTCTTTCAAAATCAGAGTTAAAATCAGAAATAACATTAATCACATCATTAGCAGGCTCAAAATTACCATTAGGCGTGTTACTGAGAGGAAATTCTTCTGACTGTTGTTGATGTTGTTGATGTAAATTTCCATTGAATTCTGTAATTTGTTCCTGGCAGGTTTGTGCAAAATTCATGCTCTCCTTGATGACACTTTGCACCACAGGTTGTTTGACAGCTTCTGCTACAGGAATAATCACAGGAGAAAAAATTATTTTTGTCAAAGTCTCAATAGCTTCGGGTAGTTGCAGTGTATTTGTCATTTATAGGTTTCCTCTAATAATGATTGAGTCACATAAAACAGTACTTAAATAAATTGCTGCTTCCATCAGCCTAAAGTTACAGAGGTATTTCCCCACTAATATTAAACAGCTAACTTTTATTTTTTAGAGAAATTAGATATTAGCTACCTATCATGATTTGTTTTTATATACTAATAACTAAAGAAAGAAAAATACAAACTTTTTTTTAGATAAATTCTGCCTTTGGTCTGAGGAAATTATAAAATAAAAATGTTAACAATAATTAAGTGATTTTAAATTGCCAGAAAATCATAAATAACACTAAAAAAATAGAGTAATTAAATAAATGACAATTTCTCAAGAACACAATCAACAAGTTAAGCAGTTACAAGAACTAATTAAAGGCATTGATTATGCTATGTTAAGTACCGTCGATGATGATGGCAGTTTACACAGTCGTCCAATGTACTTTAATAGTGATATCGACGCTGATGGCACACTCTGGTTTTTCACTTCTGCCAGTTCCCACAAAGTATTTGAAATTGAACACCATCAACAGGTAAACGTCAATTTTTCGTCATCCACTCAGCAGCGATTTATATCTATATCGGGTATAGCAGAACTAGTCAAAGACCGTCAAAAAATTCAAGAACGATGGCAGCCGGAATTAGAAACTTGGTTTCCCCAAGGATTAGATGAACCCAATATTGCTTTGCTGAAGGTGAATATTAAAAAGGTTGATTATTGGGATGATAAATCTAACTGTCATGCCAAAACAATTAGTGGGCTATAGTCAAAATTTTGATGGAATACCATTCATTCTTTTTAAGGGGGGCTAGGGGGGATAAATAAGTGCTTAATATCACAGCTAAGAACTTTTAAGAGTGCTTGGTTATGTGTAATAAGTTTTGCTCACCTCTAAATTACCCTTAAAAAAGAGAAATTTGCTAAGTTATCCCCCTTTTTTCGGAAGAGCGGGGAAATTTTTATATAGCCGGGAACTTTACAAGCATCTGCTAAAGTTTTGACTACAAACTCTGTAGACAATAAAATCAATAAGGGACTTCCAGATAAAAAAATATCCAAGTAGGTTGGGTGCGTCAGTGCGAGAAAACCTAGCTGTACCAAGAAATTATTCATACTGACGCACCTTACAAACCGTCAATTTGGACTAATTTATTTTTTGGTTTTCCCTAATAGCCTGTAGCTAGGCTTGGGCTTCTCCAGAAAAGGCTAAGTCTACGTAATTTCTAGACTTTTATTTTAACGTTATTCCTGAATTTAGGGATGATACTTGTGGGGTGAGCATCCTGCCCGCCCGAAAACATCAGGCAAGAGCAAGATGCTCATCCCACTGGCTCTTTCAGAAGATCCTGAAGACTTATTCTCAAAAATCCTGCTATCTGGAAACTATTAAGTTTGATTATTCACATAAGTATAACTTTTCAATTACTTTACTTACAAATTTATACATCGTAGAGTAAGAATAGTTTTAATTTTTTAGACTTATATCAAATTTATTTTGATGTTTGTTTATTTAGCTTACTAAATAAGCAACTTCAGTTAATATTAATCAGGTTTTACTCTTTAGTTGCTCATCCTGACCTAGTAGATCATCTGGTATTAATTCCATCTCCTTCAACAGCTTTTAGCCCTCATTGCTCCCATGCTGACCCATCACCGCAAACCCGTGTGCTTATCACTTGTATCGACTGACCTGCCATTCTGGTCAGTCGTAGAAACTGCCGGAACACTATATCAAAAAGACATTGATAGGTTCCATTTATTACTGACTGCACCGCCGCTAATCACCTGTGAACTAGCAAGCTCCGAGAATCCCGAAGATAAACTTTCCCAACGTACTACTAAAGCTTATGCTCCACCTAGTCCTAGAGTTTTGTGGTTAGAAATTTCTCCCTATCGAGTCATTATGACCATGCAAGGTAACGACCAAGTTAGTTATCGCCACTTTTGGGAACAGGGCGTTTATGGCGTTAGCCGCTATTGGTTACCAACTGAGTCATTACAACCAAACGATCCCATTCGCTTACGGAACTATACCAATAGCTTGACCCTAAGTGGACACGAACTGCCAGAACATTTGCGCGTGGAATACGAATTGTGGGCAGAAAAAGTCCAATTAGGCTGCTATATTCTCAATCTGGAAATACAGCATTAATTAAAAATCTCCATCCCCCGATGGGTGGAGATTTTGTTAACTGTTATTTACCCTGACGCTCCCTTTAATTTTGAATTTTAGATTGTTCAATCCAAAATCTCAAATTTACCACTCCCTATCCTTTTACAGCTTGATAGTAACAGTCTTAACTCCGGTGTTGACCAACACTGTACCAGCACGGTCATTGTTAGCGATCGCATGAGCTTTGGTGATATCCTTTGTCCAGAAGGCGGTGGCTAGTGCATAAAAAAGTTTGTTTCAATCTATTCTTTATGTTTCCCGTTCTACAGCAGTTAGCTAGATTTCTGGAGATATTTTTTGTTTTTGCTGAATATTAACACGTAAAATCAAGCTTTAATGTAAATAAATTTAGGCATATATCTAAAACATCTGAGTGCTTACCTAAACCAATTAAAAATATGATTAGTAATGAATAACTAACCAAAACATCTGGTTATTTTCTTAATAATCTGGAATAAATGGTGAGATCAAATCTTCGTATGTAGACAGCAAGAAACCTAAAATATTTAACCGTCAAAAATGGGTGTATTGCTAAGAGCGAACCAAGTGTGATCGCCTACAATACCATCAACTTTTAATTTATTACGCAATTGAAAAGATTTCACAGCAGCTTCTGTAACTAAACCAAAATATCCATCTTGTAATCCTGTGTAATATCCAGAATTGTGTAATCTTTGTTGCAAGGCTTTAACCAGTTTACCTTCGCTACTACGTTCAACAATAGGTAAATTAACTGCGCCTCCTCTATATAATGCTTGCCAAGTTTTATACTCAACTAAGCCATCTTCTGGGAGAAAAACGCGATGCTGGAATAAGATTACACCCCCGACAGTCTCTGAATTTAACACCCCGTCAATAGGCCCAGAATAACAGTAGTAATTCCTTAATAACAGTTGTAATTCTTTCACAACTTCACCCGTATCACCTTGTTTGAGTGTCGGTTTATTTCCAGAAGCTTGATTATTAGTTGAATCAGCCATAATTGTCATACTTGATACTCCAAACCACTTAGTATTTTATATTAAAAAAGTGAATTTATCGCCCAAAGAAAAACCTCATCCACTCTAAATTTTAACTATCTAGGTAAGTTAAACCGATAGCAAAAAAGCAAAATGTAGTGATGAATGGGGATCAATTTTCACTGTAATTGTTGTAACAGGTAAAAGCCACAAAGAAAAGATCAGGATGGAAAAAAGTTTAAGTATAATTCGATTTACGCATGAGGGTAATGGAGTATATAAATATTAAGTGTTTACAATGCGTTTAAACTTTAATTAAAAACAATTAACTAAATTATTTTCACTGAAATTTATTAAGACGAAACTACTATTCATCACTACCGGATTATGCGACTCTAGGATCAAGACCCGACAATATTTCAAAATAATCTAGAATGATTACCAGAATGGCAATAAGTTAAGCTCAAACTTCTAATGTGACTGGCTTTTGGGTGTAAGGGTATAAAGGAAAGACTGAAAAATCAACTACTGACCTTTTCTTCGTGACATTCAGACTATTAACTATGGACTGTTGACTATGGACTATCGACTATGGACTAATGACTAATGACTAATGACTAATGACCAATAAAATGACTCCTCTCCAAATTGCTTCTTCTCTGAATGACATCGCCCAACAAACTCGTCAAGCTGCAAGTTTACTTGCGCTGTTGTCTACTGAGGCAAAAAATCAAGCGATCGCATCTGTTGCCCAAGCCTTAGAATCAGCAAAGGATAAAATATTACAAGCAAATCTTGCTGATTGTGAAGCCGCTACAGCCGATGGTATTGCCCAACCACTATATAAGCGGTTGCAGTTAGATGAACATAAATTAAGGGATGCGATCGCTGGGGTGCGAGATGTTGGTAAACTAGCAGATCCTGTAGGACAAGTACAAATTCAGCGTGAACTCGATACAGGCTTGATTCTCAAGCGGATTACTTGTCCATTGGGAGTTTTAGGGATTATTTTTGAAGCCCGTCCAGAAGCAGCCATTCAAATTATCTCCTTGGCAATCAAATCGGGAAATGGTGTAATTCTCAAATGTGGTAAAGAAGCTGTACGTTCTTGTGAAGCCATCGTTGCGGCTGTGAAAACAGGGTTATCAACAACAGATGTAAATCCTGATGTCGTCCAGTTACTCACAACCAGAGAAGAAACCTTAGCACTTTTGCAGTTAGATAAATATGTAGATTTAATTATTCCTAGAGGTTCCAATTCCTTCGTGCGGTTTGTGCAGGAAAATACCCGCATTCCCGTACTCGGACACGCCGACGGAATTTGTCATATATATATAGATAAAGCGGCGGATATAGAAACAGCAATTGCCGTCACTGTTGATGCAAAAGTACAGTATCCTGCGGCTTGTAACGCCATTGAAACCTTACTAATTCACCAATCAATTGCAGGAGAATTTTTACCAAAAGTAGCTCAAGCCTTAGCTGAACAGCAAGTAGAATTGCGCGGAGACGAACGAACTCTACAGATATTACCTGAGATTGTCCCAGCAACAGCAACAGATTGGGAAACAGAATACAGCGATTTTATCTTGTCAATTAAGATTGTAGACTCATTAACAGATGCGATCGCTCACATCAATCAATACGGTTCCCGTCATACCGATGCCATTATCACCGAAGATGTGGCAGCCGTCGAAACCTTCTTTGGCTTAGTCAACTCCGCCGGAGTCTTTCACAACTGTTCTACTCGCTTCGCCGATGGTTTCCGCTACGGTTTTGGGGCAGAAGTAGGCATTAGTACTCAACAAATGCCCCCCCGTGGCCCTGTAGGTTTAGAAGGACTGGTGACATATAAATATCAAATGACAGGCGCAGGACACATAGTCGCCACCTACACAGGCGCAAATGCTAAACCCTTTACCCATCAGGATATGAAGGAATAGGTGCAGAAGAGAACTAATGACTAAACTAAAAAAAGCAGTTGTTTTGATTACGGGTGCATCTGGTGGGTTTGGACAGCAACTAACTCGACAGTTGTTAGAGGCTGATAGCCGACTAATTTTGACAGATATCAATGAGGATATTTTGCGTCAGCGAGTTGCAGCAATTCAAACTGAAGTAAAAACAGGCGAAGTACTAGCCTGTCTCACTAGCGATCTTTCTGATATGCAGGGATGTGAAAACCTTTATCATCAGGTAAAAGCACTTGATACTCCCGTCGATATTTTGATTAACAATGCTGGTGTGGCGGTATTTGGTCGCATGGATGAAATTCCCAGTGAAAAATGGGAGTACCTCATGCAGTTGAATTTATTGACACCAATGCGGTTAAGTGCATTGTTTGGGGCTGAGATGATTGCTCGTCAACAGGGGCATATTGTCAACATTTCCTCCTTAGCGGGGTGGACAGCGATCGCTGGTTTGTCTCATTATTCAGCTAGTAAATTTGGCTTGCGTGGCTTCAGTGAAGGGCTGTTCCATGAAGTGAAGAACTACAATGTAAAAGTGACAGCTGTTTATCCTTTTTTTAGCCGCACCCCCATTTTGCAGGCGGAACGATTTGGGACTCTAGCCAAAGACTTCCAAGGTGTACCAGAACATTTAATCACCGATCCATCAGATGTGATGCGTGCCACAATTCAAGGAATTATTCAAAATAAACTTCATGTATTCCCCGACGCAACTGCTAACAGGCTACATCTACTCAAAAGATATTTTCCGCCGTTAGTTGACTGGATAAATAATCGATTGAGTAGGAGGTGAAAAAATGGTGGAAGTAAAGAACTTTAATAGAGAAAAAAATATAGTCAGTACGAGAGAAAAGCATTTAATCATCGGGGCTGGTTTTGTAGGATTGGGCATGGCGCAAGCACTCAAAGCTGCCGATATCCCCTACGATCAAGTTGATGCTAGTGATGATATTGGCGGAAATTGGTATCACGGTGTTTATGAAACCGCACACATCATTTCCTCACGTAACATCACCCAGTTTACTCATTTTCCCATGCCGGATAGTTATCCCGACTTCCCCAGCGCCCAAAATATGCGGGATTACCTAAACTCGTTTGCTGACCATTTTGATTTACGTCAGCATATTCAACTGAACAGAACAGTCAGTTATTTACGACCAGTCGAAAACAATCTTTGGGAAGTCACATTTACCAATGGAGAACAGCACCTTTACAAAGGGGTGTTAATGTGCAATGGTCATCACTGGTGCAAACGGTTTCCCAAATTCGCGGGAGAATTTGACGGTGAAATTATCCACACCAAAGATTACAAACACCCGAATCAGCTACGTGGTAAACGAGTTCTGGTGATTGGTGGGGGGAACTCAGCTTGTGATGTCGCCGCAGAAGCAGCTCGCGTTGGAACCAAGTGTGTTTTGAGTATGCGTGAATCTGTATGGTTCATCCCCAAAACATTCGCGGGTGTTCCCGTAGCCAATAGTATTGAAGGGCGATCGCCAGAATGGTATCAGAGGCTGATGGTTTACTTACTCATCCGTCTCACCTTTGGTAAGCATGAAAATTATGGTCTACCCAAACCTCAACATCGTCTGTTTGAGAAACACCCAACAGTTAATAGTGAGGTTCCCTACTACATCAAACATGGACGCATCATTCCTAAACCAGGGGTGAGTCGCTTGGCTGGTGAAGCAGTAGAATTTGTTGATGGTAGTCGAGAAACATTTGATCTGATTGTTTGTGGAACTGGCTATTATGTTTCCTATCCCTTCCTTCCCCCAGAACTTCACCGCGTCGAAGGATCAGTGGTCAAATGTTATGCAGATTCGTTTCTAGATGATTACAAAGGACTGTATTTTATCGGTTGGGGACAGCCACGGGGGGGAGTAGGATCAATCATTGCTGCTTATGCTCCACTTTTCGCTCGTTATCTCCAACTCCAAGATGAGATTAATGTACCTCTGGGTTTAGTTTTCAAAGAAATGGGACAAAAGCTACCAAAAACCCATCTAGCCGATCCACAGCAGTTTTTTAAGGGATATGAACGAGCTAATCTCTTATTTAACCAATTCGAGAAAAAAGCTCATCAGATTGATCGCAAATATCCCAATTTTAGTAATAGAACACTCCCCGGTTGTGTTGTTAAAAGTTGTTGAGTTTTTGAACGCAGAGGAACGCTGAGTTAAGCGCGGAGGAACGCTGAGGGTTAACCCATTTTTACCATCAACAGCAAAATGCTCATCATTCATTCGCCGAACTGGCAATTACATCCCCAACATCAAAAGTTTGTCCGGCTATTGTCACTTGGTCACTTTCTACTAATTTTCGTCCACGGCGGGTTTCTACTGCACCATTGACTTTGACATCACCATCCATAATCATCAGTTTGGCTTGTCCTCCAGTTGGCGCTATTCCTGCTAACTTCAAAAATTGGTCGAGTTTAATCATGCGGCGATTTATTAAAAGTAATGTATGTTGCCCAATAACTTAATTTTATCCCTTGTGTAAAGCTGCTATTGATCCAAATTCCAACCAAGGGCTGTAGCTACTTGACCAGCCAATTCTAACGGATTGAAAGGTTTAGCGATCGCCGTCACCATCCCCAATTGTGAGTAGCGGCGACGATCAGAGGCTTGGATTTTGGCGGTTAATAATATGACTGGTATTTCCTTGGTTACGGGATTGGCTTGTAGTTTCTCAAAGGTAGCAATACCATCCATACCCGGCATCATCACATCCAGAAGAATAGCATCTACTTGGTAAGTCTCGGCTTTATCTATGCCTTCTTTGCCTGAACTGGCTGTGACAACTTCCCAGCCTGCAACTGTTTCCAAGCAAATCTTGGCAACTTCTTGAATATACTGCTCGTTATCAACCACTAGAATTCGCTTGTTGTTCATGAGTACTAGTCTCTTGTGGGTTGTTAGTAATTCGCTGAAGTAGTTCGATTACCCTTTGTTCAAACTCTTTGGTTGTGACACGTCCTTTGGTTAAAAATTCTGTATGTCCTAACTTTAGACGTTTGCGTTCTGATTCCTCCAAATCTTTAGCAGAGTAAACCACTACTGGAACATTACATAGGCGCTGGTGTTGCTGTAACCAATCTACCACCGCAAACCCATCGGTTTCTGGCAAAATTAAATCGAGAATTAGCAAGTCGGGATTGACTTCTTGGCTGAGGTGGATGGCTTCCCGTCCAGTTTTAGCTAGAAAGGTTTCAATATCATGTCTTTCAAACAAGGTGACAAACAGTTCAGCTAAATCTGCATCATCTTCAACAATCAGAATACGAACTCGCCTGGAAGATTTAGAGATAGCTTGTCTGAGAGACTGTAAGAGATAGCTTTCTTGGACTGGTTTACTCACCCAATCGATAAAATCGCCACTGGGTTGGTGATTGTTGCTTGGCTTGTAAACGCTACAAATCACAATGGGGATATCTTTGGTTTCTGGGCTTTCCTTCAACATAGCCATTGTTTCCCAACCATTCATTCCCGGCATGAGCAAATCTAGTACAATCACATCTGGATGTTGAGTAGATGCTAAAGCGATCGCTTCTTGTCCAGTAGCCACTGTCACTACTCCATATCCCCCCTGTTCTAAGAGAGTCTGTAGTTCCATGCGGATCGCATAATCATCATCACACACGAGAACCTGAGGAGAACGGTGAGTCAGCTTAGTATTGGGGATTTCCCCCGTGAACGACTGATAAACCCCGGAGGGGGGAGGGAGTGACGAGGCAGAATTTAGCAACTCTACACTTTGAAGTATAGGTAAAATCGGTAAAGTGAGATAAAAAGTACTACCTTCACCTAATACGCTTTCCGCCCAGATGCGTCCACCATGCTGCTGTACAATGCTTTGGCAAATAGCCAAACCCAAACCAGTACCTTCATGGTTGCGTGAATCGGAAGAATCTACCTGTTGAAATCTCTCAAAAATACTATCGAGTTTGTCAGATGGAATCCCGCGTCCGTTATCTTTTACCTCCAGCAACAGTTCATCGCCGTATTGTTGCGCTAGCAGCCAGACTGTTTTCTCAGGCGTGGAGAATTTAACCGCATTGCTCAGCAAGTTAGTTAATGTCTGCACAATCCGGTCTGGATCAACCCATAATTGAATCGATGGGCTAGAAATTGATAATTTCACTCCAGCTTTGTTGGCTAAAGGCTGTACAACACTGACGGCGGATTCAATCAAGTCGGTAAGGTTACAAGTTTCCCGTTCCATTTTCACCCTACCAGACTCGATGCGTTCAATATCTAAGATGTCGTTAATCAGGCGTACTAGGCGCTCCGTACTATCAGTAGCAATTTGTAGTAAGCGTTTTCCCTGTTCTGAGTCGGCTGGTAATAGACCACTAGCCAACATTCCCAAGGAACCATGAATTGAAGTTAAAGGTGTGCGGAGTTCATGACTGACAACAGATACAAATTCATCCTTCATCCGATCAATTTGCTTGCGTTCTGTAACATCACGTAAGATAACCGTATAAAATACTTCTTGATTTAAATTGAATTTAGAAATAGAAGCCTCCGCCGGAAATTCACTCCCATCCTTACGACAACCAAATAGTTCTCGCCGCTCTCCCATCCGCCGCGCCAGACTAGGAGCTTGCCCAAAATCGGCTACGTGCTGACGATGAGCTTGAGTAAAACGCTGTGGTATGAGTGTATCCAAGCGCTGTCCGATAATTTCTTGAGCAGAGTAACCAAAAATTTTCTCTGCACCTTGGTTAAATAATGTGATTTTCTGGCTACCATCAATAGAAATAATGGCATCATCAGCAATATCTAAAATTCGTGCCAGTCGCACTTGGGAAATGCGTAGTGCTGCCTCGATACCTTGGCGTTCATCAAGTTGTGACCGTAATTGTCGATTGACGTTGACTAACTCGGCGGTACGTTCTGCTACTCTTAATTCCAGTTCGTTATTGACTTTTTGTAAGGTTGCTTGTATCTGCTTTCTAGAAGTAATATTTCTGACTGTACCCAGCATCCGCACTGCTTCATCATCTGTGTTGTAGTAGAGTTTGCCTGTTCCCTCAATCCAGTGAATACTACCATCTGGCCAAACGATGCGGAATTCATGGTTATAGTCAGCTTTGTGCTGACAAGCATCATTTATTACCTGTGCTAAAGCTTCCCAGTCTTCAGGATAGATACAGGCTTTAAAAGATTCATAAGAGCCATCAAATTTCCCTGGCTCCATACCAAATAATCGGGCATGACCATCAGACCAGATAATTTGGTTAGTAGTCAGATTCCAGTCCCATATACCTAAATTGACTGCTTCCAGAGTTAGGGAAAGGCGCTCTTGGCTTTCTCGTAGTGCAGCTTCGGCTAGTTGGCGATCGCTCAAATTCCGTAATGCTACTATGCCATAAGCCACATCTGCTGTTAGTTCTTCTAAAAGTTTTATTTCATCAATATCAAAAGCATTTGCTTCAGCAGCATAAATGTTTAAGGCACCAAACACTCGACCATTATCTGTTAAAGGTAAAGCAATGGATGAAGCATAACCCCGATTACTAGCTTGACAACGCCAAATTTCATAGTTCGGATCACTCAAGATATTCTGAGTGATTGCGGTTTTTCCTGTGCGAATGGCTGTTCCCGTTGGTCCTTGACCGCGAATTGTATCTTCCCAAGTAAGGTGAAGAGATTGCAGATATCCCTCTTCATAACCCGCTTGAGCTACTGGACGGATACTTTTTTCTGCATCATTTTCCGCAAAAGCCACCCAAGCCAATCGATAGTTACCAACATCCACCAGAATTTGACAAACTTGCTGTAGTAACTCGCTCTCATCTTTGGTACGTACTAGTAACTGATTGCAATCACTAAGAGTTTGCAATGTGCGATTGATTCGTTTAATTTCTGCTTCTGCTTGTTTGTTTTGAGTAATATCCCGTGTAATTGCCAACTGCACCAGATTACCATCGGCCTCATTCCGCACAGGTACAGCATGAGTCGCCATCCATCGGCGATTACCTCGACAACTAATAATTTCAAATTCCAGAGTTCCTGCTTTTCCTTGACAAACGCTTTCATTCAGTTCTCGAAAGGCTTGTTGATATTCAGCCACAACCAAAGAATATACAGACTTACCAATGACTGCGGCAGCTCTATCTGCTTCTAGTATTGCCAAACCTGCTGGATTGATATCTAACAAAGTACCATCAGCTGCCACTATTTTGACGCATTCTGGTTCAGCGTTGAAAATGGTACGCCAATCAGCGAAGGAGGGAGATGAGGATCTGGGGGAAACAATTTCTTCCCCCGCACCACTACTTTTACTCACTCGTCGCCGCAATTTCACCCGTTCCAGACGGTTGATAATTCGCGTTACTAATTCTGGCCCGACGATGGGTTTACTGACAAAGTCGTCAGCACCAACACTAAACACCTGATTAACAATTTCTCCATCGTTATGGACTGTCAGAAATAGTATAGGTAATTCGCTCCATTGGGAGTCATTTCTGACTACTTGGCATAGTTCTATCCCATTTGTATGGGGCATTTCCACATCTAGAATTAATAGGTCTGGGTTAACATCTGCCAATGTTTCCCAAAATCGCCGTGGATCATCTAGGGTAATTACTTGTAATCCCCAAGGCTGAAGTAAACTTTGTAACAAGGCGAGAATCTGCGGGTCGTCATCTACTGCTAAGACTTTAGATTCGGCTTGGGGGGCTTGTTGCAATAGGTGAGCGATCGCTTCTATAATCTCACCAGTATCCATCGGTTTCTGTAACAAGGTATGTCCGCCTTGGCGAGCTAGTTGCAGACGATTTTGTAAGTCTGTCTGGTCTGTCAACACTGCTACGGGTACAGGTGGTTTGCGTTGGGCTAGTTCCGCCAAAAAACTCAAACTATCTTCTTGATAAGAGGAAACGCTAGTATCTATTAATACTACATGAGGATGCTCTCGATATAAGATATTTCTGGCTTGGTCGAGATTAGTAGTGCTGGTAACTTGACATTTCCCCTTACCAAATGTCTGCGCCAACTTTTCAGCTAAAATCACATCACGGTCAACGACTAATAATAGAGGTAGTGGTTCAACGGTAGATGTTGTTTCTGGTTTTTGTGCTGCAATTTCTTGCCTTAATGACTTGACCCAGTTTTGCAAGCTCTTAATTTCTGTTGATGTCAATTGATTGCCAGATTTCAGTAGCTGCTCAATTTTCTTGGCTAACTTCGACCCTGTGGGTAACCCAAAAGTCCCTAGTGAGCCGGCTAGTGTATGGGCTTCTCTTGTTGCTTGCAAATGTAATTCTGAGTTTAAAGCTTGTTGGGTAAGTGCGATCGCTGCTTGCTCCAACACCTGAACTTGCTCATCCACCCGCCCATAAAACTTTTGCCAAATACTAGCGATCGCGGTCAATGTTTGCTGTTGAGATTTTCGTTCTGGGGTAGATGAAAGGTTTTTCGCCTCCCCCTTACTCCTCACCCCCTCTTCTTGCTGTGGTTTGAGGCGATAGCCAATTCCGTAAACTGTTTCCACTAAATCACTAGGCGCTCCCACATTTCTCAGCTTCATTCGCAATCCTTTAATATGAGTGCGAACTGCTTCTTCCCCAGGAGTATCTTCATAAGACCATATATGCTCCAAAATCATGCTACAGCTAAATACCCGGCGGCTGTTACGCAAAAATAACTCTAGAAGAGCATATTCTTTGGGAGTTAGTGATAGTAAGTTTTGATTATATCTGACCTCACAACTACTAGGATCAAGTCGCAAATTGTCCCATTCTAGAATTGGCTGCGATGTTGTTCCTCCTCGGCGCAATAAAGCCCGCATCCGAGCCACCAATTCTTCTTGATCAAACGGTTTAACTACATAATCATCTGCGCCTGCATCTAGCCCGATCGCCTTCTCATGACTACTATCACAACCCGTTAATAAAAGGATTGGCATTTGCCGACCACTAGACCGTATTTGCCGACAAAGACTAATACCATCTAGCTTTGGCAACATCACATCTAAAAGAATCAAATCATAATCGTAAGTTTGGATTAAATCCCAAGCCGCAACACCATCCGCCGCCACTTCCACTGCATAGTTTTGATTCGTGAGAACAGCTGTCAGCGCATAAGCATTTAACTCATCATCCTCAACAACTAAAATTTTCATCTTAAAGTTTTACCTAATGTTAATTATTTAATAGACATCGACATGATTTAATTATATTTTTCCTGAAATCCTGATTTAGGAAAAATTATTATATTGTCTTTACATCATTTTTGAATGATATTAAAATAGGTCAAATAGTAAACAATTTTAGCTTTTAATGTAAATTAGTCACATTTTTGTATTTAAAAGTATTTGAGGTTGCAAACGTCATATCAATTAATATTAATTAACAAATAGCAATATTTATCAATCTTTAGAAATAAATTATTAGTTGGTAAATTGTCTATCCTCGATTTTGTATTTTTCCCACTTAAGAGCAATAATTTTTTATACCAAAAATCCATGAGTACTTTGGTTAGTTAATTGAAATAAATATCAAACACCAAGAAAAATATCAGAAATCAAGAGCTTTTTGATTAAAATATCCATAAAATTTTTCATTGATGAGTTATTTCCACATTTCTCAATAAATCAGCCTCAATTATCATGGTTGTGGACTGTTCAGATAATACAGATATCGTTGCCCTCACAAGTTCCTCAAATTGTTCTCCTATAAAAAGAGGTGTAAGGAAAAACATAAGTGCTGAGGAAGAGATTCTTCCCCCACTCCCCAAAGGTAGGTCTATATGCTAAAAAAAATTCTAGTTGCATTGGATCGCTCCGAAATAGGACAACAAGTTTTTGAACAAGCATTAGTTTTGGCAAAAGCCACGCAAGCTAAATTATTACTACTGCACGTCCTATCTCCAGAAGAAGAAGGCAGTCCACGCATACCTATGGTATCTAATTATGATTATTACCCAGGTTTAAGCGGTCAAAGCTTTGAGATATATCAAAAGCAATGGGATAACTTTAAAGCTGAAGGTGTGGGGATGTTACAAACCCTCAGCGCCAAAGCAAACACAGCAGGAGTATCCACAGAATTTTTACAAACCTTGGGTAACCCTGGTCGCACAATATGTAAATTAGCCCGTAATTGGGATGCTGACCTAATTATTATGGGACATCGGGGTTTATCTGGGTTAAAAGAATTATTTCTCGGCAGCGTTAGTAACTACGTCCTGCATCATGCCCCTTGTTCAGTGCATATAGTGCGGAATTTAGGAAAGCTTGAAGACATTGAAGAAGACTTACCACAGCAGACACAAGTATTGTCAGCATAAGCAAAGGCTGTATCGCCATGAAGTAGAGGCGAAAAGTTACTGAAAAAGTTTTTCCCTTTTCTCCTCCCTGTCTCTGTGTCTAAATAATCAATCCTCATTTCTCTTTCAATTTTAGATTTGGGATTGAAAACCGCTTCACGATACAAGCCTCTAAATTTTGAATTGGTATGACTACTGCAACGCCATCTCATCCTCATCCCAGTGGTGATAAACGCTGGAAAATGCTAGATGCAACTATCAAGCGTCACCAGTATCAACAAGACGCATTAATTGAAATTCTTCACAAAGCTCAAGAACTTTTTGGCTATTTAGAAAACGACTTATTACTTCATATTGCCCACAGATTGAAGTTACCGCCTAGTAGAGTTTATGGAGTAGCAACTTTCTATCATTTGTTTTCCCTTGCGCCCCAAGGAGTCCATAGTTGTGTGGTATGTACAGGTACGGCTTGCTATGTCAAAGGCGCACCAGCAATTTTGGCAGATGTAGAAAAATTTACTCGCATCCATCCTGGAGAAACCACTGCTGATGGTCAAATATCACTGCTAACAGCACGCTGTTTGGGTGCTTGTGGAATTGCCCCGGCCGTGGTGTTTGATGGCAAAGTTTTAGGTCATCAAACCCCAGAATCTGTGACTGAGCGCGTGCAAGGATGGCTGGAATCAATTAAAAATGGAAAATAGCCTACGGCCAGGATTCCGCCAACAAAATTCCAAATTCAGAAAGCCTGATTTTGTTCTGACTTTTCACGTTATGTGGAAAAGCTAACGTAAAACCTAACCCCCTAACCCCCTTCCCTGCGAGGGAAGGGGGAAAAATTAAAGCCTCTCTCCTTGTAGGCTACGGTGTACACACAAGTCCAAGTAAAGTAATAACAGAAGGAGTTGTGGGGAGTAAAAGGTGGTGGAAAATCCAATCAGAATACACGCGCAAGCAGTAGGGGGAA